>CASFNR010000006.1 GCA_949296115.1 uncultured Eubacteriales bacterium | reverse complement strand
ATCTTCCTGCCCACCATCGCCGCCATGAACGCCGAGGGCCGCACCTTCCGGGGCTGCCTGTACTTCGGCCTGATGCTCACCCCCAAGGGTCCCAAGGTCATTGAATACAACTGCCGCTTCGGCGACCCGGAGACTCAGGTAGTGCTGCCCCTGCTGGAAAGTGATCTGCTCACCATTATGCGCGCCTGCACCAACGGCACCCTGGCGGAGACGGAAGTGAAATTCGCTGACAAGCACGCCTGCTGTGTGATTCTGGCCTCCAGGGGCTACCCGGAGCACTACCAGAAGGGCTTCCCCCTGACCATGACGGAAGAAGCCGCCGCCCACACCTATGTGGCCGGGGCCAAACTGGAGAGTGACACCCTGGTTACCTCCGGCGGCCGGGTCACCGGCACCACCGCCGTAGCGGACACTCTGGCAGATGCCATCCGGGAGGCTTACCGGATCAGCGACGGGGTTCACTTTGAAAACGCCTACCGCAGAAGCGACATCGGCCAGCGTGCGCTCCAGGCCCTGAAGTAACGATCAAGAGAGAAAACTAGGAGGAAACCCCATGGTTTATCGTGTATTTGTAGAAAAGAAAGCGGGCCTGGACAACGAAGCCCAGGGCCTGCTCAGCGAGGCCCGGAACCTGCTGGGCATTGCCAGCCTGGAAAACCTGCGGCTGTTCAACCGGTACGATGCCGAGAACATCTCCAAGGAGCTGTTTGACTACGCCGTCAAGACCGTATTCTCCGAGCCTCAGCTGGACACCGCCTCCCCTTCTGTGGATCTGCCCGGCGCCACGGTGTTTGCCGTGGAGTCCCTGCCCGGTCAGTTTGACCAGCGGGCAGACTCCGCCGCCCAGTGCATCCAGATCATCTCCCAGGGCGAGCGTCCCCTGGTCCGCACCGCCAAGGTCTACGCCCTGTACGGCAATCTGACCCAGGCAGAGCTGGCGGAGTTCAAGAAGTATGTCATCAACCCGGTGGAGTGCCGGGAGGCTTCCCTGAATATCCCCGAGACCCTGGCCATTCCCTATGAAATTCCCACCCAGGTGGCAACCCTGGAGGGCTTTACCCAGCTGGACCGGGAAGGGCTGGACGCCTTCATCCGGCAGTACGGCCTGGCCATGGACCTGGACGACATTGCTTTCTGCCAGTCCTACTTCCTCAGCGAGCGCCGGGACCCCACCATTACGGAAATCCGGATGATCGACACCTACTGGTCCGACCACTGCCGGCACACCACCTTCGGCACCATCATCGACAAGGTCACCTTTGCCGACCCCCTGCTGCAGAAAACCTATGAGACTTACCTCGCCACCCGGAACGCTCTGGGCCGGCAGGCCAAGCCCATCTGCCTGATGGACCTGGCCACCATCGCCGTCAAGCATCTGCGCTCCGTGGGGAAACTGAACAAGCTGGACGAAAGCGAGGAAATCAACGCCTGCACCGTGAAGATGAACGTCACGGTGGACGGGGTGGAAGAGCCCTGGCTGCTCCTCTTCAAGAACGAGACCCACAACCATCCCACGGAAATCGAGCCCTTCGGCGGTGCGGCCACCTGCATCGGCGGCGCCATCCGGGACCCCCTGTCTGGCCGGAGCTATGTGTACGGTGCCATGCGGGTTACCGGCGCTGCCGACCCCCTGAAGCCTGTTTCCGAGACCATCCCCGGCAAACTGCCCCAGCGGAAAATCGTCACCACCGCCGCAGCTGGCTACTCCTCCTACGGCAACCAGATCGGCCTGGCCACCGGCATTGTGGATGAAATCTACCATCCCGGCTACGCCGCCAAGCGGATGGAAATCGGCGCAGTCATCGCCGCCGCTCCGGCGGAAAATGTCCGCCGGGAGCGCCCCGTCCCCGGGGATGTGGTGATCCTGCTGGGCGGCAACACCGGCCGGGACGGCATCGGCGGCGCCACCGGCTCCTCCAAGGCCCACAACGCCCACTCCGTGGAGACCTGCGGCTCCGAGGTGCAGAAGGGCAACGCCCCCGAGGAGCGGAAGCTCCAGCGGCTGTTCCGGAATCCGGAGGCCTCCCGGCTCATCAAGCGGTGCAATGACTTCGGCGCCGGCGGCGTGTCCGTGGCCATCGGCGAGCTGGCCGACGGTCTGGTCATCGACCTGAACGCCGTACCCAAGAAATATGAAGGTCTGGACGGCACCGAACTGGCCATTTCCGAATCCCAGGAGCGAATGGCCGTGGTGGTGGAGCCCCAGGACGCTCCCCGGTTCCTGGAGCTGGCGGCTCAGGAAAACCTGAATGCCGTGCCTGTGGCCGTTGTCACAGAGGAAGCCCGTCTGGTGATGAACTGGAACGGGGCTAAAATCTGCGACATCAGCCGGGAGTTCCTGAACTCCAACGGTGCGGACAAGCACATCACCGCCGCTCCCGCCGCCCCCAAGGCTTACGAAAAGACGGTTACCGGAGATTTCGCTTCCAACTTCCTGGCGGTGGCTTCCGACCTGAACACCTGCTCCAAGCGGGGCCTGTCCGAACGGTTCGACTCCACCATCGGCGCCGGTACCGTGCTCATGCCCTTTGGCGGCAAGCATCAGCTGACCCCCATCCAGGCCATGGTGCAGAAAATCAGCGTGGAGAAGAAGCACACCGACGACTGCTCCTTCATGGCCTTCGGCTACAACCCCTTCATCACCTCCGCCTCTCCCTACCATGGCGCTTATCTGGCGGTGGTGGAGTCGGTGTGCAAGCTGATTGCCACCGGCGCCTCCTTCGAGGACACCTACCTGACTTTCCAGGAATACTTTGAGCGTCTGGGCAAGGACCCCAGCCGCTGGGGCAAGCCCCTGGCCGCCCTGCTGGGCGCCTTCCAGGCCCAAATGGACCTGGGCATCGGGGCCATCGGCGGAAAGGACTCCATGTCCGGCTCCTTTGAGGACCTGGACGTTCCCCCCACTCTGGTTTCCTTCGCCGTCACCACCGGTAAGATCCAGGACGTAGTCTCCCCGGAATTCAAGGCCGCCGGCCATACCGTCTGTCTGCTGGACACCGAGATGGACGAGAACGGTCTGCCGGTCACCGAATCCCTGCTGAAAAACTTCGCCCTGGTCACCGAGCTTCTCCGCTCCGGAAAGGCTGTGGCCTGCTACACCCCCGGCATGGGCGGGGTGGCTGAGGCCGTGATGAAGATGGGCTTCGGCAACGGCCTGGGCCTGGCCTTTGCCGATAACGTGACTTTGGACACTCTGTTCGGCTACCGCTACGCCGGCTTCGTGCTGGAAATGGCAGAGGGCACGGTGGGCGCCGTTCTGGGCACCGTCACCGCCGACGGAAGCTTCTCCTATCAGGGCACAGTGCTGTCCCAGGAGCAGGTGCTGAAAGCCTATGAGGACAAGCTGGAGCCTGTCTTTGCCTGCAATATCCCCACCCGGCAGCAGAACATGGAGACCTTCTCCCACCCGGCTGCCCAGTGGAAGGCTCCAGCGGTGAAGGTGGCCCGGCCCAAGGTACTGATTCCCGCCTTCCCCGGCACCAACTGCGAATACGATTCCGCCAAGGCCGTCCGGGATGCCGGTGCCGAGCCGGAGATCATCGTGATTCAGAACCGGAACGCCGACGCCATCTCCCGGAGCGTGGACTATTTTGCTCAGGCGCTGAAGGACGCCCAGATGGTGTTCATCCCCGGCGGCTTCTCCGGCGGCGACGAGCCGGACGGCTCCGGCAAGTTCATCACCGCCTTCTTCCGCAACGCCGCCATCAAGGAGGGTGTCACGGCCCTGCTGGATGACCGGGACGGCCTGATGTGCGGCATCTGCAACGGCTTCCAGGCGCTGATCAAGCTGGGTCTGGTGCCCTACGGCAAGATCATCGACACCGACGAGACCTGCCCCACCCTGACCTTCAACAACATCAGCCGCCACCAGAGCCGGATTGTCCGCACCCGGGTGGCCTCCAACAAGTCCCCCTGGCTGGCCCTGACCAATGTGGGCGACGTGTACAACGTGCCCATCTCCCACGGCGAAGGCAAGTTCCTGGCCTCCGAGGAACTGATCCGGCAGCTGGCTGCCAATGGACAGATCGCCACTCAGTATGTGGACCTGAAGGACAATGCTACCGCCGACGTTCACTTCAACCCCAACGGCTCCCTGTATGCCATCGAGGGCATCACCTCCCCCGACGGCCGGGTCTTCGGCAAGATGGGCCACAGCGAACGTGTGGGCAAGGGGCTGTACAAGAACGTTCCCGGCAACTACGACATCCGGATGTTCGAGGCTGCGGTAAAGTATTTCAAGTAATCTGTAAAACCCCGGCAGAAGGAGTCGCCTTCTGCAAGATCAACGCACAAAGAAATCCCCCGGACGCAGGAAATGTCCTGCATCCGGGGGATTTCGATTTTTGTTGAATTGTCAGTGGGTCAGGCCGCAGCCTTCTGGGGCTCTTTTCCAAAGAGCTTCTGCACGCCCTGGATTGCCACCAGCACGCCCAGCACCAGCAGTAGCACTGCAAACACCAGCTGCATGGTATTGCCCAGGCTCAGTCCGGTGGTCATCAGCGCTTTGCTCAGATTGAGGATTGTCATGGTCAAAGCTGTGAAGGTCACCGCCATCATGAAGAACATGGGGCCCCAGAGCATGAAGCCCTTGCGCTTGGTCCGCTTCAGGAACACGGCGCAGGCCACCAGGGCCAGCACGCTGAGCAGCTGGTTGGCGGAGCCGAACAGGGGCCAGATTTCACTGTAGCCCACCTTGGTCAGCAGGTAAGCCAGCACCAGGGTCAGCACCGTGGCAAACAGGGAATTGGTCATCAGTTTCCGGAACAGGCCGGGCTTCTGGTCGCCATCTTCTGTCCAGAACTCCTGGAAGGACAGCCGCCCCACCCGAGCCACGGAGTCCAGGGAGGTCAGGGCGAAGGCGGACACCGACAGATTGACCAACGTGAACACCAAGCTGTAGGGCAGGCCCAGCACCTGCAGGAAATTGGCAATGGCGCCGGCAAACACCTGGGCCGGGGTGGTCAGCCCCTGAGCAGCCGCTTCACCGGCGGCGAAAGAGGATACCGCAATCAGGGAGAGAACCGCCAGCATGCTCTCCATCAGCATGGCGCCGTAGGAGACCGGCAGCATCGCCCGTTCATTCTTGATCTGCTTGGAAGCAGTGCCGGAGGACACCAGGGAGTGGAAACCGGACACCGCACCGCAGGCGATGGTCACAAACAGGATGGGGAACAGGTACTGGTTGTTCACCGTAAAGCCCACGAACGCCTCCAGATTGCACTCCGGATTGGACACAAACACACCGGCAATGGCAGCGATGATCATGAAGATCAGCAGGTAACTGTTCAGGTAATCCCGGGGCTGGAGCAGGGACCACACCGGAACCACGCTGGCAACCAGGATGTAGGCGAAAATCAGGATATGCCACACATTCAGCGGCAGGTACATGGGAAACGCCAGGCCCAGCGCCACAGCCGCCACCAGGAAGGCAATGGCAATGCCGGTATTAACCCATTTGTGCAGCCGTCCATAGCGCAGAATCATGCCCAGGGCCACAGCCTCCAGGATGAACAGCATGGAAGTGGTTGCCACAGCGCCGTTTGCGGCGTTCAGGCTCTGATCCGCATTAAACCCGTTGAAGGTGCCCGCCACCACATCGGCAAAGGCCGCCACCACCAGAATGCAGAACAGCCAGCAGAACAGCAGGAACAGCTTCTTGCCCAGCTTGCCGATGTACTCCTCGATAATGTAGCCGATGGTCCGGCCCTTGTTCTTCACAGAAGCATACATGGAAACAAAATCCTGCACCGCACCGAAGAACACGCCGCCGATGAGAATCCACAGCAGCACCGGAAGCCAGCCGAAGATGGCCGCCTGAATGGGACCGTTGATGGGTGCCGCGCCGGCAATGGAGGCAAACTGGTGTCCGAATACCACATTGGTATCGGCCGGCACATAATCCACCCCGTCCTCCAGTTCATAGGCCGGCGTCTTGGCGTTGGGGTCAATGCCCCAGGTCTTGGCCAGATAGCGCCCGTAGATCAGGTAGGCACCTCCCAGCACCACCAGCGCAATGACCATCATTAAAATTCCGCTCATAATTCCCCTCTTTTCTCTTGGTTATTCCTTCTTGGCGAAGCAACGGGTCCTATTCTAACGCCGCCTGGTTGATTTGTCAACACGATTTTGTCCGCCCCAGGCGAAAAAACGTCCGCCTCAACCGCACGAAGCCGCAGGCTCCGGCAGATTGCAGCGGACTTTTCAGTAGATTCTATGCGGATGAGGGCTCCGGCCACTGGTACCTTCCAAATATGGTACAGGTCTCCCTGGGGTCCTCCTGGGTCACGGCGAACCGCCATTTCTGCTGGCTGCGGTGGAGCAGGTAGGCATCCTGGGCCACTTCAAAGGGGGTCCGGGGGTCCTCCGTCAGAGGCTTGTTTACATTCAGGGGCAGTTTTTCCCCTTCATACAGGTGCAGATAGGTTTCCGGCGTCTGCCAGACTCCATAGCGCCGGGCAGAATCCAGGTAGGCTCCGGCGTCCCCCGCCAGGGGCACCGCTTTAATCAGGCTGACGGCGTTGAGCCTGTGGGCGCCGTGACCATACTCCCCCTCCAAGTCATGGCCCACCACCATCCGGGGCCGGAACCGGCGGATCTGCTCCACCTGCCAGCCCACAACGTCATAGGCATCGTATTGCTGCCGGGCTTTTGCCAGGGATTCCGAGTATAAATCCGGTGCCTCCCACACCACTGGATAATGCCGCAGTCCCAGCTCCCACAGACCGTCCAGCCGTTCGTGGCTGCGCTCCGGCTCCCACTGGTGCTCCGTCAGAAAGGCGGTCTGAATCTCCCAATCCAGTTCCCGGGCATAGTAGCACATCAGCGGCCCGAAATACAGCACATCGTCATCGGCGTGGGTGGGAAATACCAGCATATCCGCCTGCTCGCAGGGCGGCAGCCACTCCTGCACCCCCCCGGGCGGGTCTCCCGCCGTGTACAGGGAAAGCTCGCTGAGGCCGGGAGAGACTCCTTCCCCAAAAACGAAGGCAACCTCCGTCACCGCCTGATTCAGCCGGAGGAACTCATGCTGAAACCCCTCCTCACCGCACTGCTTTCGTTGGTTCTCCCAGCAAATCTCGTATTCCCCGGGGAGCGTGTCCCACTGCAAATACAGGGAGCCAAAGGGCTGGCTGCTTTCAATGGTCAGGACTGACCCGGGATAAATCACCCGGCCGGTGGTATAGTCGTCATCG
Organism: uncultured Eubacteriales bacterium; assembly: GCA_949296115.1. Lineage (GTDB taxonomy): Bacteria > Bacillota > Clostridia > Oscillospirales > Oscillospiraceae > Faecousia. The sequence continues at coordinate 49,182 of CASFNR010000006.1, read as the reverse complement.
CAGAGGACGGCGGTAATGTCCTCCTGGTTGCAGCGCACCTGAAAGCGTGGGGGAATTCTTCTGGCAACAGCCGGCTCCGCTTCCGGCTCCTCCGGTTCCGGGATTGTCTGCGCTGCTGCCGCCGGTTCCTGGGTTGCCATCACCGGTGCGGCAGGATCTCCGCAGCCGCCGAGAAACAGTGCCCCCGCCAGCAGGATGATGCCGATTTTCTTCATCCCAATCCCTCCTTATTCCGGTCTGTTCAACAGTCAGTATTCCACCGCTTCTCCAATTTAACCGGAAATCCCCGCCTCGGCACACTCACTCCACCCGGATCATCCGGTACCCCACGCCGATGTGGGTCTGAATGTATTGGGGTGCGTCCGGCCCCTTCTCCAGCTTTTTGCGCAGGGTGGCCATGAACACCCGCAAAGAGGCGATGTCATTGTCCCAGCTGCTGCCCCAGATTTCCTTTGTGATATAGGAATGGGTCAGCACCTTCCCCACGTTCCGGGCCAGCAGGCACAAAAGCTTATACTCAATGGGTGTCAGCTTCAGGGGCTCCTCCCCCAGATAGGCGCAGCCCCCACGGTAGTCCACCGTCAAACTGCCGTTGTGAAAGATCGGCCCGGAATTCTCCCGGTCCTGGAGCAGGGCCAGCCGCCGCTGGGTCACCCGGAGCCGGGCCAGCAGCTCCTCCACAGAGAAGGGCTTGGTCAGATAATCGTCCGCCCCGTTGTCCAGGGCCTCAATTTTGTCCGTGTCGTTGCTCCGGGCGCTGATGACGATGATGGGCAGGTTGCTCCAGGAACGAATCCGCCGGATTACCTCCACCCCATCCAGATCCGGCAGACCCAGGTCCAGCAGCACAATGTCCGGATTGTGGCTGGCCGCCTGCATGATGGCGTCCTCCCCCCGGGCGGCGGTGAGATAGCGGTACTGATGAATTTTCAGGGTGGTCACAATCAGGTTGCGGATGGGAGCGTCATCCTCTACCACCAGAATCAAAGGCTTATTCATGGATTTCCACCTTTCCGCAGGGAAGTGTAACGGTAAATACGGTGCCCCGGGGCTGATTATCCGAAACGGACAGACTTCCTCCGTGGGCCGTCACAATGCTTTTGCACAAGGCCAGACCCAGGCCCAGACTTCTGCGGCTGTCCACGGCGCCGCTGCCACCGGTATAAAACATCTCAAAAATATGGGCCTGCTGTTCCCGGGGAATTCCCGGGCCGTCGTCACAGACCTGGATCTGAACATTTTCTTCCTGCTTCCGGGCCAGAATTTCAATTTTGGCCCCCTCCTGTGTGTATTTGATGGCGTTGTCCAGAAGATTGCACAGCACCTGGACAATCAGCCTTCCATCGCAGTTCACCAGAAGCAGCTCCCCGTCCTCCCGGGCGGTGATGGAGCGGCTGCCCTTTCTCCGGCCGGTATGACGTACCGCTTCGTCAATGATGTCATCCATCAGCTCCGGAGCGGGGTGCAGGGTCATCCGTCCATCCTCCAGCCGGGTCACTGACAGTAGGTTCTCCACCAGATTGGTCAGCCACACCGCATCGTCATAGATGTCGCCGTAGATCTGGCGGCGGCTGGCCTCGTCCAGCTGCTCTCCATTGGTCAGCAGGTTGCTGGCGTTGCCGGAGATGGAGGTCAGGGGAGAGCGCAGGTCATGGGAGATCGACCGCAGCAGATCCGCCCGAAGCTGCTCCCGCTGGGCCCGCAGCTCCGAGGCTACTTTCTCTCCGGCGTTTCGCTGGCTGTCCAGCGCCAGGGCGCACTCGCCCAGAACCGAGAGCACCATGCTGTACTCAAAAGGTTCCAGGGGCGTTTCCCCCAGGGCAATCCCCACCACGCCGTAAATTTCCTCCCGTGCCCGGATGGCCAGATACAGATTCCGGGCATCGGGGAAGGTCTCCGTGGAGGCCCCCGCCCGCTTCCGGCTGCCCAGCACCCACTGGGCAACAGCAGACTCCCAATGTTCCGGAAAAACCAGGGATGTGCCGCCAAAGCAGCGGGGCGGCTCCAATGTTTGTCCGTTCTTCATGGCCACCCCAATCTCCCGGCCCAGGAGCTTGCTCAGCTGCTCCCCCGCCAGCACGGCAACCGCCGGCGCATCCTCTGCCTTCTGCAGTCTCTGATTGGTTTCAAACAGCATTTTGCTCCGGTAGGCCGCCATGGATGACTCCCTGGCCAGCCCTTTCAGCCGGTTGGCCAGGGTTCCGGTGAGCAGGGCGGAGGAAAAGAAAATCAGCAGGGTCACCAGGTGCCGCTTGTCATACAGCGACAGAGTAAACCGGGGCTGGGTAAACAGATAGCCGAACAGGCCCACCGCGCAGACGCTGGCCGCCAGGCTGCACATCCATCCCCGGGTGAGCACCGCAATCAGCAGGATCCCCAGCAGGTACACCGCCATGATGTTTGCCTCGGAAAAACCCAGGGCAAAAAAGGCCAGGTTGATGGACGTGGCCGCCGCCAGCAGTCCCAGGGTAATGCCAAATTCCCTGGGTGAGCACCCGTGCCAGCGGGACTGTCTTGCTTTGGGCGGCAGATATGTCCCCTGGGAAGCGGAATCCGGAATGATGTAAATGTCCAGACTGGGGGCCAGCTGGGCCAGCCGTTCCGTCAGAGGCGGCTTGCTCCAGGGGTGCCTCCGCCGGACGGTGGTGCGGCCCAGCACAATCTTCGTCACCCCTGTCAGCCGGGCATACTCCGCAATCTGGGTGGGCACATCCTCGCCGTAGGTGGTCTCCACCCAGGCGCCCAGGCTCTCCGCCAGGCGGATGTTGGCCTGGAGTCTTGCCCGGTCCTCCGGCTCCATCCCGGCATAGTCCGGCGTCCGGACAAACAGCGCCGTCAGACGGCCCTGAAACGCCGCCGCCATTTTGGCCCCGGTGCGGACAATTCGGGCATTGGAAGGCGCCGAGGACAGACACACCAGGATGTTCTCTCCGGTCCGATAGTCCTCCCGGGCCGCCCGGGACAGGCGTCTGAGCCGGTCGGCGCTGCGCCGGAGGGCAATTTCCCGCAGCGCCGTCAGCTGGGCCAGGGTCAGGGCAGACTCTTCCCGCTGTCCCTGAAGCAGTTCCTGGGGCTCCCGGTCCACAAAGGCCACCTGCTGGGCTCCGTCAAATACCGCATCCGGGATGCACTCCCGGATGCCCGGCCCCAGAATGTCGGAAATGGTATCCTGGAGGCTTTCAATATTCTGCACGTTCAGGGTGGTGCATACGTTGATTCCGGCGCTGAGCAGCTCCTCCACCCCCCGGTACTGCCGGGAATGGCGGCTTCCCTCCGGGTTTCGCCCCGCCAGGTTCTCCACTACCAGCAGTCCGGGGCGGCGGCTCAAAGCCTCGTCCACGTCCAGAGGCTTCCGGGGGGACCCGCCTCCCAAAACCGGCAGGCCCCGGAGCAGCCGCTTCAGGTCCGGCCCAGGCTCCGTCTCCAGGGTGCCCAAGAGTACATCCTCCCCCGTCCGGCGGGCGTCGGCCGCCTCCTTGAGCATGGCCCGGAGCGTATCCTCCCCCGGGGCGTAGCCAAAAAAGATTTTCAGTTGTCCCCGTGGAACCATACCATCCCTCTTTTCCAAAAAAGGGGGGATTGCTCCCCCCTGTGTTTATTGAATTACAGCCGGAAGCACTTCTGCAAATCTTTGTAAGTACCCAGCACCAGCAGCGTATCCCCAGGGCGGAAATCCGTCTCGGGGGACACGGAGAGGATCAGTTTCCCGCTCCGCTTCACCGCCATGATATTGATGTGATATTTCTTCCGGATGTCGATCTGTCCAACGGTCTTACCCACCCAATCTCCGGGCAGGTCCACCTCGTACATGGCATGGTCCTCATCCAGGGCCACATAGTCCAGAATGTGGTCGGAGCTGTAACGGATGGCCGTCCACTTGGCCAGCTGCTTCTCCGGATAGACCACATCGTCAGCGCCGTTGCGCAGGAGGAACTTGGCCTGTCCATCCCGCTCCGCCCGGGCCACCACCAGGGGGGCGCCCATCTCCTTCAGGTAGCAGGTGGTTTCCAGGGAGCTCTGGAAGTCGTTTCCAATGGCCACAATACACACGTCAAAGTCCGGAATTCCCAGTGACGCCAGGAACTCCTCGTTGGTGCTGTTGCCGATCTGGGCATTGGTCACATAGGGCAGAATCTCATTGACCCGCTCCTCATTCTCGTCCACCGCCATCACCTGGTGCCCCAGGGCATGGAGTTCCTTGGCGATGTGCATGCCGAACCGGCCCAAGCCAATCAATAAAATGGATTTCATAGCTGTCTCCTTTATCCCACGGTAATTTTATCCAGGGGCAGACGGCCCACCGTCCGCTGTCCCGCCAGGGCGGCATAAATCAGGGTTAAACCGCCCACCCGGCCCAGATACATCAGTCCGATCAAAATAAGTTTGGAAATCGTTCCCAACTGGGGGGTAATGCCCAGCGTCAGCCCCACCGTGGCCACCGCCGAGGCAGTCTCATACATACAGGTGAGCACCGGCAGTCCCTCCACCAGGCTGATGACCATGGCGCTGCCCACGCACAGGCCCACATACAGGAACGCCAGAGTCAGGGCGGTGGCAATCACATCCTGCCCCACCCGGCGCCGGAAAAACTGGGCCGACTCCCGCCGCCGGAACACCGCCACCGCACAGGCAATCAGCACTGCGAAGGTGGTGGTTTTCATGCCGCCGGCGGTAGAACCGGGGGAGCCGCCGATGAGCATCAGAATAATCAGCGTCATCTGCCCCGCCTCTGTCATTGCGGTCAGGTCTACCGTATTGAAGCCGGCAGTTCTTGGCGTAACAGACTGGAACAGGGAACTGAGAATCCGCTGCCCCAAGGGCATATCCGAGAATTCCAGGAAGAAAAATCCCACCGCCGGCACCAGAATCAGCAATCCGGTGGTCACAAGAATGACCTTGCTCTGCATCCGGTACCGGTCCAGCCGCAGACCGTTGGTGCGGACATCGTCCCAGGTCAGAAATCCAATGCCGCCCACCACAATCAGGGTCATCACGGTGATATTGATTACCGGATTTCCCACATAGCTGGTCAGGGAAGAATAGGGCTGCCGGATGCCCATCAGGTCAATGCCCGCATTGCAGAAGGCAGAAACAGAATGGAACACCGACATCCACAGGCCCCTGCTTAGGCCAAAATCCCGGCAGAATACCGGTGCCATGGCCAGCGCTCCCAGCAGCTCAATGCACAGCGTGGTAATCACAATAAACACCGTCAGCCGGGCAATTCCGCTGATCTTGGGCGCCGCCACCGCGTCCTGCATGGTGCTGCGCTGCATCAGTCCCAGCTTCCGGCCGGAGAGCATGGCAATGGAGGCGCCAATGGTCACAACGCCCAGGCCGCCGATCTGAATCAGCAGCAAAATGATTGCTTGGCCGAACACTGTCCAGTAGGTTCCCGTATCGCGCACCACCAGACCGGTTACGCACACAGCAGTGGTGGATGTAAACAGCGTATCAATAAATGGGGTGACGACCCCTTGAACGCTGGAAACAGGAAGCATCAGCAGCAGCGCACCCAGCAGTATCACGCCGGCAAATCCAAAGGCGGCAACCTGAAAGGAATTTAACTGAAACCATTTCCTTCCCAGTTTGAATGCCATATACACATCCCCTTTCTCTGCCTCTATCCTAGCACAGATTCCTTTAAGAGCGCGCTAAGACCGTCCACCCCAGCATTAAGAGCGCATAAAGATTCCCTTATCGGGGGACCAATTCTCCCGTCAGCTCCGCCAGGGTGGTTTCGGCCCAGCTGTAGTTGGTCAGATAGCTGCCCTTGAACAGCTGGGTGCAGCCTTCCTTCCCGCTGAGGTAATCATACAAGTCACAGCGGACCTTGTCCGTGGCAATCCGACGCTTTCCGTCCACCGATTCCACAATCTCCGAAATGCCGTACTCCTCCAGAATGTTCTTCAGCCGCAGGGCTACCTTCCGGTACCGGGCCAAGGTTACCGGGCTGGCCGGCTCGTCCTCCCACAGGAAGGCAATGGCCTCCTCCGAGGTAATGTAGCCGCCCCGGCGGTCCACCAGCAGGGCCAGCAGTTCCTTGGATTTCTTGTTCCGGAAGGCAATGGGCTTGCTGCCCACAAACACGTCAAAATAGCCGAAGGTCCGGATGGATACTTCCGGGGTCTGAGCCGGCTGCTCAGGGGATTCCGGCTGCCGGGGATCCAGATTGTACAGCATGACGTAGCGGACCGCCCCTTCTCCCGGGGATTTCCGGGAGCAGATGGCCTTGATCCGCCGCTCCCGCTGGGTTTTCAGGTCAAAGTAAGTAAATTCCCGCTCTCCGTTCTGCAGCAGGGCCAGAAAGTCCTCATAGGCCGTGTCGCTGCGGGAGACGAAAGTGCGGATGGGGGTGCTGCGGCGCATCATGGGCAGCCACTCCTCCCGGGTGAATCCAAAGAATTCACAGACGTTATCACTGGCGTACAGCGGCGTGACACAGCCGTCCCGGAGTTCAAAGGCCGCCAGGCCATCGGTGAAACGGAGCATCAGCTCCTGCATATTCTCCTTGAGGGAGGTGTTTTCGCTGCGCAGGGTTTCCGTTTCCTGGGGCTCGCTCCGGCAGCAGAACCAATATATGCCCTCCTCCATTTGCAGGAATATCCCCTGATAGGGTACCGTCTCCCCATTTTCGCTGAGGCCCTGGTAACGAAGCCGCAGGGGCTGGTCATCATCGGTTTTCCAGCCGCCGGTATAAATCCCCCGGAACTGGTCCCGGATTCGGTCCCGGTCCTCTTCCCGGACATTGCCCCGAATCCACTTCTCCACCGCCTCCCCCATCTCCATGGAGATGTTCTGCACCCAGCGGAACATGGGATATTTTTCCCCGTACAGGCACTTGGCGGTGTTGGCCGGAAAGTCCAGCTCAAAAATCAGGTCATAGACCTCCGTCACGGCTTTGAGATACCGCTGGGTCTGGGCCGCCCGCTTTTCCCGGTAGCGGTCCGTCACATCCATGCAGACGCTCTGAAATTCCTCCTGTCCTTCCTGGTTGACGCACTTGGTCACCCAGCCGAACAGGTGGGCCTTGGTACCGTCGCAGCGCAGAACCGTTATCTCACCGGCAATGGGAGTGCCCCTTCGGTATACCCGGCTCAGATAGCGGCGCATCCGTTCTCTCTGATCCATGGGAATCATCAGATAAACATTCTGCTTGTACAGTTCCAGGTATTCTCTCTGGCCATCGCCGCCCTCCGGCAGGCCCAGAATGCCGCACATCCGGTCATTGATATAGGTAATCCGGGGAGTGGCTTCACAGGTGTATTTCATAAAGCCGCAGGGAACCGTGTCGTTCAGGTATTGTAGCTCCTGATTTTCCCGTTTCAGCCCGGTGATGTCTGTCAGAACGGAATCCGCCTGCAGTTCCCCCGTCTGCGTCATCCGGGAGGTCAGGGTATCGCTGACCCAGCGGATGCTTCCGTCCTTTCCCACCAGCCGGTACTGGATGGTCCGGGTCTGGGGCCGCAGGGCCAGGGTTTTCAGGGCGGCGGCATACGCTCCCCGATCCCCGGGGTAGATCCACTGGGCGTACCGGTCCTCCTGCCGGGAGACCAGATCCTCCGGCCGGCAGCCCAGCATTCCGCAAAGGTTCTCGCTGGCATAACAAATCCCCGGCCCGGGATTCAGATAATATTGATGGTAGCCGGTGACACTCCGGTTGAGAATTTCCTGGGCCCACTCCATCCCTGCGTTCCTCCCCTTCTTCCGGACAGCGGTTCCGGAAAAGCTGGTATTTTTTGTGTTTACTATAGCACAAAAGGGAGCCATCGTCAAACGAAGAACGCCCCGGAAGCAATTGCTTCCGGGGCAGGCGCAGTTATTGACCGCTGGCCTTTTTCAGTTCGGTTTTGCGGATTTTGCCGCTGATGGTCTTGGGCATCTCCCGGACAAACTCCACCAGACGAATCCATTTGTACTCCGCCAGGCGGCTGTTGCAGAAATCCTTGATTTCCTTCTCCAGCTCCATGGAGGGCTTTTTCCCGCCGGTGAGCACCACAAAGGCCTTGATGGCCTGGCCCCGGAGGGTGTCCGGCACGCCGATGACGCTGCACTCCACCACTGCCGGGTGCTCCATAAGCACATTCTCCACCTCGTAGGGGCCGACCCGGTAGCCGCCGGTTTTGATGATGTCGTCAAACCGGCCGTGGAACCAGTAATTGCCGTTTTCGTCTATGTAAGCGGCGTCGCCGGTGTGATACACCCCGCCCCGCCAGGCATGACGGTACTGCTTTTCGTTGTCCAGGTAGCCGCTGAACACCCCGATCTGCCTGCCGTTTTCCGGAGGCACGATCACCACTTCCCCGATTTCCCCGGGGGCAACCGGGTTGCCTTCCTTATCCTGGAGGCGGATGTTGTACAGGGGGGAGATTCGGCCCATGGACCCTTCCACCGGAGTCTGGCCCTTGAAGTTTGCCATGAGCAGGGTGGTCTCCGTCTGGCCGTAGCCCTCGCACAGGGAAAGACCCGTGCGCTCCTGGAACTTCCGGAACACCTCCGGGGCAAGCATTTCTCCGGCGGTGGAGGCGTGGCGCAGGCTGGGCATATCGGGAATGCCCTTGCGCACCAGGTAGCGATACACCGTGGGCGGGGCGCAGAAGGAGGTAACCTTGTAGCGGTTGATCACCGCGCACAGCTGTTTGGGTTCAAAATTATCGAAGTCAAACACCATCACGGCGCTGCCCACCAGCCACTGGCCATAGAGCTTGCCCCAGGAGGCCTTGGCCCAGCCGGTTTCCGCCACGGTAAAGTGGAGTCCGTCCTCCTCGGCCTGCTGCCAGTATTTGGCAGTGACAATGTGGGCCAGCGGGTAGGAAAAATCGTGGATCACACCCTTGGGATAGCCAGTGGTGCCGGAAGTGAAGTAGAGGAGCATGGGGTCGGTGGCCAGCGTCGGCACCCGCTGCCAGACTTCCTCCGCCTGCTCCATCTCCGCTGTCAGATTCCGGAAGCCCTCCACATCCCTCTGAACGCACCAGAGAACGCAGGGATTCCCCGCCTTCTTCACCGCAGCACGGAGCTTCTGGGGCACATCGTTCTGCCAGGTGCAGACAATGGCGTTGGCTTTGGCGGTTTCCAGCCGGTAGACATAATCCTCCACCGTGAGCATATGGGTGGCAGGAATGGCGGTGACCCCCAGCTTGTGCAGAGCAATCACGGCGAACCAGTATTCATAGTGGCGCTTCAGCACCAGCATCACCCGGTCCCCCCGCTTCAGCCCCGCCTGAGCAAACACGTTGGCCATCCGGTTGCTGCAGCGGCGGATCTGGTCGAAGGAGAAGATATGCTCCTCGTTTTCCGTGTTGCACCAGACCATGGCAGTCTTGTCCGGGGTCTGATCCGCCATCACATCCACCACGTCGTAGGCAAAGTTGAAATTCTCCGGATAGTCCAGGGTAATTTTTTCCAGTCCGCCCCGTTCATTCAAGACCTCCCGGCAATACTTCTGATAAACGCTCATATTTGCTCCTTATCCCTGCAAGCCGCTGGTACCGATCCGGCGGAACCGGTCATACCGCTTGCCCACCAGGTCCGGGTCCGCATTCAGTCCTTCCAGTTCTTTCGTCAGCTGTTCCCGCAGACGCTGGTAGAAGGGCTGTTTGCCCAGATTTTCTTCTGAAATGATTCCTTCGATCACGCCCAGGTCCAGGGCGTCCTGAGCCGTCAGCTTCAGGCTGGCGGCGGCGGTGTCCGCCTTGGCGGCGTCCTTCCACAGGATGCTGGCGCAGCCCTCCGGCGAGATCACAGAGTAAACTGCGTTTTCCAGCATGAACACCCGGTCCGCCACCGCCAGAGCCAGGGCCCCGCCGCTGCCGCCCTCACCGATGAGGACGGAGACAATGGGCACGCACAGGGTGCTCATCTCCATCAGGTTTTCCGCAATGGCCTGGCCCTGGCCCCGCTCCTCGCCTCCGATGCCGCAGTAGGCCCCGGAAGTATCGATGAAACAGATCACCGGCCGACCGAATTTTTCCGCCTGCTTCATCAGCCGCAGGGCCTTGCGATAACCCTCCGGGTTAGGCGCACCGAAGTTCCGGTAGGACCGCTCCTTGGCGGTGTGGCCCTTCTCAATGGCGATGACGGTAACCGGGGTGCCATTCAGCCGGGCGATGCCCCCCACAACGGCAGGATCATCGGCAAAGCGGCGGTCCCCGTGGAGTTCCAGAAAGCCCTGGAACAGATTGGAGATATAGTCCAGCCCGGTGGGTCTGGTGTTCTCCCGGGCCCGTTTTACTTTGGAATAGGGTGTCTGCGTCACGGTGTCAACCTCCATTGTGCAGCCGCAGGATCTCGGCCAGCATCTGCTTCTGTCCCGCCCGGGGAGTGATGTTGTCCACGAATCCGTGCTGAAGCACGAATTCTGCCGTCTGGAAGCCCTTGGGCAGGGACTTGCGGGTGGTTTGCTCGATAACCCGGGCCCCGGCAAAGCCCACGGTAGCCCCCGGCTCCGCCAGGATGATGTCCGCCCCCATGGCGAAGCTGGCGGTGACGCCTCCGGTGGTGGGGTCAGTGAGCACCGCCACATACAGCAGCCCCGCATCGTTGTGCCGTTTGACGGCAGCGCTGGTTTTGGCCATCTGCATCAGGGAAAGCAGCCCCTCCTGCATCCGGGCGCCGCCGGAGACGGTAAAGCCAATTACCGGCAGCCGGTGCTCCGTGGCGTACTCAAACAGCCGGGTGATCTTCTCTCCCACGGCGCTGCCCATGGAGCCCATCATGAAATACGGCTCCATGGCAAACAGGCAGCACTTCTGCCCCTCCACCGCGGCAACGCCGCAGATCACGCCCTCTTCCTCCCCGCTGGCGGTACGGGCTGTCTCAATTTTCTCGGCATAGCCCGGGAAATCCAGGGGATTTCCCGCCTTTACAGCCCGGAACAGCTCCCGGAAGCTGCCCTTGTCCGCAATCATGGCCAGGCGCTGCCGGGCTTTCATCCGGAAATGGTGACCGCAGGGGCAGACCAGGTGGTTGGCCCAGAGACGGCTCAGAGGGATGGCCTTGTGGCAGTTGGGGCAGGTTTTCTCCGGCTCCCCGGCGTCCTCATGGACGGGAGCGGCGGTGCGGCCGCCCTCCTCCAGCTGGTTTTTCGGTTTTAAAAAGTTGATAAAGGCCATAGTTTCACCTGTTACCCATAAATGTCAGATCGTATTCGCCGGAAACAAACCGGTCGTCGGTTACAAAGTTCAGCTGCTCCTCAATGTTGGTGGGAATGCCCCGGATCACCAGCTCGCACAGGGCTGCCCGGAGCTTGCGCAGGGTTTCCTCCCGGGTCTTGGCATAGACAATCAGCTTGCCCAGCAGGGAGTCATAGTAGGGGGACACCTGGGTGTCCTCCAGCAGGCAGGTGTCGAAGCGCACCGAGGGACCGCCGGGGACATGGAGCATCTCCAGGGTGCCGCAGCTGGTGGCGTTGATCCGGCACTCGATGGCGGCGCCGGTCATGGGAATGTCCGCCTGGGTGAAATTCAGGGGGATGCCTGCGGCAATCCGGATCTGCCACTTCACCAGGTCGATGCCCGTGAGCATCTCGGTGACGCAGTGTTCCACCTGAAGCCGGACATTCATCTCCATGAACCAGAAGTTTCCCTGCCGGTCCAGGAGGAATTCCAGGGTGCCCGCTCCCACATAGCCGATTTTCTTCACGGCATCCACCGCCAGAGCCATGATCTTCCGGCGCTGCTCCGGGGAAACCGCCGGAGAGGGGGTTTCCTCAATCAGCTTCTGGTTGCGCCGCTGGAGAGAGCAGTCCCGCTCCCCCAGGCAAACCACGTTGCCCTGTTCGTCCGCCAGCATCTGCAGTTCCACATGCCGGGCGGGAGACACATATTTTTCCAGATACACCGAGCCGTCCCCAAAGGCGCTGAGGGCCTCGGAGGTGGCCTGATTCCAGGCTTCTTCCAGCTCAGAAACCGACTGAATCAGCCGGATGCCCCGGCCGCCGCCACCGGCGCAGGCCTTGAGCATCACGGGGTAGCCGATTTTTTCCGCCGCAGCCTTGGCCTCCTCCACGGAGGGCAGTGCCTTGGTGCCGGGGATCGGGGTCAGGCCGGTGGTCTGAATCAGTTCCTTCAGCACCGCCTTGTCGCTGAGCTGCTCCATGTGCTCCGGATTGGGGCCGATGAAGGCCAGACCGTTCTTCTGGCACAGCCGGGCAAAGTGGGCGTTCTCCGACAGGAAGCCGTAGCCGGGGTGGATGGCCTGGGCCCCCGCCAGCACGGCGGCGCTGATGACCTGCTGCTCGTTGAGGTAGCTCTCCGAGGCTTCCGGCCCGCCGATGCAGTAGCTCTGATCCGCCAGGGCCACATGCAGGGCGTTCCGGTCCGCTTCGGAATATACCGCCACCGTGGCCACGCCCATCTCCTTGCAGGCCCGGATGATCCGGACCGCAATTTCACCCCGGTTGGCGATCAGAATTTTTGAGAACATAGGTTACACTCCTGTAATGGCAAAGGAAAATTCCGCACTGACACACAGCCGGTCGCCCACGCTGACGGTGCCCTCGGCAAAGTAGAACGGGTGCTTGGCCCGCTTGATATGGCAGCGCATCTGCACCGTATCCCCGGGGCGAACCGGGGAACGGAACTTCACATTGTTCAGTCCGGTGTACACCGGCAGCTTGCCCTCCGTCATGGCGTCCTTCATCAGCACACAGGCGGACTGGGCCAGCATCTCGCACAGAATCACTCCGGGCACAATGGGATTGCCGGGAAAATGTCCCTGGAGGAAGAACTCATCCCCCCGGACATGGTAGTGTCCCACCGCCCAGCCATCCTGATTCTCCACCTCCTCCACCAGGAGCATGGGGTCCCGGTGGGGGAGAATTTCCATAATTTCTTCCCGGTTCATGGTCTTACCTCTGAATCCGGAACAGCTCGGTGCCGTACTCCACCATCTGGCCGTTGGCCACACAGATTTCCGTCACCACACCGTCCTCCTCGGCGCTGATTTCGTTCATCAGCTTCATAGCCTCCACGATGCACAGGGTCTGGCCCTTTTTCACCGTGTCTCCCACGGACACATAGGGCTCGGCGTTCTCCGCCGGGGCGGCGTAGAACAGGCCCACCAGGGGAGACTTGATGCTGACGCAGTTCCCGGCGGTCTTGGGTGCGGCAGCCGCAGCGGGGACCTCCACCGGCGCTGCCGGACGGACCTCGGGGGCCGGTGTCCGCTCCAGGCGGACCACCTGGTTATCCTCGGTGATCTCCAGGCCGGTGAGGCCCAGTTCCTTCATCAGCTCGGCATATTTGCGAATATCGGTTTCCTTCATAGCTTACACCTTCCGGAAGGCCAGGGAGGCATTGTGGCCGCCGAAGCCCAGAGAGTTGGAAATACACAGGTTCACGTCCGCCTGCACCGCGGCATTGGGCACATAGTTCAGGTCACATTCCGGGTCCGGCTGGAGCAGGTTGATGGTGGGGGGCACCACCCCGGTTTCCAGGGTTTTCAGGCAGACAATGGCCTCGATGGCTCCCGCCGCACCCAGCATATGGCCGGTCATGGACTTGGTGGAGCTGATGAGGGCCTTGTAAGCCTGCTCTTCCCCCAGGGCTCTCTTGATGGCCTTGGTCTCCCCCACGTCGTTCAGGGGGGTGCCGGTGCCGTGGGCGTTGATGTAGAGGGACTCCGTACCGTTGTAGCCCGCCTCGGACAGCGCCTGCTCCATGGCCCGGGCGCCGCCCAGGGCCTCGGGGTGGGGCGCCGTGATGTGGTAGGCGTCGCAGGTGGAGCCGTAGCCGCACAGCTCGCCGTAGATTTTTGCCCCCCGGGCCTTGGCGTGCTCGTACTCCTCCAGCACCAGGGCAGCTGCCCCTTCGCCGATGACGAAGCCGCCCCGGCGGGCGTCAAAGGGCAGGGACGCCGCATTGGGGTCCTCCGCCACGGACAGAGCCTTCATGTTGATGAAGCCTGCGATGCCCACGGGAACAATGGATGCCTCCGCACCGCCGGTAATCACGGCGTCAGCATAGCCGTGACGGATTACCCGCAGGGCCTCGCCGATGGCATTGGAGCCGGAGGCGCAGGCAGTCACCGCAGGCATGGCCGCACCCTGGCAGTTGTAGCGGATGGCAATCATGCCCGCCGCCATGTTGGCGATCATCATGGGCACGCACAGGGGGGACACCCGATGGGGGCCCCGACTCTCCAGCTTGCTGATCTCCGTGGAGACGGTGTTCAGGCCGCCGATGCCGGAGCCGAAGTACACCGCCACCCGCTCCGGGGGCAGGGTGCCGATGACGCCGCTCTCCTCCACCGCCTGGACGGCGGCGCCCATGGCGTACTGGGCGAATTTGTCGCTGCGCAGGGTTTCGCTGCGGTCCATGTACTGCATGGGGTCAAAGCCCTGGACCTGAGCGCCCAGCTTGGCCTTGTAATTGGTTGTATCGAAATAGGTGATGGGGCCGATGCCGTTGAAGCCGGAAACCAGGTTGCTCCAGGCGGTTTCCATGTCGCTGCCCACCGGGCTGACCACGCCCAGGCCGGTTACCACCACACGTCTGTTTTCTGCCATAATTCTCTCCTTACATGTTACATGGCGATGCCGCCGTCTACCCGGAGGACCTCGCCGGTCACATACTTTGCCGTGGCCAGATAGGCCGCAGCCTGGGCCACATCCTCTGCCTCTCCCATGGTTCCCAGGGGGATCATGGAAAGCAGAGGGTTATTTTCCTGGGCCCCGGTCATGTCCGTGCGGATGAAGCCCGGGGCAATGGCATTGCACCGGATGCCCTTGGGGGCCAGCTCTTTGGCCACGGACTTGGTCAGGCCGATGAGTCCCGCCTTGGAGGCGGCGTAGTTGCACTGTCCGGCGTTGCCCATCAGGCCGGAGACGGAGCTGATATTGATGATACAGCCCTCCCGATTACGCAGGAACAGTCCGGCACAGTGCCGGATCATATTAAAGGCGCCCTTCAGGTTGGTATCCAGAACGGCGTCAAAGGCTTCTTCTTTCATCATGGGAATCAGCCCATCCCGGGTGATGCCCGCATTGTTCACCAGAATATGCACGGCGCCGAAGTCCGTCTTGACGGCGGTTACGGTGTCCTTGGCTTCCGTGAAGCTGGCCACATCACAGCGATAGGCCTTGGCCTCCACCCCGTATTCCCGGCACTGGGCGCAGACAGCTTCCGCCGCCTGCTGGTTTCCGGCGTAAATCACCGCCACATTGGCGCCCATGGAGGCAAATTTCCGGGCAATGGCCGCCCCGACGCCCCGGGAACCCCCGGTGACCAGGACCACTTTTCCGTTCAGCATACCGCTACCTCCTTCAGCAGGGTTTCCAGCTCCGCCACGCAGTAGGTTTTTGCCTGGGGGAGAATCTTCTTTACCATGTTGGTCAGGGTCTTGCCCGGACCGATTTCCACGAAAGTGTCGATGCCCGCCTCGGCCATGTTCCGGATGATGTTCTCCCAGAGCACCGGGCTGGCAATCTGCTTTGCCAGCAGGTCCCGGGGGTCGCCTTCATAGGGCCGGGCCGTCACATTGGAATACAGAGGCATTCTGCCGCTGCCCGGCTGGACCTGCGCCAGCTCTCCGGCAAAGGCCTTCGCCGCCTCCGCCATGAAGGGGGAGTGGAAAGCGCCCTTGACCTTCAGGGGAATGGCCCGGCCCCCCGCCGCCTTCACATCGGCAGCGAAGAGGGTCATCTGCTCCGTCAGGCCGGACACGGTAATCTGCCCGGGGCAGTTGAAATTCACGGGATAAACCTGGCTGTAGCGGCCGCAGAGTTCTTTCACCGTTTCCGGCGTCAGCTTCACCACCGCCGCCATAGCGGTGTCGGCCTGCTCCGCAGCGGCCTGCATCAGCTGCCCCCGTTTGCACACCAGCCGGAAGCCGGTTTCCCGGTCCACGATGCCGGTGAATGCCGCCGCTGTCACCTCTCCCAGGGAGAAGCCCGCCGCAGCCTGGGGCACAATCCCCTTCTCCTCCAGCACCGCCGCTGCCGCCAGTTCCATGGCGAACAGGCAGGGCTGAGTGTTCACCGTTTCCTTCAATTCCTCCGCCGTGCCCTGAAAGCACTGCGCCTGGGTCCCGGGGCGAAGGCGTTCGCACAGGTCGAACACCGCCCGGGCAGCGGGGTAGGTTTCATACAGGTCCCGGCCCATACCGGGGAACTGGTCCCCCTGGCCGGAGAAGAGGAAGCTCACTCCGCCCATGTCTGCGCCCTCCGCAAAATGGGCTCCGCCTCCTCCATGACCTCCCGGACGATGTCGGCGGCGGGCTGTTCCTGCTTCACCATGGCCGCAATCTGGCCGGAGAGGAAACAGCCATGCTCATTGTCGCCCTCCTGTACCGCCCGGCGCAGGGCGCCGGTGCCCAGAGCCTCCAGGTCGGCGTCGTTCATGCCGCCGTACTCCGCCTTGGCATAGTTCCGGGCGAACTGGGTCCGCAGGCTCCGCACCGGATGGCCCAGCCGCTTGCCGGTGACCATGGTGCACAGGTCCGTGGCTTTGAGAATCTTTTCTTTATAGGTGGGATGAATGGTGCATTCATAGGCGCTGAGGAACCGGGTGCCCATCTGGACGCCGCAGGCCCCCAGCATGAAGGCCGCCGCCACGCCCCGGCCGTCGGCAATGCCGCCGGCGGCAATCACCGGCAGGTTGGTGGCGTCGCAGACCTGGGGCACCAGCACCATGGTGGTCAGCTCGCCCACATGGCCGCCGCTCTCGCCGCCCTCGGCAATCAGGGCGGAGGCCCCCAGCCGTGTCATCAGCTTGGCCATGGCCACGGAGGCCACCACGGGAATCACCTTGATCCCCGCTTCCTTCCAAACGTTCATATACTTGGAAGGATTGCCGGCACCGGTGGTCACTACTTCCACCTTTTCTTCCGCCACCACCTGGGCCACCTCGTCGGCGAAGGGGCTCATGAGCATAATGTTCACGCCGATGGGCTTTTCGGTCAGCCCTCTGGCAATCTGAATCTGGCTGCGGACATAGTCCGCCGGGGCGTTGCCTGCGGCAATAATGCCAAGGCCGCCGCCATTTGACACGGCAGCGGCCAGTTTGCCGTCAGCGATCCAAGCCATTCCGCCCTGAAACACCGGGTAACGGATACCCAGCAGCTCACAAATTGCTGACTTGATCATGGCGTTTACCCCTGTTTGCTCTGGATGAACTTGTCCAGGTCGCCCACGGTGGCCACGGGCTGATCCAGCTCGATTTCGATGTTCAGTTCGTCCTCCAGGTTCATCAGCAGCTCCACAGTGTCCAGGGAGTCGATGCCCAGTTCGGTGAAGGTGCTCTCAGGCTTCACAGCGGATACGTCACAGCCGGTACGGTCGGCGATTACCTTTGCAATGGCTTCAAAATACATATTCAAATGCCTCCAAATCAATTTCAGCAGCTCAGCCGCTTGTTGTCCCCCATTATAGCGGCGGGCTGTTCCTCCATCCGTCCGGGAGAGTTCCTCCGGCGTTCCAAATCCATGAATTTTATATGAACTTCTCACAAGTGTATTCTGTCCTTTCGATTTTCTCTCAATTTAATCGGCACCGATTGACTTTTATTTTTTGAGGAAATATAATGTCCCTGAAATACCGATTCAGAAAGAGGGAGGAGATACGATGACCCAGGAGGAACAAGTACGGGACCTGGTGTATACCTTATGGCGATGCTTCCGGTTTCTCCACAAGCATTCCGAAGGGGGCAAAGCCAGCCGCCTGCGGGTGCTTCGTGTGGTGCACAGGCATCAGGAAATGACCCAGCGGCAGCTGCTGGACCACATGGCCATCCAGCAAAGCACCCTGAGCGAACTGCTGAAAAAGATGGAAGAGGACGGTCTGCTTCAGCGTGACCCCTGTCCGGAGGACCGGCGGCAGGTGCTGCTGCGGTTGACAAGTGCAGGCAAGGAGCAGCTGGAGCAGATGGAAGCCCGGGAACTGACCCGGAACATTCAGTATCTGCAGGTGCTGTCCTGGGAGGAGCGGGAAACCCTGCTGTCGCTGCTGACCAAGCTGGACAACAGCTGGACGGAGCAGTATCCCCGCAAAGACTGCCGGTGCAAAGACAGTGGGCAGGAGGAGGCCGCAGAATGAAACTAACCTTCCACTATATCCGGATTTACTGGACCGGCATTGTGCTGGTCATGGCTCTGAAACTGCTGTCCGCCTTCTCCGAGCTGATGCTGCCCTACATTCTGGAGCACCTGATCGACAATGTGGTTCCCCAGGGAAATGTGACGGCTATCTGCCTGTGGGGCGTTGCGATGATCCTCTCCGCTGTGGCCACCTGGCAGCTGAACCTCCACGCCAACCAGATGTCCGTAGACAACGCCCACAAGGTTGCCTATGACCTGCGCCGGGATTTGTTTCACAAGACCATCTATCTCAGCGGAAGCCAGTTTGACACCTTTGGGCTTCCCAGTCTCACCAGCCGGATGACCAGCGACAGCTACAACGTGCAGAACTTCGTGCGCACCTTGCAGACGCTCTGCGTCCGTGCCCCCATCATTCTGCTGGGCGGCATTCTGGTGACCCTGACCATGGACCTGGTGCTCAGCTCCATCCTGTGCTGCCTGGTTCCCATCCTGATGGTGGTGGTCATCGGCATCTCCCGGAAGGGTATTCCGCTGTACAACGACGTGCAGCGACGGCTGGACGATGTGGTCCGGGCCATGCGGGAGAACATCACCGGCATCCGGGTGGTCAAGGCCCTCTCCAAAACCGAATATGAAAAGCGGCGGTTCCGGAACTACAACCAAGCCATGACCCGCAGCGATATGCGCACCAGCGCCTTGATGGCGTTCCCCGGCCCCTTCATGCAGCTGTGCCTGAACGTGGGCCTGACGTTGGTGGTTTTTGTAGGCGCCACCCGGGTCAACAGCGGCGCTATGAAGCCCGGCGTGATTCTGGCCTTCCTTACCTATTTTAATATGATTCTGCAAAGCATCATGGCCATCAACCGGATGTTCATGATGGTGAGCAAGGCCACCGCCTCCGCCGACCGGATCGGGCAGGTGCTGGACGCGCCGGAGGATCTGAAGGTATTGCCCGAAGCGGAAGTTCCCGGGGACAGCAGCGCCTTCATCTCCTTCTCCCATGTGAATTTCAGCTATCATGCCCACCAGGGAACCGCAGAGGATTTTTCCGGCGGCGCTCCGGAGCTGTGCCTGAAGGATATCAGCTTCCAGCTGAACCGGGGCCAGTCCCTGGGCATCATCGGTCCCACGGGCTGCGGCAAAACTACCATCGTCAACCTGCTGATGCGCTTCTATGACCCGGACAGCGGCAGCGTCTGCATCGACGGCCGGGACGTGCGCACCTACCCCAAGGAGGAACTGCGCCGGAAGTTCGGCGTGGTGTTCCAGAACGACGTGGTATTCCAGGATACCCTGAGCCACAACATCTCCTTCGGCCGGGACTTCTCCCAGGCCCA
Organism: uncultured Eubacteriales bacterium; assembly: GCA_949296115.1. Lineage (GTDB taxonomy): Bacteria > Bacillota > Clostridia > Oscillospirales > Oscillospiraceae > Faecousia. The sequence goes on along the minus strand of CASFNR010000006.1, from coordinate 29,809 downwards.
GCTGCGCAGCGCCATTGTGGACGCCATGGCGGCAGAGTTCATTGACCGCCTGGACGACGGCCTGGAGTACATGGCCCAGATCAAGGGCGCCAACCTTTCCGGCGGGCAGAAGCAGCGAATTTTCATCAGCCGGGCTCTGGCGGGCAGTCCGGACATTCTGATTCTGGACGATGCCTCCAGCGCTCTGGACTACAAGACCGACTCTCTGCTGCGCAAGGCCATTGGAGAACACCACAAGGACAGCGCCACCATTCTCATTGCTCAGCGGGTCAGTTCCGTCATGTCCATGACCAATATTCTGGTGATGGACAACGGCCAGTGCATCGGCTACGGAAACCACGAAACCCTGCTGAAAACCTGCCCGGCCTACCGGGCCATCTACGAGACCCAGATGGGGTCTCTGTGCTGAAGGAGGGGGACTTATGCCAGGTTCCGGAGATCGGGGCAGAACAAAAGAACGCCCCAAGAATACCAAAAAGGCCCTGGGCCGTCTGCTCAGCTACATGAAGCCCTTCCGCTGGCCTATGGCCGCCATGTGCGCCCTGGCAATCGCGGGCAATATCTGCAATCTGCTGGGACCCAAATTTGCCGGCGAGACCATTGCCGCTGCGGATGCCGGGCCGGGGGCCGTGGACTTTACCGTGGTTGGCCACTATGCCATATGCATGCTGGTGGTGTATGTGCTCAGCAGCGTGCTGACCCTGCTGGTCAACCTGGGCATGATGCGCGTCAGCCGCAAGGTTGCGGAAAAAATGCGGGGAGACGTCTTTAACAAGATGATGTCCCTGCCGGTAAGCTTCTTCGACCGCAATCAGGCCGGTGACATTATCAGCCGGGTGAGCTATGACGTGGACGTGATCTGCACCAGCCTGTCCACCGACGTGGTCCAGATCATGACCAGCGTGGTGACCGTGGTTGGCTCCTTCCTGATGATGTGCGCCATCTCCCCCATTCTGATGCTGTGCATGCTCATCACCATTCCCCTGGCCTTCGCCTACACCCGTTACATCGGCAAGCGCACCCGGCCCCTGTACTCCCGGCGCAGCGCCGCCTACGGCGAGATGAACGGCTATGTGGAAGAAATGTTCAGCGGCCAAAAAACCATCGCCGCCTATGCCCACGAGGATGGGGTCTGCCAGGAATTTTCCGAAATCAACCACGAGGCCGCCGACGCCTACTTCCGGGCGGACGCCCTGGGCTCCACCACCGGTCCCACGGTGAACTTCATCAACAACCTGGGTCTGGCCCTGATCGGCCTGTTCGGCGCCCTGCTGTATTTTGAGGGCATGGTGGATCTGGGAAAAATCTCCAGCTTCGTCCTCTATTCCCGGAAGTTCTCCGGCCCCATCAACGAAGCTGCCAACATCATCAATGAAATCTACTCTGCCCTGTCCGCCTCGGAGCGGGTGTTCCGGATGCTGGACGAGGAGGAAGAGTCCGCCGACGCTCCCGACGCCACGGTGCTGGAGCATGTCCGGGGAGATGTGGAAATGCGCCACGTTTCCTTCGGTTACCTGCCTGGAAAGATCGTTCTGAAGGATTTGTCCCTGCATGCAAAGGCAGGACAGACCATCGCCATTGTGGGCGCCACCGGCGCAGGCAAGACCACCATCATCAACCTGCTGATGCGCTTCTACGACGTCAGCGGCGGGGGATGTTATGTAGACGGTCACGAGATCCGCTCCGTCACCCGGGACAGTCTGCGCCGCAGCTACGCCATGGTGCTCCAGGACACCTGGCTGTTCCAGGGTACCATTTTTGAGAACATCGCCTACGGCAAGGAAAACGCCACCATGGAGGAAGTGGTGGCCGCCGCCAAGGCCGCTCACATCCACAACTACATCATGCGCCTGCCCAAGGGCTACAACACCGTCATCACCGAGGACGGCAGCAACATCAGCAAGGGGCAGAAGCAGCTGCTGACCATCGCCCGGGCCATGCTCTACGACACCAGCATGCTGATTCTGGACGAGGCCACCAGCAACGTGGACACCAACACCGAGCAGCAGGTACAGGCTGCCATGCGCAGCCTGATGCAGGGCAAGACCTGCTTCGTTATCGCCCACCGGCTGTCCACCATCCAGAACGCCGACCGGATTCTGGTTCTGGATCAGGGCAACGTGGTGGAGCAGGGAACTCACGACGAGCTTCTGGCGCAGCGGGGGATGTACTACCGGCTGTACGCCAGCCAGTTCGCATAAGAAAAAAATCGGAACGAACCAAAAAGTTCGTTCCGATTTTTATTTTGCAGATACTTCCGCCGTGACGGTGCAGGTCTGGATGCCATAGTAGGCAAAGCAGTCCAAGGTGTTCCGGGTAATCCGTTCCCCGCACACCGCCAGCGGCACCGCCGGGGGGCAGCCCACGCTGGGCGCCGCCAGCACCCGGCCCAGACAATTCTCCACCGGAAGAATTTCCCAAGGAGAAAGCATGGCCTCCCGGGGGGACAGCACCGGTTCCCCCGGCTCCACCCGGGGCGGCCGCTCCCAAATTGGCGTCTGGGGCGGGACGGATTCCAGCGCTCTCAAAATCCGCTCCCCGGTCCCACCCGGCAGCTGGGGGGAGAACATCATCACCAGGTAATCCGGGTCAGCAAATTCGCAGACGATTCCCTCCTGGGCCAGGGTCTCCCCCAGCTCCGTCCCCCGGCAGCCCCGGGATTTGGGGGCAAGGGTGATCTTCAGGGGCTCCGTCCCGGTAAGCTGGTAACCCATCGCCTGGATATGTTTTTTCAGTCTCTCTACCCGGGGCAGCAGTTTTTCCAGTTCCCGCCGGAATTCTCCCCCCAGATAGGCGTTGGCCCGGTCCAGGGACTGCATAATCAGATAAGACGGGCTGGTGGAGCCGAACATCCCCATGGCCTGGGGGGCGTTCCAAACAACTGTTTCCGGCATTGCCGCTCCGATGTGCAGGTAGGCCCCGCCGGTGAGCACCGGCAGGGTTTTATGAGCAGAATCGCAGCACAGGTCCGCTCCCAGGTCCATGGGATGGGCCGACGCCGGAAGGAAACGCAGATAGGCCCCGTGGGCGTTGTCCACCAGCAGCAGCACCTGATGCTTCCGGCACACCGCCGCCAAAGCTGCAATGTCCGCCTGGTTGCCCAGGTAATCCGGGGTAGTGATGTACACCGCCGTGGGTTTCTCCCCCCGGGTCAGTTCCCGTTCCAGGTCCTCCGGCCCGGGCTGACAGGAAAGATAGCTCTCCCCCGGCTGGGGATAGAGCCAGCGCACCGGCACGTCCAGCAGCGCCGCCGCTGTCAGAAAAGTCTTGTGGGCATTCCGGGCGGCGGCAATCAGGGGCCGCTGTCCCCGGCTCCGGGCATCCTGGGCCGCCAGGAACACCATGGCCCGGATGCACTGGGAGGACCCTTCCGCAGAGTAGAAGGTGGGGCAGCCGAACAGAGCCGACGCATTTTCCTGGCTCCGGCGGAGGATTCCCTCCGCTTCGTACAGGCTGTCCGCCCCGGGAATCTCCGTCAGATCCCAGGGTTCCGGCCCCAGGATGGCCTGCCCCTTGTGCCCGGGCATATGCAGCCGCAGGCTGCCGCTTTGGGCATAGCGGGCGGCAAAGTCACACACCGGCGTGTCCATGTTACGCCTTCATGGCCCGGGCCACCGCCACGGCAATGGCGCACTCCATCCGCTTGCGGAACAGGGTGCAGCCGTACTCGTAGACCCCGGTGACAGAGCCGGTGGCGTGGTAGGCGTTGGCGGCGCAGCCCCCGGAGCAGTACAGCCTGGCCCAGCAGTCCCGGCACTCCGGATGGGCATAGACATTGCAGGCGGCGAACTGCTCCTGGGCCTCCCGGTTGGTAACCCCCTCCCAGATGTTGCCCAGCTTGAAGGCCTCCTCCCCCACAAACTGGTGGCAGGGATACAGGTCCCCCCAAGGGGTCACCGCCATGTACTCCGTGCCGCTGCCGCAGCCGGAAATCCGCTTGTAGATGCAGGGGCCCCCGGTCAGGTCAATCATGTAATGGTAGAAGGTGAAGGGGCGGCCTTCCTCGTCCCGCTCCAGCATGAGCTTCGCCAGCTGCTCATACTGCTCCAGCACAATGGGCAGGTCCTCCTGGGTCAGTTCCGAGGGGTCCCCCTTGGCGCAGACCACCGGCTCCATGCTCAGTTCGGTGAAGCCCAAATCCAGCATCTGCTGGATGTCCTTGAGGAAGTCCGGGTTAGCATGGGTGAAGGTGCCCCGCATATAGTAGTCCTTCCCGCCCCGGGCCTTCACCAGGGCCTGAAACTTGGGCACAATCTTCTCCCAGCTGCCGTTGCCTGCATAGTCCACCCGGAAACGGTCATGGATTTCCTTCCGCCCGTCCAGGCTCAGCACCACGTTGCTGCACTCCCGGTTGGCAAAGTCAATCACATCCTGGTCAATCTGCACGCCATTGGTGGTCAGGGTGAAGCGGAAATGTTTTCCCTTCTCCCTTTCGATGCTACGGGCATAGGCCACCAGGTCCTTCACCACCTGGAAGTTCATCAGCGGTTCCCCGCCGAAGAAGTCCACCTCCAGATTTTTCCGGCTGCCGGAATTCTCCACCAGGAAGTCCAGGGCACGCTTGCCTACCTCGAAAGACATGACGGCCCGCTCTCCGTGGTACTTTCCCTGGCTGGCAAAGCAGTAGGAACAATTCAGGTTGCAGGTGTGAGCCACATGGAGGCACAGAGCCTTCACCACCCCGGCTGTTTTCTCCTTCAGCTTGCCCGCCATGGGGGCAAAGGCATCGGGGGTAAAGAGCTTTCCCGCCTGCTCCAGTCCGGCCACCTGGTCATAGCATTCTTCCAGTTCGCTCCGGGGAACCGCCGGGAACAACGCCGCCGTCTGGTTCAGCACCTGTTCCCGGGTGTTTCCCTCATAGCGGGCGATGATCTCGTAGGCAATGTCGTCCACCGCATGGACGGACCCGGAGCAGACGTCCAATACAATATTATATCCGCACAGCTTGTACTGATGTATCACAGCATTCTCTCCTTTTCATCAAAAAATGCCGCCGAAACCGGCGGCATTTTCCGTGTTTTGGGTTACTTGTTTTCCTTGTTCTCGCACTTCTGGTTGGCGATGCCGCAGCTGGTCTTGCAGGCGGACTGGCAGGATGTCTGGCATTCGCCGCAGCCGCCGTTCTTGGCGCTGTCGCACAGGTTGCGGGTTTCCAGGGTCTTGATGTGTTCCATTGCGAAAAGCCTCCCTCTATGAATCTATCAACCAATCTACCACACGCCGCTGAAAAAGTCAATCATCTATTTCATACTTTTCATATATTACATTGCTCCCATTCAAAGCCCGCCATTCGTCTTTATATCCGCTATAATTTGCTCTTTCCGTTTTTCTATATAAAATGCGTCCTATTTCCCGCCTTTTTATGCTTATATTCCAATCTATAAGACTGCATCGTCTTTTTGCACAAACCATACCCCTTTTCTTTTTGCCATCTCTTACCTGTGAAGCGAGCCCAAATCAGGAAAGTCTATCCTTTTGGCTAGTTTACTTTTCCAACCCTAGTATATATAATACGCTCAGATTGGCATATCCTGTCCTTTGGTGCAGCCCAAAAAAACTATCCTTTTCGGAAGGAGCGTGAGCGTACTGTGAACGATCAAATTCCCAATATGTCCCCGGTTTTGGATTCCCGCTACCTGCGTCCGCAGCGCGCAACGGAGCTCATGCGCACCGCGCAGGCCATCCGCCAGGCCGTGTATATCTATGGCGACGCCGGCTTCGGAAAGACCTCCCTTGTTTGTAATTTTCTCTCACGCAGGAAATACACATACTGTGTATGGGGCGAGATGGACGGTCAGCAGCTGTTTATGCAGCTGGCGCATCCCCCTTCTTCCATCGTTGTGGTGGATAATCTGCATCTGCTCACTTCCGTGGATGACCAGAAATCCATGCGTTCCGCATTGGAGCAGATCATTGAGCAGGGCAAAACCTGGCTCATCCTGATCTCCCGGTGCCCCCTTCCGCCCTGGCTGAAAGCCTTATACTTCCGCTATGTGTTTGTGACCATTTCGGAAAACGAACTTGCACTGTCGGAAGAAGAAATAAACGCATACCTTTCCCTTTGGGGTTTATCTCCCCTGCCCGAAACCAGGCAGCAGATTCAGGCAATATCCAAGGGACATCCCCTGTTTCTTCGCATTGCCTGCCTGCAGTTTTCGTCCTTGAACCTTCAGGGAAAAGATCAGCTTCAGATACGAAAGCTGGAAAAAGAGGCCATTCAGCGCGCCCAGGAGGATTGGTGTGATTACCTCGACGTCAATGTCTATGACAATTGGCCCGTTGAGCTTCAGGAGTTCCTGACGGACATCTCTATCGTCGATCAGTTCGATGTATCCATGGCCCAGCTGATCACGAAGAAACACCATGTGGAAAAATTCATTGCAATGGCATATGGTTCCGGAAATTTTCTCTATGAATCCACCCAGGGTGAGCAGACCATCTACAGCCTTCGTTATGCCGTGCGGGCATCCTTTCGCCGGCGGCTCCGGCAGCGCTGTTCTCAGAGCCATATTCAGGAACTGTACCTCAGTGCCGGTACCAGCTATGAACTCCGGAGGCAGATTCCGGAGGCGCTGGCCATGTACGAAACCTGCCAGAATGAAGAAGGGATCTCCCGCCTTCTGATCCACAATGCCCGGACCTATGTGGGGGCCGCCCATTACTGGGAATTGCGGCGGTACTACCTTTCCCTTTCCGACGACCGGATTCTTACCAGCCCGGAACTGATGGCAGGGATGTGTATCCTGCAGTCCATCCTGCTCAATGACGAGGAAAGCGAGCGTTGGTATGGGGCGCTGCGCAAATACGCTGCGTCCCAGACCGGCAGCGTCCGCAAAACCGCCCAGGCCCGGCTGCTCAGCCTTGACATCATTCTTCCCCACAAAGGGATTGCACAAATGGCGGCCAGTATCCGCAGCGCCGGCTTGCTGGTTTCCGAATGGCACACCATTTTCCCAGAGGTATCCCTGACCAACAACCAGCCCTCCATTCTGAACGGCGGAAAGGATTTCAGCGAGTGGAGCAAACGGGACAAAGAATTGCTCCACAGCCTGGGCCGGGCGCTGGAGCTGGCCCTCGGCTCTTTCGGAAAAGGAATGGCAAACATTGCACTGGCCGAGAGCTATTTTGAGAAAGGCCATGACAGCTATGAGGTCTCCTCTCTCGCCAACAAGGGCAGACTTCAGGCCGAAAGCGGCGGCAAGAAGGAACTGATTTTTGTTGCAGTGGCCATCCTTGCCCAGCTGTCCATGCTGAACAATCACCTGGAGGACGCACTGGAGAGCCTGGACAGCTTCCGGCGCAGCGCGGCGGAGACCGCCCCCCAGCTTCTGTCCAGCATCGACACATTCCGGCTTCAGCTTCTGCTCTACAGTGGCAAAACCGGTGACATTGCGGATTGGCTGGCCCAGGCGCCGGACGAGGATCAGGAGTTCTGTTCTCTGGAGCGGTATCGTTACAGCGTAAAAGTGCGGGCTTATCTGGCTACCGGAAAGAAGGGAAAGGCGTTATCCCTGCTCCAGCGGCTGACCCTCTATGCTCAGAAGCGGGAGCGGATTTACCTGGAAATTGAGTCCGCCATTCTGACCGCAATTGCGCAGTTCCGGACCGGCAATTCCCAGTGGGAGCAAACACTGCAAAAAGCCATTTCCCAGGCGGAATCCTACCATTTTGTCCGCATTCTCTCCCGGGAGGGCGCCGCGCTCTGGGAGCTCCTGCGAAATGAAAAGTTTGTGTGGAATGACAAGTCCTTTCAAAAGAAAGTTCTGACGGAGTGCGCCCACATCGCAGAACTTTACCCGGCCTATCTGAGCGAACGGGAAAGCGGACACGTTGCGCTGAGCGACAAGGCGCTGAAGATTCTGCGCCTGCAGGCGCAGGGGCTGAGCGTCGCAGAGATCGCAGATGTTCTGAGTCTCTCTCCCGCCGGCGTAAAGTACTATAACCAGGAAACCTACCGGAAGCTGGGTGTGCGCAGCAAGGCCGCCGCCATCACCGAGGCCCGGAACCGGCGAATCCTGTAGCGCAGAGGCCGGGAATGATTGCCCGGAGAAACCACATCAGGTTCTGCCCCAGCGGAGCCTGGTTTGACGACCCCCGGATTCCATGGGGTGCGTCAGGAAGGAATATAATTCATGAGTAATGTGTTGGATGTCCTACGGACAGAACAAAAGTATATGCTCAACCCCCAGGAGTACACCCATCTGCGCTTCCTGTTGGGCCAAACCCTCCATCGGGATATTCACGGCACGGACCAGGGATACCCCGTCAGGTCGCTGTATTTTGACACGTTGCAGGACGGAGACTTCTGGGATAAGCTGGACGGGATGGAAATGCGTCACAAAATCCGTCTGCGTATTTATGACCCGGAAGACCAAACCGCCAAACTGGAGCTGAAGGAGAAACAGGGCGACGTGCAGCGCAAGCGCTCCCTTACCCTGACCCGTCGTCAGGCAATTCACTTGGCCCAGGGGGATTATCAGCCGCTGCTGGAGATCGCAGATCCTTTCGCCCTGGAAATGTACGGACGGATGCAGCAATTTCATTATGTTCCCAAATGTATCGTGGAATATGACCGGCTGGCCTTCGCCGTGACGGAAAATGATACCCGCATTACCCTGGACAGCAATCTCCGGGCCACAGAGAGCAACTTAAACCTGTTCTCCGGAAATTTGGCTCTGTATCCGGTGAGCAGCCTGGGCGCTGCAACCCTGGAAATTAAATTCAACAATTTTTTACTGAGCTACGTCAAGGACTTGACCTCCGTAACGGCAAGGACTCGATGTTCCATCAGCAAATATTGTGCGGCACGCAACATTACCCTGCGGGCCGACCTATGAGGTAATCATAAGGAGGAAATCATGAAAGAACAATTGACCAACTACCTGGTGACAAACGCAGGCGCCCTGACGCTGGAAGACATTCTGCTGAACTTTCTGATTGCGGCGGTAATCGGCGGCGTCATTTTCCTGTCCTATCGGATCTCCCATACGGGATCCGCATACAGCGCACGGTTCAATGTGTCGCTGGTGATGCTGGCGCTGGTCACCACCCTGGTAATGAACGTAATCGGCAACAACATTGCCCTGTCTTTGGGCATGGTGGGCGCACTGTCCATCGTCCGTTTCCGGACCGCCATCAAGGACCCCCGGGATACGGCTTACATCTTCTGGTGCATTGCGGTGGGCATCTGCTGCGGCGTCTCGGAGTATGTGATTGCCGCCATCGGCTCGGCTGTCATTTTTGGAATGATGCTGGTCTTCGGCATGGTGCAGAGCAACGAGCGCTATCTGATCATCATCCGGGGCAGTGTGGAAGCCGGCGGAACTGTAGAGCACCTGATGGAGCAGAAATTCCATCATGGCGCCCGGCTGCGGGTGCGCAACACCACCCAAAATACTGCAGAGTACATCTATGAGGTATCCGAACGGCAGCTCCATGCCGCTGGGAAGAGCGGGGATGTGGTTGCGTTCCTGATGGAAAAAGGCGGCCTGGACACGGTAAATCTGGTTTGTCAAAACGACGAAATTAACCGCTGAACCAAACGGAGAAGAAAATGAGAAAGCATACTCGTGCTGTGGCGGCCCTTTCCATCGTGCTCATGCTCGTGATCTGCGTGGCGGCGTCGCTGTTCTACGGGGCCAGGCATTTTCAGCAGACCACAAATTCCTATGCGGAGCCCTTGCCGAAAGCCCCTGATGAGGCGGACCCTTTGGAACACATCGGGGAAGATTTTGTTGTGGACAGCAGTTTCACCAGCCATCTTCCGATTGTCATTCTGGACATGAACGGAGAAGAGCCGCCGATTCATATGAAATTTGTAACAGACGACAACGGTCAGCATATGATCGCCATCGATGGGGTTGAGCCCTATATTTCCGGCACCATGACACTTCTGTCCAGTGAGAACAGCTTGAATCACCTGGGGGATGAGCCGCAGCTTGTCAGCAAAATGCGTATCAAGCGCCGTGGGAACTCTTCCCTGCTTTATGAGAAAGCCCAGTACATGGTAAAGCTGGAAACAGAATCCGGGCAAAACAACGACGTGAACGTATTGGGCATGGGCTACGAGCATGAATGGATTCTCAACGGATCCATGTACGATAAGAGCATGATCCGAAATTACCTTTCCTATTCCATCGCTTCTGAGGTTTTACCCTACACGCCGGACAGCAAAATCTGCGAAGTGCTGATTAAAAAGGGAGGCAGCTACTACTACCAGGGCGTATATCTTCTGATGGAGAGCATCTCCCAGGGACCAGACCGGGTGGATATTGCGGATTTTTCCTCCAGCGAACCGTACAATAGTTACCTGGTTCGCCGGGATCGGTACGATGCAGACGCCATTACCCTGGACACTTATGCCAATCGCAATGGCCTGAGCAGCGAGTATATGTCGCTGCTGTACCCCACCAAGCGGGAAGTTACGCAGGGGATGCTGGATTACGTGCAGAGCGACCTGAACAAAATTGAGCAGGTCCTTTATTCCGATAGTCCGGAAATATTTTCTACCTATTCCACCTTGATTGATGTGGATTCTTTTGTCGACTATTTTCTGATCAACGAATTTTTGATCAACTATGACGCTGGTAACAATTCCACCTATTTTTACAAAAACCTTGGCGGCAAACTCTGTATGGGTCCTGTGTGGGACTATGACGGCGCCATGGATAATTATCAGTTTGAACCCATTGACACAGATCACCTTGCCTTCTATACCAAGCCCTGGTTCCAGCAGCTGTGTCAGGACTTGAACTTCGTGGAAGCGCTGGAAAAGCGATATGCCGAGCTGCGGCGTTCCACGTTCTCCTGGGATCATATCAATGGCAAAATTGATGAAATCATTGCCTACCTGGGCGGCGCCCAGGAGCGGGAATGGGACCGCTGGGGACATTGGTACTGTACTGAGAACCGGTACAGCTTGCAAGATTACGTTACCGAGGATGGAGATGTGCTTTACCGGAATGCGGTGCGCTTTGAGGACGAGATCTACCGGCTGAAAAGCGCCCTGTATGATCATGGCGAAGCAATTCCCGGCGCCTTGGAGGCGCTGGAGGTTTCCTGCACCACGGACACCGGTGCTTCCAGTTGGAGTGCCTGGCTTCTGCTCCTTGCGGCGGCGGTATTCTTTATCCCGGCCTATTATGTCGGGTGCCGGAAATGACAATTCAGATTATCGAAAGAGGACTTTGCGTGGGTAATATTTTATTGAATGTCTTGACGGGAGTTCCCCAAGGGTTTCCCACAGAGATAGAAACACCGGGGTATTTTCTGCAGGCGCTGGATTCCCCCTTTTTCCTGTGGTTTTTTCGGATTGGGTTTGTTATAATTCTGGTTGTGTGTCTGCTGTATGCCCGCAGCACGCCGCTGACAAATCAAGCGGAATCGTCAGATCAGCAGGATGCTCCCGGAGAATCCGCAGGGGAACCGAAGGGGGGAGCGTAAATGCTGTTTTCAAGTATTGTATTTCTGTTTGTTTTCTTCCCGGTTGTTTTTTTGGTTTACTACGCCCTGAGTTTCTCCCGTCTGATGCAGAATATCTGGCTGTTTATCACCAGCCTGCTGTTCTACGCCTGGGGAGAACCGGTCTATGTTCTGCTGATGTTGGCTTCCATTCTGGTCAACTGGGGTGCGGGTCTGCTGGTGGATCGATACCGGGATGCGCCCGGAAAGAAGAAGGCCGCTCTGGCTGCGGCCTGTGTCCTGAATCTGGGCGCCCTGGGTGTATTCAAATATGCGGGATTTCTGGTGCGGAACATTAACTCCGGATTTCCGGAGCCGCTTCTGCCCAACATTGAGCTGGCGCTGCCCATTGGCATCTCCTTTTTCACCTTTCAGGCCCTGAGCTATGTTATTGACGTTTACCGCCAGGACACTCCGGTGGAAAAAAATCCGTTTTATGTGGGCCTGTATGTGTCTTTTTTCCCCCAGCTGATCGCAGGCCCCATCGTCCGCTACAACTCCGTTGCCGAACAGATCCGCACCAGAAAGTTTACCTGGGACAAACTGACCATCGGCTGCACCCGGTTTGTGGTGGGCCTGGGAAAGAAAATTCTGATTTCCAACAATGTGGCAATTCTGGCTGATCAGATTTTTACCTGGTCGGAGATGGGCGTCAACCACTATGATGTGCCTGTTGCCATGGCCTGGCTGGGGGTCATTGCCTATACCCTTCAGATTTATTTTGACTTCTCCGGATACTCCGACATGGCCATCGGCCTGGGCCTGATGTTCGGCTTCAAATTTGAGGAAAACTTCAACTATCCTTACGCTGCCACTTCCGTGCTGGATTTCTGGCGCCGCTGGCACATCAGCCTGACCAGCTGGTTCCGGGAGTATGTATATTTCCCCTTGGGCGGCAGCCGCGTGGAGAACAAGGACACCATGGTCCGCAATCTGTTTATTGTCTGGCTGCTCACCGGCATCTGGCACGGCGCAGAATGGACCTTCGTTTTCTGGGGTATGTGGCACTTTGTATTCCAGATGGCAGAGCGGTTCTTTGGCTATGGCCGGGATGGCCGGCACACTGTCTTGATGCGGATTTATACCCTGCTGGTTGTGATGCTGGGCTGGGTCATGTTCCGCACCAAGGATCTGTACCAGGCCAACTCCTATTTTCAGAACCTGTTCGGCTTGAGCGGCAACAGCTTTTGGAACGATATGACGGGTTTCCTTTTGAGAGAATATTGGGTATACCTACTTCTGGGAATCCTCTTCAGTTTCCCTATTGCGCAGAAGTGCAACACCCTGCTCAGCGCCCCCCGCATTACGGCGGTGGGAAAGGTTATGACCGTTTTGTACCCAGCCGCCATGATGGGGGTATTCCTGCTGTGCGTGGCCTATCTGGTTCGCGGCGGATATAATCCGTTCATCTACTTTAATTTCTAAAGAAAGGAAGCGGTTGCTTGAGAAGGTATTTTCTGAAAAAATATGTATTTGCCGCCGTATTCCTGGGATTTTTGCTTACATTCAGTCTTGTGAACCTGTTTCTGGGCGCTGAGACCTGGGAAGAACTTCTGGAAGATCTGGGGCAAGTGCGCAGCATTTCAGACCTGGAGGATTGGATCTCCGACGTGGATTCCGAAACCAATGAGGCCATGCTCCTGCGTGAGGACTTCATCGAAACTTACGGATATGCCCAGAAACTTATGGGAAAGCGGGAGTTCAACAGTTTCTCCGTCATTCAGGATGATGAAGGCATGCTCTATTACGGCTCCACATGGGAGCAGAGCACCGATGACCTGGCGGAATATGCCGCTCGGGTTCGGCGGTTGAACGAGTATGTAGAAAGCCGCGGCGCGAAATTGCTGGTTGTTCTCCCGCCCTCCAAAATTTTGCCTGAGCTGTGCGATCTGGATCGCTCCTGGCCCGTCAATGACCCCAATCCCCGGTTGGATCGGTTCCTGAACCTGCTTCAGCAGAACGGTGTTGAAGCCCTTGACCTGCGGATAACCATGCTGGAGTCCCAGGAATCCCTGGAGGATCTGTTCCTGAAAACCGACCACCACTGGACGGCTTTGGCCGCATTCTATTCCGTGCAGGAAGTGGTGCAAACCATAGCGGAACGGTTCGGCGATCATTGGGACCCCACTGGGTATTACACCGATTTGCGCAGCTATAACCGGTATACCTACCAGGACTGTATGCTGGGTTCCAACGGCAGAGATACCGGCGTTGTATACAGCGGCGTCGAGGACTATACCATTCTTTGGCCTAAATTTGACACCAGCTTTACCTGGATCAACTACGAAGATGAGGACGAGAGCAGAGAGGGAGATTTTACCCAGGCGCTTTTGAATGTAGAAGAATTACAGCTCTCCGACTGGTATGGTCCCTCAGTAAACCGGGTTTATCTGCAAGAAATAACAGATCGGGATAAAATCATCAACCATCTCAATTCCAATGGACCCAAATTGAAAGTTCTTCGGGATTCTTACTTCTGCCCGATGGCCTGTTTCCTGGCGCCGATGTGCAGTGAGATTGATATGCAGTGGACCCGGGCCGGTGGAGAATACGATAACGAAGCGTTTGTACGGGAGGGCGAATACGATTACCTGATTTTGGAAGTGTACCCGTATAACCTGGATGAGACAACCTTTGATTTTTTCGGAGAACCTGAGGTATGAGAATCACTTTTTCGGACATATGCCGGGGCAGCGTCATGGCTGCCCGATGGATTTTATTTGTGGGCGTGCTGTTTTGGATTGTAACTCTGGTTGCCGGAGAAAACACCGGTTCCGGGCCGGTATATACGGTTTTCATCCAGACAGAAAACGACGCCGACAGTATTTTAATCGTCCAGCAGGGGGCCGCCGCTCTCATCGACGCCGGAGAGCCCCAGGATGCGCCCCATATTCTGGAGGTTCTGGAGCAATACCAGGTTGAGAAGCTGGACTACTTCATCCTGACCCATTACGATCAGGATCACGCCGGTGGCGCACAGGAGGTCCTTCAGTCTGTTCCCGCCGAGCGGGTGATTCAGCCCTATTACACCCCTACTGAAACCATTCAGGAGCTGAACCTTTTCCTGTCTCAGCAAAAAATCCCGGTACACTACCCAACCCACACCATGCGTCTGCGCTGCGGAGAAATCCAGTTTCTGGTCTATCCCCCTCTGGAAAAAAACTATAGCGACAAGAACAACTTCTCTCTGGCCGTTTTGGTTCAGCATGACCAGGTTGATATGTTGTTCACAGGAGATGCGCTGCGCAAGCGCTGTGAAGAGCTGATGCAGGTGGACTGGCCGGATATTGACCTATACAAGGTTCCCTATCACGGCCGGGCCAGCAGTGCAACCCCTGCCATGTTCGCCTTGCTCCAGCCCCAGTACGCAGTGGTCACATCCGCCGCTGCGGACGAAGCTGTGGTCCAGAGTGCGCAGGACTGCGGAAGCACCCTTCTCTACACAGCGGCAAAGGACGTCGTTTTCATCAGTAATGGCAAGCAGCTTCAGTTAGATGAATAAGCTGCACCGAAGGAGGTAAGATTTAAAAATGAGTAAGCCGGAAACCCTCGCTACATCTGAGGCAAAGCAGCTGCGTAATCGGATCTGGTTTGTGTTGAACATTTTTTGCACCTGCATTTACCTGATCTGGCGTGCGTTTTTCACCATTCCCTTTGAATACGGATTGGTCTCTGTTATTGCGGGTGTATCCCTGTTCCTGGTTGAGTTCCTGGGCATGCTGGAAGCATTGGTGCATTACTACAATATGTACAATGTGGAACCCCATCCCCTGCCCAGCGTCCCGGAGCATCTGTACCCGGATGTCGATGTGTTTATTGCCACCTACAACGAGCCGGAGGATATCCTATTCAAAACAGTCAACGGCTGCAAGCACATGCGCTACCCGGACAAGAAAAAAGTCCACATCTACCTGTGTGACGACGGCCGCCGGGCCAGCATTCGTGCGCTGGCCGAACGGATGGGCGTTGGCTACATAACCCGGGATAACAACGATCATGCCAAGGCCGGCAACCTGAATAATGCCTTAAGCGTCACATCCTCTCCCTACATTGTTACCATGGACGCCGATATGATCCCCCGTCAGGAATTCCTCATGCGGACAGTGCCCTACTTCCTGGCCCAGGAGCTGGAAAATCAGGGCAAGGAGGAGAAGGACCAGAAACACATTGGGTTTGTCCAGTCCCCCCAGTCCTTCTACAATCCGGACTTGTTCCAGTACTATCTGTACAGTGAAGGCCGGATTCCCAACGAGCAGGATTACTTCTACCGGGATATTCAGGTCTCCCGCAATCACTCCAACAGTGTGATTTACGGCGGCTCCAATACGGTCATCGCCCGCCGGGCTTTGGATGACATCGGCGGCTTCTTCCAGGATACCATCACGGAAGATTACGGCACCGGCATTCTGATCCAGAGCAAGGGCTACATCTGCTACGCCATCAATGAGGTGCTGGCTTCCGGTCTGTCTCCCACGGATCTGAAGAGTCTGATTTCCCAGCGGACCCGCTGGGCCCGGGGCGTCATTGCCACCAACCGCAAGCTGCATGTCTTCCTGAATAAAAATCTCACCATCGCCCAGAAGTGCAACTACTGGGCATCGGAGTGGTATTGGTTTGCGCCTTTGAAGCGGCTTATCTATTTTATGAGCCCCATCCTGTATGCCGTCTTTGGTTACATGGTGGTCAAGTGTACCCTCTGGCAGGTGCTGCTGTTCTGGCTGCCCATGTATGTGACCAGTAACATTTCCCTGCGGATGCTCAGCCGCAATATCCGAACCACGAAATGGACCAGCATCTATGAAACCGTTCTCTTCCCCTTCCTGCTGATCCCTGTTCTGGCAGAAACCTTCGGCATCTCCATGAATACTTTCAAAGTGACCCAAAAAGGCAAGCTTGAAAATGAGGCCGGGAAGAACCTGCTGTACACCATTCCCTTTGCCCTGCTGGTGGTGCTGTCCATCATCGGCATTGTCAACTGCGTAAGGATGCTTTTCCAGAGCAATACCATGGGCCCCGTGGTGGTCCTGTTCTGGCTGATTATCAACCTGTTCACCCTGATTATGGCCATGTTCTTCGTCCTGGGGCGCAACTATCTGCGTCAGTCCGAGCGTGCCAAAATTGCGGTGGAATGCACCATTTTGACCGATAACGATCAATATACCTGCGATACCTTGGACGTTTCGGAAACCGGCATTGCTGTTCGGATGGATGCTCCCATCAGCATCGATGACAAGGAGTCTGTGACCATCAAGCTCAGCGACGGCCGCTACAGTGCAAAAGTGCTGGCAGCGGTGGTACACGTGGACAATCAGCAGGATTACTGGAAATACGCCTTTGTCATTACGGATTACTGCGATTCCTATGAACAGTTCCTGCAGCTGCTCTACGACAGAATCCCCACCCTTCCCCAGAATCTGGACGCCTCCAGCGGCGGTTTTGACGATCTTCGCATCAACATGACCCGCAGAACCGCAAAGCCCTTCTTCCAGAACCGGAAGCTGCCCCGTGTTCCCATGCACGTCGAACTTCCCGCCACAGACGGTGCATCCTATGTCCTGACCGATTTCAACTATCAGTTCTGCACCTGTCTGGTAGGCCCGGA
Organism: uncultured Eubacteriales bacterium; assembly: GCA_949296115.1. GTDB lineage: Bacteria > Bacillota > Clostridia > Oscillospirales > Oscillospiraceae > Faecousia. The sequence continues at coordinate 12,747 of CASFNR010000006.1, read as the reverse complement.
TGCGCCGGAGGCAATGGACCTGATCGTGGACGCTGCGCACAACCTGGTTCTGAAGTGTACCAGAGCCCGGAATCTGGAGGACGGCAAGGTCCTTTACCAGATTCAGAACTACAGGAACATCTACAGGAATCGTAAGCAGAAGGCCCTTCTGGAGGCTTGGGTGGAGCATCAGTGGCTCCTGTTCAAACAGAGCCAGGCGGAGCAGCCTCCCAAGCCCAAGCAGCAAAGCACGCAGGAACCCACATTCGATGAAATGAGCCGGGTTTAAGGTCTTATGGGGAAACGATTCCGGCAGAGCATTTTTTTCCCAATTCTGGTACTATTGGTCACCCTGCTCCTTTTGCTCGGACTGTTGTACTGGAATTGGTGCACAGAGGAAGGACTACGTTTTGTGAAGCAGATGGGCTCCGGCATCAACATTGGCAACACATTGGATGTACATGGAATTGACTCTTACCTGCCAGATGCCGACGTGCAGGATTTCGAAACCGCCTGGGGAAACCCTCCTATCTCCGAAGAACTGCTTCAGCAGATCTACAGTGCGGGAATCCGGACCATCCGGATTCCCGTGAGCTGGGGAGATCATTTGGATTCTGACGGAACAATTGATCCGGCATGGCTGGACAGGGTCACCGAAGTGGTAGACCAGGCTTTGGGCATTGGATTTTACGTCATTGTAAACACACACCATGAGCCATGGATCATTCCATCAAAGGATAACGCCGATGCCGTAACACAGCAGCTGTGCCGTCTCTGGTCCCAGATCGCAGAGCGGTTCGCTGACCGGGACACGCATCTGCTCTTTGAATCCATGAATGAGCCAAGGCTGGTGGGCACCCCGGAAGAATGGACCTCCGGAACCGAGGAAAGTCGGGAGATCATCAATCAGCTGAACGCCGCCTTCGTGGAAACCATCCGCAGCGCCGGCGGCTGGAACGAAACCCGCTGGCTGCTGCTTCCCGCTTACGCAACCCAATACAAGGCAGAAGCGCTGGCCGCCATGGTTCTGCCGGAGGACCCATACCTCATCGTCTCCGTCCACGCCTATATTCCCCATCAGTTCACTTCCGGGAGCTCCAGTTGGGCTTCTCAGCGCAGCAAAGGGGTTGCGTCCATTGATGAGATGATGCAGACCCTGGATCAGCTTTTTCTCCGGCGGAAAATTCCGGTGATCATCACGGAGTTTGGCTGCCGGGAAACCGTTGCTCCGGATGAACGGCTGGACTGGGCCCAGTACTATCTTACAGCGGCGGATCGTCTGGGAATCCCCTGCCTGTGGTGGGACGATGGGAAAAATTATTGTCTGATCAATCGCGATACCCTCGCCTGGGAGCACCCGGAGATTGTACAGATGCTTTGTCCGGCGCTCCCGGATCAAGAAAGGAGCAAATAACCGATGACACAGTTTATATCCAACCCGATGGTGTTGGCAGCAGTCTATACCATTCTGGCGCTGGTCTGCACGTTTGCAGGCTATCGGCTGCAAAAGCTGGGGATTGCCGTCGCCGCCTTCGGAATCTCTTACAGCTTTGCCCGGATTCTGATCTCTCATTTTGTCGGTTACTCCGAGGCAGTTACCGGCTGCTCCATCATTTTTGGATTGGTATGCGCAGGTATGTCCTACAATTTGTATATTGTGGGTCTGTTCTTCCTTATGATGGGTCTGTCGGTCTTTACTTGTTGGAATCAGTTCTCCAACCAGTGGATCGGCGTATCTGTCGGCGTGGCCGTTGGAATTCCCCTTGGATTTCTGGCCGTGCGGATGAACAAGCCGATTCTGATTATCAGCACCGCTCTCTTCGGCGGGGTCATTGCCGTGCGTTACGGCCTTGTTCTGCTGGACGCCTATACGTCCATTTCTCCGATTTCGGACACGACTGCGCTGTTGATCGGTGCCGTCCTTGGTGTAATCGGAATCATCGTTCAGTACAAGACCATTCCGGTTTCTGTCAGAGGGTGAGGATTCTCTTCCCTTCCTTTCCGCCGCCAGGACACATTTCATAAAGAAAACCGTCAGGGGGACAAACCAAGGTTTGCTCCCCTGACGGTTTTTTATTTATCTTGTCAGCCGATTTCTTTCAATATCTCCATCACCTGTCGGTAGGCCTGCTCCAGCTCCGGCATTTTCGCCTCCGCCTGGGCCAGGTCCCCTCCCCGCAGCGCATCAGACACCACGCTGGACACGGCAAACAGTCGGGTCATGGACAGGTTGCCCACCACCCCCTTCAGGGTATGGGCGGCTCTGTACCCTGCCTCCGCATCCCCGGCAGCCATTGCCTCCTGAAGCTGGGGGTAATTCTTGTCCTGGGGAAAGCGAAGAAGGAACTTCATCATCAGGCCCTCATTGTTCATAAACCGGCCCAGGGCCTCCTCCACGTTGATTCCCGCTTCCTCCAGCTTTGCCTTCTTGGTTGCATCCATACCCAAATCATCCTTTCTTGGGGGAATAGAGCTGGCTCAGCGCCGGCTCCGCTTCCTGAAAATAGTGCAGCAGCCTGGGGTTGAATGCCCCGCACTGTCCACCCAATATCATCTCCATGGCCACTGTTGTGGAAAATGCATCTTTGTAGCAGCGCTTGCTCACCAGTGCGTCATACACATCCGCCAGCGCCACAATCTGGGTCCAGATCGGGGTCTGATCCCCCACCAGCCCGTGGGGATACCCCCTGCCGTCCCACCGCTCGTGGTGGTGCAGGGCAATGTCATAGGCATACCGATAGGCAGTGTGCTCCCGCATCTGGGGGATTTTGGAGAGCAGCTCCGCTCCCTTGGTGGTATGGGTTTTCATCAGGTCATATTCCTCGGCGGTCAGCTTCCCCTTCTTGTGGAGAATGGCGTCGGGAATGGAAATCTTGCCCACGTCATGGGTAATGGCCGCCACGCCGATCAGGTCGATCTCATCCTGGCTCAGCCCTTCCCCAAGGGGGGTGGTCCGCAGGAGATGGCAGGTGATGTCGTGAATCCGGCGGACATGCTCCCCGGACTCATCGCTCCGGAATTCAATGGCGGTGGCCAGCGCCTCCACCATGCCCATACCCATGGAGGCCAGCTGCTTGGTCTGCTCCAGCAGCTTTTCCCGCTGCCGTTCCACCTCTGCGCCAAGGCGTTTTCTGGCCCGGAACAGCTCCACCACGGAGTCCACCCGGCGCTGAACCACATAGGGAATCACCGGCTTTCCGATCACATCCATCACGCCCAGGGAATAGGCTTCCTGAATGGTGGCATTGTCCTGGGCGGCAGTAATCAGGAAGAACGGCACCTTATCGGTCACGCCCTGGCGGTGCATCCGGCGCAGAACCGCAATCCCATCCATTTCCGGCATCACCACGTCCAGCAGAACAGCGCTCAGGCTGTCCCCCAGGTCCTGAATCCGATCCAGGCCCTCCCGGCCATTCTCTGCCTCTACAATGTGGTAGTCCGCCTCAAAGAGATTGGCCAGAATGGCCCGGTTTATCTCCTCATCGTCCACAATCAGCATTTGTTCGTCTTTGCTGTCAGCCATGTTCCTCTTCTCCTTCCCCACCCCAGCTCTGACGGTTGGGGTATGTGCATCCAGTCAGCTTTTGTATGGTTTGGGTCAGCACCGTAATGTCCAGGGGCTTTGCCACATGGGCATTCATTCCCGCCTTGGTGGTTCTGGCAATGTCCTCCGAGAACGCATTGGCGGTCACCGCAATGATGGGAACTGTCCCGGCATCCGGCCGGTTCAGCCGCCGGATGGCCTCCGCCGACTGGCACCCATCCATTACCGGCATCTGCATATCCATGAGAACCACATCCACCGTATAGGGAGAGGTCTCGCAGAAAACCCGCACCGCTTCCTCCCCGTTCTCCGCAGGCAGAATCCGGGCGCCCAGCTGCTCCAGCAGCTCCGTGGCAATTTCCCGGTTCAGTTCATTGTCCTCCGCCAGCAGAACGGTCCGTCCGGACCAGTCAAACGACTCCGCCACAGCAGGCGCAGGTTCCGCCTGGGGCAGATCCTGGGCGGAAATGGCCTTCAGGGGAATGGTGACCGTAAACCGGCTTCCTTTTCCAAGTTCACTTTCCACGGTAATTTCCCCGCTCATCTGCTGAACCAGGCTCTTGACAATGGGCATCCCCAGTCCGGTTCCCATGGTGTGCTGGGGAGAAAAGGCCGTTTCCCGGGCGTATGGTTCAAACAAGTGCTCCAGGAATTCCGGAGACATTCCGATGCCCGTGTCCTCCACCACAATCTGGTATTTGCTGTGCTTCTGGAAATCGAACTGCCGGGCTTCCAGCCGAATGCTGTCCCCGGGGCGGCTGTATTTCACCGCATTGGAAAGCAGATTGTTCAAAATCTGTCCGATCTTTTTCCCGTCTCCCGAGACCGTGGCATTCTGAATATCAATGCTGACTTCCAGGTGCTTGCCTTCACTCTGGGCACTTTCCTTGAAAATCTCCGTGATGGAAGTAAGCAGCTCTTCCAGGTTGAATACCGACTCATCCAGCGCATTCTTTCCGGCTTCCAGTCGGGACAGCTCCAGGATGTCATTGATCAGGGACAGCAGCTGCTTTCCGGCAAACTGGATCTTTCCCAGGTAGTCCCATACCTTCCCGGTGTCCTGGGGCTCACGGCTCTTCTGGGCCAGCTCACAGCAGCCCAGGATTGCGTTCAGCGGCGTGCGCATATCATGGGACATCCGGCTGAAGAACTCATTTTTCGCCTTGGTCCCCTTCTTCGCCGCCTCCAGGGCCTCCTGAAGAATGATGGTGTGCTGCAGCTCCTGCCGCTTCTCCTCGTCCACATCCCGGAAGCACAGGATCACCTCATCCGGCGCCCGTTTGGGATCATACAGCGTGCGGATATTCACCCAGCGATAGGTCTCTCCGAACAGCCGCTGATAGTCGCCGCCATAGTCCCGGATGCCTTCCTCGGCCCGCTGGCGGATATTCTCCAAAGAGAAGCAGACTTCAAAGGTGTGATAAGTGTTGGACTTTACCAGCTGACGCATGGTCTGCATCACCTCGGAATAGTCCCCATGCGTCGACAGCTTATCTTTGGTGTCATCATATACCTTAATGGCCTCGTAGGTTCCGGTCTGGAAATTAACCCGATAGATGGCGTAAAACGAATCTCCGAGCATATGGGCCGTGTCATCCGCCCGCTTGATTTTCCGGTTTTGGAATGCGTCCCGGACCACCATGTAGGCCACCATCAGGAACAGCACGACCGCCACCACCGCCAGGAAATAGATGGGCATATTGGGGTCGCCCATCAGCATGGATTGCACCGGAATGGTGATAATCACAATCCACCCATTGTTCATGCGGTAATAATAAGCGCCCCGGGACACGCCGCTCAGATCCTCAAAAGTGGAATCGTAGGCATACAAGCTGCCGTCGTTCACCCGGTCAATCAAGTAATCCGCATGTGTCTGAAGGGTTTCCTGATCCAGATCCCGTTCAACCGCAGCATAGATCAGCTGGCCATCCTGGTCGCACAGGTAATAAGAATACTCCTTCGGCAGTTCCAAGATCGAACCCCGGCTGTTTGCCCGCTGCACAAATACATCCATGGCAAACACATTTCCTTCTTGTGTCAGCGCCTGGGAGATGGTCACCACTCGCTTGCCGCTGATGGCATCGGTGTAGACATCACTGCACACCGGCTCCCCGCCGGCTTCAATGGCCTGACGGTACCACGCCGTATCTTCATAGGGGTAATCCGCATCTCCTTCCCAGGGATTGGCGGCAATGATTTGCCCATTCACCACTGCATAAGGATCCACGGTTCCTTCCCCCAGGATGTTGATCAGCTTGGAAAAAAAAACCTTCATCCAGTGCTGCACTTCTTCCAGATCTGTTTCCTCGTTTTGAAGTTCATCAATATACTGGCTGGCCAGCATTACGTTTTTCTCCATGCTGTCCAGGAACAGTTCCTCTTCCAGGGCATAGCTCCGGGCCAGCGCATTTCCCAGGCTTTGGGTATTTTGCAGCAATTTGATCCGTACCAGCAAAATCGCAATTGCCATCATAATCGCAACCACGACCAGCAGCAGAACGCTTACCGCCGCCCTGCTCTTTCCACGATATCCATGCCCAACTCTTTTCAACATTCTTTCATCCCCGCTTCACAGGATTCCATGATTTCGCCTTCATCCCGCTCCCGCCTTCTGCAGCGGCGGTCATTGCCCTCCTGCTGGTAGAATGCCCGCTTGTCCTCATACATTTTTTGATCCATGTCGTGGATGAATTTATCCACATCCGCCATGTCAAACTCCGCCATGCCCATAGACAGGCTGATCCGGCAGGGCAGTTCCCCGGATGCGTTAAGCCGCTCCAGCCAGGAATAGATCTCCGATCTGAGCCGCTGCCGGGTTTTATCATCGGCATTTTCCATCAGGATAACAAACTCATCCCCGCCATAGCGCACCACCACGCCCCGCCCGGCGGTAACGGTCTGCAGGATTTTGCCCACTGTCCGAAGCACCGTGTCTCCCGCCAGGTGGCCGTAGGTATCGTTGATGTATTTAAAGTCATTGACATCCAGCATGACCCCCAGCACCCGGTTTCCCTTGTGCGTGCGGCGAACCAGGTAGTCCATATAGTGCAGCAGATAGCTGCGGTTGTACAGATTGGTCAGGGTATCCAGGAATACACGTTCGTTCTGTAAGCTGATGTACAGCGACGTCAATCCAAATGCAACGGAAACCCAAATCAGGGCAATTCCGTAGAAGCACAGCTGAATCATGCTGCAGATAAACACAGGAGCAAGGAACAGCATCACCGGCAGGAACATATACTTGTTGGTTTTATGCCGGTAACGGAATACCAGAATGGCACCATAGGAAAGATAGCAGTAGGTTACAAGATAGGTAATCACCACCAATGGCGCACGATAGTAAACATTGTCCTCCGTCACCCAGAAAAATACCTCGGTGAACAGGTTCACAACACACAGAAGGCAGACAATTGCCGCCGGAACGGCTCCCACCAGGTAATATCGCCGGAGGCGGTCAAAATCCTCAAACAGTTTGTAGTCCACATACACGCTGAAGGAATAGGCAAATACCGCATTCATGGCAAACAGGGTAGAATTGGTTAAGATGTTCAGCTGCCGTGCGCCGAAGAAAGCCTCCTCATCCAGCCAGAAGGAAACCGTTTCCAGCAGACACAGGGCCATGCACAGCCAACACATGCCGTTAAAAAGCTTGCTGTCCAAGGATACCATTTTGCCGTTGCTGCGCTTGCTCAGCAGCAGAAGCAGCATCAGTCCGGCGCCCAGTCCATTTGCAATCATGACGGCAGTCATATTGATCAATGACGCACTTTGCCCAACCGGGTCCATAACAAGCTCCTCCCCTGGTACGCAGCACAGAAATCTCCATCATTGATGGGTTTCTGAGAATGCATACACGATTTTGTTCAAAAAATACTCACACCGCCGAAACCGGCGCAGCCCACATAAATCAACCGTTCCTGGTGAGACAAGCCCCTTCGCCGTCCCGCATCTTCACGTTTGTAAAACATTATAACATCCGAAAATAGAAAAGACAACTAAAAAGAGGGTCACTCAAATGAAAATCTCCCCTTAGCAAAAAATTCATTGAATTTTCCAGTAATATTTGCTATGATAGTTAGTAGATTTCAATTCAGCGAAGCATCTCGAGCCGCTCCGGCTTATGCCGGCAGATCGTGTTCTGATCCTTTATCGCAGACATCTGAAGGAGTATCTGTATGAATCTTCTCGAGCTTACAAAAGAACTCTGGAGTCTATATTACCTGGGTTCCGCTCAGGGCAGTCAGCAGATGATGGATATATTGGACCCGGATTGCGTCATTATTGGTACCGGCGCCCACGAATTTTACGCCAACGTCCAGGATTTCGCCGCCGCCATGTCCAGAGAAATGGAGGAGCGGCAGGATATCCGGCTCCAGCTGCGCAACCTCTGGTGCCAGGAAAAAAGCATTACGCCGGAGGTCAGCCTGGTCTACGGAAATGTATACATCTGGTGGGAGAGCAGTGACCACCGTATCTGCATCAACATGAACAGCCGCTTTTCCCTGCTGTACAAGCAATCCGCCGGTGTATGGAAAATTCATCATATCCACTTGTCTACCCCCAATCTGGATCAGCTGGATGGGGAATATTATCCCAAAAGCCTGCGTCAGCAGATTGAGCAGTCTCAGGAGCAGATTGAAACGCTGTCTAAGCTGGCACAGCACGACAGTCTCACCGGCCTGATGAATTACAGAACCTTTGAGGAGCGTTATGCCGCTCTGGACAAGCACACCGCATGGCTCTTTGTTCTGGATCTGGATAATTTTAAGCAGATCAACGATACCTACGGTCATCTGGCTGGAAATGTGGTATTGCAGAAGCTCTCCCGGCTCCTTACCGCAGCCCTGCGCAGTGAGGACCTGGTGTGTCGGATGGGCGGAGATGAGTTTGTTCTGCTGTGCAACGGACTGGACAGCAAGGCCAAAGCCCAGCTGCTGGCTGAGCGGATTCTCCGGCGCGTGTCGGAGTCCGGCAAGGACACCGACGCCTGGACCAGCATCTCCATCGGCATCACTCCCATCCAGCCCGACGACACCCTGGAAAGTGCCTTCAAGCGGGCCGACGCAGCCCTGTACGATGCCAAAAAGAAGGGCAAAGACCGCTATGCGGTTTCTCCGTAAACGGAACCACAAATCCCCCTTTGTGCAGCTGTTTCCTGCATAAAGGGGGATTTTGCTTTTTACCCGTTTTTATCGGTTCCGTTTCATTTCGGGCGCGGGAATTTCTGTTTTACCGTCTGCCGCCGAAGAAATACTCAAAGGGGAAGTCCTCCCATCCCTGCTGGGACTGCTGGGTGGTGGGCTGCACCGACTCTTCCGGCAGGGCGGACTGAATCTGCTCTCCAACGGTAACGGAAATCTGCAGCGTCTCACCCTGGCGGTAGATGTCCATGGTCAGGGTGTCGCCCACCTGGGACGCACCCACCAGATCCACCAGGGCATCACTGTCCAGCGCCTCGCCGTCTACGGCGGTGATGATGTCACCCGCCATCAGTCCGGCCTCTTCCGCAGGAGAATCCTCTGTGACGGATTGGATGGCCACGCCTTCCGGCACACCGTAAATCAGATTCTCCTGGGATACATCCATCACGCTGACGCCGATATAGGGCTTGGCGATATAGCCCTTTTCAATGATGCTCTCTACAATGCTCTTGACGGAGTTGATGGGAATGGCAAATCCGATGTTATCAATGGACGCCTCGGAAGAGGAAGAGCTGGAATACTTGGCGTTGGTCACACCAATGACCTCACCGTAAAGGTTGAACAGGGCGCCGCCGGAGTTGCCGGAGTTGATGGCGCAGTCCGTCTGCATCAGGTCCATGGTGATGCCGCCGGAAAGGGTGATCTTCCGGTCCATGGCGCTGATGGCGCCGGAGGTCAGGGAGAAGGTCAGCTCACCCAGGGGATTGCCAATGGCAACCACGCTGTCGCCCACATTCATGGCATCGGAGTCACCCAGCACCACAGGGGCCAGGTCCTCCGCTTCAATCTTCAGCACGGCGATGTCGTTGCTCTCGTCATAGCCCACCAACTGGGCATCGTAGGTGGTTCCGTCATACATGGCCACGGTGATGCTGTCAGAATCCTCAATCACGTGATAATTGGTCAGGATATAGCCGTTGGTGGAAATGATGAACCCGGAACCGGAGGCAGCGGAGGTTGTCTGGAAACCCCAGAAATTGGTGGTGATGGAGGTGGTAATACCAACGGTGGAATTAACATTGGCGGCATACACCTCCGCCGGCGTCATCAGGGTGTCGGTATCCACAGTGGTGATCTCCAGTTGGGAGGCGCTGCGCAGACCCTCCACCATCACAGCCAGCTCCTGCTGGCTGTATTCGCTGCCGTTGTTGTTCAGCCGTCCGGCCAGCAGCACGCCGCCGGCGCCCACTGCACCGCCGATGAGAGAGAAGCACAGAGCCAATGCAATGATGCCGGCTCCTTTCTTCTTTTTCGGCTTTTCAGGCGCAGGATGAGGGGTGCTGTATTCCGGCATCACCGGTTCAGGCTGCCGGGGCTGTTGGGTATCCTGATAGGGTTGATATTCTTCGTATTCCATATTGATCCTCCTTTTGTTTCTCACTTCCCGCCGGCTGCGGGAAGCCGTGGATGGCTGTTTGTTTTGTTACCCATACGGTACCACCAATTCCTGAAAAAACTCTGAAAAAGAAGGCGATTTCCTGTAAACCTTTTATGAACGGTCCATGTCCGGAACGTGGCGGGCCGTACAAGAAAAGTTCATACTTTTTAGATTCCTTTTTCAGAGAGAATGTGATAAAATAGGGGCAACTATCAAAATGCGGAACTGCCGCTCAGGCAGCACAGGAGAACCGGTATGGCAGGAAAATTTGAACGTCCCCGCACCAGGGCAGGCGATGCCGCCCCCGGCGGAGCAGCCAATTCCCCCAACAATCAGACAACCAAGACATCCCGGAGTGACACGGCCAATTCCGTCCGCAGGCAGGAATCCCCTCGCCGCCGTCCCCCGGCCCAGTCGCCCCGGACCCCGGCGGAGGATTTGCCGACCCTCCGCCCAAGACGTCGCCGCCGGAAGAAGGCTTCCCCGCTGCCCCTGATTGGAACGGCCGCAGTCGTCCTGCTTGTGCTGCTGGCGCTGGTTCTGACCCAGTGCGGCAAAGACCAGCCGCCGGCATCGGAAACCACCCCATCCCTCCCCGCCGAAACCCAGACAGAGTCCACTTTGCCGGTGGTCACCGCCCGGGCCACAGTCTCCTCCATGGGAGATCTGCTGATGCACGGTACCCTCTTCCTGGAAAAATATGACGCCAAATGCTATGCGGGAGAAGGAGAATACAATTTCAGCTCTCTGTTCCAGTACATTGCCCCCTACATCTCCCAGGCGGACTATGGGGTAGCCAATCTGGAGACCACGCTGGGCGGTTCGGACTTCCCCTATCAGGGCAATCCCAGCTTCAACTGCCCCGACAGCATCCTGGATTCCGTGGCGGGAGCGGGCTATGACCTGCTGCTCACCGCCAACAACCACTGCTACGACACCCTGATGCCCGGTTTGACCCGGACGGTGGAGCAGGTTCGGGCCAAGGGACTCTCTTCCGTGGGCACCCGGCTCACCGAACAGGAGCCCCGCTACCTGATTGCGGATGTGAACGGCATCCAGCTGGGCATCACCTGCTACACCTACACCATGGTGATGGACGCAGGAAAGCCCCGGCTGAACAACAATTCCCAGGTGGAGAATCCCGCTCTGGTGAATTACTTTACCACCGATGATCTGCCATCCTTCTACACCGAAATTCAGGGCGTGTACGATGAGATGCTGGCCCAGGGGGCGGAGGCCACCATTGTCTATATCCACTGGGGCAAGGAGTACGAAACCACGGAGAACGAAACCCAGCGAACCATCGCCCAGAAGCTTTGCGATATGGGCGTGGACGTGATCATCGGCGGTCATCCCCATGTGGTGCAGCCCATGGACCTGCTCACCTCCACCACCGACCCGGAACACCGGACGGTGTGCATCTACTCTCTGGGCAATGCGGTGTCCAACCAACGCATTGAAGAGATGAAGCTGAAAACCGGCCATACTGAGGACGGGGTGGTATTCAGCGTCGTCTTTGAGAAAGACTCCACTGGGCTGGTCAGGGTGTCCGATGTGGAGGTGCTGCCAACCTGGGTAAACAAGTTTGTCACCGCCGACTGGAAGTACGAATTCAACATTCTGCCCCTGGATCTGGCCCAGCAGGACCAGTGGAAAACCCTGTACGGCCTGACGGAAGAGCAGTTCACCAACGCCAAGAACTCCTATTCCCGTACCATGGAAATCCTGGGTTCCGGACTGGAAAAGTGCCGGGCTTACCTGACACAAGCAGACGTTCTGGCGGCGTGACCCTGCCGCATATCGGAAAACAGGCCGTCCTTCCGGGCGGCCTGTCCTTGATTTTGTATATTCAGAAGTTCAAACGCAGCTTTGTTGCCGGGCAGAAACTTTGGTCAAAGGGAATGTCCGGAGCGCATTGGGGCCGGGCACTGCCTGGTGTATACCTTTAAATTTAACGCTTTGGATGCAGCTTGGTCACCGGGCAGAAATCCCAAAAAAGGGAAAGATCCGGAGCGCATTGGCTCCAGGCCCTGCCTGGTGTATACATTCAACGCTTTGGATGCAGCTTCGTTACCGGGCGGAAATCCCCAAAAAAGGAATAGACCCGGAGCGCTATGGCTCCAGGCCCTGCCTGGTACGGGAGTCGATTGCCGTTTCCCCCTCCGGGGGGAAACGTAAGGTAGCTGCCAGTGTTTGCACTGGCAGCAGCAGATGTCCACCGGACATCTACATTTACATGGGTTCGACTCCCTTCCTCTTCCTTCCAAACAGGAAAGACCACCCCGCAGGGTGGTCTTTCTTGTTTGGAGCAGGGTACGGGAGTCGAACCCGCCTTCACGGCTTGGGAAGCCGTTGTATTACCGATATACGAACCCTGCGTCTGGATGGTATTATAACAGAGTCAGAAGGAAAATGCAACTCCTTTTTTTGTCGAAATACTCCAACAGGAATTTTATGATCCGGAAAAACCCACCTCTTTTTCACAAAACCCTGGTTTTTCCGGAAAAATATCTTGACATTTCTTCCCTTTTCGAATAAAATAAACAGGTCTGCGAATGCGGACAATCCTTGCTCCCGGCGCGACCGGGGGCCAAAAGTCCAAAAGGAGGTGCAATCAACATGGCTAAGATCACCGGTAAGTATGA
>CASFNR010000005.1 GCA_949296115.1 uncultured Eubacteriales bacterium | reverse complement strand
GGCATTCTTGGTATTCAATACGTTTCTGGCCATTATTTGACAACCTCCTTGTTTTTCTGTCTCAGGACGCAGCCGCTTCTCTTGCCGGTGTGTTCTGCGCTCTTGACGATGGTTTCGCCGTTGATGATGACATATGCAAGCTTTAACTTTGACGTCCACAACATGAGCGGCAACGGTTTGGATGCCACCGGCGCCCAGGATGCCTTTACCGCCACCTACTACACCATTCCCTACGGCTGTCTGGTTCCGGAAACCATCGACGGACTGCTGCTGGCCGGGCGGGACATTTCCGGCACCCATATGGCCCATGCCAACTATCGGGTCATGCCGATTTGTGCCAACATGGGCCAGGCCGCCGGGATTGCTGCGGCAATTTGTGTAAAAAACGGCATTCAGCCCAGAGATGTAGATGTAAAACTGCTGCAAAAACGTCTGCTTGAACATGGTGTCAAGGCTGTTTGATGTCGTTCTTCAAATTAAGATTAGCCTCCAGAGTTTCTTCAGAAACCTTGGAGGCTATCAATTTTTACGAACCCTTATATTGAATTAGCCAATCCGAAATTTCGCTCTTCGGTTTATACATGCGCAAGCCGTATTTTTTCTTTAATGTTGCCATCAGCTATTGGAAGCTATCCATCGCTGACTGTAAATTCTCCATAATATTCGCGGCCAGAACATTGGGATCAGGCAAGTTGTTCAAATCTGCCAGGGATTTGTCTTTGATCTCGAAGATATCCAAACTTGTTTTGTCCCGCTTCAGGATGTCGTCAATAGAGAATTTTCTCCAACGGGCATCCGGATTGTTTTCTGACCGAGTTTCCTCCCGCTCGTAACGGCTTTCCGGGTGCTAACAGGCCCACGCCGACACCCGAAACCAGCGTTACAGCAGGGAGTAGGAAATGGACTGGATGCAGACGCATTCCTCCCCCTCGCCCAGCGCAATGCAGTTGCCGCCGTCATATCTGCAGCGCTTGTGTACCAGCCGCCGCAACTTGCGATGTTGGTGGTAATCCAGGACGGGGATGGGTTCAGGCTTCTTTGGGGTGGTCCTGTCCCCAGTCTTGCTCCACAATTTGTGCATCAGGTCGTAGTCCTCAATGCTCACGTGGCCGTCATAGGTGTACGGATCGATGTCATCCCCACGGTAGGGGCGCTCATAGAAAGGCGGTCCGCAGCATGGGCTTGATTGGCTGATTGCCAATGGTCACACAGCAGAAGAAGCGACGGAATGTATCAAGTACATTGCCACCGGAACCAAACAGTGAAAATAAAATAGGCTCCCCAGCGCCTACCACAGCACAGGGAGCCTAAAGCAGAGGGGCGGCATAGAGCCTGCCATCCATCCGCCCCCATCGTATCACAGCAGGCAGGAAAAAGCAAGACCCGATCACTCCGAGAAAGGAGCGAAACTGTGCAAGACCATCCAAGCAAGACCCGTTGGGAAGCAGAGAATGTCCTGGTTGCCCGGGTCAAAGTCAATAGGAACCAGGACCCGGATTTATACCAGTTTCTGAAGGAATCCGGCTCCCAAGCGCAGGCCACCCGGGAGCTGCTCCCGCTGGGCCTGGAAGCGAAGAAGCAGCAAGGCAAATAAAAAAGACCCGGCAGCCGTTACCAGCGGCCACCGGGTCAGGCGGGGAAGGTGTTACCAGCACCGGCCCCAGATGCTACCCCCAGTCAGTTACCACTCAAGCAAGAGGAGCAGAAACAGTATACCTCCTCTTGTGATAAAAAGCAAGAGGAGGATATATCTCCATGCGACCCACTTCTCTTTCATGGTAGCCCTAACCTGAGAAGCAGCCATCCTGTCCGGTGTAACTTCCGCTCCGTAGGCGTTACCCACAAAATCCGACACCCTACGTCCGTAGCTGTCCGTTTTAGGGACTTCCATAGGCCGCACATCCCCGGCCTGGTCCCGCTGCACATTCCCATCATACAGCAAATCCTGATAGGCAGCTTTCCCGGAAAAGTTCTGACCAGCAGCTCCAACCGCTTTTGTCGGCTGATACTGTCCTTCCTGCGTGGACTGCCCCAAGGTGTCCGTCTGTTGTGTACTGTTTAAAGGCGCTGACGGATTCAATCCTTTTCCCGTTTTCCTGTTTTCAGAACGCTGTATCAGTCGCGGGGCTTCTCCTCTTTCGACATCGTTGTTGTACCAGTCGTATCCTGCGAGAAGTCCTTCTGTGCTTCTCTTTCCGCCTGAAGTTCCGCTACCAGCCGATTCAGCATTTCCAAATGGCGATCCTCCGCCCGTTCGTAAATCGCTTTCCAATCCGCCATTGCTGTCTCCTCCTTGACCCGTAAGATAAAGATATGTCTGCGTTGGTTTGTCTCCGTACTCATAAATCAGCCTGGGGGAAACATAGCGCCCCAACTGCCCGTCCTAGGAAAAGCTGGTGATTTCTGACCGGATAATCTGGTCATCCCGGAATGCAATATAGGAATCGCCTTCCGGTTCCATTGAACTCCACCATGATCCATTTCTCCTGTGCCATCAACTCCTGTTTCTGTCCGCTGGGCTGCCTGTTGTCCATTTTGCGCCCCTCCTGTAAGGTCTGTGTTTTGATTGTACCCGTTTCCCGCCTGGAAGTCAACGGCCCCCGGCTTTGGCGCTGTCTGTACCCAGGGTTTTTTGCTATAGCCTGTTCCACCTGGATTTCTTCAGGCGTCTTAACCCGCTGCTCCGTCTGAAGAGTTGGAATCCCCTCCGCAAGATTCACCGTGGAATCGCTCTTGGGATTGTCCTGTCGAATCTGTTCCGCCTGGTACGGTTCCTGGACCTGCTCCGCCGCCTTCTGTGTCGGCTTCCCGGTCTCTGCCTGAACTGCCGTTTGCGTCTGCTGGATTTCCGGGTTCTGCTGTACAGTCTGGATCTGCTGGGTATCCAGCTGCCCGGCAGCGGCGGCATTCGCTCTGATTCCTGCGCCGACCTGGGACAGGGCGGATGTAACCGCCGTGTCCCACGCTTCCTTCCCCGCCTCTGCATACGCCTGGTCTCTTGCTTCGCCATTGCAGCGTTGCTGAAGAAAATATTAATCATTTTGAATGTAGATATAAGAAATGGAGTGTGATATCATATTCGAAAAAAACATATTTGAAAGCACCTTGGCAAGATATGGCTGCAGAAATACATTTCTGTATTCCTTGGTTTTTTCAATTCAGCTCATGACAAGGCTTCGGTTGATTGCAGCCGGGTATCTCATAGGAAGGAATGGATATCAATGAAGCAGAAAAAGATACTGTCCATAATCCTGGCCGCCCTGATGTTAAGCGGATGCGGCCGTAAGCAAGCAGAAGCAAATCCGAGTACACAGGCTGTTCTCCCGGCGGAGACTACGTCTTTGCCTGCCCCAGAAACGGAACCAGAAACTTCGGAACTGACGAAAACGTGGGATCCCGAGAAGATTTGCTTGCATCTGCGGCCCACCGGGATTGTCACAGAGGGAGAAGACTGCCGCTACTACATTCCGCAAGATCAATGTATATGGCTGGAAGCTTTTGAATCCGCTGCATCTTCCAAAATTCCCGAACAATATTGGCAGCCGGAGGATAGAAGCACTGGGGTTTGGCTCCGATATCAAGATGAATGGTGGCGATTCCTGGAAAACGGAGATATTCTCACGCTGTCCCACGAGAGAATTTCAGGGGAACACTGTCAGGAATTGACGGACCTTGTAGAGAATGCTTTAGATTCTTTAGGGCTAACACAGCCAGTAAGGCCGGAGCAAATTCATGACTTGCGCCAGGCAACGCTGGCGTGGAATGGAAGTCATACTCTCACAGATCCAGTAAAATTAACCCAGCTGGAACAGATGCTTTCCGGATCACAGGAACTCCCTTCCGGAGCAAGCTGTGGATTTGCAGCGTTTTTGACTTTGGAACGGAAGGATGGCACGGATCTGACATTGTCCACCGCCACGGATGACTGTGGAACATGGTTGAGTCAAGGCGTTTTTTACGAGTATAGTCAGGACGGGAACGTGGATTTCTATGCGCTATTTGAGGTCCAGAATGCTCCGGAACCAATCCAGCCGGATACGCCTGCAACGCCGGTTCCCTGGGAGCCGGATGCATCGACTCTTGTGCGAATTTCTGACTACATACCTGGTGTGATTCAAGATCTTCGCTATGCCACAGAAAATAACTTCACGGGAAAAACCATCTATTCTTTCAACGATGCTTACCTTCGCTATGGCACGGTTAAAAAGCTCCAGGCAGCAAGTCAGGTGTTGGCAGAGCAGGGATATTCTCTTGTCATATGGGATGCTTTTCGTCCGGTGTCCGCTCAGCAAACCCTATGGGGTATATGTCCGGATCCTGCATATGTCTCCCATCCTGTCACCGGCAACCGGAATCACTGCCGTGGCAATGCGATTGACATTACATTGGCAGACGCACAGGGCAATCTTCTGGAGATGCCTTCGGAATTTGACGACTTTACTTCTAAGGCAGATCGGGATTATTCAGACTGTACGCCAGAGGCTGCCGCCAATGCGCTGCTCTTGCAAGATATTATGGAGGAACAGGGGTTCATCGGATATGGAAAGGAGTGGTGGCATTTCGCTGATTCCACCGACTATCCGGTGGAAGGGCACTTTGAACCTTTAACTCCGTACCGGTGGTTCGCAGATTGCAACGAGTACATTACGCTCCGTCGCGAACCCAGTACCAGTGCCGAAGCCATATGTCGAATTCCCGCAGGCGGAGAAATGACGATGCTGGCACATTGCACTGAATTTGCATATGTGACTTATCAGGATAAAACCGGCTACGTCCTTCGGTCTTACTTGGCATCTTTAGATGAAGTAGACTCAAAATGGAGCAGCGGAGTATCAGAAAGGTAAAAAATATACCGCCATAGAGACCTTCCATGGCATCGGCCCCTTGCTATTCGGAACGGGGGCTCGCAAAAGCCGGGCTTCCTTTTGGAAGTCCGGCCCTTTATGTGGAATCATGCTATCCTAACGCTGCCTGTCAGACACATTCCGTCATCATGTGGATGATGGTGCGGTCCGTTTCCCGCATCCCTTCCCGGGCCAGCTCGTAGACATTGTGGATGGTATTCTCAACACCCTTGACCACGATGCCGTCACCGCCATAAAACTGACTGCCGTGCATCTGCATTTGCATTCCAAGAAGCCCGGATTCTACCGCAGAGGCAATTTTAGCCGCACAGCTTGCCTTGGCGCCGTCGCAGATCATGCCGGAGTTGATTGCCAGAGCGTTCACAATGGTGTGAGCAATTTCCCGATACCGGCCGCCGTAGAGGTAAGTAATTCCCGCCGCAGCACCGCAGCCTGCACTGGTGGCGCCGCAATAGGCAGACAGCGGCCCGATACCGGTTTTCAGGTGAATGGTCACCAGATTGGATACCACCAAAGCCCGAAGCATCTGATCCTGGGAAACATTCAATTCCTGGGCGTAGACAATCACCGGCACGGAAGCGGTTATACCCTGATTGCCGCTGCCGGAGTTGATGACAACCGGCATCTCGCATCCGTTCATCCGTCCGTCCGAGGCCGCAGCAGCGTAGGCTTTCGCCCGGTTGTGGACGCTGATGCCGTAAGACCGCAGAAGAATCCTTCCGATGTTTGCGCCCCAATCCCCTTGCAGTCCCGCTTCCGCAATGGCCATATTGCAGTCAATCTGCCGCTGCAGCACCGAATGCACATCGGCCAGGTCCACGCAGTCCGCAAACTCTACAATGGACTCCACATTCAGCAGGCTTCTGTCCGTGGTGGAAGCGTTCTTTTCCTCACGATACTCCCGCTGGAGCAAAACGATGTCATTCCGGCGAATGCCGATCACGTTGGTATGATTGCCGGCAATCTCCGCCTGAGCAGTGTGCGCTCCTGCTGTCAGAGTCACACAGATGTGGAAGATATAGTCCTTTTCACTTCTGGCCACCGTAAATTTCGCCCGGTTCAGATACGCAGAAATTGCCTGAACCTGCTCCTGGGTGACGCCGGAAAGCACCTCCAGCTCCTTGTCCGCATCCCCTGCGGCAATGCCGGCAGCGGCCGCAGCGGCAATTCCCCGTAGCCCGCCGGTGTTGGGAACGACCACGCTCTTCACATTTTTGATGATGTTGGCGCTGGCAAGAACCTCCACCTGTTCAGGTTCCTGCCCCAGGGCCTTGTGGGCCAGCGCTGCACAGTAAGCCACCGCAATGGGTTCGGTGCAGCCCATCGCCGGTATCAGCTCTTCCTTCAGAATCTGCACATATTCCCTGTAAATCAGATCCTTCACTGTTTTTCCCTCCGCAAAACATTGATATTTCCGGTATAATCCCCGTTACACAAAATACAGCCAATAGTCCAGAATGCTTGCAGCCGCAATCAGCTCCGCACCAATGACCGCACTGACTCCGGTTAGGCCGAAACATTGCAGTCTCTTCCGCCATGCCGGGGATTTGGTCCATTTTTCTCCGGTTTTCGGGCGAAGCAGCATCCCGGCGCATACGAATAGGCATAGGGAGCCAAGGACCAGCAGCCCGCCTCTGGCAGTCACCAATCCCGGCCGGAGCTGAAAACCACCGGCAACAGTACCGATCACCGTAAAAACAACCAGTGCCGCAATTGCCGCAGCCGCCCCCAAAATCAGGGTAAACGCCAGGTCATGGACCACGTTTCGCAGCAGTTTTTTCATCCTTCCACCGCAAAGCAGGCCACAAAGTGGCCGGAGCCCATATCCTTCAGCGCAGGCGTCTCTTGCCGGCAGCGGTCCGTGGCATACCGGCAGCGCCCCGCAAATTTACAGCCGGGAGGGGGGTTGATGGGGCTGGGCACTTCCCCCTGCAGCCGAATCCGGCTGCTGTTGCGCTGGTCCTCCACATCCGGGTCCGGAATGGGAATGGCGGAAAGAAGCGCCTGGGTATACGGATGCAGCGGATGGCTGTACAGCTCCTCGGAGCTGGTAATCTCCATCATACCGCCCAGGTACATCACGCCCACCCGTTCCGAGATATGCTTGACCATGGACAGGTCATGGGCAATAAACAGATAGGTCAGATTCATCTCCCGCTGCAGGCGAATCAGCATGTTTACCACCTGCGCCTGAATGGACACGTCCAGGGCAGAGATGGGCTCGTCCAGCACCAGGAATTTTGGTTCCATCGCCAGGGCCCGGGCAATTCCGATTCTCTGCCGCTGGCCGCCGGAGAACTCATGAATGAAGCGGTTGGCGTGCTCCTTGTTCAGGCCCACCATGACCAGCAGCTCATAGATCCGCTCGGCCCGCTCCGCCTTGCTTTTCACCATGTGGTGAACATCCAGCCCCTCCGCCACAATATCGCTGACCGTCATCCGGGGATTCAGGGAGGCATAGGGGTCCTGGAAAATCATCTGCGCCTCCTTCTTGAAGGCGAACAGCTCCGCACCCTTCAGGGCATGAATATCCTTCCCGTTGTAGCGGACAGTACCATCAGTTTTTTTGTACATCCCCAGGCAGGTACGACCGCAGGTGGTCTTGCCGCAGCCGGACTCTCCCACCAAGCCCAGGGTTTCACCCTCGTGAATCTGGAACGATACATCATCCACTGCTTTGAGGACGTTGTGATGTCCCAGATCGAAATATTTCTTTAAATGGCTGACTTCCAGAATCACTTTCTCAGTCATTGGTTCTCCCCTCCCTGGTAAACGGTGCATCCTCGCAAGGGTGGTCCAAATAATACAGCCAGCAGCTGGCCTCGTGGCCTTCCTCGAAGCTGGTTACCGGCGGCTCCTCGCTGCAGCATACTTCCATGCAGTATTTGCAGCGAGTCGAGAAGGGACATCCTTTGGGCGGATTCAGCAGATCCGGGGGTGTGCCTTCAATGGATGCCAGCACCTGCTTGTTCTTCAGGTCGAGACGGGGCACCGCTTCCAGCAGTGCGTTGGTGTAGGGGTGCTTGGGGTTATAGAAAATGCTCCGGTTGTCTCCCCGCTCTACAATTTTACCGGCGTACATCACCACAATCCGGTTGGCAATGTTCGCCACGACGCCTAGATCATGGGTAATCAGAATGACGGAGGCATCCTGATCAGACTGCCACTGCTTGATCAAGTCCATAATCTGCGCCTGAATGGTCACGTCCAAAGCTGTGGTAGGCTCGTCCGCAATCAGGAGCTTGGGGCTGCAGGCAAAGGCAATTGCAATCATTACCCGCTGCCGCATACCGCCGGAAAATTCGTGGGGATACTGCTTCACCCGCCGCTCCGGCTGGGGAATACCCACCATCCGCAGCAATTCAACAGCCTTCTTCATGGCTTCCTTCTTACTCATTTTGCTATGGTGCAGCAGGTTTTCGCAAATCTGGTTTCCCACCGTCATGGTGGGATTCAGGGCCGCCAAGGCATCCTGAAAAATAATGGCAGCTTCGCCGCCCCGATAGGCGGACAACCGCTTTTCATCAAACCGAAGCACATCTTCTCCATCAAAGAGAATCTGACTGCCTTCCTTGATTTCAGCGGGAGGAATCTGAAGCAGCCGCATGATGGTCTTGGCCGTCACGGATTTGCCACAGCCGGACTCTCCCACCACTGCCAGGGTCTCGCCCCGGTTCACGTCAAAGGTGACCCCCCGGACGGACTGCACCTCTCCGGCATAGCCGTGGTAGGAAACCGCCAGATTCTTTACCTGGAGTAACGGTTCACTCATTGAAAAGTCCTCCCTTACTGATGGGTTCTGGGGTCCAGTGCATCCCGCAGGGCGTCACCCAGAAGATTGAATGCCAGAACGGCAACACACAATACCACCGTCGGGAAAATCAATTCCCAAGGGTAGAAGGAAAGCTTGGCCTTGCCTTCCGAAATTAGAACGCCCAGGCTGATTACATCATTGGAAAGTCCCATGCCCAGGAAGCTCAGGCTGGCCTCGGTGAAAATGTAGCTGGGGATGCTGGAGCACAGGTTCAGGATCAAAATGCTCACCGTATTGGGCAGCAGGTGCTTGGTGATAATCCGAACCGGCGAAGCGCCGATCATCTGGGCAGCCTGTACATATTCCGATTCCCGCAGCTGCATCAGCTGGCCCCGCATCTGCCGGGCCGTTCCGCACCAGGACGTGATACTCATTGCCACCAGCAGGCCAGGTACATTTTTGCCCACCACCATCATCACCAGCAGGGTAACCAGCAGTGAAGGGAACGAAATGATGATTTCCAGAATCCGCATCATCACCATATCCACCATACCGCCGAAATACGCCATGGCGCCGCCGTAGGCGCAGCCCACCACAATCTGGATAAACGCACATACCAGCGCCACCAGCAGCGACAGCCGGGCGCCGATCCAGACCCGGCAGAACAGGTCCCGGCCCATGGCGTCGGTCCCAAACCAGTATGTAGAGTCAGGAGGACTGTTTTTCATAGAAGGAACAATGGTGGTATAATTCTCACCGCTGATGGTGGGGCCAAACAGGATGAAAAACAGCAGAATTCCCAGCATCGCCATGGCGGCGATGGCAATGGGATTCTTCCGCAGGCGAATCCATGCCCCCTGCCAGAAAGTAATGGTGGGACGGTCAATTTTCTCTGCATCAAAGCGTCTGCGATCCACCCGCTTCGCTTCATCGGCGGTCAAAGTTCTTATCGTTGCCATATACGTCCCTCCTCTAGCGTTTTCCGCCCGCAATCCGGATACGGGGATCTACAATGGTATACAGAATGTCTGTCAGGAACACCACTGCAATATAAATTGCAGACAGGATCACCGTCTGACCCATGACAATGGGGATGTCCTGCGCCGCAACAGCCTCCACATAATACAGGCCAAGTCCAGGGATGGAGAACACGCTCTCAATAAAGAACGAACCTGTAATACACATCGCAATGGACATGGGCAGTTGGGTCACAATGGGAATAAAAGAGTTGCGGAGCACATGGTGGCGGATTACCTCTCCTCGGCTCAATCCCTTGGACTGGGCCGTCAGAATATAATCCTGGTTCATCACGTCCAGCATAGATGCCTTCAGCAAACGGGCATAGGACGCGATATAGCCGAAGCAGCCCGCAAAGGTGGGCAGAATGGTATACTCCCACCCGCCGAACCAGATATTCTCTCGGGGCCAGCCGATAACCGGGAACCATTTCAGATTGCCGGCAAAAATCTGCTGGAGCATCAAGGCAAAAATCAGGTTGGGAACTGATATGAGCAGCACAGAAAATCCAACCACAAAGTAATCCCAAATGGTCCCCTTCTTGATTGCCGCCAGCATGCCCAGTAACAATCCGGCAGTCACGCCAACCAGCATCTGCTGGATACCCAGACGGGCAGAGATGGGTCCTTTCTCCCGGATGATGGATTGAACCGTCTGCCCCTCGTAGATAATGGAATCACCAAAGTCTCCGTGGAGCAGGCCGGTCATGGTATTGACATACCGCTCCATCACAGGCCGGTCCAGGCCATACTTGGCATACAACCGCTCCGCCACCGCATCCGGCAGCTTCTCAACCCGGGCCGAAAGAGCATCTCCGGGGGTTGCCGCCAGCAGGAAAAAAGTAGCAGTGGCAATGATAAACAGTGTCAGCAGCATAATCAGCAGCCGACGGGCAAAATAAATCATCATCTTCATAATATGTCTTCCCCTTATGTCTTTCCGGCAGCGCCATATGGGAAACAGGGGTGGAAAGCACACTTCCCACCCCTGTTCGGAAATACGTGATTAGTGCTCCAGGATCTGAACCCGACTCAGTTCCAGCTCTGCGCCGAACATAGGCATGCTCAGGCCGGTTACGTAGCTCTGGTAGTAGACCTGCTCAGAGCTGAAATACAGCGGGATAACGCCGCCCTTCTCCAGCAGCAGCTGCTCCGCCTGGGCAAAGAGCTCCAAACGCTCCTGATCATCCTGGGTGGAAGCCGCCTGCTCGCACAGCGCATCATACTCGCTGTCGGAGAAACCGCCCATAAACTTGGCGTAGCCGTTGCCGGTAACAAACAGCTCCATGAAGGTCATGGGGTCATTGAAATCGCCGTTCCAGCCCATGGTATAGAAGTCATACTCATACTGGTCTCTGGCTTCCTTCCAGGTGGAGACGTCGGGATAGATCTCCACACTCACCTTCACGCCCAGCTTGCTCTCGAACTGCTGCTTGTACCACTCCAGAATGTTGTTGGTCAGAACATCAGGAGAGTAGGTAAAGACCGTCAG
Organism: uncultured Eubacteriales bacterium; assembly: GCA_949296115.1. Classification (GTDB taxonomy): domain Bacteria; phylum Bacillota; class Clostridia; order Oscillospirales; family Oscillospiraceae; genus Faecousia. The sequence continues at coordinate 49,684 of CASFNR010000005.1, read as the reverse complement.
CGTCACGTCAGAGAGCTCACCGGTAAAGCCGGCCTCCTCCATGCCCTCCTTGAACAGGCTCTGGAGATATTCGGTATCGCTGCACTTGTCAGTATACTGGGCCAGAGGCTCCTCATTCAGTTCCCGATAGTCCAGATCGCCAACGGTGATGCCGTAGGGAATCAGACTGTAGGCAACGGTATTCAGGCCGTTGTAGAACAATTCATTGTACTCCACACGGTCAACAGCCAGAGACATGGCCAGACGGCACTTCTCATTGAGCATCAGGCCGGAAGGACCGCCCTCGCCTGCGGGATGCTGGTCAACAACCAAGTAAGTAACACTGGGAGCGGTGGTGCTCACATGAACAAAGGTTCCGTTGTCCACCAGGGGCTGCCACTGATCCACATACTCCAGATCCCTCAGGGTCAGCACGTCCAGCTGCTGAGACTCCATCAGCTGGGCCTGGGTGGAACTTTCGTCCACCACCCGCATGTTGATCTGGGTCAGGGTCACATTGTCCGCATTCCAGTAGCTCTCATTCTTCTTCAGGGTCATGCTGTTTTCCAGCACCCGGTCTGCGATGTAGAAGGGGCCGTTGTACACATGCAGCGTGTAGTCATTGGTCCAGTTGCCGCCGGAAGCGTTGGCCGCATCAATCAGATCCTTCCGGATGGGATAGAAGCAGACCATACCAACCTTCTTGATGAAGGCAGCATCGGGAGCTGTCAGGGTGCAGCTGAAGGTCAGATCATCGATGTACTCAATGGCTACATCTTCCGCACTGCCCTCCCCGTTGTAGTAGGCATCCGCACCCTGAATTCCGGTAGCCAGGAAAGCATAGGAGAAAGCCAGCTCCGGATCGATCAGACGCATCCAGGAATCCACATAATTCTGGGCTGTAACAGGCTCACCGTCGGACCACTTGCTCTCCTCCCGCAGATGGAAGGTGTAGGTCAGGCCATCCTCGCTGACATCATAGCTGGTGCAGCCGGCATACTCCGTCACGTCAGTGCCGTTTTCGTCGCTGAACGTACGGAACAGACCTTCCTGAACAGCGGTAAGCACCATGAACTCGTTGGCGTTGCGCACATCATTGACGTCAATCAGGCTCAGGTCATCCAGCCGAAGATTCAGCACCTGCTCTTCAGCCAGCTTAACTTCACCGCTTTCGCTGTCAGCAGCCTGGGTCGTGGTGGTCGGCTCGGTACCGGAGCACGCGCTCATGCCCAGCAGCATGGCAGCAAGCAAAAGCATACATAATACTTTCGTGCCGATAGACTTATTCTTCTTTCTCATCTTTTACATCCTTTCTGTGGAATACGGCCCCGTCTAAGCAGCATTTATCTTCCGAAAATGCCCGTGCAAACACTCTCGTATCATGGACATCTGTCGCCGTACGGTGCTCTTATCGATGCATTCTAACATATTTCGACTGCTGTGTAAAGAATTTTTTTCGTTTTTTTTACAAAAAATATACAAAATTTTAAAACCTATTTTATTCGGTTATCCCTTAATTTTAATACACGTCCTTAAATTAACACCATATTCAGAAATCGTTAAGTAATACACCCATTTTTACGCATGCAAAATCGGTTCTATGGTCATGATACCATAGAACCGATTCATTGTTTCGATATTGCGGATGTTTTTCCGTTCCATTTTACTCCGGCAGCACCAGCCCCATCTGTTCCCCCTGGCGGGCCAGAAAGCTCTCTTTCAGCCGGGCGATATAGGCAAAGGGTTCCTCCGGATAGATGGGAACAAAGGTTCCGCCTCCAAGTTCGTGCTTCGGCATCAGCGCAAACTCCGGCGTTCCCGTTCCCAGCCGCTTCACCGGTACCTTTGTATCCAGACCAAAGCCGCCGTCCATGGGGACCACCACCCCCAGGTTTTCCCGTTTCCCGCCGCACTGGACACTCAGCCGGCAGACCACCTCTCCGGAGAGCTGACAGCGGCAGGTAAAATGGTAATAAAGCCCCTCCCGCCGCACCTGCACCTTCCCCGCCGGCTGGGTTCCGAAATTGACAACGTATGTACCTTCCATCATGCATTCCCCCCTGCCGCAAGTCTATGCGGCAGGGGGACAAATCATTCACGTGGCCCGGGTTCCCCCAGGGAGGCCGAAGCTCACGGCAATGGCGTCGTCCACCATGGCCATCTGCTGCTCGTCCAAGTGGCCCATATGCTCCCGCAGGCGGCGCTTGTCAATGGTCCGGATCTGCTCCAGCAGGATGATGGAGTCCTTGCTCAGGCCCACGCTTCCGCCGGCAATGTTGATGTGGGTCGGCAGCCGGGCCTTTCCGGTCTGGCTGGTAATGGCGGCCGCAATCACCGTGGGCGAATGGCGGTTGCCCGTGTCGTTCTGCACAATCAACACGGGCCGGGTTCCCCCCTGCTCGCTGCCCACCACAGGGGACAAATCCGCATAGAAGATGTCGCCCCGTTTGACTGTTCCTTCTGTCATACGTCTCACGCTCCGTGCAAATTGTCCTGCGCTACCCTATGGGCTCCATATGTAACGCGGTAATTGTATTGTCCCACATCCACACGGAATTTATACGGCAGCGCATCCAAAATATCCTATGCACAGATTCCCCGCAAAGCTACAAAATTGTGAAGTTTCTGACGTTCAGCGACACAATCCGTCTGCCGCCGTACAGAATATCCGCCTTTACCGGCAAATCCTCCTCTGAAAGCCACACGTCCACATGGAGTTCCTCCCCGCAGTAGGCATCGTCAATCCCCACCCGCAGCAGACCGTCCTCCATTCCCGCCAAGGTCAGGTACCCGCCCCTCATGGCGGTTGTCAGAATCCAGGGCGCTGATACCGGCGTAATCTGATCGTCCACCAGCGTGTCAAACTGGAGCGCCGTGCCGGTGAAGGTCAGGCTCCCCTCCTCCCGGGTGACCGTGCCGGTGATACCGGAAATGGTCTGCGGCTCTGTGACTGTGAAGTTCAGATCGCCCTGGGTATTCGTCTGGCAGGTCATGGTAAAATTATGTACCGAATCTCCGTAGTCCGCCGTAATTTCTGCGTCAAACCGGCACCCCTGGGACTGAAGCATCCGGCTGCGCAGGGCCATGGGCCGGTCCAGGTCGTGAGATGTGCCGCCGCACCCGCTCAGCAGAAGCAGCACCGCCAGCAGCGCCCCCATGAATTTCAAATTGCATCCCGCCTTATTTCATCAGTCGCGGAAGGCAGGAGAGCATGTCCGTGGGAAGCATGGCGTACTGTCCCAGCTCCTGGGCGCACAGGTCCCCTGCCGCCCCATGGAGCCAGGCCCCGCAAGCCGCCGCTTCCAGAGGCGCAATGCCCTGACCCAGCAGGCCCGCAATTATGCCCGCCAGCACGTCCCCGCTGCCGCCAACCGCCATGCCGGGATTTCCGGTGGTGTTGCGGTAACCCACACTGCCGTCGGTAATGCAGGTTCTGTGTCCTTTCAGCAGGAGAATACAATTCCACTGCCGGGCATATTCCGCCGCATCGTTCATCCGGTCTTTGGAAAGCGTCCCACCAAACCGGAGGAATTCTCCATCATGGGGGGTCAGGATGGTGCTCTGCCGTCTTCTGCGCAGTATATCCTTATGCATCCCCAGGACATTTATGCCGTCCGCATCCACGATCACCGGACACTGCGCCTGCTCCAGAACCGCCTCCACCACGGCGGCGGTTCCCTCTGATTGTCCCAGGCCGCAGCCGATCAGAACCACATTCACCTGCCCAAGCCGCTCCAGAATGTCCGGCAGGGCCGCCCGGCTCAGTTTCCCGCCCTCCTCCGGCAGAGGAAAGACCACCGGCTCATGGAGCTTCACCGCTTCAATGGCATAGATGCTCTCCGGCACCCCCAGAAACACCAGTCCCGCCCCGGCACGGAGCGCCCCCATGGACGCCAGGTAGGCGGCACCGGTAAATCCCCGGCTGCCGCATAGCAGCAGAATTTTCCCGAAATTTCCCTTGTGTCCCCAGGGATCCCGGTCCGGCAGCAGGGAAAGCACCTGCCCGTGGTCCAACTGTCGAATGTCCATATGCTTCACCCGATTCTCAAGGATTTGGAACCAGCATATCATGCTCCCGGCGCACCGTCAAGGGGTTCCGAATTTCTGGGGCTTTCCCGGAAAAAGGGGTTGCAAAACAAGATGGAATGTGCTAACATTGAGAGGATATCCAGCAAAAGCGAAGATTGGGCCGCCTGGTATTGGCTTTGCCCCAGGAAGCGAGAGCGGGACGGTGGGAGCCGCTTGGGTGCAATACCGGGCTTTCTCCCAGGAGCTGCCGCCTGAACCAGCAGTAGGGTGCGCCGGGTGACGCCGTTACCGGTCTTGGATGTGTCTGCATCCGAAAAGTGCGCCGGTTCCGGCGAATGGCGGGTGGTACCGCGGAAGGATTGCCTTTCGTCCCGATGGTGGGAGGAAGGGCTTTTTATTTTGTAGTCAACCATTCAGGAGGAATGAAAATGAAAGAACAATTGGAGCAGATTCGCCAGAGCGCTCTGGCTGCCCTGGATGCTGCCGCTACCCCGGCTGCATTGGAAGAGCTGCGGGTCAAGCTGCTGGGCAAGAAAGGCGAAATGACCGCCGTGCTGAAGCAGATGGGCAAGCTGTCCGCCGAAGAACGTCCGGTGATGGGCCAGCTGGCAAATTCCGTCCGTGCCCAGATTGAGGCGAAACTGGAAGAGCGGAAAGCCGCCATCCACGCCGCCGTGCTGGAGCAGAAGCTGGCGGCAGAGGCCGTGGATGTGACCATTCCCGGCAACCCGGTGCCCCTGGGACATCAGCATCCCATGAACCAGGTTCTGCAGCAGATCAAAGAGATTTTTGTGGGCCTGGGTTATCAGGTGGTGGACGGCCCGGAGGTGGAGCTGGCCAGCTACAACTTCACCCGGCTGAACATCGAGGAAGGCCACCCCTCCCGGGATCGATCCGACACCTTCTATTTCAACGATGATGACAGCGTGCTGCTGCGGACCCAGACCAGTCCCATGCAGATTCGGTTCATGGAGAACCACAAGCCCCCCCTTTGCATGCTGGCCCCTGGACGGGTGTTCCGGAAGGACGAGGCGGACGCCACCCATTCCCCCATGTTCCATCAGATTGAAGGCCTGGTGGTGGATGAGCACATCACCATGGGCGACCTGAAGGGCGCATTGATTACCATGATGCAGAAGATTTACGGCGAGGAATCCGTCATGCGGTTCCGCCCCCACCACTTCCCCTTCACCGAGCCCAGCTGTGAAATGGACATGCAGTGCCACAAGTGCCACGGCACCGGCGAAATCGACGGTCAGGTGTGCTCCACCTGCCACGGAGAGGGCTGGATCGAACTGCTGGGCGCCGGTATGGTGCACCCCGCCGTTCTGGAAAACTGCGGCATCGACCCGGAGAAATACTCCGGCTTCGCTTTCGGCATGGGCCTGGAGCGGATGGCCATGGGCCGGATGAAGATCAACGACCTGCGTCTGATTTTCGACAATGACATCCGGTTCCTGAATCAGTTCTAAGGAGGACGCTGCAATGAAACTGAACAGAAAATGGCTCAACGAGGATTTCGTGGACCTGTCCCAGGTCTCTGATAAGGAATTTGTGGAAACTCTGACCGTGTTCGGTCAGAAGGTGGAAACCTACGAGCGGATGGACGCCGAGGTCAAAAATGTGGTGGTGGGCAAGGTGCTGTCCGTGGTCCGGCACCCCAACTCCGACCATATGTGGATCTGCCAGGTGGACGTGGGCAAGGAAGAACCGGTGCAGATTGTCACCGGCGCTCAGAATGTAAGCAAAGGGGATCTGGTTCCCGCAGCGCTGCATAACTCCTGGCTGCCCGGGGGCGTGCACATTACCAAGGGCAAGCTCCGGGGCGAGCTGTCCAACGGCATGCTCTGCTCCTTCGCCGAACTGGGCCTGACCCAGAACGACTTCCCCAACGCCTACGCCGACGGCATCTGGATTCTGAACAACGAGAACTGTCAGGTGGGCCAGGACATCAATCAGGTCATCGGCAGCGACGACACCGTGGTTGATTTTGAAATCACCAACAATCGCCCGGACTGCTACTCCATCATCGGCCTGGCCCGGGAAGCTGCCGCCGCCTTCGGCAAGCCCATGCGCCACCATGAGCCTGTGGTTCACGGCAGCGAAGCCGGCAGCATCTACGACTATCTGGATGTGGAAGTGCCGGCGACTCAGCTGTGCAACCGCTACTCTTCCCGGATGGTGGCCAACGTGAAAATCGGCCCCAGCCCAAAATGGCTGCGTCAGCGGCTCCGCGCCAACGGGGTGCGGCCCATCAACAACATCGTGGACATCACCAACTATGTGATGCTGGAATATGGCCAGCCCATGCACGCCTTCGACTACCGCTATGTTTCCTCCGGAAAGATTGTGGTCCGGGAAGCGGAGGAAGGAGAAACCCTGACTACCCTGGACGGCAATGTGCGGAACCTGAAGGCCGGGATGCTGGTCATCGCCGACGAGAGCCGGGCCATCGGCCTGGCAGGCATCATGGGCGGCGAAAATTCCGAAATCATGGACGACACCACCATGGTGGTCTTTGAGTCCGCCAACTTCAACGGCACCTCCATCCGGCAGACTGCCCTGGCCCTGGGCATGCGCACCGAGGCCTCCGGCAAGTTCGAGAAGAATCTGGACCCCATGATGACCATTCCCGCCGTGCAGCGGGCCTGCGAGCTGGTGGAGCTGCTCCAGTGCGGCGATGTGCTGGAAGGCACCATCGATGTGATCAACTACGTTCCCGAAGCAAAGAAGCTGCCCCTGGAATGTGACAAAATCAATCGGCTGCTGGGTACGGACATCTCCAAGGAGGAAATGGTCCGCTATCTGAACCTGCTGGAGATTCCCGTGGAAGGCGACACCATTCTGGTTCCCTCTTTCCGGCCCGACCTGAACCTGATGGCAGACATTGCCGAGGAAGTGGGCCGTTCCTACGGCTACAACCAGATTCCCACTACCTCCTTCAAAAACGCCACCCAGGGCGGCTACACCCCCGAAATGCTCCTGGAAAACAAGGCCGGCGTTCTCTGCCGGGGTATGGGATACAGCGAAATCATCACCTATTCCTTCGTCTCCCCCGCTGTGTTTGACCAGATTCGTCTGCCCGCAGATTCCCCCCTGCGCAAGGCCCTGCGGATTCAGAATCCCCTGGGTGAGGACACCTCCATTATGCGCACCATCGCCCTGCCCTCCATGATGGAAATCCTCTCCCGGAACAACGCCTACCACAACAAGTCCGTGAAGCTCTATGAGCTGGCCAAAATCTACCTGCCGGTGGAAGGCCAGGTGCTGCCGGATGAGCCGAAGATGCTGGTTCTGGGCACCTACGGCGCCAACGAGACTTTCTTCACCCTGAAGGGCGAGGTGGAAGCGGTTTTTGCCGGGCTGCGTCTGAAGAAGGCCAGCTACACTGCCTGCTCCACCAACCCCAGCTACCATCCCGGCCGCTGCGCTGTACTCACCATTGACGGAGAAGAAGTGGGCGTTATGGGGCAGGTGCATCCCCTGGTGGCTCAGAATTACGGCATCGACACGGATGTATACTGCGCCGAGCTTAACTTCACCAAGCTCTTCCAGTACCAGCTGCCCGATGCCACCTATACCCCCCTGCCCAAGTATCCCACCGTATCCCGGGACCTGGCCCTGGTCTGCGGAGAAAATGTCACCGTGGCCCAGGTGGAGGATGTCATCACCGCTGCCGCCGGAAAACTGCTGCGGGATGTCAAGCTGTTTGACATCTATCGCGGAGTGGGCATTCCCGATGGTAAGAAGAGCATGGCCTTCTCTCTGGAACTGCGGGCAGACGACCGGACCCTGACGGACACCGATTCCGAAGGCGTCATCTCCAAGGTCCTGCAGGCGCTGAAGGAGAAACTGGACACGGTTCTGCGGTGATCTTTCGAACCTGACCTCCCATTCTTCCCGACTCACGGAAAACTTCACAAAAAATTCCGGAGCCAGGGCTTTACACAGGGAGAAAATTAGGGTATAATGACCATATTCTTCAATAAAGGAGGCTGCGTACCATGACGGATACGAATACACAGAAATTTACGGTTCCCAGCGATGACAAAGAAAATATGCGCCGGATTCTCCGCAATGTGTACGAGGCCCTGACCGAGAAGGGCTACAATCCCATCAATCAGATTGTGGGTTATCTGCTGACAGAGGACCCCACCTATATCACCAACTATAACAGCGCGCGCAGTATGATCTGCAAGATTGACCGGGATGAGCTGATGCAGGTACTGGTGCAGGAGTATCTGTTCGAGCAGTAACCAACCAAGGCCACGGGGCTTTTGCTTGCGCAAAAGCCCCGTGTTTTATCCCTCCCTTCCGGGGAATTCGAAGCTTGACAACTTCATACTTTTCTCCTTCCGTCTTTCTTTTTTCGGTTCCGATCCATCGATTCTCCAAATTTTCCAGGATTTCCCCTGGAATTTGGCAGTAAAAAGCTTGACAGCATTGTAACAATATGTTACAATCTGATTACATTTTTGCAGGAGGTATTCCCATGTCCGACGAAAATGCCGTTCTGATGTACAAAGGACGTCCGCTGATGCGGAAAGACAATCTCGTTTATTACGGTTCCATGGCCGACAGCCACATTGTGATGCTCCAGGTTCTGGAGACCAAAAAGCAGGGCGATCTGGATATCGCCACCCGGGTTTCCGTGCAGCTTCAGCTCACCGATCCCGCTGTGAAAGGCCGGTCCCGGATTGTAAAGAAAACTGAAAAAGACGGCTTCTACACCGCCCTGGATGTGGGCTGTGTATGGCTGGAGCGCGCACTGGCCGGTAAGTAACCCCCAGTCCGCCAATGCAGGAATCGCCCGGCGAGCGCCGGGCTTCTTCCTGAAAAAAGACGGAGGACAAAGTATGAATTTCACCCGAAGAATCTTATCCGCTGCTCTCGCTCTGTTCCTGAGCCTGGGCGCCCTCACTGTAACTGCATCTGCCTCCGGAACGATGATGTATGGCATTGGCTTCGTCAATGCCTCTTCTTTACGCCTTCGTTCCGAACCCAGCACTTCCGCCGCTACCCTGGCCACGGCGCCCCGCAATGACTGCGTGGTGGTCATCAGCAAGAGCGGTGAGTGGTACCAGGTTAATTACAACCTGCAGGTTGGGTATATGCATGAAAGTTACCTGAACGTACTGACCCGGGAAAACGCAGAACTGGGCTACGGCAAGATCACCGGTTCCGGTGTGAACCTCCGTTCCGGCCCCTCCACCTCCTATTCCGTCACAGCCAGATCCAATAGCGGCGACAAATGCTACATCATTGGAATCAACGACGGATGGTATAAAGTCATCTACAGCGGCAAAATCTGCTACATCCGCAGCGATTATGTGACGCTGACCGAAATTCCCTACGAGAACAAGGCTTCTTCCAACAGCCCCAAGTTCTACCGCCAGGGCAAATCCACCGGCGTGGCGCCCAGCGCTGCGGCGCTGGAGGGCAGCGTCTCCTCCGGCAGCAGCGGCAGCGCCGTGTCCATCACCGGTTCTCAGATTCTGGCGGAAGCCAAGAAATATCTGGGCACTCCCTACGTCAGCGGCGGTGCCTCCCCCAGCGGCTTTGACTGCTCCGGATTTACATACTATGTCCTCAAGCAGTTGGGCTACTCTCCCTACCGCACCGTGGCCGATCAGTATCAGCAGGGCACTGCGGTGAGCAAGTCCGATCTCCAGGCGGGCGATCTGGTATTTTTCGCCAATACCGCTGGTTCCGGACTGTCTCATGTGGGTATCTACGCCGGCAACGGCCAGTTCATCCACGCCCCCAATTCTCGTTCCACCGTATCCTACTCGGATCTGACCACCGGGTACTGGGCAGAGCATTATTACGGTGCCCGGAGAATCGGTTCATAACGTATTTACCCCCGCAGTTCGAATGAAACTGCGGGGGTAATTTTATGCCTGAAAACTGCTCATTTTCAGGGATGGAGCTGGTTCCACTCCTTCTTCAGGATGGCGAACTGCATGGTATTTTCATACCGGGGTGTTCCGTCGGGGTTATTGACGAACGATACAAACTCCACAAACAGTCCCTCCTGCCGCATCCCCAGCTTCCGGCAAAGCCGCTGAGAGGGCAGGTTGGTGTCCTCCACATAGGCGTAAATTCTCCGGGCACCCATTTTCTGGAACAAAAACGTCAGATACGCCTCCGCAGCCTCATAGGCATAGCCCATACCTCCAAACTCCGGCAGGAAATTCCAGCACACGCTGAAGGTATCCTTCTCCCACATCCCAAACACGGTACCAATCCACTCCCCGGTTTCTTTCAGACAGACCGCCAGTTCGGAGCCATCGTCCAGGAGCATTCGCTGTTCCACTTCCCGGCGGGCCGCTTCCAGGCTGTCCGTTTTCTCTCCCAGGAAGCAGGATACCCTGGGATTGGCATACAGCCGGAAGTATTCCTGGACATCCTCTTCCCGGTACTGCCGAATTGTCAGCCGATCCGTCTCCAGCGGCAGCAGCGCTGCCGCACTTCTGGTTTCTGAATTCATTTGTGCGCCTCCTGACTTCTTATCAGATCATAGGCAATCCGGGGAGAGCCGTCTGCCAGATGGATAATGCCGCAGCGGCGGAAGCCCTGCTTCTGCACCGCACTCTGCATCACATGGTTATCCTCGTGGGTGTCGATCCGCAGATAATCTGCCTGTTTTTTTCCGAATTCCACCGCTGCCCGCAGAATTCCGCCGGAGCCGTCGCCTGCAATCCGGTGAATGGTACCGTAGGGTCTTTCGGCGTGCCATTGCCCCTCAAAAATCTCGGCGTAAGTGGGGTCCGGTGCCAGGGAAAAGAAAAACACCCCATGAATTACCCGCTGAGACTCCATAACGAACAGGCTCTCCTGTTCCATATCCCTCTCCAGAAGCGTCCGGCCAGGGTAACCGCCGTTCCACTGATGCGGGTTTCCGTTTTCCCGCATAAACCGCCTCGCCCCTGCGTAAATCTCCAGGATCCGATTCAGGTCGGCAGATTGGGCAGGCCGGATTGTGTATTCCATGCATAACACATCCTTTCTTTTTCCGTCATTATACGGTATCTGCATTGGCTTTGCAACTGCTGCGCATACTATCCCAAAACGAAAAGGAAGGTGCGTCTATGGCAGAGCACAAACGGGGCAGACAAAGCTTTGTCCTGCCGGAGCCGCCGGTCATTACAAACTGGGCCAGCGTTGCCGGAAAACGGGAGTCCGAGGGTCCTCTGGCCCACACGTTCGATATCAAGTGCCGGGATACCTACTTTGGGCAGAAAACCTGGGAGCAGGCGGAGAAGCAGATGCAGCAGCAAGCGCTGCGCAAGCTTGCCCAAAAGGCAGACCTGACCCTCCAGGATTTCGACCTGGTCTTTTCCGGGGACCTGCTGAATCAGTGCATCGGCTCCTCCTTCACCCTGCGCAATACCGGCATTCCCCATCTGGGGCTGTACGGAGCCTGCTCCACCATGGCGGAAAGTCTGCTGATGGCATCCATGGCCATCGGCGGCGGATTTGCCGACAAGGTGGTGGCCATGACCTCCTCACACTTTGCCTCCTCCGAGCGGCAGTACCGCTTCCCCCTGGGCTACGGCGGCCAGCGCACGCCCACCTCCCAGTGGACGGTTACCGGCTCCGGGGCGGCGTTGGTCTGCCGTCAGGGGAAAGGTCCTCGCATCACCGCCTGCACCATCGGCACTGTCACCGACCTGGGGATTCAGGACGCCAATAACATGGGTGCAGCCATGGCTCCGGCAGCCTATGCCACCATCCGCAGTCACTTTGAAGATCTGAAAACCGGCCCTGAGGACTTCGATCTGATCGTAACCGGGGACCTGGGACAGATCGGAAAAGAGATGCTGCTGGAACTGGCCAGAATGGACGGCGTTTCTCTGGGAGGAAAAATCACGGACTGCGGCACCCTGGTTTTCGACAATACCACCCAGGATGTCCATGCCGGCGGTTCCGGCTGCGGATGCAGCGCCATCACCCTGTGCGGCTCCCTGCTGGGGAAGCTGGACGCCGGGAAGCTGAAGAAAATCCTGTTCTGCGGCACCGGCGCCCTGCTCTCCCCCACCTCTACCCAGCAGGGACTGCCCATTCCCGGCGTGTGCCACGCCGTGTGCATCCAAGGAGGAAGATAACATGGATTATCTGAAAGCATTCATTGTGGGCGGCTTGCTGTGCCTGATCGGGCAGATTCTCATTGACAAGACCAAACTGACGCCCGCCCGGATTCTGGTCAGCTATGTGGTAATCGGCGTTTTCCTCGGTGCGGTAGGGTTATACCAGCCCCTGGTGGAATTTGCCGGCGCCGGGGCAACCGTCCCCCTGACCGGCTTTGGAAACACCCTGGCACAAGGTGTGCGGGACGCAGTTGAGGAGGATGGATTTCTGGGAATTCTCACCGGGGGGCTGAAAGCCTCTGCCGGGGGCATCGCCACCGCCATTCTGGCAGGCCTCACCGCCAGCCTGATTTTCAAAGTGAAGGATAAATCTTGAAAAGCAGGGCAAGATAAGAGTGCGGCCAGTGCCGTGAACATTGTTTGGAGGAACCAGATATGAATAACCAGAATAAGAACAACAAGCAGACCCAGAATACCAACCAGACCCAAAAGACTTCCAACCGCACCCAGTCCGAGGAAAAGAACTGCCGCTGAACCGGCAAACGGGCCGTCCCATTCCGGACGGCCCGTTTATATTATACCTCTGCAAATCGATTCAGGTGGAAGAAATACAGATACTGCTTGCGAATGGGCATTTCATAGATGCGGCTCAGGGCTTCCCCGTAGATGCGAACCTGACTGCGGTACCGCTCCACTGCTCCCGGCAGGGTTTCCTCGCTGACAGAATCCGTCTTGAAATCCACCACGGTAATCCCCTCCGGTTCCAGCAGGGCACAGTCCACCACGCCCTGAAGCAGCACCTGTTCCCCTTCCAGCCCGGGGCCGTAGTGCCGCCCGTCATCCAGAATGGAGAATTTGAATTCCCGCAGATAAGGCGTCCCGGAGCGAAGCTTCTGCCCGATGTCCGTGGCAAAAAACTGTTCCAGGGCATCGCATGGAATCATTTCGCCCTGTTCCTGGGTCAGATAGCGCTCCCGGACCAGGCGCTGGATTTCCTGGGAAATCTCCTCGGCGCTGCCCCCGGCTTGATAGTCCATATATTGCAGCGCTGCGTGGATGGCGCTGCCGTAGACCTTTCCCCGCCGCTGCCGGGAAGAAAAATCCGCTTTCCGCCAAAGCCGCTGAGACGGTCTCACGGCCTGGGTATCCTCTGCCGCTTCCTCATCCTTCTCCCGGCCTTTCCGATCCGTTGCCGTCTGCTTGGAGGGGGCCCGGGTAGCAGCAAGATAAGGGTATTGGAAGGACAGCGCCTTTTTCAGTTCTGTCTCTTCCTCCGAAGATATTGTCTGCTGTTCCGGGCATTCCCGGGCCGTCCCGGCTTGGGTCTCCGGCGCCTGGCACACGCTGATCTTCCAGGGGTATTCTCCCGTTTCCAGCCGTTCCGGTCTGCCCGCAAGGGCGTGCAGCTGCCCCGCTTCCACCCGGCCCATGGCGGTCAGCAGCACCCAGTCGCCCAGGCAGATGGCCTCCCGGCACAGCAGCTCTCCCCCATCAAAATCCCGGCGCAGGGCAATTTCCTCCAGCTCCCCTTGGAGATTCTGGGAAGCATAGGTCATAATCAGCCGGTCTTTGGCCCGGGTCATGGCCACATACAGCACCCGCAGCTCTTCGGACACACTTTCCGCCGCCATTTTCACCGCAATGGCCCGCCGGGCCAGGGACGGATAGCGAATCCGGTTTTCGTGGTCCGCCACCGAAAGTCCCAGCCCTAAGGTCCGGTCACAGAGAATCTGGCTGCGCAGGCTTTCCAGGTTGAACTTCCGGGACAAGTTGCACAGAAATACCACCGGAAATTCCAGACCCTTGGACTTGTGGATGCTCATGATTGTGACGCATCCAGCCGCCGCTCCGCCCGCAGCGGTCAGGCCTCGGCCTTCCAGGGACTGGAGGTAATTCAGAAACTGGGACAAATCCCGCAGACTTCCCTGTTCATAAGCCACTGCCAGTTCAAAAAATGCCCGCAGATTCTCACATTTGGCCCGTCCCCCCGGCATGGCGGCATAAATGCTGTCCATCCGGGTCAGGGCAAAGCAGCTTTCCAGCAGAGCGGTCAGCGGCTTCTGCCGGGCTTCCCGGCGCAGCTGCTCCAGGCAGCGTAGGAATTCCCCCGCCTTTGCCGTTTCACTCCGAAGCAGGGCATCGTATACACTGCCCCCCTTCTGCTTTCCCCGGAACGCCGCCAGGTCATCGGCGGAAAAGCCGAACAAGGGACTTGCCAGGACCGCAATCAGCGGAATATCCTGGCGCGGATTCTGGATTACCTGCAAAAACCCCCGGAATGTCTCAATTTCTTCCGTTTGCAGCAAGTCTGTGCCGCCGCCGGAAGTGCAGCGGATGCCCCGGGCCTCCAGCGCCCGCTGGAAATACCCGCCGGCGCTGCCGGGAGAACGAAGCAGAATCACAATGTCATCCGCCGTTATCGGCCGAAGCTGCCCATCCTTCCGCACCGGCGTGCCGGATTCCAGCATCTGCCGGATTTTTTCTGCGGTAAAGTCCGCCTCCTCCTGATAGGTGTTTTCCCGGACTTCGATTGCATACAGCTCCGCACCCGGTTCTCCCAGCGGAACATGGGGAATTCCCTCCCGGAGCATTTCCGCCTGGGTATAGGCCAAGCCGCCCACCTTGGGGCGCATACAGGCGGTAAAAACATCATTCACCGCCCCAATGACCTCGGCGCCGGAGCGGAAGTTGTGGCTGAGCAGCACCTTCCGCCCCTGACCGGGGGCGGCTTCCGCCGCCGGGACATAATCCCGGTACTTTTCCAGGAAAATCCCAGGGTCCGCCAGCCGGAACTGATAGATGGACTGCTTCACGTCCCCCACCAGGAAACCATTTTTCCGCTTCTCAGACAGGGTCATGAAGATGGCGTCCTGGACGCCGTTGGAATCCTGGTACTCGTCCACCAGAATTTCCCGGAACCGGGCAGCAATTTCTCCGGCGGCTGCCGTTGGGCTGGTCCGGTTTTTCCCCAGAAGCAGCTCCAGGGTTTTGTGCTCCAGGTCCCCGAAGTCCAGCACCCGGCGGCTGCGCTTGGCGGCGCTGTAATCCCGGTCAAAGCTGCGGACCAGCAGAATCAGTCCCCGTACCGCCGTCTCGGAATTTTGAAGGTCTCCCAGCAGCTGCCGGGAATCGTCGGTAAAATTCTGCAGCTTTCGCTCCAGGCCCTTTTTGCAGGCCGTCCGGGCGGCTTTCACCCGTTCCGCCAGCTCCAGGTCAACATTCTTTCTTGGGAAGGTCAGACGGCCAAAGTCGACGCTCCGGTTCTGGACTGCTTCATCCCAGGTTTCGGATTGGGCAAGGCGCTGCAGCTGATACAAAGTATCCGCCAGATTGGCTGCGGGCTTTTCCATCCCCTCCGCCGCCTCCAGCATCTCCCGGCAGCGGCCCAGCACTTCAATCTGGCGTCCCAGATATTCCCGCAGGTCCTCCAGCAGATAGCGGCCCCACACCGTCTCCCCGGCGTCGGTTTTATCTCCGGTTTGGGCCGCCTGAAGGCAGGCATCCAGCCAGCCGTCCGGATTCAGGTGGCACCGGGCGCTGTCGTAGACCTTCTCAACCAGCTCCGGCACCAGCCGGTCATCCCGTCCCAGGCCCTGGGAGTCGGCAAAGTCCTGAAAATTCTCATACGCCTGGGGATTGGCATAGGCCTCATCCAGCAGGTCTTTGAGAACCAAGTCCCGGATTTCCCGGCATTCGCTTTCATCCGCCACCCGGAAATCCGCCGGCAGGTCCAGCCGGTAGGCGTATTCCCGGAGCAGGTCGCCGCAGAATCCGTGAACCGTGGAAATCTGGGTCAGGTACAGCCGCTGCATCTGCCGCTGCAGATGCCGGTTCTCCGGCTCCTGGGCAATGCGTTCCGTCAGCTTGGCGGCAATTTTCCCCCGCAGCTCCGAGGCCGCCGCCTTGGTGTATGTAATAATCAGAAAGTCATCCAGGTTCGCCGGGTCCGATTGGTCCGTCAGATAGGTCATCAGCCGGTCAACCAGCACCTTAGTCTTTCCCGACCCGGCGGCGGCGGATACCAGCAGCCGTCCACCCCGGTCATGCACCGCCTGGGACTGTTCCGGCGTCAGTTTATCTGCCATGGCGGTTTCTCTCCTTCTCAATCTCTTCCCAGAACCGCTGGGCGGTCATGGTTTTGTAATTCCGGCGGCCGGGCACCTGTTCTTTGTGGCAGACCGCCCCGTAGGGGCAGTAGTCGCAGGCGCTGTGGCTGGTGCCCCGGGTATAGGGGTTTGGGTCCACGTTTCCCGAGGCGATTTCCTCCACCAGCCCGGCAAGCACCCCAAACACATACTCCTCCAGCATCTTCAGTTGCTCCCGGTCCGCCAGGTCGCCGGACAGGGTGCCGTCCTTTCGGACGCTGTAGCTCATCCGTTGGGGGAATTCCCCCGGTTCCATGGCCTGAAGTACCCCTTCGTCCTCCAGAAGCAATCCCTTCCGCTTCCAGGCAGGCTTGCGCTGGGCCTGGGCAGACTGGGCGTCCAGCTTCCCCTCAGCAGGAAGGTAGGGCGCCCGGGCGGGAAAATACTGCACCCCAGCCGGAATCGGGTGCTCCCCCAGCGGGGCCGCTCCGCTGTCCCGGAGGGCGAAGAGGTACAGCAGCATCTGAAGTCCAACGCCGTTGAACACATCGCAGTAATCAAAGTCCTTTTTCCCGGTTTTGTAGTCCACCACCCGGTAATACCGGCTTGCGCCGCTGTCCCAGACATCCACCCGGTCCACAAAGCCCCGGAGAAGGGCGTTCATCTTTTCGTTTGGAATGGGAATGGGCGGCAGACCTTCCCCTGCCCCGAATCCCACTTCGAAATCCACCGGCTCAAAGAGGGCGTCCTTCAATTCAAGCCACAGTTCCCGGACCACCATATCCAGCTCTCCCAGATTCCGGCGAAACAGGTAGACCACCCGCTCCGATTCCAGCTGGGAAAACCGCTGGGCAGCATATTCCTCGCTGAACCGGTGGGCCAGGGTCATGGTTTCCTCCAGGGACACCCGGTGGAAGCCCCCCAGATCCCGGATGCACCGGGCGGTGTTTTCCAGCACCGCATGGACATAGCTGCCGAACTCCGCCGGGTCCACCGCCGCTTCCTTCCGCTCCTTGGCCCGCATGCCATAGCGCAGGAAATAGGACAGGCGGCACTCCGCCTGCCGGTCAATCTGGGAAGCCGACAGGTTCAGGGTACTGCCATAAAGTCCCCGGATGTGGACAGGGGCCACCTGTCCCAGAGAATAATCCCGTCTGGAAACTGCATCCAGATAAAAGGGCAGCACATCCAGCCGCCGGGCCGTGTCCTCTGCCTTCCAGCGGGCCAGCCGGGCCCCTGCCTCCTGCGCATCCGCCCCGGCAAACCCCAGCCCCTCCCGGGCAGGTTCTTCTCCCCCTGCCAGCTGGGACAATCTGCGGTAGACAAAGGAGGGCTGCTCCGAAGCGCAGTAGACCCAGATTTTTTCCATCGCCCCGGCAAATACCCCATAGATTTCACCGAATTCCGACTGGATTCCCTCCATGGCGCCGCCGGTCAGGGGAACCCCCATTTCCCGCAGCGCAACCCGCTCCTGGTCTGTCAGTACGCCGGTGGAGCCGGAATAGCCCGGCAGCTTTCCTTCTTCCGCTCCCAGAACCAGCAGGTACTTCTCCTGGTGGCAGCGCATGGCGCTTACCGGTCCCATCTGCACCGCATCCAGCACCGGCGGAATGGTTCCCACGGAATACTGGCTCAGAAGCAGCCGGAACAGCCGGGAAAAATGTTCCGCCTCCCAGTGGGTATCCCCCAGCACATCATACATCTGCTCCAGGGCGGACAGGAGAATCTCCCAAAGCTGGTTGAGAATCTGGGCGCTCCGGTTGTCTCCGGCTTCGTCCATTTCCGCAGCCATCTCCGCCAGCCGCTCTTCCAGAGAAAGGTCCTCCAGGAAACCATAGAGCGCCTGCACCTGATCCGCCAGCACGGAAGCGGTCCGGAATCCCTGGCGCATCCGCTCCAGAGGTTCCACTGCCAAGGCCCTGGCATCGTTCAGCCGCCCCAGCTGCCCCCGGGATGCCTCGTCCCAGATGCCGGCCAGTCCCTCAGGGTGATTTTCCCACTGCGTCAGCCATTGATTCCCCCGAATGCCCCAGATGATGGCATAGTTCTCCACTTCATCGCAGATATCCGGCTCCAGCGGGGAAAGGGCGGAGCGCAGGTAGCGGAGCATTCCCCGCTGTTCAAAGCCCCCCAGCGCCGCTTCCAGCCCGGTGAGCACGGTGGAAATCACATTCTTCTGCAGAATTTCCTCGGTTCCGGAGCGGTATACCGGAATATGCAGCCGGTGAAATATCAGGTCCACCAGGGGCTGGTAGGACGCCATATCCGTGCAGACCAGACTGATGTCCCGATAGCGGCACCCCTGTGCCACCAGCTCCTGTACCCGGCGGGCACAGTCCATGCAGGCCTGGTAAGCAGACTCCGCCCGGACGGCGGTCAGGCAGGATTTTGCCGAGCCTCGGTCTATGCCGCTCTGGAACAGTTTCCCCCGAACGGAATCCAGGGGCATGGGGACTGGCTGAATGTGCTGGATTTTCACATCAACGCCAGCGCATTCTGCGAACCGGAGCAATTCCCGGGCGGTCTGTCCCGCTTTCTCAAAGGCCAGCAAATGAGAATCCGGCTGGTCGCAGTTCAGACTGACGGTCACCTCCGGCGCATACTGGATAAAATGCTCCAAAATGGCCATATTCTGCCGGGTGAAATCCGGAAATCCGTCTATGTAAAATACATGCTCCCGAGCATAGTCCCCCGCTTCCAGCTGTTCCAGAAGCCAAGTCATCTGGTCCCGGGGGTCCCGTTTTCCCCGACTGCAAAGGCCGTCGTACCCCTCCATCAAAACAGAAAGCTCCTCCAGCTTCTGGGCCAGGCTGCCCTGGGTCTGAACTGCCGCCTGGGCCAGGTCCTGGGCGGAGATGCAGCAGCGCTTGAATTCATCCACCCCGTCAATCAGCCCGGTCAGGAATTCCGGTTTGGTCTCCACCCCGGCGTAAGCCTTCAGCCGGCTGCTCAGCTGCCGGGCCGCTGCCGCCATGGCCACCACCCGTCCGCCGTCGTCCAGGCATTCCATGGCCCCGGCCCCCAGGGTGTCCGCCACCCGGCGAGCCAGCCGGGTAAAGGACAGAACCTCCGCATACCGGCTGGCAGTATCTCCCGCCGCCTGGCAGAGCCGCCGCTCCATCTCATGGCTGACCAGCTCCGGCACCAGCAGGACCCGCCCGCCCCGCCGGCTGGCCACATCCCGGGAGATTCGGTTCAAAACTTCATCCCGATTTGCCGTCCAATCCCGGCCAATCAGCAAATGCAGCATGGCATTGCCCTCCTTCGTCTGTGTTTCTTACTAGAATACCATATTTTTCACGGAATGGGTAGCGGGAATTTATCCCGGGAAAAGCAGGTTTTCCAGCCGGCCCAGGGCATCCAGGGCATAAAAACGCAGCGTATACTCCGGTTCTCCCGTGAGCGTCCGGCTGAGGGACGCCGGGAAGCCTGCCGTCTGGGCGGTTTCCTCAAATCCGGCGGAGGTTGCGGGCAGGCACAGAGAGGGAAACACCACGCACCACCAGTTATGGCCTTCTCCTTCCCCGATGACAATCCGCAGGGATTCATACACCCCTGCCGGAAGAGTGAAGGTATCGTAGACCCGGGTGTCAAACTGCTCCCGGCACAGGGAAACCACTGCCTGGGCATCCACGCCGGCCGCCGCCAGGGCATCATTGGCCACGTCCCGGATCACCGCCAGGTTTTCCTGTAAGTATTCCTTTGCCTGTTCCATATCTGCCAGCTCCTCCAGGTCATCCTGCAGGCTCTCCAGCACAGCGTCCCGCACCTGTAGCTTTACCGACTGGTCCTCCGGGGAATCGGAGTTCGCCACCACATGGAACCGGATCAGCTCCTCCTCCAGCCGCTGCCGGTCCGCCAGCAGGGTTTCGCACCAGACCGCTGCCGCCAGGCACAGGCAGATTAAGATTCTTTTTCCAAGTTTTCTCACAAAAAACACCGTCCATCTGGAAATACTTCCAGTATGGACGGCATTCTGGGAATTTATACCGGCTTGGCAATAAAAACCTGGGGATAGTTCTCTTTCAGCATATTGCAGACCACTGCGGCGTATTCAAAACTGGGCATGATAGCAAATACCGCAGAGCCGGAGCCGGTCATCTGCTGGTTCAGGGCGCCGTAGCTGTGGCAGATGGATTTGATATAGTTCAGCTCCAGATGCTCCGATGTCACCACCGGGTCAAAGACATTCCATAGATTTTCCGCAACCATTCCCAGGTCTCCGGCCAGCAAGGCATTTTCCATGGCACGGTGATCCGGTCGGTGAGGAATGGCCGTCTCGTCAATTTTCCGGTAGAGTTCCGGGGTGGAAACAGAAAAATCCGGCTTGCAGACAACAAAAATGCAGTCGGGCAGGTCCGGCAGTTTCCGCAGCCGCTCTCCCCGGCCTTCCACCATGGCAGTGCCGCCCAGGACGCAGAAGGGCACGTCACTGCCAACTTCCGCCCCCAGCTCCGCCAGCGCCAGAATGGACAGCGGCTCCCCGAAGTGCCGGTTCAGCGCCCGGAGCACCGCCGCTGCGTCGGCGCTGCCGCCGCCCATACCCGCTCCGGAGGGAATTCGCTTGACAATCCGGATTTCCAGGCCGTCCGGGTCCTTCTTCATGCTCCGGCAGTACACCGCCGCCGCCTTCCAGGCAAGATTGGTTTCATCGGTGGGGATTCCATCCACGGAGCACAGCAGCCGCCAGGGTTTTCCGGTCCCTACATCAATCTCCAGATCATCCCGAATGGAAACGGTCTGCATCACGCTTTGCAGATTGTGATAGCCGTCCTCCCGCTTATCCAAAACATCCAGGGTCAAATTCAGCTTGGCGTAAGCCGGTTCATACAATGTTGTCATAAAATGTCCCTTCCTTCTGTTTCTTGGGATTCATTATAGCCCGGGCAATTCAATTTTGCAATCGCCTGTCACATAAAAAACAAAAAGCTGTGCATCCTAAAGGCATCCGGAACTTGAAATGGAGGTAAGATCTATGGATACCATTGCCCTGATTCTGTCCATTGTTGGCTGTGTCAACTGGGGACTGGTGGGTATTTTTCAGTTTGACCTGGTGGCCTGGCTGTTCGGCGGCTCCGGCTCTCTGTTCAGCCGGCTGGTGTACACCGTGGTGGCGCTGTCCGGCCTGTGGTGCATTTCCTTCCTGTTTCGCGGGAAAGGGTTCCTGGATAAGGAATGAAAAATGCGGCTGCTCCCGCCCGGGGAACAGCCGCAGATTCTTTTCACTCAGCCGCAGCGCACAATGCACTGCACTTCCTGATCGCCGTACTTGGCGGTGATGGAGGTGGTGCCATACTTGACGGCTTTGACATTGCCGTTCTCATCCACCGTGGCAATGTGAGGATGTTCGGAACTCCACTCCACTTCATTCTGCTCCAGGTCGCAGTCCAGCAGGAGCTGGAATTCATAGCCAACGCCCAGCTTGATGTCGGTCCGCTGCAGCTTCAGGGTTACATCCTTCAGCGCTACCGCCACCGCCGCCGTGGTCTCCGGCACGGTTTCCGGTGTAGTCTCGGAGACGGTCTCCGCCACGGTAGGCGGCACCGTCACTTCCTCGAACTTCACAGTCACCTTCACACTGGCCTGCTGGGCGCCGCAGGTAATCAGAATTTCCGTTTCACCTTCGGCTACCGCTTCAATTCTGCCATCCTCGGTCACCGTGGCAATGCTCTCGTCAGCAGAAGTGTAGGTAATGGTATCCGTTGTATCACTGGGTTCGGGAAGTACATGAATCAGGAACCGGCCGCCCACCTGGTTCAGCACAGCCTCGGTGCTGCTGGTGAGAACCATGCCGGTGCAGGGAATCGACGTGCTCTCGGTGGTAAACACCGGGGCCGTCTGTGCCACCGTCTGGGGCGTGGTATCGCTCCCGGAGCCAAGATTGGGCATTATGTAGCGGAAGAACAGGAATCCTGCCGCCATCAGCAGGACGGCAATCAGAACCGTCAGAAGCACTACCGCAAAGGTGTTGCTGCCGCCGGTTTCCTCGTCGTCCTCCTCCTCGTCATTGAAGAGCGTTTCGTCCTCCCTGGTTTTCCGGGGGCGGTTATCGTTGACCTCATCAAAGTCAAAGATTTCCTTCCGCCGCTTGCCGGAAGCGCCGCCCGTTCCGGCCGTTCCCTCTTCTGCTTCCTGGTCCAGAAGCAGGTCATCCTTCAGCATATCTGCCGCTGCGTCCCGGGAGCATCCGCAAATGGGGCACTGCTCGGCTGTATCGGGGTAGGTCGTCCCACATACGTCACAAATTATCTTGCTCATTTCCTTACCTCCAGTACATAGCTGTACCATTATTGGGTGACATTATAACACGATTTTCCAGAGAATACAACTACAAAAGTGTTGCATTTTTTGTCATTTTATTTTATGATAGTTTGGTTAAAGGAGGCGATCTATTTGTCAGAACCCCAACTCATCTCTCCTTTGCTGGACGGTTTCTCTATGGGAAACCCAATGAGCAGCCACGACGGCATCTGCTGCTGTCCTGCCATAAAGGAAAATACAGACAAAAAGTACATCGTGAAAATCATCTCCGTCCCTGCAACGCAGTCCCAGATGGATGCGCTCCTGCTTGCCGGCGCCTACAAGGACCCGGCTGACGCCATGGAGTATTTCCGCGAAATGGGCGAGGGGATCCTGAAGGAAGCAGAGCTTCTGAAAACCCTTTCCAAGCTGGACGGTTTTCTCTCCTACGACGGCTGGCAAATGGCCCCCATCACCAAGCGCCGCCTGGGATACGAAATTTATCTGGTGGGCAGCTACAAGCGCTCCCTGGACAAGTACGTCCGGAATAATCCGGTGACGCACCTGGAGGCAATCAATCTGGGGCTTGACCTCTGCGCCGCTCTGGCGGTCTGCCGTCAGGCAGGCGCCCTGTATGTGGATCTGAAACCCAGCAATATTTTCATATCCGAGAAAAAGGAATACCGGATCGGCGATCTTGGCTTTATTTCCCTGGATACCCTTTCCTACGCTGCCATCCCCGACCGGTACCGCAGCGTCTATACCCCGCCGGAACTGCACGACCCCATCAATCCCATGAACCTGACGGCGGATACCTATGCGGTGGGCATGATTCTCTATCAGCTTTACAACGACGGGCAGCTGCCATTCCGGGACCGGGCGCCGGAAGAAGAACTTCCGCCGCCCATCAATGCGGACTATGAACTGGCGGAGATTCTGATGCGGGCCATTCACCCCAATCCGGAATCCCGCTGGGATGACCCGAAGCAGATGGGGCAGGCTCTGGCAAATTACCTCCAGCGGAACACCGTCAATGATGTTCCCATCACCCCCTACATTCCGCTGGAAATTGATCCGGATGCCGAGCCCATGGTTCCTCCTCCGGCCAAATCCGCCGAGGAAGAATCCATTGCGCAGGATGCGGAACCCGCTCAGAATGATGAAGCCGAGGAGGGAGCCGCTGATTCCCCTGCCGCTGAAAGCCAGGAGCCGTCTGAAAGTCGGGAGCCGTCTGAAAGTCGGGAGCCGTCTGAAAGTCGGGAGCCGTCTGAAAGTCAGGAGGACGTGACTGATGACTCCGCTTCCGCAGAAGCGGAAGAGAATGTGCCTGGCCCCGAAGGTGACCAAGGCCCCGTCAAAGACGAGACCCTCCCTGGCGAAGAGGATGCGGATGCGCTGCTTCCCCACGAGATGTCCGACGAATTGTCCAGGATTCTTTCCAAAGCGGACGATCTGATTGCCCACGAAACCCCTGCCGGTGTGGTGCTGCCTGAAGTTCCGGAGCCGGAGGACCCCTTCGCATTTGCCAAGGAGGATGACCCGGAGGCAGATGACGCCAGCGTTCCCCTGGAGCCTGTCATGGACGACCCAGCGGAACCGGATCAGGGGAAAAAGAAAAAGTCCGGCGGCAGTTTTGCTTCGGAAAAAGGGAAGAAATTCCGGAAAAAGCTGATTGCCACCCTTGTTTTCCTCCTTGCCCTGTCCGGTCTGGGCGCCGGAAGCTTCTGGTACTATCAGAACCTGTATCTGCAAACCATCCGTTCTATCGATGTGGACGGAACCAAGCATGAGCTGACGGTATCCATTGATTCCGATGTGGATAATTCCCTCCTTCAGGTGATCTGCTCGGACAATTACGGTACGGTACTGACCCAGCCTGTCGCCAACAATCAGGCAACCTTCACCGGACTGAATCCGGACACCCTGTACAAGATTCAGCTGGAAATCGATGGGTTCCATGCATTGGTAGGACAGACAACGGATATTTTCACCACCGACACCACCACCAGCATTCTCACGTTCACCCCCACCGCCGGTGACACGGACGGCTCCGTGGTGCTGAACTTCACCGTGGACGGTGAGGAACCGGAACAGTGGAACCTGAGCTATGCTGCGGAGGGAGAAGAGGAAGTGGTAGAAACCTTCTCCGGTCACTCGGTCACCATTTCCGGGCTGACTGTGGGCAAGGTATATACCTTCTCCCTGGACGCCGGGGACAGCCTGTCCCTCAGCGGAGAGACAACCCTGGAGTACATGGCTTCCCGCCTGATTGTGGCGGAGAACCTGAGCATCACCTCTGACAATAACAATGAGATCATCGTTCACTGGAACGCCCCCGGCGGTCTGGTTGTCAACAGCTGGAATGTACGCTGCTACAGCGAAAGCGGCTATGAGCAGCAGCAGAGCGTTACGGATACCCAGGCGCTGTTTACGGAGATTGATCCTGCCTACAGCTATACGGTAGAAGTCACCGCCGCAGGCATGACCCAGCCCGCCCGGGCCAGCATTACCGCAAACCCCATCGTAATCACCGGATTTACCGTGGCCAACGAGGAAGACCCGGAGCTGGAGGACCTGGAAATCAGCTGGTCCTATGACGGCGAGGCCCCGGAGGGCGGCTGGCTTCTGATGTACAGCATTGACGGCAGCAGTGTTTCCAACGTGGTGAAATGCAACAGCGCCTCCGCAAAAATCAGCCCGAAGATTCCAGATGCAAAATATCAGTTCACCATTGAGGCCGCTGACGGCACGTCGATCTTCAGCAACGTGTACAGCTGCACTCTCCCTGATGCGGAAGCTTTCAACGAAAACGCCCTGACCGCAGATAAAATCGAGGGCTCTTTGCTGAAAACGCCTGCTGACACGAAATGGACCTTTGAGTCCCTGAGCAGCGAGGACTACACCGACCAGTTCTCTGTGGGCGACGGCATCTCCGTGGTTCTGCACGGCACCACCGATTTCTACCTGCCCGGCTATGAGCTGGAAATTCTCTGCGTCATTGAGGATGGGCACGGCAATGTTCTGCCGGAACTCACCAGTCAAATCAACACATACTGGAAAGAGTTCTGGTACGCCGGGGATTACCACTATGGTGAGCTGACGGTCCCCAGTGTTCCCCAATCCGCCGGTACATACGAATTGCGGATTTACTTCGATGGGATGTCTGTTATCCGTCTTCCCTTTACCATTTCCTGATTATTTCAAGAACGCCGCCCCCGCGGGGCGGCGTTCATCGATTTCTTACAAATGGTACCCAAAGAATTGCCTTCCAATTTGTGCGAGTATATGATTTTTTCAGTTGTTAACAATTTCCCGGAATAAATGTGGTATAATTCGGTCAAATGCGATTGAAAGGGGCAACCTCATGCGTGGAAAAAGCCACCGCTGCCTGGGGCAGTATCTGACGGAGCATTATATGCAGAATGTATCGAAGCCCTGTGTGCGGGCCTTCCTGATCGGCTGCGTAGAGCCTGACCGGAATCCCATTACATACCTGAAGGGCTCCATCCGGTTTCAATGGCTCCGGGGGCACAATTACCGCAATGCCCGCCGGTTTATGCGTCGGATCTCCCAGCGGCTGGAAGGAAAGCGGAAGCTGAACCTGTATGATTTTTACACCTTGGGTAAGCTGATTCACTACACCACCGATGCTTTCACCTATGCCCACAACGATACTTTCTCCACCAATCTGGTGGATCATCGGGTGTACGAGGTGGAACTGCAGAATCATTTCCTGCGTTTTATGGAGGCGGACCCCCAGGTGAATCCCCGGGTTGCCCGGACCATCATGGACGCTGTGTACAGCTATCACCGGGAATATGAGCGGCAGGAAGCGAACATCCACACCGATGCCCGGTTCGCCCTGAACGCCTGCTGCAGCGTGGTGTCTGTCCTGCTTCCTCAGCCTGCACTCTGATTGCGGAGGCGCTGGATGCACAGAATTCCCTTCACTTGTGTGGAGGCGGGGCTGGCAGGGATTCTCATGGTTCCTCTGTTTGTCTGGCTGCGGTCCCATCTGGGGATCAGTTGGCGGCGGACAATGGGATATTTTCTCTTTGCCCTGTATCTGGCAGCGGTGGATTCCATGGTTGGGCTTCCCAGTATCACATATGTCCGGTTCAGCCTGAATGTGAATCTGAGGCCCTTTGCGTATATGTTTTCTGATTTTCTGCCCAGCGTGCTGAATGTGATTCTATTCATGCCGCTGGGCGTCATGCTCCCCCTGTTCTGCCAGACCTTCCGGCCGCTGTATCGGACCGTGATATTCGGTTTTCTTTTCTCCCTGTCCATTGAACTGCTGCAGATTTTTACCATCCGGGCAACGGATGTCAACGATTTGATTACCAATACCGTCGGCACGTTTCTGGGCTGGTGCGCCGCCAGAGCGATTCTGCAGTTGTTTCCCGCCATCATCCCCAAGCTGTCCGCCGATGAAATCCGGATGGTGTGTGTGCTCACCTTCGGCGTGATGTTTTTCCTTCAGCCCTTTCTGGCAGGATGGTTTTGGTCCCGATTTCCCCTTTGATTTTTGCCAGGCTGTGCGCTGCCGCACAGCCTGGTTTTTGCTGCAATCACTTTTTTCGTGGCAAAACGAATTTCCTCTTGCCAAATTCCACCACCCGTGGTATAATGTCCGCATCCACTGAACAAGGAGCCTGTTTGTATGGTTACTTCCGTTTCTGCTGCACAGTTCTTTTTTGGCTACTATTACTTTTTTCCCTACAAAAAGTAATAGCGATTTGTGCTGCAGAGATTTTTCAGGAAGCTGGAACGAGAGAACCAAGCGCCGCACGAATTGCCGTGCGGCGCTACTTTTTTATTTTAGGAGATGTTTCTATGATCGCAATTCTGAAGCATGGCACCACCCCCGAGCAAATGCAGCATCTGGTTGATTGGCTCAAGCATATGAACCTGGACGTCCACATTTCCGAGGGTGCGGAAGTCACGGTTCTGGGTCTGATCGGCGACACCAGCCGGGTGGATATGGAGCTGCTGAAAAGCCTGGAAATGGTGGAAACTGTGAAGCGGGTTTCCGAGCCATTCAAGCAGGCCAACCGGAAGTTCCATCCCAAGGACACCATTGTGGAGGCCGGCGGCGTCCGGATCGGCGGCGGCTATTTTGCCATGATCGCCGGCCCCTGCTCCGTGGAGTCGGAGGAGCAGATCATTGAAGTCGCCCAGGCGGTAAAAGCGTCCGGGGCGAATATCCTCCGGGGCGGCGCCTTCAAACCCCGCACCTCCCCCTACGCCTTCCAGGGCATGAAGGGCGAGGGCATCAAGCTGCTGCTGAAAGCAAAAGAGGCAACCGGGCTGCCCATTGTCACGGAAATCATGAACATCTCCACCCTGGATTTGTTTGCAGACGTGGATATTATTCAGGTTGGCGCCCGGAATATGCAGAATTTCGACCTGCTGAAGGAACTTGGCAAAACCAAGAAGCCCATACTGCTGAAACGGGGTCTGGCCAACACCCTGCAGGAGCTGCTGATGAGCGCCGAGTATATCATGAGCGAGGGCAACGAGCAGATCATCCTCTGTGAGCGGGGTATCCGCACCTTTGAAACCGCCACCCGGAACACCCTGGACCTGTCCGCCGTGTCGGTGCTCCATAACCTGACCCACCTGCCGGTGGTGGTTGACCCCAGCCACGCCACCGGCAAGGCCAATCTGGTGGCCCCTATGGCCTACGCCGCCGCAGCCTGCGGCGCCGACGCCATCATGGTGGAAGTCCACAACAATCCCTCCTGCGCCCTGTGCGACGGTGCCCAGTCCCTGACGCCTCCTCAGTTCGATGAGCTGAGCCGAAAGGTGCGCCGAATCCGGGAGGCCATTGTATGAACATTGGAATTTTGGGACTGGGCCTCATCGGCGGTTCCCTAGCCCGGGCCTATACCTTGGAGGGCCACACCGTTTTTGCCCAGGATACAGACGAGCAAATGCTCTCCTTCGCCATGCTGGCAGGAGCCGTGCACGGCCGTCTGGACGAAACGCATGTTCCCCAGTGCGAGCTGATTCTGCTGGCCATCTATCCCGGCGGCAGCGCCTTCTGGCTGGAAGAAAATGCCCACCTGGTTTCAAAATCCGCCCTGGTTCTGGATTGCTGCGGCATCAAAACCGAAATCTGCGACCGCTGCTTCCCTCTGGCAAAGAAGTACGGCTTTACCTTCGTGGGCGGTCATCCCATGGCAGGCACCCAGTTCTCCGGCTTCAAATACAGCCGGGCCACACTGTTCCGGGGCGCTCCCATGGTGTTGGTTCCCCCGGTGTTCGACGATATGCAGCTGCTGGAACGGGTGAAAGAAGCGCTGAAGCCCTGCGGATTCGGTTCCTTCTCCGTCACAACCGCCCAGGAGCATGACAAGATGATTGCTTTTACCTCCCAGATGCCCCATATTCTCAGCAACGCCTACATCAAGTCCCCCACTGCCCTGCACCACAAAGGCTTCTCCGCCGGCAGCTACAAGGACCTGACCCGGGTGGCCTGGCTGAATGCCCCCATGTGGGCAGAGCTGTTCCTGGAAAACCGAGAGAATGTGCTTTTCGAGCTGGACACCTATCTAAATAGCCTCATCGCCTACCGGAAAGCCGTTGCGGCGGGAGACTTTGACCAATTGGTTCAGCTGCTGGAAGATGGCAAGAAGCGGAAGGAGGAGGTGGACGGATGAACACCGTTGCCGTCGCTGCTTCCAAGCGCTATGACATCCGCATCGGCAGCAGTCTGCTGTCCACCCTTGGAGAATCCGTAAAAGCATTGGGGAAGGTTCAGAAAGTCTGCATTGTCAGCGAATCCACCGTCTTTCCCCTGTATGGGGCAGCGGCAGAAGCCAGCCTGCGGGAGGCGGGACTGGAAATCTCCACCTTCGTCTTTCCCGCCGGAGAAGCCAGCAAAAACGGCACCACCTTTCTGGAGCTGCTGAACGCCCTGGCCCAGGCAAAACTGGGACGGCAGGACATTCTGGTAGCCCTGGGCGGGGGGGTGGTGGGCGATCTGGCAGGATTCGCCGCCGCCTGCTATCTCCGGGGCATCCGGTTCGTGCAGGTTCCCACCACTCTGCTGGCCGCTGTGGACTCCTCCGTTGGGGGTAAAACCGCCATTGACCTTCCCGCCGGGAAAAATCTGGCCGGGGCCTTCTGCCAGCCCAGTCTGGTTCTGTGTGACACCGACACGCTGAACACCCTGCCGGAGGATGTATTCCGGGACGGATGCGCCGAGGTCATCAAATACGCCGTGCTCTACGACCCTCAGCTGTTCGAGCAGCTGGAAAACGACGGGATGGATTTTGACCGGGAGGCAGTCATCACCCGCTGCGTGGAGCTGAAGCGGGATGTGGTCATGGAGGACGAATTTGACACCGGAGCCCGGATGAAGCTGAATCTGGGCCACACCTTCGGCCACGGGGTGGAAGCCAGGAGCCAGTTCACCCTGTCCCACGGGAAGTCCGTGGCCATCGGACTGGCCCTTGTCACCCGGGCCTGCGCCGCCAATGGAATCTGCTCTGCGGAAACCAGCAAACGGATCGTAGACTTGCTGGCAGCCTTTGGCCTTCCCGTGACCATCGGCTATTCCCCGGATGAGATTCTGCAATACGCTTTATCGGACAAAAAACGCTCCGGTAATTCCGTGAATCTGATCCTTCCCCGTTCCATCGGAGACTGCGCCATTGCACCCACCC
The DNA here is from genome assembly GCA_949296115.1 of uncultured Eubacteriales bacterium. Classification (GTDB taxonomy): domain Bacteria; phylum Bacillota; class Clostridia; order Oscillospirales; family Oscillospiraceae; genus Faecousia. The sequence continues at coordinate 19,588 of CASFNR010000005.1, read as the reverse complement.
CGGTGGATCAGCTGAAATCCATGATTGAGGCAGGTCTTTGATATGGATATTACCATTACCCCCGGAAAACTCCAAGGAATAGTCCGGGCCATTCCCTCCAAATCCCAGGCCCATCGGATGCTGATCTGCGCCGCTTTTGCCGACGGTGAAACCCGGCTGCTCTGCCAGGACACCAACCGGGATATTCAGGCCACCGCCGACTGTCTGGCAGCGCTGGGGGCCCGGATTTGCCGCAGTCCGGAGGGCTATCTGGCGGAACCCGTTTCCCTCCCCCCTGCCCAGGCAATCCTTCCCTGCCGGGACAGCGGCTCCACCCTGCGGTTTTTGCTGCCCATTGCGGGCGCCCTGGGTGTGGATGCCACCTTTCTCCTGGAAGGCAGGCTGGGAAGCCGCCCTCTGTCCCCCCTTTGGGAGGAGATGGAGCGGATGGGCTGCCGCCTGTCCCGCCCGACAGGCAATACCCTTCGCTGCCAGGGACAATTATCCGCCGGAACATATGTACTGGATGGCGGCGTATCCAGCCAATTTGTCACCGGGCTGCTGCTGGCAGCCGCCCTGATGCCGGGGATATCCCGGATTCAGATTACCGGCACACTTCAGTCAAAACCTTATGTCGCCATGACCCAGCGGGCCATGGCCCGGTTTGGACGAGAAAGCGAGGGGTATGTGGTGTCCGGGGGCATTCCCTTCCACACTCCCGGGACGTTGGAAATCGAGGGCGACTGGAGCAACGCCGCTTTCTTTCTGGCAGCCCAGGCTCTGGGCAACCCCGTATTGGTAGAAAACCTGGACCCGGATTCCCCCCAAGGGGATCGGGCAGTGAACGCCATCCTGGCAGAACTGGGCGCGCCCCTGGACGTCGCCGCCGGAGACATTCCGGACCTGGTGCCCATCCTGGCCGTGGCAGCCGCCGCAAAAAGGGGCGGTATCTTCCGCCAGATTCAGCGGCTGCGGCTGAAAGAATCCGACCGGGTGGCTTCCGTTGTTGCCATGATTTCCGCCTTGGGCGGAAAAGCGGAGTCATCAGCTGATACGCTGACGGTTTGGGGAACCGGCCTTACCGGAGGCACCGTGGACAGTGCCAACGACCATCGGATTGCCATGTCCGCCGCCATCGCCGCCACGGTCTGCCGGGAACCGGTAACCATTCTCGGTGCGGAATGTGTGGAAAAGTCCTATCCCCAGTTCTGGGCGGAGTACCGCCGGTTAGGAGGAACCTATGAGCAGCACCTACGGTGATAACCTGAAATTATCCATTTTTGGACAGTCCCATGGTCCGGCCATCGGCATGGTTCTGGATGGAATTCCCGCCGGGCTGCCGGTGGACCTGGAGGTACTTCAGACCTTTCTCAACCGCCGGGCGCCTGGGCAAAACGACTGGTCCACCCCCCGGAAGGAAGAGGACCGGCCGGAATTTCTCTCCGGCCTGCTGGAGGGCTTCACCTGCGGCGCTCCCATTGCCGCCGCCATCCGGAACCACAACACCCGCTCCGGAGATTACGCCAATCTGAAGGACTGTCCCCGTCCCGGTCACGCCGACTTTACCGCCCAGATCAAATACGGCGGGTTTCAGGATGCCGCAGGAGGTGGTCATTTCTCCGGGCGGCTCACCGCTCCCCTGTGCATTGCAGGCGGACTGTGCAAGCAGTGGCTGGAGGAACGAGGCATCCAGATTGGAGGACGGATTCTCTCCATCGCCGGATGTTCCCAGACAGACGACCCCCTGGACCCCTGCGCCCATGCCATCCCGCCCATTGGGGAGCGCTTTCCGGTGGTCAACCCTCAGGTTGGTGAAGCCATGCGGCAGGCCATTGCCGATGCCCGGGCGGAGGGAGACAGCGTGGGCGGCATCATCCAGTGCGTGATTACCGGCCTTCCCGCCGGGCTGGGGGAGCCTATGTTCGGCGGCGTGGAGGGAAAGCTGGCCCAGATTCTCTATGGAATTCCCGCCGTAAAGGGAGTTTCCTTTGGAGATGGCTTTGGCGCTGCCAATCTGCGGGGCAGTCAGTGCAACGACGCCTTCGCCATGGAAAATGGCAAGGTCCGTACCGCAACCAACCACAGCGGCGGAATTCTGGGAGGAATCACCAATGGCATGCCCCTGATATTCCAGCTTGCGGTGAAGCCGACCCCCTCCATTTCCCAGCCCCAGCAGAGCATCAGTCTCTCCCGGATGGAGAACCTGGAATTGGAAGTCAAAGGACGTCACGATCCCTGCATTGTCCCCCGGGCCGTTCCCGTTGCGGAGGCTGCCGCGGCAATTGCGATTTTTGATATGATACTGGGCAATACCCAGACGAACAGGAGGAAATAATCCATGGATCTTGCAGAACTTCGTCAGGAAATCGACAAAATTGATGACTCTCTGGTTTCCCTCTTCGGCGCCCGGATGGAGATCGCCGCAAAAATTGCCGACATTAAAAAAGAAACCGGGGCGCCGATCTTCGTCCCCGCCCGGGAGCGGGCCAAGCTTCAGGATGTGGCGGAAAAGGCCGGTCCGGAAATGGCAAATTACACCCGGGTGCTCTACTCCATGCTCTTCGAGCTGAGCCGCAGCTACCAGAGCAAGCGCAATAGCATCCCCACGCCCCTGTACAGCCAGATCACCCAGGCCATTGAGCAGACCCCCAAGCTGTTTCCCCAGGCGCCCATGGTTGCCTGTCAGGGGGTAGAGGGGGCCTATTCTCAGATTGCCTGCGAGAAGATCTTCAAGAATCCTTTCATCTTCTACTTCAAGGATTTCGATGCGGTGTTCAACGCCATTGAGCAGGGAATGTGCCAGTACGGCATCCTGCCCATCGAGAACTCCACCGCCGGTTCGGTGAAAAAGGTCTACGATCTGATGATTCAGCACAATTTTTCCATCGTCCGAACCTTCCGGCTGAAGGTGGACCACAATCTGCTGGTAAATCCCGGCGCCCGGCTGGAGGACATCAAGGAAATCTACTCCCACGAGCAAGCCATCAGCCAGTGCGGCGACTTCCTCCAGACGCTGCCCGGTGTCAATGTCATTCCCGTGGGCAATACCGCTCTGGCCTCGGAAATGGTGGCAAAGTCCGGCCGGAAGGATGTAGCCGCCCTGTCCAGCCGGGCATGCGCCGAGCTGTACGGGCTGGATTGCCTGGCTGCCTGCGTCCAGGACAAGGGCAACAACCGCACCCGGTTCATCTGCATCAGCAAAAATCTGGAAATCTACCCCGGCGCTGACAAAACCAGCATCATGATGGTGCTCAATCACAAGCCCGGCGCCCTGTACAAGGTGCTGGCCCGGCTTTTCACCCTGGGCATCAATGTTACCAAACTGGAATCCCGTCCCATTCCCGACCGGGAATTCGAGTTCATGTTCTATTTCGATCTGGAGACCTCCATCTATTCCGAGGAATTCGTCCAGCTGATGTGTGAACTGGAGGACCTGTGCGAGGACTTCAAATACCTGGGCAGCTACAGCGAGGTGGTCTGATGATTTGCGGTCTGCTGGGCCGGAAGCTGGGCCACAGCTACTCCCCCCAGATTCATCAGGAACTGGGGAATTACTCTTACCAGCTTTTCGAAAAGGAACCGGAAGAATTGGAGGACTTTCTCCGGCATGGAGGCTTCTCCGGGGTGAATGTCACCATTCCCTATAAAAAAGACGTCATTCCCCTTCTGGACGAGCTTTCCCCCACCGCCCGGGAAATCGGCTCGGTGAACACCATTCTCCGCCGCCCGGACGGGAGCCTGTATGGGCACAACACCGACTACTACGGATTCACCTCCCTGGTGAAAAAAAGCGGTGTTTCCGTGGATGGAAAAAAAGTTCTGGTTCTGGGCAGCGGCGGCACCTCCAATATGGCGGTGAAAGCGCTGGAAAACCTGGGGGCCCGGGTCATCGTAATCTCCCGCAGGGGGCCGAATCACTACGGGAATCTGGAGCTGCACCAGAATGCCGCCGTCATTGTCAACACAACGCCGGTGGGAATGTATCCCAACACCGGCGCTGCGCCCCTGAACCTCAAAAGTTTCCCCAGGCTGGAAGGGGTCCTGGATGTGGTATACAACCCCGCCCGCACCCAGCTGTTGCTGGAGGCGGAAGCGCTGGGGCTGCCCCATGAAAACGGGCTGTGGATGCTGGTGGCCCAGGCAAAGGAAGCGGCGGAATGCTTCACAGGACATTCCATCTGCGACAGCGAAATCGCCCGGATTCACCATAAGCTGTCTGGCCAGATGCAGAACATCGTACTCATCGGGATGCCCGGCTGCGGGAAATCCACCATCGCTTCCCTGCTGGCAGAGAAGCTGGGCCGAAAGCAGGTAGACCTGGATGCGGAAGTGGAAGCCGCCGCCGGGAAATCCATTCCGGAGATTTTTGCCCAGGAGGGAGAAGATGCATTCCGGGACTGGGAAACCAAGGTTCTGGAGCATTATGGAAAGCAATCCTCCCTGATTCTCCCCACCGGGGGCGGATGCGTCACCCGACAGCGGAATTATCCCCTGCTCCACCAGAATGGAACCATCTTCTGGCTGAAGCGGAACCTGTCTCTGCTTCCAACGGAGGGACGTCCTCTGTCCCAGCGCAGCCGGGTCCAGGACCTCTATGCCGCCCGGAAGTCTCTGTATTCCGCTTTTGCCGACGAAGTGGTGGACAACAACGGCACGCCGGAGGAAACACTGAGACAAATTTTATCTTACCTGGAGGCACAGCCATGAAAATATTGGTCATCAACGGCCCCAACATCAATATGCTGGGGATTCGGGAGCCGGGAATTTACGGCAGCCATTCCTTTGACGATCTGCTTGCCCTGCTTCAGGATACCGCCCGGGAACTGGGTGTGGAGGTGCTGCAATTCCAGTCCAACCACGAAGGGGATATTGTAGACAAAATTCAGTGGGCCCATGGAAAAATCGACGGAATTGTCATCAACCCTGCCGCCTATACCCATACCTCTGTGGCGATTCTGGACGCCCTGAAGGCCGTTTCCATTCCCGCAGTCGAAGTTCATATTTCGGATGTAGACAGCCGGGAGTCCTTCCGCCAGATTTCCTATGCGGGCCTGGCCTGCCGCAAAACCATCAAGGGTCATGGTCTGGAAGGATATCGGGAAGCAATTGCATATTTAAAGAATTTGTTGGGGCATTCTCAGGAGAAAACCGATTTTTCCGCCACATCCGATTAAAATACATTTGAAGCAGCGTCGCTCCCTTTCAGCGGGAGTGCCGCTGCTTCAAATATTACGAATTCGTTACGTTACTTGACTTATTTGAGGATATGTTGTATAATTCATGGAGATTTTCGTGAAACGGAGTACTTTTCTATGAAAAAAGCAACCAGGATTCTGGTACCGTTGATTCTTGGCCTGTTCATCTGCGCCAGTATCGTGTGGTACCTGTTCATCTACGACCGGGATTTTACCCGGGATACCCTGCTCAGTCAGGCGCGTTTCCAGGATCTCCATGGAAATTCCCAGCTTTCCTCCTGGTTTTACGATCTTGCATATGATTTTTCCAGCAAGGAAGAGAGCGTTGCAATTGAATTGGCAAACCAGTATAAGCGTTCCGGCAACTATACCAAAGCTGAATTGACGTTGACACAAGCCATCAGCGCCGACCCCACCGCAGAGTTGTATACCGCCCTGTGTTCCGTTTTTGTGGAGCAGGACAAGCTTCTGGACGCAGTGAACCTGTTGAGCAATATTCAGGACCCGGAGATCAAGGCGGAGATCGAAGCCCTCCGTCCCACGACCCCTACCCCGGACTATGCCCCCGGATACTTCAGCCACTACGCTGACATTCAGCTGTTTTCCTCCGGAGACGCCATCTACTATACCTTGGACGGCACCTATCCCACCACGGCCCTGCCCCCCTACTCCGACACCATCGCCCTCCCTGCCGGTGAAACAACCATTTTTGCCGTGGCTGTTGGAAGCGATGGATTGGTCAGTCCCCTGGCCGTGCTGAACTATACCGTGACCGGTGTCATCGAAGAAGTGACTTTCGTCGATGCGGCCATGGAGTCTGCCATCCGGACCGTCATCGGCGTGGATGGAGACAAAACCGTTTACACCAACCAGTTGTGGGACATTCAGGAGTTCACCGTTCCCGATGATGCGGCTATCATCACAGACCTAAGTCTGATGCCGAATCTGACCACCCTCACAGTTCAGAACCATACCATCGATTCCCTTTCCTGTCTTTCCGGCCTGACAAACCTGGTAGAACTGGATCTGACTGGATGTCGCTTCCCCTCCGAGGATCTGTCGGTTCTGGCAAACCTGCCTATGCTCTCTAAGCTGACACTGCGTGATTGCAGTCTGAGCACCATCTCGGATCTGGAAGGGGCCAACACCCTGACGTATCTGGACCTGGGAAACAACACCGTCCGGAATCTGGAAGCCCTCTCCGGGATGGAAAATCTCACTGAGCTGAATCTGGAGCACAATGCCGTAGTTGGACTGGAGAATCTGGGCAGTCTTTCCCGCCTGGAAACTTTGAATTTGAATTACAATTCTGTGGCGGATTTGTCTCCGCTGGCCAGCTGCGCCAGCCTTACTTGGCTGGAAGCCGGCAACAATCAGGTATCCAGTGTGGGCTTTGCACCAAATATGCCGCAGTTGACCCACCTGAACCTGGAATCGAATTCTCTGGCAGATGTCTCTTCTCTGGCTTCCTGTACGGAACTGACCTATCTGAACCTTTCCAAGAACACCATATCCGACATTTCCTCCCTCAGCACCTTGACCAAGCTGGAAAGCTTCCTGTTCTCTTCCAACCAGGTGCAAACCCTTCCGGACTGGCCCGAGGGATGTCCTCTGCAGTCCATTGACGGCTCCTACAACAGTCTGACCAGCATTGACGTCCTGCAAAGAATGCAGTCCCTGACCTACGTGTATATGGATTACAACGGGCTGACAAATATTGACGCATTGGCAAACTGTTACCGCCTCGTTCAGGTCAATGTCTTTGGCAATCAGATCAGCGATGTTTCCGCCCTGCGGGAGCATGACATCATTGTCAACTACGATCCAACTGTAGAATAAGCAGAACCGGCTTCCTTCCGGGAACCGGGAAACGATTGATGCCCTCCCGTTTTCGGGAGGGCATTGCTTATTCTTTGTCTGCTTTGGTAATCACGCGGGGAATGAATCGGGACGCCATCTTTCCCCTTCCCTTCTGCTTGACGTACAGGAATCCAATGATGGAAAACACCACGGCACCGATCAGATTCACAAACAAATCTTTCATGGTATCATGCAGACCTACATCCAAGTATCCGCCCAGATTCAACGCCTGCTGAGTTCCGTCGGAGTGCACCACGATCACATCCGCAATGTCCTTGATATGCACAACGCGGTTACTCATGGTTGGGTCCAGTTCTACCGTATGGATAGCATTGACAATGGTATCCTTCTGCATATCCAGTCCCAGCAGGCAGTCTCCGCTGAATTCGAAGAATTCCCACAGTACCCCCACCGTCATGGAAAAGCAAAATGCCACGATTGCCAGATACATCGGAGAAAGCTGGAAAGAAAATCGCTCGCTCCGGTTGAGCATATCCACCAGGGCGAACCCGATGGCAGCACAGAGGAAGCCATTGATGGTGTGGAGCATGGTATCCCAGTGAGGAACCCGGACATAGAAGCTGTTGAGCTCCCCCAAAATCTCCGCCGCAAAAATAAACAGAAGGATGATGATTTCCAGGGTATCCGGCAGGACGATCTCCAGCTGCTTGGAGATGATGCTGGGCAAAATCATCAAAATCAAAGACAACCCGCACAAAAATACGTTCTGATATTCCTGGCGGAAAATGCCGCGCACCATCGCTACCAAAATCAAGGCGCGAAGGACCAGATAAACCGTCAGTGTGGTTTTATTCTTGTACAAATCCTCACGCTTTTTGAGCTTTTTTTCTCTCTTGCCCATCACTTCGCTCCTCTCATCGATTCAAAATGGACTGTGTTAGTTCCAGTCAGCACAGGGGCCCCGGAATCGGAGCCCCAAGATCATTATACGGTTTCCATCTCCGGTGTCAACGCTTTTTTTGCAGCAGACAGCATCAGCTTGATTCGGTTCAGCTGATTTACCTCCGATGCGCCGGGATCATAGTCCACCGCCGCAATATTGGCCTGGGGATATTGCTTCTTCAGTGCCTTGATCACGCCCTTGCCCACCACATGGTTGGGAAGGCAGGCAAAGGGCTGGATGCAGACAATATTGGGGGTCCCGGACCGAATCAGTTCCACCATCTCACCGGTGAGGAACCAGCCCTCTCCGTACTGGTTGCCCAGAGAGAGGAAGGGCTTCGTCATCTCCGCCAGTTCCTTGATCGGAACCGGAGGCTCAAAGCGTTTGCTCTTGGACAGGGCATCGATTGCCGGCTTGCGCAGGAAATAAATCAGCCGCAAAGCCCCCTCCGACACAGCCGCTCCAATCTTCTTTGCACCCAGAAATTCAGTCTTATACTTCCCATTGTAAATGCAATAATTCAGGAAGTCCAGCAGATCCGGCACTACAGCCTCTGCGCCCTCCCGTTCCAGCAGATCCACCAGATGGTTGTTCGCCAGCGGCATATACTTAACCAGGATTTCTCCAACGACGCCAACCCGAGGCTTGTGAATGGCTTCATTCAGCGGCAGCGAATCAAAATCCGCCACAATCTCCCGGCAGTAACGTCGATAAACCCGCATGGGATGTTTCCCGGTCAGCGCCAGAATGCACTTATTCTTCCACTTTTCATGCAAAGCGTTTGCGCTTCCGGCTGCCAGCTCATAGGGGCGGACCCGGTACAGGCAGCGCATCAGCAAATCACCGTATACCACCGCCTGGAACAGGTCCAGCAGCGCTCCGGCGGAAAGGGAAAATCCTTCGTTCTTCTCCATGCCGTTCATATTGATGGAAATCACCGGGATATGGGCCAGGCCGGCTTTCTCCAGTGCACGGCGGATGAAGGCAACATAATTGCTGGCCCGGCAGCAGCCGCCGGTCTGGCTCATGATAATGGCCAGGCGGTTTGTATCATACTTGCCGGAGAGCACCGCATCCATAATCTGGCCCACCACGGTGATGGAGGGGAAGCAGGCGTCGTTGTTGACGAATTTCAGTCCTGTGTCAATGGCCTTGCGGTTATCGTTGTCCAGCAGAACCACATGGTAGCCATGCTTGCGCATCACCGGTTCCAGGAAATCGAAGTGAATGGGGCTCATCTGGGGAATCAGAAGGGTGTATCCCTCATCCCGCATCTCTTTGGTAAACTCCGCCCGGTGATACTGCTGCTGAGCAGGTTTTGCCACGATCTGCTTCTCCCGCCGCATATCCATGGCGGCCAGCAGGCTGCGGATACGGATGCGCACCGCTCCCAGATTATTTACCTCGTCAATCTTCAGAAGAGTATACAGCTTGTTGCTCTTTTCCAGAATTTCCGAAATCTGATCGGTGGTCACGGCATCCAGCCCGCAGCCGAAGGAATTCAGCTGCACCAGTTCCAGATCGTCCCGCTTGGCCACAAATTCTGCCGCAGAATACATCCGGGAATGATAGACCCACTGGTCTACCACCCGCAGGGGCCGCTCCTCGTGGTCCGTCACCGGCAGACTGTCCTCGGTAAACACCGTCAGGCCGTAGGAGGCAATCAGCTCCGGAATACCGTGGTTGATCTCCGGGTCAATGTGGTAGGGACGTCCGGAAAGGACAATGCCCCTTCCCCGGTTCTGCTCCATTTCCCGCAGCGCCCTTACACCTTCCGCACGAATGTCCTCTTTCGCTTTATGCTGCTCCTCCCAGGCCGCATGGACCGCCTGACGGACTTCCTTCTCCGGAATGTCCCATTCTTCTGCGGCGGTTTTCACCAGCCGGTCGGCAGAGGTTTCCTCAGAAGTAAATGCAATGAAGGGACGTATGTAGTGGACACTGCCGTCGGCAATGGCCTCCACGTTGTTTTTCAGATTCTCCGCATAGGACACCACAATGGGACAGTTGTAGTGGTTCTGCGCTCCCTGGTTCTCCTGATGCTCGTAGAACACGCAGGGGTGGAAAATGATTTTGATTCCCTGGTCAATCAGCCACTGGACATGACCATGGGACAGCTTGGCAGGATAGCACTCCGACTCTGAAGGGATGGACTCCATGCCCAGCTCGTAAATCTTCCGGTCAGAGAATGGAGACAGCACCACACGGAACCCCAGTTCCCGGAAGAAAGTGGCCCAGAAGGGATAATTCTCATAGATATTCAGAATGCGAGGGATGCCGATGATGCCCCGGGGCGCCTGCTCCTGCTCCAGAGGCGGGTAGTCAAACAGCCGCTGGCGCTTGTACTCCACCAGATTGGTTGCCTTCTCCTTCCCCTTTCCGCCGCCGGCACCTCGTTCACAGCGGTTGCCGCTGACGTGCCGCCGCCCGCCGGAGAAGGTGTTCACGGTGAGCATACAGTTGTTGGAGCAGCCGCCGCAGCGAACATTCGTGGTCTTGTAGTTCAGCCGGAGCATGTCCTCCAGGGACAGCATGGTGGTTTCCTGACCATGGTAATGGGACCGGGCGATCAGCGCTGCACCGAAGGCCCCCATCAGGCCGGAAATATCCGGGCAGGTGGCCTCCACTCCGGCGATTTTCTCAAAAGCCCGCAGAACCGCCTGATTGTGGAAGGTTCCGCCCTGGACCACGATGTGCCGTCCCAAATCCTCGGGAGAAGCCAGCTTGATGACCTTATACAAGGCATTTTTGATGACGGAGTAAGCCAGGCCAGCGGAGATGTCCGATACCGGGGCTCCCTCCTTCTGAGCCTGCTTGACGTTGGAGTTCATGAACACCGTGCAGCGGGTACCCAGATCCACAGGCGCTTTGGCAAACAGGGCCTCCTTGGCAAACGCCGGCGCCGTATATCCCAGGCTGCTGGCGAAGTTCTCGATGAAGGAACCGCAGCCGGAGGAGCAGGCCTCGTTCAGCAAAATGGTGTCCACCGTCCCGTTTTTCAGCTTGATGCACTTCATATCCTGGCCGCCGATGTCCAGAACGCAGTCCACCTCCGGGTTGAAGAAGGAGGCGGCGGTGCAGTGGGCAATGGTTTCCACCACACCCTCGTCCAGAGAGAAGGCAGCCTTCATCAAAGCCTCACCGTAGCCGGTGGAACAGCCACGGACCAGCTTCGCTCCCTCCGGCAGCGCCCGCTTCAATTTCCCCAGGGCAAACTGAGCCGTCAGGATGGGATTGCCCTGGTTGCCCGCATAGAACGAATGGAGCAGCTGGCCATCCTGACCGATGACCACCATTTTGGTAGTGGTGGAGCCGGCATCAATGCCCAGAAAGCAATCCCCCTGATACTCGGATAGGGGCTGTTTTCCAACCACCGCTTGATTGTGGCGGCTGCAAAAGGCCTGATACTCCTCCTGATTGCGGAACAAAGGCTCCAGACGGGGCATCTCGAAGGTGGCCTGAACACCGGATTCCAGGGTCGCAATCAGGCTGTCAATCTCCACGCCTTGCTGATCCCTGGCCTCCAGTGCCGCACCCATGGCGGCAAAGAGGTGGGAATTCTCCGGGTCCACCGTTGTTTTCTCCGTCAGCTTCAGGGTACGGACAAACGCCTGTTTCAGCTCCGTCAGGAAGTGGAGAGGGCCGCCCAGGAATGCCACACAGCCCCGGATGGGCTTGCCGCAGGCCAGACCGGAAATGGTTTGGTTCACCACCGCCTGGAAAATGGAGGCGGCCAGGTCCGCTTTGGTAGCGCCGTCGTTAATCAAGGGCTGGATGTCGGTTTTTGCAAACACGCCGCACCGGGCAGCAATGGGATAGATCCGCTGATAGGACTTGGCAGCCTCGTTCAGCCCACTTGCATCGGTTTGCAGCAGGGCCGCCATTTGGTCAATAAAGGAACCGGTACCGCCGGCGCAGACGCCGTTCATCCGCTCCTCCAGCCCACCGGTAAAATATATGATCTTGGCATCTTCGCCGCCCAGCTCAATGGCCACGTCCGTCTGAGGCGCTTCTTTCTCAAGGGCAGTGGCCACTGCCACGACTTCCTGAACAAACTCCATGTTCAGCGCCTTGCCCAGATTGATGGCGCCGGAGCCGGTAATCTTCACTTGCAGCAAGCAGGGACCAAGCTTCTGCCTGGCCTCCATCAGAAGGGATTTCAAGGTCCCCTGGGTGTGGGCATGATGACGACGGTAATCTCCAAAAAGGAGATTACCGTCCTGGTCCAGAACGACAAGCTTCACCGTGGTGGAGCCAATGTCAATTCCAGCGCAATAGGTTTTCATTAAAATCATTCCTCCAAATCGGCCGGAACACGTTTTCCGACCAAAGACGCAAAACGCGAACGGGAAACCGGTTAACGGCCGGAGCCTTTGCGGCGTTGCTCCAGCTCGTCCAGAATCCCCTTTAAATGGGCAGAAAGTGGATACTGCGAAGGGAACGGGGTGAAAAAGTGGTATTTTTTCCTGTTTTTCAAATGTGCAGCCCGGATCTGTGCCTTCAGCTCTTCCAGAGACAGCACGACCCGGTGCTCTTCAGCAAAGGTTTTGAGCTTCGTCGTCAGGTGGATGGAGTGACCCACGTCCACAGCAAAAACGCCAAAGAATACGCCGATGAAGAAAGAGAACGCCAAATTCCGAGACAGCCAGTCCAGCCCATTGAGAATGTGGGGATGAATCAGGAAGTAATACAGCGCCCCCAAAACCGCCCAAGCGGCGGAAAAAGCCGGGCAGATGATTCCCTGCACGTTTCCCCACAGGTTTGAGTAGTCCCACAGGCGCACCTTCAGAAACTTCAGGCAGAACAAACCCGCAAGATACTCGATCAGCGTCATGCCCACCGCCATCGCCAGGAAAAGTGCCGCCTTGTTCCAGAACGGATTCTCAATCCACTGATACTGCTCCAGGGATGCAAGCAGGTACAGCACACACAGTCCGAATCCGTAAATCGGGAGGTAGGGACCGGTGCAGAAGCCGGGGTTGATCCACTTTTCCTTCCCCAACGTCAGATTTCGCCAGAGAAGTTCCAACCCCCATCCCAGAATAGACCCAATGAAAAACAGGTAGGCAAGTGTCAAAAAAATGTTCATACTATCTCACCTTATTCCACAGTTGTCATTATCTTACATTGTTTCTTGAAAAAATTAGCAAACTTTTTGTGTCTAAATTGTGAATAACCGTTTTGTCAGCCGTTCAAAGGCAAAGATATGGCAAAGTTTTCAATTTTCTCCCTTGACATCCGGGCTCTTATATCGTATATTTTAAATGCTTAGTAATGCTAAATATACGATTGAGGTGAAGCCATGGACGACCGATTTGCCCAACAGCTGAAAAAGGGCGTATTGGATATGCTGGTGTTGGAACTGATCTGCTCTGCCCCCCGGTACGGGTATGAATTGCTGACCTTGCTGAAAAATCAGTCGGATGGTATGTTTTCCTTAAAAGAAGGAACCCTCTACCCCATTTTGTATCGTCTGGAGGATGAGGGGCTGATTCATTCCGCCTGGAGTCAGGGTGCAGGCCGCTCCGCTCCCAAGAAAATCTACGAAGCCACACCGGAAGGCATTCTGGAAAGTCAGCGGCGGCTGGCCGTCTGGCAGCAATTCCAGGAAACAACCAATCGAATCTTGCTAGGAGGGACCGAAACATGACTGACGCAGAAAAGAAAATGAAGCGATACGTCACTGCAGTTGAACGGCGGCTGAATCTGCCCCGGGAAGTCAGGGCCAGGGTTATGAGTGATTTTTCCAGTTCCATTGCCGCCCGCCGGGAGGCCGGGCAGAGCGATGAAGAAATCTATGCCGAGTTCGGCGCTCCGTCGAAAGCTGCGGCAGATCTGAACGAGCAGATGAAGGAGTTTACATACCGGAAGAGCCCCTGGCGGTTTGGCTTTGCGGCGCTGGCAGTCTGGGGCGGGCTTACCTTGCTGCGGCTGCTGATTCCCCAGCTGATGTACTGGGGCTTCCGCCTTTCTGCTCTGTTCCGCCCCGAAGCTTCCAGCATCGGCATCATCGGCGGAGCGGACGGTCCCACAACCATATTTGTCACATCCCCTGTCTCCATGCTGATTGGCCTGTACATTCTGCTCCCGCTTCTCGCCGTAATCGTGGGTCTCTGGGGCTTTTTCCGCCTGCGCAAGTGCCGCCGGAAATAATCCTCCCGTCAGAAAAAGCGCCCCCACATCGGCCTTATGCCGGTATGGGGGCGTCCTCATTTATCGGGGAAACGATTACTGATACAGGGGGAATTTGCGGCAGATTTCCGCCACGGCTGCCAGAACCTCGTCCCGGGTTCCTTCAAAATCCCGGGCCGTCATCGCAATGCACCGGGCAATCTTGCCCATTTCCTCCACACCCAGGCCCCGGGTGGTCACCGCCGCCGTGCCAATCCGGACACCACTGGTGACGGTGGGCTTCTCCGGGTCGCCGGGGATGGCGTTCTTGTTCAGGGTGATGTGGTTCAGATCGCACCGGGTCTGCAGTTCCTTGCCGGTGATGCCCATGGGACGCAGGTCCGCCAGCATCAGGTGGTTGTCCGTGCCGCCGGTGACCAGATCAAATCCCTCCGCCAGCAGCGCATCCGCCAGAACCTTGGCGTTCTGCACCACGTTCCGGGCGTACTCCTTGAATTCCGGCTGCATGGCCTCCTTCAGGCACACCGCTTTGGCGGCAATCACATGCTCCAGGGGGCCGCCCTGGGTACCGGGGAACACGGCGGAATTCAGCTTCTTGGCAAATTCCTCCTTGGCCAGAATCAGACCGCCCCGGGGGCCCCGGAGGGTCTTATGGGTAGTGGTCGTCACAATATCCGCATAAGGTACCGGGCTCATATGGGCGCCGCCTGCCACCAGTCCGGCAATGTGGGCCATATCCACCATCAGAACGGCCCCCACCTCGTGGGCAATGTCGGCAAAGATCCGGAAGTCAATGGCCCGGGGATAGGCGGATGCACCGGCAATCATCAGCTTGGGACTGTTTTTCTTTGCCAGGTCCCGCACCTGATCGTAGTCAATCCGGCCGGTCTCGTGGTTGACATCGTAGGATACCACATGGTAATACTTTCCCGACAGATTGGCGGGGCTGCCATGGGTCAGGTGACCGCCGTTGGCCAGGCTCATGCCCATCAGCGTATCGCCGGGCTGAAGGATGGCCAGTTCCACCGCCATGTTGGCCTGGGCGCCGGAGTGGGGCTGCACATTGGCAAACTCCGCACCGAACAGTTCCTTTGCCCGCTGAATGCACAGGCTCTCCACCTCATCCACGCACTGGCAGCCGCCATAGTAGCGTTTTCCCGGCAGGCCTTCGGCATACTTGTTGGTCAGGATGGAGCCCATGGCCGCAATCACAGCAGGAGACGCAAAGTTCTCCGAGGCAATCAGCTCCAGGCCATCCTGCTGCCGCTCCAGCTCCCGGCCCATCAGGGCGGCGACTTCCGGGTCAAACTGATTTACAAATCCGATGGAATCAATGGGTTTGCCGTACATAGTTCGTTACCTCTTTCTGAATTGAAGTTAAAAAGAGCAGCCCTGCCCGGACTGCTCTTTGCAAACAATGTCTTTTGCATCTCTGTCCGTTTGCCTGAGAGATTCGGTCCATGACCTTGCACCTTCGGCACACAACTCAATGTGTTCTCCAGAGAGTCCTCTGCGGTCCGGTCTTTCCATTCTGAACCGCTTCTTTGGGATGCTTCAGTTGGTACTATCAGTATACACCCTTTCCGGGAAAAGTCAATGCCTGCTTTCTACCGCTGGGTTTTTTTATCCAGAGAAAGCCCCTGCTGCGCCAGGAACTGGCCGATTTTTCCCTCGGGCTTATCCGCAGTCAGCACCGGCGCTCCGAAGGTCTTGTACAGCCACTGAACGCTCAGCTCCTGCCAATGGGAATAGGCAAAATCCCGCTTCCGGGCATTTCCGTCGGCGGACACTTCCGTCCCCAGGGAACTGCCGTGGGGGCCGTACTGGAAAATATGCAGCTCGTAGTTCATGCCCAGGTCGCTGTAAGCCTTGGCAATGGGCAGTGCGCCATACTGGGTCAGCATATCCTCCGCTGTGGCCACCAGGAAAACCGGCGGGGCCTGGGGCGTGATTTTCGAAATCAGGTCATATTTCCGGGCATCTTCCTCCGAAACTTCCTGCTTTCCCTCCAGAATTTTCAGCAGGAAGTTGATCCGCTCGTTGGCGGGGGCCGAGGCCACCGGATACCCCAGAATCATGGCGTTCGGCTTGTTCTGCGCCAGCAGTCCCGCCGCCAGGGCCAGATGTCCCCCCGCCGAGAAACCGCACACCACAATTTTTTCCGGGTCGATGTTCCACTGCTCACTGTTTTCCCGGAGGAAGCCGATGGCCCAGGAAACCTCCCCCAGCGGTGCAAACCCGGCTGCCGCTGCTCCGGTGGAATAGCGCAGGATAAACGCATGGAAGCCCCGTGCCGCATAGCTCAGCGCCACCGGCTCCGCCTCCCGGGGAGAACAGTACATGTAGCCGCCGCCAGGGCACACCAGCACCGCCGGCCGGCGCTTCTCCTGCCCCAGAGAAATCTCACAGTCCAGCAGGTATCCTTCCAGGGTGGCATTCTGGCTGTCCGGTACCGCAATATGAATCATTTTCATGGTGGCTCCTCCTTTTCGGAATTTGTTTTTTCCAGTATATCAGATAATCCTGGTGAATGCAAGAAAGCCCGTCGGAATCCGTGGAACTTTCCGTTTTTTGTATCCGGCAAAAACATTGTTTCTTTCCGGCACATATGATATAATGGTGGTCAAAAAAGGAGGTTCCAATGAAACTTGTTTTACTGACAGCCCTGGGTGTGGGCGGCGCCACGGTCTGCGGCGCTCTGATTGGCTTCGCCTTCAAACGCATTTCTCATAAATTCAGCGACATTGTGCTGGCTTTCGCTGCCGGCGTCATGCTGGCAGCTGCCATTCTGGGGCTGGTGCTTCCTTCCCTGGAATACGGCGGCGACATGGGCATCGTGGTCACCATCGCCGGAATTTTCACCGGCGCCGTCTGCCTGAACCTCATTGACCGGCTGGTTCCCCATCTGCATCGTCTGGCCGGCGGCGACACAGAACCCCATCCCGGCAGCGCCAATTTGGACAAGGTACTGCTGTTTGTTGCGGCCATTGCCATCCACAATCTGCCGGAAGGGATCGCCGCCGGTGTCAGCTTCGGCTCGGACAATCAGACCGAGGCCCTGCTCATTGCGGGCGGCATTGCCCTGCAGAACATCCCGGAAGGCATGGTAATCATTTCCCCCATGCTGGCAGCAGGCATCCCCGCCAAACGCACCCTGCTCATCGCCATTGCTACCGGGCTGGTGGAGGTGGTGGGAACCATGCTGGGCTATGTGGCGGTCAGCGCCGCCTCGGCCATCCTGCCCTTTGCCCTGGCGTTTGCCGGAGGCACCATGCTCTATGTCATCAGCGACGAAATGATTCCGGAGACGCATGCCCACGGCGCCCAGAGCGGCGCAACCTACGCCCTGCTTGTTGGCTTCTGTATCATGCTGCTGTCCGATGCGCTGCTGGTCTGAGTTCCCCGATACCACACAAGGAGATTTGTATTATACCATGGAAAAGGCAATTTTATTCGATCTGGACGGTACTTTGACGGACTCCGGAGAGGGCATCATCAATTCCGTGATTCCCGCACTGGAGCATTTCGGGCTGCCCGTCCCTTCCCGGGAGGAACTGCGGGTTTTTGTCGGCCCGCCCCTTCACGATTCCTTCCGCCGGTTCGGTGTTCCCGCCGACCGGACAGACGAGGCCATTCAGGTCTATCGTACCCGGTACATCCCAATCGGCATCTTTGAAAATGCCCCCTACCCCGGCATTGAGACACTGCTCCAAACCCTGCGGGCTGCCGGGCACCGGTTATATGTGGCAACCTCCAAGCCGGAGCCCATGGCGGTGCAGGTTCTGGAGCGCTTCCACCTGGCCCAGTATTTCCACCGGATCTGCGGCGCCACCCTGGACACCTCCCGCAGCACCAAAGAGGCCGTCATCGCTTACCTCCTGGAGGAAAACGGTCGGGCCGACAACATGGTGATGGTGGGAGATACCAAATTCGACGTCATCGGCGCCAAGGCCCACGGCATCCCCACCATCGGCGTCAGTTGGGGATACGGCACCGTTGGTGAGCTGAAGGCGGCGGGGGCTGCGGCCATTGCCGATACTCCGGAAGAAGTTCCTGTCTTGGTTGACCGTCTGTAGCGTTCATTCCCTTGAAACAGTGTTGGAGGCAGGCCCACCAACGGGCCTGCCTCCGTCTTTTTCCCCAGCCCGCCTGGGGAGAAGCCGGGGAAACAGCACCCCTTGACATTTCCGCTCTGCCGTCATATCTTCCCGATTGCCACTCTTCTTCTCGGTAGAATACTTTTCTCCGGTACTTGGGGCAAAGGCAATATGATATTTGCAATTCCATTTCGTATGTGATAAACTATTGATGTCATTCATTCCTAAAATGAATGTACCTCCCTGTTCCTTTATTTGAGCAGTTGGCAGACCGCTCTTTTATTGTAACAGGGCTTTTTATTCACCGCCATAGGCTTTTTTGAACCACTCGTATATCGAGTGGTTTTCGGGATACAAAAAGCGCCAGAGCAAAGGAACCTTTGCTCTGGCGCTGGTGCGAGAGATGGGACTCGAACCCACACGGCATAACCACACGCACCTCAAACGTGCTTGTCTACCATTCCAACACTCTCGCAAGTATCTTCCGTATTATACCCTTCCCGTTCTTTTTTGTCAACTGTTTTTTTGTTTCTCTTGCCATGCGCCGCCCAATCTGTTACACTAAGGGAAATGCAGAAAAGGAGATCCCACTATGGTCCGTTTTTTCGTTGCGCCGGAAACACTTCAATCCCACGCCCTGGTCCTGTCCGGCGAAAATGCCCGCCACGCCAGAGCTCTGCGTCTGAAAGAGCAGGAACAGCTGCTGCTGTGCGATGGGCAGGGACAGGAATGTCTGTGTCAGGTCGTGGAAACATCCCCGGACATCACCTTATCCGTGCTGGAGCGGCGTCCATCCCGCACGGAGCCGGCTGTGGAGGTCCGGGTCTACATGGCTTATCCCAAAGCGGACAAGCTGGAGCACGTGATTCAGAAGGCCACAGAATTGGGTGCATATGAAGTGGTAGCCTTTCCTTCCAGCCGGTGCATTTCCAGGCCGGACGAAAAATCTTTGAAAAAGAAACTGGAGCGGTGGCAGAAAATTGCCATCTCCGCCGCAGAGCAGTCCGGCCGGGGGCGGATTCCGCAGGTCACACTGCTGGACAGTTTTTCCCAGGCGCTGGCTCATGCTTCCACAGCGGACCGTGCGCTTCTCTTCTACGAGAATGAAGATGCTTTTACCCTGAAAATGGCGCTGGAGGGCAGCTACCGCTCCGTCAGCCTGATGGTGGGACCGGAGGGTGGCCTGGAGCCTTCCGAGGTTCTCCAAGCCCGGGAGGCAGGGCTGCGGGTCTGTACCCTGGGGAAGCGAATTCTCCGCTGCGAAACCGCACCGCTGTGCGCCCTGTCCGCTGTGATGTATGATGCAGGAGAATTCTAATTTCAAAGTCAAGACCACCGGCGAAGCCGGTGGCTTGCACTGGCCCTATAAGGGCCTGATACAGCCGCGTCTTAAGACGCATGAACGGTTCGCCAACCGCAAA
>CASFNR010000004.1 GCA_949296115.1 uncultured Eubacteriales bacterium | reverse complement strand
GGGACCAGCGGGACCTTGGGGCCCGGTCTCACCCTGAGGACCGGCGGGACCTTGGGGTCCTTCGGGTCCTTGAGGACCGGCAGGCCCTTGCGGCCCGGTCTCACCCTGAGGAGCGGCAGGCCCTTGCGGCCCTTCGGCTCCTTGAGGACCGGCGGGCCCTTGCGGCCCTTCAGGCCCTTGGGGACCAACGGAACCCTGCGGCCCCTGGGGACCCTCTGCGCCTTGGGGCCCGGTCGGACCTTGCGGGCCTTCGGGACCTTGGATGCCCTGGGGACCTTGCGGTCCAATCGCACCCTGGGGCCCGGCAGGACCTTGCGGGCCGGTGGGGCCTTGTGGGCCTTCGGGGCCGGGGGGGCATAGTACGCAGGGACATCTGTGGCAGGGGCACTCCGGCTTGATGGGGCAGCAATTTTCACATCCCTGATGGCACAGGGAGGAAAATTCCTGCTGGCAGCTGTCCGTATCGGATGGTCGGTATCGTTTCATAAGGGACTCCTTTCCACAAAACGGGACAGAATTTGTCTGTTTTCCCTCTATTCTATGCGGCAGCGCTGCTTTTGTGTGGACTATTCCGGGAATTGGCTAATGGAGAAAGGATTGCAGAATATGACAATGAAATTCAGCAGGAACCAGGAACGCCGGGCATCCGGCGCCCGGCCCGGCAGCCGTGGAAAAACGCTGTGGCGCCGTCTGCGGACCCGATGGAACAGCCGGAGGATCCAAAACAAATCTCCCCTGGAGATTTCCAAAACCATTCATTTCAGCCGCCGGATTCCGGCCGAATTTTCCGGATTTCGGATTGCACAGGTTTCGGATCTGCATAACAATCTTTTCGGAGACGCCAACGAATCCCTCTTGACTGAGCTGAAGAACACGAGGCCGGACTGCATTGTTCTGACCGGCGACCTGGTGGATTCCCGAAATCCCAATATGGCGGTCTCCCTGGACTTTGCGGGAAAGGCGGCTGCCATTGCGCCCGTGTACTATGTCCCGGGCAATCACGAAGCAAGAATGAAAAAGACATACCCGGAATTGGTGAACGGCTTGAAGGCACGGGGCGTGCAGGTTCTGCACAACCGGAAAACGGAAATCAGCCGTGGAAAAGCTGGTATATTTCTGATCGGCCTGGCGGACCCGGGTTTTCGGGCGGGAATCCATGTTCATACGGTGAAGCAGATGCTTTCAAAGCTGACCAGCCCGAAGGATCCTTATGAGATTCTCCTGGTTCATCGCCCGGAATTGTTCCAGACCTATGCGAAATTCCCGATTGATCTGGTATTCAGCGGTCATGCCCATGGAGGACAAATCCGCATTCCCGGGATTGGCGGCGTATACGTTCCGAGTCAGGGCTTTTTTCCCCAATATGACGCCGGACAATTCAGCAAAAATAACACAACCATGTTCATCAGCCGCGGCCTGGGCAATATGTCCCTGATTCCCCGCATCCATAATCCTCCGGAGATTCTGGTTGTGGAACTGCGGCATAAATGACAAAAGCCTCTCTGACCTTTTCTGCCTGGTCAGAGAGGCTGATTCAATTAGGGGGAACTTTGCGAAGTGTTTTAAACGGCGTGCGGTTCAAAGAAACAGCACGATTTCTTTTTGTCAATCCTTGACATTCTCGATATTCGAGATATAATATAGTTAGAATACTCGATAATCGAGAATAGAGGGGAGGGATGACAATGCCGAGGGCGAAGTACCAGACCCTGACGGAGCAGATGTTTTACACCCTGCTGTGCCTGAAGGAGGAGTGCTATGGGCTGGATATTCTGGATCGGGTGCCTGCTATGACGGACCAGCGGGTGACCATTGGCTCCGGCACGCTGTATACCCTGCTGGAACAATTTCTGAGCGACGGGCTGATCCGGGAGACCAAGCGGGAAGGCCGCCGCCGCTGCTATATTCTGACACTGCAGGGACGGGAGGCTCTGGAGAAAGAGGCTGCCAGGCTGGAGGCCCAGTTGGAGGATTATCACCGGTACCTGGGAAAGGAGGAAGCTCCATGAAACAGAGAAAACGACGTTTTGAGACATTTCCGATCTATAATGCCACAGGAATTTGCCGCCATCTGGAAAAAATGGCAGCCAGGGGATGGATGGTTGAGCGAATGTCCAGCTTATGGTGGACCTATCGGCGCATAGAGCCGCAGAGACTGCGCTTTGCCATTTCCTGTCTGCCGAATCTGTCTCAGTTTGACCCGGATAATCTGGAAGAACGGCAGGAATTCCTGGATTTTTGCGCCCACGATGGTTGGCAGCTGGCCTGTTCCACCGCACAGATGCACATCTTCTGGAACGAGGAAGAAAATCCCACCCCACTGGAAACCGACCCGAAGCTGGAGCTTCAGTCCATCCGCGCCTCCGTCCGGAAGGGATTTCTTCCCGGAACCGGGCTGCTCCTTCTGATTGCGGTCGTCCAACTGTATCTGTTTGCTTCAAACTGTCTGGATAATCTCGTTGAAACGCTGTCGAATTCACTTCAGGTCTTTGCCGTTACTGCTTTTGCAGTTTCCGGTGCATTGTGCGTCACGGAATTGATCTGCTATTTTCTCTGGAGCAGGAGGGCGGAAAAAATGGCCCCGCTGGGGAGTCTGCCGCCAACAGCAGATGCGCACTGCCTGGAGAAGGGAATTACATTCCTCCTACTTATCCTCCTTTTGGTGGAAGTCATCCGTGGCATTGTTTCCGGACGACAAACCGGCCCTTGGATTCTGGCAATCCCCGCCTGCCTGTTCCTGCTGGTTCTGATTCAGGCAATGCAGGCTTTGCGGGACTGGTTACGCAGCCGGGGCGCTTCCCGGGGAGCAAACCGGGCGCTGGTGGCTGCATTGTGGATTACGGGAAGCGTGATATATGGCGTGGGGATTGTGTTTCTCGGACCGGCGGCATCCGCAGCGGATCTGGCGATTCGGGGAGCGGAGACGTACACCGTGCAGGGGAGAACCTATACCGCTTACCACGATCCGGTACCGTTGACCCTGGCGGATTTGACCGGCGAACAATCCGATTTTTGTTCCACCCGGCGCACCGGGGATCAGACCATTTTCCTGAGTCGGTATATCGTTACTCAGGAGCCGCGCCAGGATGCGCCGGATGATACAAAGATGCCCTGGTTTCGGTATGAAGTGGTTTCTGTCCGCTGGCCGGCGCTTTATGATATCTGCAAAAATGACCTTCTGGAAAGCGGCGTGGTGCTGGAGCAGTACACCCTCTATTCCTACATTCCGGCAGATCCTGCCCCCTGGGGAGCGGAAGAAGCCTATCAGCGTCAAAATAATGAGGGAATGGTAGAAAATTCGTTCCTCCTGTGCTATAATAACCTCCTGGTGACCATCGAGTTTGATTGGGCTCCCTCCCAGGAGCAGATGGCAATCACCGGCAGGAGGCTGGCATCTGCGGCAGATTCCTGAATATGGTTTTCTTGATCCCAAAGGAGGGAACGAACATGCTGGATATTTTGATTCTGATTCTGTTTTGCTGGCTGTTTTTCAAGGTCATTCTGTTGTGCCTGAGGGCGGCCTGGGGCCTGACCAAAATCCTGGCCACGATTTTGTTTGTGCTGGCATTCCCGGCACTGATTGCCTGCCTGCTGTTTGCGGGAGGGATTCTGCTGATGCTGCCGGTGGGCCTGATGGCCGGTGCCTTGGTCCTGCTGAAAACCTGTACATAACCCCCGGAAATCCTGCCCGGAGCCAGTTCGGCTCCGGGCTAAGTATTTTGTTTAAGAATTTCTGAAGGGGCTTGACAATGCTGTCTACAGATAGTAGAATATAGTTGTCTACAGACTGTAGAATAAAAGGAGGCACGGGATATGGCGGAATATAAATTGGGGGAGATTGAATCCCTGTTTGCGGATATGATCTGGCAGAAGGAGCCCCTGACCTCCCGCCGTCTGGCGGAACTGGCGGAACAGAAGCTGAACTGGAAGCGAACCACTACCTACACCGTTCTGAAACGGCTGTGCGACCGGGGACTGTTTCAGAACCAGGGAGGAACGGTTACTTCCTTGGTCAGCCGGCAGGAGTTCTATGCCCGGCAAAGCGAGCAATTCGTGGAGGAGACCTTCCAGGGCTCTCTGCCTGCTTTTCTGGCAGCTTTCGGCAGCCGGAAAAAGCTGACGGAGGCGGAGCTTCAGGAGGTCCAGGCCATCATCGATTCCATGCGGGGGTGAGACGATGGAAGCCTTGTTTTCCAGAATTCTGAACATGAGTATGACGGGCAGCATTGTCATTCTGGCGGTGCTCATTGCCCGGGTGTTCCTGAGGCGGTTTCCCAAAATCTATTCCTATGCTCTGTGGGCGGTGGTGCTGTTCCGGCTGCTTTGTCCGGTGTCGCTGAGCGCTCCGGTATCAGCCATGAACTGGCTGACGCCCCAGGTGGAG
The DNA here is from genome assembly GCA_949296115.1 of uncultured Eubacteriales bacterium. Classification (GTDB taxonomy): domain Bacteria; phylum Bacillota; class Clostridia; order Oscillospirales; family Oscillospiraceae; genus Faecousia. Next base: position 66,816 of record CASFNR010000004.1, on the reverse strand, counting down.
GAAACCTCCGCTGTCACCAGCACCCTGCAGTATGTTCCGGTTGGCGCATTGGCGGTTTCCGAGCCCCAAGGCCCCCTTCCGGAAACGCCCCAAAGGGAACAGACGGTTCCCCCGGAGGAGAACCCCATCCCCTGGACAGCCTTGGCAGCTGCCGGCTGGGGCGCTGGTGTGGCTGTAATGCTGCTTCGGGGCTTGGCGCAGTATCTTCGCCTCCGCCGCAGATTGACGGAAGCCGTTGCTGTGGAGGACAATGTGTACTTGTCCGACCAGATTGACACACCCTTTGTTTTGGGGGTATTTCGCCCCAGGATTTACCTCCCTTGCCGGGTTCTGCGGGAGGAACGGCGGTTTATATTGGCCCATGAGCGGCACCACATCCGCCGGGGGGATCATATTGTAAAACTGCAGGCCTACTTTGCCCTGTGTCTCCATTGGTTCAATCCCCTGGCCTGGGTGGCCTTTGTCCAGGCCGGGAAGGACATGGAGATGAGCTGCGATGAAGCGGTGATCCGCCAGCTGGGCCTCGGAATTCGGGCGGATTACGCCTCGGCGCTTCTGCGGCTTGCCGCCAATCGGCAAAGCATTGCAGGTTCGCCCCTTGCGTTTGGCGAGGGTGATACGAAAGGAAGAATTGTAAATATGGCAAAATGGAGAAAGCCCAGACTCTGGGCCAGCCTGATTTGCCTGCTGGTCTGTGTTGGGGTGTTGGTGGCTTGCGGAGTGAATCCCGCACCGGAGGAAACTGCATCCACAGAGACAAACATAGAGGCAAACACAGAGACAACGGGATACGTTGGAGGTGCCCTACGAAATCGGGGAGCTCCCCGAAGGATGTGCCTATGAGGTGCAGGAGAGCGGGGAAGTGGTATTTACGGACGACGGAACCGTCATCGGCGGGATTACTCTTTATCCGATTTCCCAGGAAATCAACATGGGCGACGAAACCTGGTTGGAGCAGTTAGGCGTCGCTGACTACACGGACCCTGGCCTGTGGAAAATGGGCGGCGGTTCCGGGAATGGATACGCCTGGGAACTGGAAGTGGGAACGGATGCCCCGGAGGGCACGCCGGTTACGGTGCATCGCAGACATTATTTTGCGGTGACTGCGGACTGTGTCTACGATGTGTGGTTTGACTTGCTGGCAACGGATGACGCAACGCAGCAGAAATACCTGAAAACCATTCGGTTCCCGTCTCTGATGGGACCGGAGGTTGATGCCCAGGCGCAGGCGGAGCAGGCAGTTTTGGATGCCTGCCGGGCCATGCTGGAATCCTTCCAGGCAGGCAGCTATTGTGTCCAAAGGGAAGGGGAAAAGATTGGTGTTCGTGAACAAACCTGGTCATTTTTGTACAATGAAGGGGATCGACTCCAGATTGTGGCGCTCGACGTAGGAGACCATATTGAACGACATGCTGTACTGCAAGCGGATGGATCGGCATTTCGTTCGATTCCTGGCACCTGGAGCCAGGAAGAAATCCAGTGGCAAATAAAAGAAGATTCTGCAAGTTTTATAATGCCTTGGCTGGCATCTTTCCACTGGAATCCGGACACGGTTGCCTATATGGGACACACGGAGGGCAGCTATATGATTCGGGTGGACGAACCCTACCCGAATCAGTCCGGGACATGGGATTATTACTTTGTAAATTTCTATTACGATGAATCTGGAACTTTCACCGGTGTGAAGATCACTATGGATTTGTATATGGAAACAGAACAGAACTACGAGGAAACCATCGTAACCACGGACCCGACTGTGATAGCAGCGGAAATTGACCGGGAATACCAGCGTGCTCTGGAACAGACGGCGCAGAATTGACAAAAGTGAACCCCCTGAGGAGTCTAAAACTTCTCAGGGGGTATGTTTCGCTGGTTCTGGGGAAATCACCAGTTCCGTACCAGCTCCCGCAGCCCTTCCAGGTCCAGGACCCCCAGGGCGAAGCCTTTCTTTACCAGGGATTCCGGCAGATACTCGTCGTATTTGTCAAACAGGGGAAGTTCCTTGGAGTAAACCAATTCCAGCGGGTCCATGGGCTTTCCCAGTTCCTCCCGCAGCACCCGGAAGAAGGTGTCGGCGTCTGCCTTCATGGTGAACTGCATATAGTAGGGCCGGGCGGAGTCGAAGTTTTTCAGCCCCAGCCGGTCGGCGCACTTGATTTTCAGAACCCGTTCCAGGGTCAGGAAGGGGTAGGTGCCCATCCAGGGCAGCAGACACCACATTTTTCCGCCCAGGGAGATCAGGTAATCCTTCCCGGCGCCGGAGTGCTGGGCCGTAAACCGGGCCTGTTCCAGCCGGGCCACGGCGTTTTTCATCAGGTATGGGTAGCTTCGCTCTTCCCGGAGCACCTGCCGCATCCGGGCCAGAATCCGGGTGTGCAGGTCCCCGGGACATTCCCCGAAGTAAGCGGGGACGCTGCCCTTGACCTGCTCGCAGTATACCAGATGCCGTTTGTGGTCAACGTCCAGCACCGTCCAGACGTGCCCGGCAATGGCCAGCTTTTCCCCGACAGGCGGGGGCATCACAACGGTGCCCAGCTCCTGGGCCTCACAGCGGACGGTGTATTCCTCATTTTCCTGAAAAACCCCGTAGAATTTGAAGGAGTTTACCACCCGCTCTCCCGCAAGCCCCACAATCAGACCGCCCTGTTCCGTTTGCTGGATGTGGTCGGTCTGAATCAGATGCCGGAGCAGCACTTTATAGTCCTCCTGGGTAATCCGGTGGAAGTAGTGCAGCCGCAGAACCCGGTCCGCCAGGGCTTTGGGGGACAGTTCCCCGCAGCTTGCCAAAATGGACATGGTCTGGTGGTAGAGCAGACTGAAGGGCAGCCGGTCCAGCCGGGGCGGCTCCACCCAACGCTCCTCCAGATACAGCTGCACCAGGGCAATGCCCTGCAGCAGTTTCCAGGGGATGGTGCTGGGCAGCATGGCCCGGACCTCCGGAGCATCCTCCCGCATGACGAACCACATTTCCTGGGGCAGTTCCCGGCGGCCGGTGCGGCCCATCCGCTGGAGGAAGGAGGACACCGTCCAGGGCGCATCGATCTGGAATGCCCGCTCCAATCGGCCAATGTCAATGCCAAGCTCCAGGGTGGCGGTGGTCACGGTGGTCATGGTCTGGGAATCGTCCTTCATCAGCAGTTCCGCCGTCTCCCGGTAGGAGGCGGAGAGATTGCCGTGGTGAATTAAGAACCGATCCGGTTCCCGCTGCCGCTCGCAGTATTGCCGCAGGGTGGTGGTTACCGCCTCACATTCCTCCCGGGAATTGACAAACACCAGGCACTTCTTCCCCCGGGTGTGCTCGAAAATGTAGCCGATCCCCGGGTCGGAATTCTCCGGGGCGGTGTCGGTTTTCTCCTCCAGAACAGGCAGAGCCTGGGCAACTTCCTTCCCCTCGGCGGCCTGCACATCCTTGATATAAAAATGCTCCATACTCAGCCGCCATTTGGAGCCCTTGGCTTCGAATTTTGGAATCAGGGTCTTTCGCCCCGTGCCAAGGGAGAGAAATTCACCCGTACCCTCCGGGTCGCCGATGGTGGCGGACAGGCCGATGCGCCGGGGATTCACCCCGGCCAGCCGGGACAGCCGTTCAATGAGACACAGGGTCTGCCCGCCCCGGTCCCCCCGGAGCAGGGAGTGCACCTCGTCGATCACCACGAACCGCAGGTCGCCGAAAAGCTTGGGAATGGCGGCGTGCTTGTGCAGCAGCAGCGCCTCCAGGGATTCCGGGGTGATCTGCAGAATGCCGGAGGGGTGCTTCATCAGCTTGGATTTGTGGCTCTGGGCCACATCCCCATGCCAATGCCACACGGGGATATTGGCCTCTGCGCACAAATCATTCAGCCGGAGGAACTGGTCGTTAATCAGGGCTTTCAGAGGGCCTACATAGATGCAACCCACGGAAGCAGGCGGGTCCTCGGAAAACAGGGTGATGATGGGGAAGAAGGCCGCTTCGGTTTTGCCCGAGGCGGTGGAGGCGGTGAGCAGCAGATTCTCGTCGGTGTTGAAGATGACATCTGCCGCCGCTACCTGAATGGCCCGGAGGTTCTCCCACCGGTTGCGGTAGATATAATCCTGAACAAAAGGGGCATACCGTTCAAAAACACCCATAGGCTACCTCTTACAGCTCAAATTCCGCAAACTGGTCGTCGGTGGCTTCGGCATTCACCGGGTCCTTGGCAAAGGAGAAGGTGTCCGAGCCCAGGAGGGACCGAACCTTGATTCCGGGGTTCTGGTATACGATGTCCAGCACCTCAATGAAATCCCGGATGACCTCCCGGGGGGTGATGTGGCTGTCCGCTCCGATGCGGCTGAACTCGATTTCGATGAAGTCCACCATATCCTGCTGGGTGACAATTTGGGGATATTCATAAAGTCCGGCGTGAATGTCCGCCAGCTTCTCCACCAGAATCAGCATTTCCTCGTTGGTCAGGGGCTGAAGCCGGATGACCGGGGAGAGCAGGTCCTTGTGCTCCCCGGAGAAGTGGCCTTCCGCCAGTCGGGAGCGAAGGGCCTCGTAGCTGTAAACGCCCCGGCGGGGGTCCTCCATGCATTGGGGGGTGCCGCTGAGGATGAAGCCCAGGTGCTGGGCTTTGCCCTGCATGGCGTCGTTGTACATGGTGAGGATTTTCTCGTAGTTATACTGCCGGGTAATGGCGTTGGGTATCTTGTAGATATTCACCAGCTCATCGATCAGCACCAGCATTCCCGCATAGCCCGCCTGTTTCAGGAAGCAGGCGAAGAGCTTCAGGTATTCGTACCAGTCGTCATCTGTGACAATGATGTTCACGCCCAGCTCCTGCCGGGCTTCGGACTTGGTGTTGTATTCTCCCCGGAACCATTTGAGCACCTTGCCCTTGGTTTCATCGTTTCCGGAGACATAGGCCTGGTAGTACAGGGTCAGCAGCCGGGCAAAGTCAAAGCCGTGAACCATTTCATTCAGTGCATAGATCACGGCGGAAATCCGTTTTTCCACCAGAGGGGCCAGCCGGGGATCAGTGGCGGAGAGATTTTCCGAGACCAGGACCTCCCGCTGGACACTGCTGATCCACCGGTCCAGAATCAGGGACAGGGCCCCGCCCTCCGGCTTGGTCTTGGTGGACATGTTCCGGATCAGCTCTTTATAGGTTGCCAGCCCCTGGCCCCGGGTGCCCTGGAGCCGCCGCTCCGGGGACAGGTCCGCATCCACCACTACAAAGTTCTTTGCCATTACATAGTTGCGGATGGTTTGCAGCAGAAAGCTTTTGCCGCTGCCGTACTTGCCCACCACGAAGCGGAAGGAAGCGCCTCCTTCGGAAATGATTTCCACATCCCGGAGTAAAGCGTCGATTTCATCCTTCCGCCCTACGGTGATGTAGGGCAGTCCCACCCGGGGGACAACGCCGCCTTTCAGGGAGTTGATTAAGGTCTGGGCAATTCGTCTGGGTATTTTCATGGGGCTACCATCTCTTTCAAATCGTCAATGTAATCTTCCACCAGCTGTGGAATATCCTCCACCGTCAGCACGGAATCCAGAAACTGATCGTACAATTTTTCGTTGATGCTGTCCGCCAGAACGGAAAGCATCTGGCCCTCCGCTGCCGCCCAGGAAAGGTCCCGGCCATACAGCAGGCTATGCAGCAGCCGGTATTCCGCCGGGGACAGGGGAGAGAACAAACCAATCTGGGGATCCGCCGCTTCCGGTTCCGGCGGGGCAGTGGGTTGGGGAAGGGCAGAGGAGACCCAATCTTCCTCCTCTTCCACGGTAAGCTTTTCCTGGGTGACGGCGGCGTCCTGGCGAATCTGTTCCAATCTGGAGTAGTCAATGGAGAGCTTCGCCTTTTCCTTGGCCTTCCGCTCCGCTAAAAGCTCCTGAATAGACTGCTCAATGATTTTCAGAATCCACTTCGGCTCCGGTTTGAACTGAATTGGGTTCCCGAATTCGTAGGCCTGGCGCATCAGTGCGTCAATTGTTTTCAGCAAGTTGGTGAGCTTCGGACTGGGTGTTGCCGGACATGTCCGCCTGGAGACGCTCCACAGACCGCCCCGGCATTGAAAACTCCAACTGTCGTCAATCCGGTAATCCCGACGTTCACTTTTTTGCTGATCCAGAAAAATGGCGCTGTCAAAAAGCATGACAGGATAGCGGTTGACGGTGCCAAAGTATTGCTCCACCATGGTTTTTTTGCACCGGGCGGCATAGTGCGCCGAAATCTGGCGCAGCACCTGAACCATAATCCGATTAAAATCCTGAGGGAAGGCACAGTAGAATTTGGAGCGGTCCAGCCATTTGGAGGACAGGGCTTTTACGGAGCCGACAACGGTTTCCTGGGGCTGGCTGGCAATCTGTTCCAGAACTGCGATATGCCGATCAAAAATCGCCTGGGGTGTGTCAGCAAGCAGCGCAGGGTCCAGATTGTAATATACCACATAATCCACCATCCACTGCCGGAGGTAAGAGCGTATTTTCTCGTCAATTTCTCCGTAAGTACGGTAAAACTGCTGCAGCATCTGATACCCATCCAGGGAATCGGGCACTCCAATCTGGTTGAGCAGTTCGTAGATATACAGAAAAGCGAAGGACAAGGAGGTCTTTTGGAGATTCCCTTTGCGCAGTTGGGTCCGCCAGGTGAAGTATCCCCGCAGCTCCGCATCTGTCAGGGATTGATAAGTGGGGAAATACCGCACCACGGTGCCGGAATAGGGTACGTCGTCCTGATAATTTGCCAGCAGCTTGGCTTGCTTCATGAAAATGGACTCCCGGGATTGCCAGGCCATTTTCTCCCCCACGGCAAGGGCACGGGCGGCCCGGAGCAGGGGCGGAAGACCATTGTCGGCCTTCGGCGGCTTGGGGCGAATTGGCTCGTCCTGAAAGACATGGCTGTAAAACCATTGTGCCGCCTGCTTCGGTCGGTTGGTATCCATATTGTAGAACGGCCTCCTTTCGCCCAAATGTTTGATTTTATTATATCTTAAGAAGGGATTCCCGTCAAGAGAATCGGCGGGTTATTCACCTGAATTTCCTGGGGCAAGCTCGTTCCACAGGGTAAAGCCCAGAATCAGACATCCGCCGACGACCTGCCAGAGGGTGATGGATTCCTTCAGAAGGAAAACGGAAACCAGCACCGCCACCAAGGGGTCGATATAGCTTAAAATGGCCGCCTTTTGCCCGGGCAGTTCCTTCAGGGCTGAAAAATACATACAGTAGGTGACGCCGGTGTGGAAGAATCCCACGATCAGCAGGCAAATCCAGCCGACGGTATCCAAACTTCCCAGGGTCAGCCCGCCGGTGGCGGCCGTGTAGGGAATCAGAACTACAATGGCAGCCAGAAATTGAAAGAAGGTCCGGTGGAGCCCGGCCACTGTTCGGATGAACTTGTTCAGCAGAATCACCGCCGCATAGAATACCGCAGCGCCAAGACCAAACAGAATGCCAACCAAATGAGAAGTGCTTTGACTTAACTCTCCAACGCCGGTAATCAGCACCAGCCCCAGGGTAGACATGACAAAACAGAGAATCTGCCTGCCGGTCAGCTGTTCCCGGAACAGGAAGGGGCAGACCGCCGTCACAATCACCGGGGCGAAATAATAACTCAGGGTTGCCACGGAAACGGTGGTAAAGCGATAAGCCTGAAACAGAAGGACCCAGTTGATGCCCATGGCCACGCCGGACAGCAGCAGAAGGGGAATTTCCCGGCGGAACCGGGCAATGGGAATCCGTTGGCCGGTGAGAAGCAGATAGGCTCCCACCAGCACCGCCGCCAGAATGGCCCGGTACAGAGCCAGTTCTCCGGAGGAGACAGAAATCATTCGGACGAAGGGCCCCAGGGTTCCGAAAATCCCCATGGAGGCAATCATCATAAGTCGGGCACGTTTCATAATGCGTCACTTCCTCAGATAACTTGGAATTTCTACATTGTAACAGATGAACCGCAGATTTTCCAGTGTGTATCTACTTAGCGGCAAAATCCGGAGCCAGGGAAACTGACTCCGGATTTTCGGGATTGGCGGTTATGGATTTTCTGAACGCTCCAACGTAAACGTGTACTTCATGTCAATGGATGACGTATCATCTTCAAAAGAAGCCCAAACGGTGTAGCAGGCGTTGGGGTAGTCCAGAGGCAGGACGCCGGGGTCCGTCAGGTCCCGGGAGGAAAAGGAATCCAATACATTGCCTTCCAGGTCTGTGACTTCCACACGGTATCCGTCTTTGAGGGTGTGAGAAAAATCAATGCGGAGCGCTGTTTCCTGCAAATCCACAAACCCGGGCGCATCGTCGTCATCCCACCAGCTTTCCCGGGGCTGGGACTGCCCGTTTCGGGAAAACTGCACTACCTGTCCGGTGAAATCCATGTAGGAATGATCCCCGAACAGAGTTATTTTGGGCGGGAAGGGAAGATCAGCACTCTGGATGCTGTAGGTCAGCAGAAAAGAGGACAGGTAGTCCCAGTCCACGGTCTCCCGGATGAAGTACTGGGCCGATTTCCGGGCGGTTTTTCCCAAGGGGATGACGGTGAGAGCCTGCCCTTCCATACGCAGTGCAGCCGAACAGGTTTCCGTATCAAAGAACAGGAGCAGCTGCGGTATTTCCTCCGGCTCGGCGTAAGCCCCTCCCAGCTTGACCAAGGAAAGTTCTGAGAGGTAAGCACAGAGGGCTTCCTCGTCCCGGCATTGCAGGAATCCGTTATGCTCGAACAGGCTGGTGTTGATGCCATAAAGCGTGGCATCATCGAAACCGGCGCCATCTTCGAACAGTACCTCTTCCACCCTGTAATCCCCAAAGGCCAGGGTTACATATCCGCTGGTCATACTCAGCAGAAAGAAGATGACAGCCGCCGTCAGGGCGCCGGAGGTGACGGACCTCTTCCTGATGACTTGCCCCAGCCGATAGCGCAATGCACCGGCAGAGGCGGACAGGCAGGTGGTGATGCCCCGGTTTTCTCCGGCGGTTTTCAGAAGGAGAGAGGCGTAGAGACTCCGGGTTTCCTCGCCGGCATTCAGCAGCACGGTTTCGTCGCAGCTCAGCTCCAGGTCCTCGGCGCTTTTCCTCATGGCAATCCACATCAGGGGGTTGAACCAGCATACGGCGGTACAGAAGGTCAGAAACAGCTTGTTCGCCGAATCTTCCCGGCACAGATGAACCAATTCATGGCGCAGTATCAGAGAGAGTTCCGTATCGGTATAGGGACGGTCAGGCAGGACAATCCGGATGGTTTTCCGGAACAGCCCGATTGACAGGGGTGTGGTGGTGGCGGGAGATGTGACCAGTTTGTAGCGGGAGTCCGGGACATTGGCGGCGGCCGCCTCCGCCTGCCAGAGGGATAAAACCCTGGAATCGGTGACGGGATTTGCGCTCCGCAGGATGCGGCGGCGAAAGATCAGATGATTTGAAATCGTCCAGAGCAGAACGGAGAAAAATCCAATCAGCCACAAAAGCACCAGTCCGGAGAAAAGACGCTGGGATACGGAAATTACCCAAAGAGGCCGGGAGGGAACCATACTTCCATAGGTTCCCAGATACAGATAATTGGGAATCAGCCAGAGCATGGCACAGGCCCGGGAGGAAATCCGCCGACGCAGCGTCGGCAGAAACAGCATCAGCACCAGGTAATACACACTGATGTGCAGGAAAATCCCGAAGCTGAGTGCAAGAACCTGCTCCAGTGAGCCCCAAAGCCCGTAGTATGGAGCAGCGATGACTGTAAGGCCGATGAAAAATCCAGGCAGGAGAAGGGTGGATAAGAATGGGAGATACCGCTGCCCGCTGCTCTCGTCCTGTACCATAGCCTTGTCCCGGCGGGTCCGGGAGAACAGAACCCAGGCAAGCAAAATACTGACCAGGGAAAACATTCCCACCCGAAAGAGAAAATACTTGGTCACAGCGCACCTCTTTCCAGCAGCTCCCGCAGCTGCCGCAGTTCCTCTTCCGTCAGGCCGCTGTCACACAGGGCAGAGGCAAAGACGGAGATGCTTCCGCCGCAGACCTTCCGGAAGAACCGGCTGCTTTGGGCGGCCAGGTAGTCTGAGCGGGAAATCAAGGGGACGTAGATTCGATTTCGTCCATCCTTCTCCACCTGCAGGAACTGCTTTTCTACCAGCCGGGAAAGCAAGGTAAGCAAGGTGGTCTGGGCAATGGGGTAGGTAGTGGACAATTTTTCTTCAATGTCTGCCCGTGTTACCGGGGGAGTGCAGTCCCAGAGCGCCTGCATTACCTCCAGCTCGGAATCCGGCAGCCGGCGAATGGGGGAAACCATCGCATCACTCCTCTACATTTGTAGTACAACTTTATTCTACAACTGTAGAGAAAACTTGTCAACTGTTTTCTGAATGTCAAAATGTCCAAATTTCTTTTGAAAAAGTTTACATAATTCTTAAGCGAATTCCGATTGCTTTTTTACATTCGATCAGTATATAATGTCTCCTGGAAACTGGAAAAACGAGGGGATCAGATGAAGCGATGGTTCATTCTGGGAGGGGGTGCGCTGCTGTTGGCGGCAGGACTGCTGCTTGGCCGGACTGCAATCCCATATGAGACGTTTACGGGGGAATGGTATTCCTGTGACGAGGGGATTCGTTATGTTTTTTCCCAGGGAATCATTCTGTGTGAGGAATTCGGAATTCCCTTGGGAGAGAACCAGTCCATGAGCGGCGCATACTGTGTCAGCCGGAATTCCATGGTGCTCTTTGCCAGGGGCGTGGAGGGCCTGGAAACGGAGCGGGATGTGTACCTGGTTCATGGGAGCGGGGGAGATGCGCTGTGTGAGCACCCCGACGGGTCAGGCAAAATATTTTTCACCCGAAACCCGCCGGAAGAAAACCCATAACGGCACAAAGGACGAATCTAAGGATTCGTCCTTTGCGCTGTCTTTGAAGCCCGTGTCACAAACACGCTTTCAGGGGTTCGGAAAGAAAACAAGTGTCCAAGCCTTGTAAAAAAAGGAAATTTGTGGTATATTTGCTCTGCTGGCATCCAGGACAGAACAGCCGTTTTGCGATGGACTGCGGCAATGACGGTGGGAATGAACCTGCTCACAGACAAACAATAAACCGAATGAGGAGAGATTTTTTGAACGAAGGGGAAAAGAAAAATCGAGCCAGAATGGGCCTTCGACTTTGTGTTCTGTTGGTGGTAGTGCTGCTGTTGGGAGCGATTCCCCTTTGCTTCCCTGCCAGAAATATTGGATTTAACAATGAGGAAGCAACCTTCCTCGATGATGGATGGATGTATGTCAAGGGTGATGGTACCCGTACCCCGATTGAACTTCCGGCTGACCTGGATACACCTGCGGGGGAAGCCGCAGTCATTGAGTATGTTTTGCCGGAAACGCTTCCGCCTCAGAGCACCGTATGCCTGCGTGCTTCCATGCAGTCGGTGCGCGCATATCTGGACGACGAGCTGATATATGAATTTGGAACGGAAGAGAGCCTTGTCGAGCACGGGGATGCCCGAAGCGCCTGGGTTATGTTCCGACTGCCGAAAGCAAGCGAGGGAAAGGTCCTGCATATAGAGCTAACCTCTCCTTACGAAAGCTTTTCTGGAAAAATCAGCTCCATTTACTGTTCCAGCAAGGCGGCGATTCTGTTTGACCTGGCGGAAACCTATTCCACTGGATTCCTGGTGTTTGCCATTCTGGTGGTGATTGGGGCAGCCCTGCTGGTGCTGTACTTGTTTGCCGCTTTCACCGGGCTGAAATATCCCTCGCTTCTATATCTGGCGCTGTTTTCGTTGATTGTTGGCTTATGGATTTTCGGAGAATCCAAAACAATTCAGTTTTTCAGCGGCAGCGAATATTTTGTGTCCAAGCTTGCCTATTATGCCCTGCTCGCCATGCCGCTGCCGTTTACTCTGTACATGGACAGTGCCTATCGCCGCCATACCGTGGGGTATCCGGTATTCTTCTTCTGGATTTTCACGGCAAACCTTGTCATTTCCGTTTTGCTGGAACTTACCGGCATTGCGCCATTGTTTCGCACGTTGATTGTGGCGCACACCATGATCCTGGTGCTGATTGTGGTCACCGTTTCAGCCCTTGCATTCGAAACATTCCGGTATCATAACCGGGAAGCCCGGGAACAGCTGATCGGGCTGTGCATTCTGGGGCCATCCTGCGCCCTGGAACTGACCAGCATGTGGTCTGGCTCCTTCCAGATGATTTCAAAATTCCTGCGGATGGGCATTTTGATTTATGTGGCGTACATGGGTGTATCCAATTTCCGGCGGCTGCTTCTGTTGGTTCGGGAGAGCAGGGAAGCGGAGTATTTTAAGCGTTTGGCCCTCACCGATATGGTAACCGGGGGAAACAACCGCAACGCATTCGAAAATGACGCAAAGAAGGCGTTTGTCCATGATGGAAAGACAGGGAACTGGCTGATTTTATTTGATCTGGATCGGTTAAAAATAATCAACGATTCCATTGAACACCAAACGGGGGATGAAGCCATTCGCCTGGCTTATCATTGTCGCGCGGATGCGTTCCGAGGTGTTGGAACCTGCTACCGAATTGGCGGGGACGAGTTTGCATGCATTGTTTTATCCACGACGGAGGCAAAGGTTGACGAGCGCCTGCAGAAGTTGAACGATCTGGTTCTGCATATACAGAGCACGGTGCCCTTTGACTTTGGGATCTCTTTCGGCAAGGGGATGTTTGACCCCGCTTTGGGAGATTTTCGGACATTCTTTGCGGAGGTTGACCGGAACCTTTATTCGAACAAGGAAAAGAAACACCAGACACCGCCTTTATTCCTGTAAGCGACGGGGAATGCCTGCGCTTTCAAGCTGCTCCGCACTGTGTAACGCCGATCACCGGAAACTGCCCCATAAAAAACCAGCGTGGTTTTGCCACGCTGGTTTTTTATGCACGACGGACGGTGCAGAAGAGGAGAAAGTCTGCTGTCAGTCCAGAATTTTCCCGTCAATGGAGATGGTCACCACCTGCCAGGGGAGGAACTTTCCACTGGCCTGGATGGCTTTTTTTGCTGCATTTTCCAGTCCGCCGCAGCAGGGAACCTCCATCCGGACGATGGTGACGCTCTGAATGTCGTTGCTCTGAATGATCTGGGCCAGCTTTTCGCTGTAGTCCACGCCATCCAGCTTGGGACAGCCGATGAGGGTGATTTTTCCCCGCATAAAATCCTGGTGGAGATTGGCGTAGGCGAAGGCGGTACAGTCTGCAGCGATTAACAGTTTGGCGCCTTGGAAATACGGGGCGTTCACCGGTACCAGCTTGATCTGGCAGGGCCATTGGCCCAGCTGAGAGGGCAGCTCCGGCGCATGGGAGGGTGCGGCAGGTTTGGGGGCGAAGCGGTGCATCTGGTGACCGGGACAGCCGGTATGAACAGGCGCCTGCTTCTTTTTCACGTTTTCTTTTACGGCTGCTTCATCATAAGCGGCAGCTTCCCGTTCTACAAAAGAAATGGCGCCGGTAGGACAGGCGGGAAGGCAGTCTCCAAGACCGTCACAGTAATCGTCCCGCATCAGTTTGGCTTTCCCTTCCACCATTTCAATGGCGCCCTCGTGACAGGCAGCGGCGCAGGCGCCGCAGCCGTTGCATTTTTCTTCGTCTATCTGAATAATTCTTCGAACCATGGAAATCGTCCTTTCTGTTTGGTTTCTGAGGTCAGTATACCAGAAGCATGCAGGTTCGTCTGTTGTTCTAACAACACAATGAAAAATATCTGCAAAAAAGTTGAGGCAAAAAGCCCCGGCAGATGAAGGAATTCGCCTGTCATCTGCCGGGGCATCATTTGAAAAGAAAGGGAAAAGAGGTTTCAGCGGCTGCCCAGACGCTGCTTGAAGTCGGCGTAGCCGAATTGCACCAGAGGGGAGAGAGAACCGTCGGGGGACAGCCGCCAGATGTCCGGCAGAGGCATTCCGTTGAAGGTGTTGTTCTTGCAGGTGGTATAGATGGCCATATCCCCGAAGATTACCAGATCTCCCGCTTTCAGGGGAAATGAAAAGGCGTAGTCTCCGATCACATCTCCGGCCAGACAGGTAGGCCCTGCCAGGCGATAAACCTCCCCACGGGACAAGTCGGTGCCTGCATGAAGAATAGGAGGTTGGTAGGGCATTTCCAGCACATCCGGCATATGGCAGGCGGCGCTGGCATCCAGAATGGCAATGCGCACCCCGGCATTTTCCACCACATCCAGCACCCGGCTGACCAGGTAACCCGCATTCAGGGCCACGGCCTCTCCCGGTTCCAGATACACCGTAACGCCCCAAGTTTCCTGGGCAAAGCGGATGCACCGTTCCAGCGTCTGCAGATCATAGTCCGGCCGGGTAATGTGGTGCCCGCCGCCCATGTTCAGCCACTGCATCCGGGGCAGAATATCCCCAAATTTGTCTGCGACTGCCTGCAGCGTTGCCTCCAGATCGTCGGAATTCTGTTCGCACAGGGTATGGAAGTGAAGCCCATCCAGCAGTGCCAGCAGATGCACGTCCATCTCCCGGTTCCAAACCTCCCGGGTTACCCCCATCCGGCTGCCCGGGGCGCAGGGGTCATAAATGGCATGGCCCTCCTGGGTGGAACACTCCGGATTGATCCGAAGGCCGAGACTTTTTCCGGCGGCCTTGGCCTGGGGGCCGAATTGGGCCAACTGGTGAATGGAGTTAAAGACAATATGGTCCGCATACTGAAGCAGCTGCTGGAATTCACCTTCCCGATAGGCGCCGCAGAAAACATGTACCTCTTTTCCGGGCATCTCCTCAGCGCCCAGACGGGCCTCATACAGCCCGCTGGCCTCGGTTCCGGTGAGATATGGAGCCAGCAGAGGATAGAAGTCGTAGTTGGAGAAGGCCTTCTGAGCCAGGAGAATCCGGCAGCCGGTCCGTTGGGTCAAACCGGCCAGACATTCCCCATTGGCTTTCAGCCGTGCTTTGTCTATGACATAGCAGGGGGTAGGAAGCTTGGAGAACAAAGCATCAGGCTCGGAATCAGCCAGTCCGGAGAACTGGGGAGACGAAAGCGTCCAGCGTGCCATCAGTCCACCAGTACCGGGCTGTGAGACTCGCTCCGGGGCAGACCATACTTGTCCAGGGCATCCAGGAAGGGATCGGGATCAAACTCCTCCACTGTGTGGACACCGGTCTGGATCCACTTCCCGGTGAGCAGCATCAGGGCGCCGCACATGGCGGGAACGCCGGTGGTGTAGCTGATGGCCTGGCTGGCCACCTCCCGGTAGCATTCCTGATGGTCGCAGATATTGTAGATGTAGTAGGTCTTGTCCTTGCCGTCCTTCTTGCCGGTGAAAATGCAGCCGATGTTGGTCTTGCCGTGGGTTCGGGGACCCAGGCTGGCGGGGTCGGGGAGCAGGGCCTTCAGGAACTTGATGGGCACAATCTCGTGACCTTCAAATTCCACGGGAGTTGTGGAGAGCATGCCCACATTTTCCAGGCACTTCATGTGAGTCAGGTAGCTCTGGCCGAAGGTCATGAAGAACCGAATCCGCTTGACCTCGGGGATGTTTTCTGCGAGAGATTCGATTTCCTCATGGTGGAGCAGATACATATCCTTCTGTCCCACCTGGTCAAAGTCGTATTCCCGCTTGATGCTCATGGCAGGGATTTCCACCCAGTGCCCATCCTCCCAGTAGCTGCCTGGGGCGGAGACTTCCCGGAGGTTAACCTCGGGGTTGAAGTTGGTGGCAAAGGGATAGCCATGGTCGCCGCCGTTGCAGTCCAGAATGTCGATGGTGTCAATGGTGTCGAACTCGTGCTTCTTGGCGTAGGCGCAATATGCCTGCGTCACGCCGGGGTCAAAGCCGCAGCCCAACAGGGCGATGAGCCCGGCTTTTTCAAACTTCTCCCGGTAAGCCCACTGCCAGCTGTAGTCAAAATAGGCGGAGAACCCCTTCTCCTGGCAGCGCTTTTCGTAGATCTCCCGCCAGGCGGGATCCTCGGTGTCCTCGGGCTCGTAGTTGGCGGTGTCCATGTAGTTGACGCCGCAGGCCAGGCAGGCGTCCATAATGGTCAGGTCCTGATAGGGCAGGGCAATGTTCATCACCAGATCGGGCTGATAGCTGCGGATCAGGGTGATGACCTGATTGACATCGTCGGCGTCCACCTGTGCGGTGGTAATTTTCGTGGCGGTTTTGCCTGCCAGTTCTCCGGCCAGGGCGTCACACTTCTCCTTTGTCCGGCTGGCAATGCACAGCTCCGTGAATACCTCGCTGACCTGGCAGCACTTGCGGATTGCCACGGAGGCGACACCGCCGCAGCCGATAACCAATACTTTGCTCATAGGGTGATTCTCCTTTTTATGTACATGAAATGGGGTTACGAATGGAGGGCCAGAAGCAGTTCCCGCAGCACTTTGCAAGCCGTGGCGGTGGACACGCCGCTGGGGTCCAGCATAGGGGCCAGTTCGTTCACATCAGCGGCGACCACATTGGTTTGACTGACCAGGCGAATGGCGTCCAGCAGCTGGGGGAAGGTTACGCCGCCTGCTTCCGGGGTTCCGGTTCCGGGAAAAACGGCGGGGTCCAGGCAGTCCAGGTCGATGGTGAAATAAACCGGAACCTGAGACGCAGCCAGGCGGCCGGTCAACGCCTCAAGACCCTCAAAAGAGAAGGGGTGCAGCTCGGTGTGTTCCTTGGCAAACCGGAATTCCTCCCGGTCGCCGCTGCGGATGCAGAACTGGTGGATTCTCCCGTCTCCCAGCAGATCGTGGCACCGGCGGATGACGCAGGCATGGCTGAGTTCTGCACCCAGGTAGTCCTGGCGCAGATCGGCGTGGGCGTCAAAGTGGATGATGTGTAGGTCGGGATATTTCTCTACAGCGGCCCGGACGGCGCCCAGGGTGACCAGATGCTCGCCGCCCAGCAGAACAGGCAGTTTCCCATCCCGAAGAATTTCCTCTGCCCGGGCCTGGATGTCCGCCAGCGCCGCTTCCGCGCTGCCGAAGCAGAGTTCCAGATCGCCGCTGTCAAAAATCCGGCAGTCCGTCAGGTCTTTGTCCTGATAAGGACTGTAGGTTTCCAGTCCGAAACTTTCATGGCGCATGGCAGCGGAGCCGAACCGGGCGCCGGGTCGGAAGCTGGTGGTGGAGTCGAAGGGAGCGCCGTACAGGACAATTTCCGCCGCTTCATATTCACAGTCGCAGCCGATGAAGGTTTCAATATTCGGCTTCATCATTCCACCTCCTCCAGCATCCTCTCCAGAAAGGCGGGCAGGAAAAAGGCACCCATGTGGAGCCGGACGGTGTAATACTTGGTGTCCAGATGCAGGGAAAGCCACTTCTCCTTGTTCAGGTCATCGATGGGATGGTATTTTTTGCTGGCAAAGCCAAAGAGCCAGTAGCCAGCGGCATAGGTGGGAATGTGGGCCTGGTATACCCGGCTGATGGGGAAGGTACGCACAATCCGTTGATGGCTGCGCTGCATGGCCTCCGCATCATGGCGGTAGAAGGGGCTGCCCTGCTGATTCACCAGAATGCCGTCATCCCGGAGGGCGTTGTAGCAGATTCCGTAGAATTCCCGGGTAAAATACCCTTCCGAAGGGCCGAAGGGATCGTTGGAATCCACAATAATCAGATCATACTGGGCCTTTTTCCGGCGGATAAACCGAAGAGCATTGTCGAAATAGATATGGACCCGCTCATCATCCAGCCGACAAGCGTTCTCCGGCAGATAACGGCGGCAGGCTTCAACTACCTGGGCATCCATTTCCACCAGATCGATGGAGCGGATGGTGTCGTACCGGGCCAGCTCCCGGACCACGCCTCCGTCTCCTGCGCCGATGACCAGCACATCCTGGATGTTGGGGTGTACCGCCATGGGAACATGGGTCATCATTTCGTCATAGATGAATTCATCCCGTTCGGTGAGCATTACGTTGCCGTCCAGGGTGAGAACCCGTCCGAATTCCGGAGTATCGTAGATGTCAATTTGCTGGTAGGCGGTTTTCTGGGAGTACAGATGCCGCTGCACCCGGATGCTGTGCTTCACATCCGGGGTATGGAACTCGCTGAACCACAGCTCCATCAGCCCACCTCCTGTGCCAAAATGTTGATATTTTCAATCTCCGGGTCCTCCGGGCCGGTCATGGAGCAGCCCTTGGCCTTGGCGTAGAGGATGTAGTCCAGAATGTCCTGGGTGATCCGCTCGCCGGGGGCCAGAATGGGAATTCCGGGGGGATAGCACATAACGAACTCGCTGCAAACCCGCCCCACGCTGTCCCGGATGGGGACGCTGATCTTGTCGGCGTAGAACGCCTCCTGAGGGCTGGTGACAACCTCCGGATCGATGTACTCCTGATTCATCAGGCCGCTGCTGTCGGTCTGGTAACGGCGGCGGATTTCTGCCAGGGCGCTGACCAGCCGTTCCAGTTCCTGATACCGGTCGCCGATGGACAGGTAGGCCAGGATGTTGCCGATGTCACCGAACTCGATCTGAATGTCGTATTCGTCCCGGAGCAGGTCGTATACTTCAATGCCCGCCAGCCCGATGTCCCGGGTGTGGACGCTGAGTTTGGTGGGGTCAAAGTCAAAGATGGAATCTCCGTTGATCAGCTCCCGGCCGAAGGCATAGTAGCCGCCGATGGCATTGATTTCCTCCCGGGCATAGTCCGCCATGGCCACCACCTGCTGGAAAACTTCCTTGCCCCGCAGGGCCAGATTCCGGCGGCTGATATCCAGGCTGGACATCAGCAGGTAGCTTCCGGAGGTGGTCTGGGTTAGGTTGATGATTTTCCGGACATGGCCCTCCTGAATGCCGGGGCCGATGAGCAGAAGGCTGGACTGGGTCAGGCTGCCGCCGCTTTTGTGCATGGATACAGCGGCCATATCCGCTCCGGCAGCCATGGCGGAGACCGGCATATCCTGACCGAAATAGAAATGGGTGCCGTGGGCTTCGTCAGCCAGGCAGTACATCCCGGCGTCGTGGGCCATTTTCACGATGGCCTTCAGGTCGCTGCAGATGCCGTAGTAGGTGGGGTTGTTGACCAGTACCGCCACGGCCTCCGGATTTTCCCGAATGGCCTTCGCCACCTGCTCCCGCTTCATTCCCAGGGAAATACCCAGCCGGGTGTCCACCTCCGGGTTGACGTAGACAGGGATAGCGCCGCAGAGCACCAGGGCGTTGATGACGCTGCGGTGGACGTTCCGGGGCAGAATGATCTTGTCTCCCCGCTTGCAGGTGGACAGCACCATGCTCTGGACAGAACTGGTGGTGCCTCCCACCATGAGGAAGGCATGGGCGGCGCCGAAGGCATCGGCGGCCAGTTCCTCGGCCTGGCGGATGACGGAAATGGGGTGGCAGAGGTTGTCCAGGGGCTTCATGCTGTTGACATCGATGCCCACGCATTTTTCCCCGAGAAAGGCGGTCAGCTCGGGGTTACCCCGGCCGTGTTTATGTCCCGGCACATCAAAGGGAACCACCCGCATCTGACGGAAGGTTTGCAGCGCCTCAAAAATCGGCGCCTGGTTCTGATTCAACTGGCTTTTCTGTTTCATCTGCTGCCACCTCACGAAATAAAAAACGCAAGCCGTGAAAAACACAGCTTGCGTCAAAAATCAGGTTACGCCGACCCCGCAGAAAACACGTCATTCCAGAAATCAATCCAGAGTATTGGGGCAGATTCCGGAACTGAGCGCTGGGGGACATTTGGCACAGAGTCTATATAGCAAAAATACTTTTACTACTCTTATTGACCGTTTCACAAGTCTGCGTGTACACGCATTTCGGTTATAAAGTAACCAACTTATAAAATTCGAGCTCTTAACTCAATCAATAATGCGGCTGATGCCGCAAATCGGCAGTGGACCCGGCTGTCCGTATGGCCTCAACTCCCGAAGGAGTGGTCCCAGTATTCTTCGCCAGATAAACTCTATGCGGATTGTCTTGTAATATAGCATATCTGAAAACCTTTGTCAATGGAAGCGGAGGGAGAATTTGGGGGAATTTGTGTGATAACGGATTGGGAGGGCAGTCCCAGACACAAATTCCATTTTCATTGACAAATTTTCCGCCAGGGATTACAATGTATCCAATCGTTCAACATTATGATGAGGTGATTTCTATGGATCAACTGCGTACGGAAACTTTGTGCATTCAGGCGGGCTATACCCCCGGCAACGGGGAACCCCGCCAGATTCCCATCGTGCAGAGCACTACCTTCAAATATGCCACGTCGGAGGACATGGGCAAGCTGTTTGACCTGGAGGCGGAGGGCTATTTCTACTCCCGCCTTGCCAACCCCACCTGTGATGCGGTGGCGGCCAAGATCTGCGCCCTGGAGGGGGGCAGCGCAGCCATGCTCACCAGTTCCGGCCAGGCGGCCAATTTCCTGGCGGTGTTCAACATTGCCGGCTGCGGGGACCACATCGTGGCCAGCTCTGCCATTTACGGCGGAAGCTTCAACCTGTTCTCCGTGACCATGAAGAAAATGGGACTGGAAACCACCTTTGTGGACCCGGACTGCACGGAGGAGGAGCTGAACGCTGCTTTCCGGCCCAATACCAAGGCGGTGTTCGGGGAGACCATTTCCAATCCCGCCCTGACGGTGCTGGATATTGAAAAGTTTGCCCGAGCGGCCCACAGCCACGGTGTTCCGCTGATTGTGGACAATACTTTCGCTACCCCGGTGAACTGCCACCCCTTCCAGTGGGGTGCGGACATTGTGACCCACTCTACCACCAAATATATGGACGGTCACGCCTCCGCTGTGGGCGGCGCTATCGTGGACAGCGGCAAGTTTGACTGGACGGCCCATGCGGACAAGTTCCCCGGCCTGTGCACCCCGGACGAAAGCTACCACGGCGTTACCTATACCGAGCGGTTCGGTCTTGGCGGCGCCTTCATTACCAAATGTACTGCCCAGCTGATGCGGGACTTTGGCTGCATCCAGTCTCCCCAGAGCGCCTTCATCCTGAACCTGGGGCTGGAGAGCCTGCCCTTCCGGATGAAGCAGCACTGCGCCAACGCGCAGGCCATTGCGGAATACCTGAAAGCCCACCCCAAGGTCAAATGGGTCAAGTATTGCGGCCTGGAAGGGGACAAATATTACGAACTGGCCAAGAAGTATATGCCCAACGGCTCCTGCGGCGTGATTTCCTTCGGTCTGCAGGGTGGACGGAAGGCGGCGGAGAACTTCATGAAGCATCTGAAGCTGGGTTCCATCGAGACCCATGTGGCGGACTCCCGTACCTGCTGCCTGCACCCGGCGTCCAGCACCCACCGGCAGATGACCGATGCGGAACTGGAGGCTGCCGGCGTGGGAGCGGATCTGATCCGGCTCAGCTGCGGCCTGGAGAATGCCCAGGACCTGATTGCGGATATTGCCCAGGCGCTGGAATCCGTATAATCGGGAGGGAACACAGTGCCCATTCAGATTCCCAATGATCTGCCTGCTGCCGGCATTCTGCAGCAGGAGAATATCTTCGTTATGAAGCAGACCCGGGCGGAAACCCAGCAGATCCGCCCATTGGAAATTGTGCTGCTGAACCTGATGCCCACCAAGATCGTCACGGAAACCCAGCTGAGCCGGCTCCTGGGCAACACACCCCTGCAGGTTCATCTGGAATTGATGATGATTTCCTCTCACCGCTCCAAGAATACCCCCCAGGAGCATCTGCTGACCTTTTATAAAACCTTTGATGAACTGAAGGATCGCAAATTTGACGGCATGGTGATTACCGGTGCCCCGGTGGAGCAGATGCCTTTTGAGGAAGTGGATTACTGGCCGGAACTTTGCCGGATTATGGAGTGGAGCAAGAGCCATGTCCACTCCACCTTCCACATCTGCTGGGGAGCCCAGGCGGGACTGTACTACCACTATGGCATTCAAAAGAAACGGCTGCCCCAAAAGCTGTTCGGTGTCTATCCTCATCATGCGGACTACAAGCGGGCGATTCTGCTCCGTGGATTTGATGACGAATTCTGGATTCCCCATTCCCGGCACACCACCATTGAACGGGAGGACATAGAGAAAGTCCCCGGGTTGAAAATTTTGGCATCCTCCCGACAGGCGGGGCTGTACTGCCTGATGAACAAAGAAGGCCGTCAGATTTTCGTCACCGGTCATGCGGAATATGATGCAGACACCCTGGAGAAGGAATACCTCCGGGATAAGAACCAGGGCCTGCCCATTGCGGTGCCGGAACACTATTATCCCAACGACGATGACACTCAGGCTCCCATTGTGCGCTGGCGGAGCCATGCCCATCTGCTCTTCAGCAACTGGCTGAATTATTTCGTCTACCAGACCACGCCTTACGACATCATGGCGGTGGGACAGGAATCCACCCCCCGGGAAGCGGACTGCACCGGAAAGGACGAACCATGATTCGTACCGTTCTGTTTGATCTGGACGGCACGCTGCTGCCCATGGACCAGGAGATATTTGTCCGGCAGTATCTGAACGACCTGGCGCAGACCATGGCGCCTTACGGCTATGATCCAGCGGCGCTGATCCGGACAGTCTGGGAAGGTACCAGGGCCATGACAGAGAACGCTGGGATAACCTCCAACGAGACGGTCTTCTGGAAGTGCTTCACCGAGAAGCTTCAGCGTGAACGCATACAGGAAGAACCCCGGTTCCAGCAATTCTATGAGAGAGAATTTCAGAGGCTGAAGGATGTCTGCGGCTATAATCCCATGGCGGCGCAGACTGTCCGGGAACTGAAGGCAATGGGGTTAAAGTTAGTTCTGGCGACGAATCCCTTGTTTCCCGCCATTGCCACCCAAAGCCGGGTGCGCTGGGCCGGACTGGAGCCGGAGGACTTTGAATGGATTACCACTTATGAGAATTCTGCCTTCTGCAAGCCGAATCCGGATTATTATCGGGAAATTCTGGATAAACTGAGTCTGGAAGCCGGAGAATGCCTGATGGTGGGCAATGATGCCCAAGAGGATCTGGCGGCGGAAGCACTGGGAATGCAGGTCTTTCTGCTGACGGACTGCCTGATTCATCGGGGAGAGGAGGATCTGTCCGTCTATCCCCAGGGCAGCTTTCCGGAATTGCTGAGATGGATTCGGAGCGGTGCGGCATGATTGTATTTTTGATCCTATGCCTGGTGCTGGCGGTGCTGGGAGGGGCGTTTTATGCCTATCGGGTGGCGTTTTTTTCCCCGAAAGGACAGCGGCATTATGAGCCGTCCTTTGACAGGCCGGTATATGCCCCCTATCGGGAAACCATCACCGATGCTTATGAGCAGCTGGAACAGAAAACCTATGAATCGGTTTGGATTGACTCTCTGGATGGATTGCGGCTGCACGGACGATACTATCATACGGCGGATGGCGCCCCGCTGGACATCGGGTTTCATGGATACCGGAGTTCTGCTCTCCTGGATTTCTGCGGCGGTGCCGGTCTCAGCTTAGAGATGGGCCATAATCTTTTGCTGGTGGACCAGCGCTGCCACGGGGAAAGCGGAGGCTGTTCCATTACCTTTGGCATCCGGGAGCGGGAGGATGTTCTGTGCTGGGTTCGATACGCCCAGGAACGGTTTGGGGCGGATGTTCCAATTATCCTGTACGGCGTTTCCATGGGGGCAGCCACGGTGCTGATGGCGTCGGAGCTGGACCTGCCGGAAAACGTAAAGGGTATTGTGGCGGATTGTCCCTATGGTTCTGCGCTGGACATTATTCTGGAAGTTGCCCGGAAACGGGGGTACCCGCTGTGGCTGATTAAACCCTTGGTTCTGCTGGGGGCACGAATCTACGGCGGATTTGACTTGAAGGCGTCCAGCCCGGAGCAGGCGGTTCAGCGGGCACGGATTCCCATTTTGCTGATTCATGGGGAGTCGGATGGATTTGTCCCCTGCGAAATGAGTGAAAAAATCAGCCGGTCCAATCCGAAGCTGGTGACCCGTGTCACATTTCCGGGGGCGGACCATGGCTTCAGCTATCTGGCGGATACGCCCCGGTACCGGTCGGTGGTGCAGGATTTTATGAAGCAGATTCTGGCTTGATTTCCACCCTGATATGGCCCTGGCAGAGGAAAAATACCTTTGCCAGGGCTGTTTTGTTATAATTATCTGAAAATCTCCACTTGATTTTGGTAAAAAAATGAATACAATAGAACCATACAGAATCAGGAAAGGTTGTTGCCGTATGAATCATGTATACATTCCGGAGGGCTACCGGCCGGTGCTGGATGCCTACGATACCCAGCGCGCCATTGCGTACATCAAGGATACGTTCCAGGAGGAATTTTCCAAAGCCCTGAATCTGAAGCGGGTTTCCGCCCCGCTGTTTGTCACGGAAAACTCCGGCCTGAATGATAACCTGAATGGCTATGAGCGTCCGGTGTCCTTTGATATTCCCGCCGTCCGGACGGATGCCCAGGTGGTGCATTCCCTGGCAAAGTGGAAGCGCCTGGCACTGAAGCGGTACAACTTCACCATCGGCAATGGGCTTTACACTGACATGAACGCCATCCGCCGGGATGAGGAACTGGACAACATCCACTCCATTTATGTAGATCAGTGGGACTGGGAGAAAATCATCACCCGGGAGAACCGGAATCTGGATTACCTGAAGCTGATTGTCTGCGCCATTGTCCGGGCCATCTGCGATACCAATGACCGGCTGCATGTCCGCTATCCCCAGCTGCGCACCAATTTGAGCCGGGACGTCACCTTCATTACCACCCAGGAGCTGGAGGACCGGTATCCGGAGCTGACGTCCAGCGCAGAGCGGGAGAGCGCCTTCCTGCGGGAACATCGGACCGCCTGCATCATGCAGATCGGCGGCAAGCTCCGCTCCGGAAAACCCCACGACGGGCGGGCGCCGGACTATGATGACTGGAATCTGAACTGCGACATCTTCTTCTGGGACCCGGTGCTGAACCGGGCGCTGGAGATTTCCTCCATGGGCATCCGGGTGGACGCAGAGTCTCTGGACCGGCAGCTGCGGGAGGCGGGCTGCGATGACCGCCGGGCGCTGCCCTTCCACAAGATGCTGCTGAACAATGAGCTGCCTTTGACCATTGGCGGCGGTATTGGACAGTCCCGCCTGGCCATGCTGATGATGGGCTGTGCCCACATTGGAGAAGTGCAGTCCAGCATCTGGGATGATGAGACGGTGGACGCCTGCACTAGGGCAGGGATTCCGCTGCTGTAACCGAACAAAATGGCCGGCAGATGCCGGCCATTTTCGTTTTTACATGCCGGGATTCACGGCTTGCCTTCTTTGTCCTGAATCGGTCTGCCCAAAGATGTCGGCATGGAATCTTTCCCTGTAGAGTGCAGAAAAATGGGAAAGCTGTTGCCGGGAGGTGAAATCATGAGGAAAAAACAAAGGCGTGCATCCGCCTTGATCCCCAGGAACAGCTGTGTCCGGCCTTTGACAGCACCGGCATCAAGCTTTCCGGGCTGCCGGAGCCGGAAATGGGTGTTGCGGTTCTGGACAATTTCCTGGAGGAGCACATCCAGTGAAGAGAAGCCGCTGCCTCAGGCTCCTTTACACGTTTCCTTACTTCAGTTTGGACAGAGCAGCCTGGATACGGGCGATGGTCCGCTCTTTGCCAAGGATCTGCATGACGGTGTACAGATCCGGAGAATTGGTCTTGCCGGTAACTGCCAGCCGGATGAAGGTGGAAACGTCCGCCACCGTTCCGGGGAAGGCGGCAGGGTCTGCCTTATAGGCTTTCATGTCCGTGGTGAAGCCGATGTCCGTGGTGATGGCCTTCACCTTATCGAACCAGGTGCCGGCGTCGTTGGAAATATCGAAAGAATCCAGGAACCGTGTCAGCACATCCGCCACCACGGCAGGGGAGAAGGCCGGGTCGAACTGAGGCTCCTCCAGGTATTCGTCATAGAAGAATCCCATGTAGGGTTTGGCGTCCTTCCAGACAGCAAGGTCTTTCCTGGGCTTTTTTCCGCCCCGCCCAATGGCCAGAATCCGGGTGGCATATGCAGGATCGGCGGACAGAAGCTGACCGAATTCCGGATCAAATTCCTGCGCCCACTGGGTCAGCAGAGTGTACACCTGACCGGCATCCATCCGGGAGATGACGCTTTTCGACACATCCACCAGCTTGGCGTAGTCAAACAAGGAGCCGGCGGGGTTCAGCTTTTTGGCGCTGAATTTGAAGCTGTCCACAGGCGCATCCGGGTTGGCTCTGCGCCAGTCCTCAAAGTTGGAGTTCAGCAGGGTCATGATGTATTCGTACACCGCCGCCACGGGGAAACCCTCCGCCTTGTAGTAGGTCAAGGCCAGTTCCGGATCCTTGCGCTTGCTGAGCTTGCGTTTGGAGGCACCGTCCATCTTCATCAGCGGTCCGATGTGTACATACTTGGGGAGTTTGAAGCCCAGTGCCTGGAACAGCTGAATGTGGAAGGGCAGAGTGGGCAGCCACTCGTCGCCCCGGACCACATGGGTGGTGCGCATCAGATGGTCATCCACCGCATGGGCAAAGTGATAGGTGGGGATTCCATCGGATTTCAGCAGAACGTGGTCAATATCGTTTTCGGTAATGGTCAGCTTCCCCTTTACCAGGTCGTCAAACTTGAACTGGTTTTCAATGCTGCCGGTGGAGCGGAACCGGAGGACCCAGGGATTTCCGGCATCCAGCTGGGCCTGAATTTCCTCCATGGAGCGGTCCCGCCAGATGGCGTATTTGCCGTAGTAACCGGTATTCTCCTTGTTGCCCTCCTGCTGCTCCCGCATGGCGGCCAATTCCTCTTCCGTGCAGAAGCAGGGGTATGCCTGCCCCTGGGATACCAGCTTCTTGGCGTAGACATGGTAAATGTCCGCCCGCTGCCGCTGGCGGTAGGGACCGTAAATTCCGTTGTCTCCTTCCATGGTGGCGCCCTCGTCAAAGGAGATACCGTAGTGCTTCAGAGTTTCGATCAGCACCTCCACAGCACCGGGAACTTCCCGCTTGGCGTCGGTATCCTCCACCCGCAGGAACAGCACGCCGCCGGACTGGTGGGCCATCCGCTCGGAGGTCAGCCCCTGCACCAGATTGCCCAGGTGGACAAAACCGGTGGGGGAGGGAGCCATCCGGGTAACCACGGCGCCCTCGGGAAGCTGGCGGGCCGGGAAACGCACTTCCAGCTCTTCCGGCGTCATGGTGACATCCGGAAACAGAAGCTGGGCCAAAGCCTGATAATCCATAAAAAAACCTCTCTTGGTCTAAAATTTCTGCCATAGAGTATAGCATACCGGAACAAAGAAATCAATTCGCAATTGCGGGAGAAGTCCGGATTCCGGAGAAAATCTCCTTGCACTATCGGCGGGGCTGTGGTAGAATATCCGAAACCATTGATACAGAAAGCGGGATTGAATATGAGCGAAGTTATTGCGGAAACGCCTAAGAAGCGAATGCTCTCCGGCATCAAGCCCTCCGGCGACCTGACGCTTGGTTCCTACCTGGGCGCCATTAAGAATTGGGCGGAGCGGGCCGACTCCTTTGACTGCTATTATTTTATGGCGGATCTGCATGCCATTACGGTTCGGCAGAACCCGGCGGATCTGCGCCGCCGCACGCTGGAACAGCTGGCACAGTATATCGCCTGCGGCCTGGACCCGGAGAAAAATACGCTGTTCATTCAGAGCCATGTCCACCAGCACGCAGAACTGGGCTGGGTGCTGGACTGCTATGCCATGTTCGGCGAGCTGTCCCGGATGACCCAGTTCAAGGATAAGTCTGCCAAGAATGCCGACAACATTAACGGCGGCCTGTTTACCTACCCGGCCCTGATGGCGGCGGATATCCTGCTTTACCAGCCGGACTATGTCCCGGTAGGGGAGGACCAGAAGCAGCATGTGGAGCTGTGCCACACCATTGCCCGCCGGTTCAACGGCATTTACGGCGATGTGTTCAAGCTGCCGGAGCCCTTCGTGCCCAAGGTTGGCGCCCGGATCATGAGCCTGACCAATCCCACCGCCAAGATGTCCAAGTCGGAGAATGAGGACACCGGCCGGATTCTGGTGATGGATACCCCGGAGACCATTATGCGCCAGTTCAAGCGGGCCATTACCGACTCTGATACGGAAAACTGCGTCCGTTTCGACCGGGAGAACAAGCCTGGTGTATCCAATCTGATGACCATCTATTCCGCCTGCACGGGCAGAACCTACGAGCAGATCGAGCAGGAGTTTGCCGGCTGCGGCTATGGCAAGTTCAAGCCCGCCGTGGGCGAGGCGGTGGTGGAAACCCTGCGCCCCATCCGGGAGGAGACCAACCGGCTGCTGAAGGACAAGGCCTTTCTGGAGGGCGTGTACCGTCAGGGTGCGGAAAAGGCATCTTACATGGCGGAAAAGACCCTGCGCAAGGTCTATAAAAAAGTGGGCTTCCTGGCACGATGATGGAATCGGAATCCCAGAATACCCCTCAGGAACCGGAACTGGACCTGTACCAGCGGGAGGAGCGCTGCTCCCGGGCAATCAAAAATGTGGCAAGAGCCTGCGCCATGCGCCTTGTAGTGACGGCATTGCTCCTGTATGTCCTGCTGCGCCAGAGCTGGGCGCTTTGGATGTGGGGCCTGCTGGGCTTTGTGATGGTTCTGAATCTTGCCGGGATGCTGCCCTTGGTGAAAGAACTGAGAAAGCAGCTGGCGGAGCAGAAGCGCCTGCGGGCGTTGGAAGATCAGAAGACGTAACAGCAGATTCCCGGGAACCCAGCCGAAAGGCTGGAGTTCCCGGGAATTTTTTGAAAAGAAGGAAAATCTCTGTAAGCATTTCCAGAGAAGAATCGTATTTGGGGTGAAGGCGCCTGGAAGGAGGAAATCAATATGAAACAAACCCAGCAGGCGGAGCGGCTGGCCCAGCTGTATGCTGACGCTATTCTCCGCCTGAGCTACACCTACTTAAAAAACACCGACGATGCCCAGGACATCTGCCAGACGGTTTTCGTAAAGCTTTTGAGTCATCCCCGGACATTCGATACCCCGGAGCATGAGAAAGCCTACATCCTGCGCATGGCGGCCAACGCCTGTAAGGATGTGCTGCGCAGTCCCTGGCGAAAGCGCAATTGCAGTCTGGATGCCTGCCTGGAGGTCCCGGCGCCGGAGGCTCCCGATGGTTCGGTGCTTGCGGCGGTGAACCAGCTGCCGGAGAACTATCGGACGGTGCTGTACCTGTTTTACTACGAAGGCTATCAGGCAGAGGAAATCGGACGGATTCTGGGCATTTCCAAATCCGCTGTCCATGTCCGGCTGAACCGGGGACGGGACAAACTCAAAACCTATCTGGAGGAGGATGGCTATGTTTAACCAGAAAGAATATCAGAACTTCTATGATCAGCTTACCTATACCCAGGAGCAGAAAGCTGCCATTGGGGCACGGGCAGCCGCTGCTGCCCGGAAGAAGCCGGAGAACAAGGTGCTTCGCTTTGGAAAGATTGCCGCCGCCGCGGCCTGCCTGGTCTGTGTGCTGACGGTTACAGCGGAGGCCGCAGGGATTTCCACCCCGGTCTCGGAGCTGCTGGCCCCTATTTTTGGCGGAAGTGTGGCACAGACAGAGGTGATTGACAAAATCGGCCATCCGGTTGAGGCCTCCGACAGCGACAACGGGGTGACCATCCGGGCGGATGCCGTGATGGGGGATGAATACAATATCTGCATGGTGTTCACCATCTCCCGGGATGACGGAACGCCCTTGCTGCCGGAGGGGGTGACCGCAGACCAACTGATGGAAGGCGGCTTTGACAGTATCAGCTTTGGAAAGGGCGGCCATGGCACGGCCTACTTTGTGGACGCGGTCCCCGAGGACGAGGTAATCCAGTACGTCTGGGTGTTCAGCTCCGATGAGCCGGTGAATCGGGGAAAGGCAACCGCAGAGTTCCACGATATCCGCACCTACGGCAATTCTGCGGAGGAATCCGCTGTTGTTCTGGAGGGAGACTGGAAATTCCGCTTTGATGTGGCCTATGAGGATTCTTCCATCGCCCTGGGCGGCGGGGAAACCTTTGAGCAGGAGGGCATGACATTCACCATTACGGAGGTCCGGGTCTCGCCTCTGGCGGTCCGGGTGGCCTATGAGGTGGATTCTCAGGTGCAGTGGAGCAACGCCGAAAGCGGCAGAATGCCGGAAGGGGATGCCCGGCAGATTGAACTGTACCTGGAGAACGTGGAAATCCTTCTGAACAAGAAAGACGGCACGGTGGTGGATATGACCAATTCCGGCGGCTCCCTGACTCCGGAAAACGGGAAGACCGTTTGCGTCAAGGGCAACGCATTTGAGAAAATCATTCCCTTGGAGGAGCTGGAAAGTGTCAGCGTTGGGGGAGTCACGTTCCCCATTCCGGAATAAAAAATTGGGCGGTGGCATTGGCCACCGCCCAAAATCGGTTTTAAGATTCTCCCTGAAGCAGGGACGCATAATCCGGCTGCCCGTAGCCCCGGATGTGGATGTCATTGATCAGGACAATCCGGTAACCCACGGAGTCGTCCTTATTTCCCTCGATTACCTTGACAAAGGGCCATTTGGTGCCCACCACAATGCCCACATGGTCTGCCCAGCCGGTGCTGCCACCCAATCCCCTGGCATCCCAGTCGTAGTAAATGATATCGCCGGGGAGGGGAACGGCGGCATCGTTTTCCTCCCAGGTCCCCAAGGATTGGAACAGTCCGATCTGTCGCTGGCAGCCGCATTCCGTGGGGATAATTTCCGTCAGACCGCACTGGATGACCATGGCACTGACAAAGGTGGCGCACCAATCGTCGGTATCCTGCACCACATATCCCACCGCCAGCGGCTCATGGGTGTTATAGATGCCCAGAATTTCCTGATGACGGAAGTCGCCCTCCAGGGTCCCAAGGTAGGATTCGGCGGTCTGAACCAATTCCATTCGCAGAGCGGTTTCCTCCGGAGATACCTTCCAGTAAAAGCCCCAGGAGTCCAGAAGATAGTGGGCGACAAGTGCTGCGGCGAATAAAAGTATAATAGCTGCCTGCAGCGCACGCCGCAGAATGACAGACTCTTTTGTAAACACGGGATGTCCTCCTGCTTTTTTGCCCACATTATACCAGTCTCCCGACACAAGCGCAATGCAAATTTACAAAAACAGGTACAGTGCCAAGGTAAGCAGAGCGGAATTCTGCTCCTTGCCGTTGTCTCCGGCCATGAGCAGCAGCAGAATCACAATCAGAAGGTCTTCCGTGTCTAAATTTTGGGGCAGAAGTTGTTTCAGAAAACTTCCGGCGGAAATTGGGTTTTCTTGAGGATGAAGTGGCCGCGGCCCTGGGTGGGGGCGATGCAGCTGCGGTGGACGGCAGGGCTGTCCACTGCCGGGAGAAGAATTCCGTTCCTCCGGGCGGCCCGGGGGACTGTTGTCCGTTCTGCGCTCACTGCCATCGGGCTGTGCCTGTTTTTGAGGATGTGGATTTTGGTCAATCACGGGCCTTCGCCGGTAGCTCCCATCCGGCTGGGGAATATAGCGGTTATACATGGCGTCACCTCCCGAGAAGATTCTGCAAGGCGCCGGAGTTCAACAGCGTGGATGCCAGTCCGGCCATTTTGGCAGCCCGCATGGCACGCTCCAGTTTTTTTACACGATTGTCGCTTAAGTAGGGGGACAGAGCGTGGAGCAAAGCCTGCTGGTCAGAGTCCACACGGCTATTCTGGGCGAACTGAGACAGCGTTTGCAGTGCGCTCATATCCATTTCCGGATTCCACACCGGGGACTCCGCCTGGGCGGCGGAGTCCGGCTGCGGCCCGGATGACTGGCCCATGGCCTGCGCCATGGACATAATCTGCTGCATCATCTGTGGGTTTGACAAAATGCTGCCCAGTTTCTCTTCCAGTTCACTCATGTCTGATCCTCCAACTGCTTCAGCAGCGCCTGTGCCTGAGGATTGTTCAGCAAGGACGAAAGCATTGCCTTTGCCTCATCGTAATTGCCATCAGACGCCTTTTTGACTGCGTTCTGAAGGGTGTTTCCGCCGGAGGCCTGAAGCATAGCCAGCAGCTGCTTGCCTGCCGGGGACTGGGCCAGCTTCATCAGCTGGGAAAAATCGGGCGTGGATTGCATAGGATAACCTCCCTGTCAGGAAAGATGGTTGCGCAATGACGCTTCTACTGAAACAGGTTATGCACAGGCAGAGACAAATGTTCCGGGGGCGAAGAAAAAAGCCGCCCGCTGATCGGCGGGCGGCTGTACTTGGGTTGTTTGAGAGGAGCGGAAGCCGGAGAGACGGCAGTTTGCCCGGCAGAAGGAGCGTTACATCAAAGAAATGCTTCCGGACGCTTGTGTACAATTGATCGGGTGGCGCTTTGTGGAAAGTCCTTTTTGAAAGTACATTGCAATAACCTCCTGAGACAGTATGCAATAGATGGGATCATTTGAATCGTATGAAGAAACACAATTTGAAATTGTGAATGAATTGTAAAAACATATTGCAAAAAACGATGGGGATTTCAACTTGCAATGCGTGCATTATAGCACCTTGACAGGCAGGAAAAAAGTGATATAATTGACCTGGCTATGGAAAATATTGACCTTATGAATAAAATGTGAATCAAAAAAGTTCTGGGAACGGAGGTTTATATGGGAAATTATCAACATCGAATACTGACCGATATAGACGAAAGTGGATTCGGTGTCAAATATGAAACCAACCTTCGCATTTTCACACCAAGGCACTGGCATAAGGCGCTGGAACTGTTGTTGTTTATTAAGGGAAGGGTTACTTGCAACTTTGAAAATGCGTCCCGTCATTTTAAAGCCGGGGATATGTATATCCTCAATTCTCATGAAGTACACGAGACAAAATGCTCCCGCAATGCGGTCTATCTGGTTGTCCATATCGATCCGAATCAGATGTGCCGGTATGTTCCCACATTCGACCAGCTTTCTTTTTCTTTGACCTTTGACCCGGATGACCAGGTCAAGACCATGGCCTATGAACAGCTGCGCAGCCACCTTCTGGAGATCCTTCGCCAAACAGAGGTTGAGGAGCCGGCTTACAAGCTGGAACGATTGGCAAGACTCTATGCCGTTACCGCAATTCTGGTGAAGCACTTCTCAAACCCCCTTGCGGTGGAGGAGACCCGACTGCAGCGAAATGATATGACCCGGCTGGAACCAGTGCTGGAGTATGTGCAGCTGCACCATGGTGAGGATCTTTCGTTGGACGATGCGGCAAAAAGCATGGGATTGAACAAAGAATATTTTTGCCGCCTGTTCAAGAAAAATATGGGCGTGAGTTTTTTGCAGTACGTTTATCAGATCCGTACAACGGCAGTCTGCCGGGAGTTGGAGACGACGGATGATCCCATTGGAGAAATTGCCGAACGTCATGGATTCCGGGACCCGAAAATGCTGAATCAACATTTCCGGGAGATTTATGGCTGCACCCCTTCGGAAAAACGTAAGTTTTTCCGGGAGGTGACCCTGGAGGACCTGGATACCGATTCCGATGACCTATAATTGGGTGGATTATTTGTCGGATTTTTGCGCAGACTGAAAAGGGGAGAGAAAATGAAGATACTTGTGTTGTCCGATTCCCATTCGTCGCAGAGTTTTATGCGCCGGTGCGTGGAAACGGTGAAACCAAACGCAATCATTCATCTGGGAGATTACTTTGCGGATGGCGAAGCCCTGGGAGCGCTTTATCCCAGTATTCCATTGTATCAGGTCCCAGGAAATTGTGATCGCTTTCGATGTGCAGGCGGAGAACCGGAAATTCGGGTGATAGAGCTATCCGGTGTCCGGCTTTATATTACCCATGGTCACAAGCATAATGTCAAGCTTTATCTGGGGGCATTTCTCCGGGATGCACGGGCCAGCGGTGCGTCAGCTGCACTTTACGGTCATACGCACTTGGCGGACTGCCATCGGGAGCCGGACGGATTGTGGGTTTTGAATCCCGGAAGCTGCGGCGGATATGGTGGGAGTGCCGGCGTGATTGAGATTGAGAGCCGCAGAATTTTGGGGTGTAAAATTTTGAAAGATAGCGACTTGACTTAGATAGAGGAAAGTTAAGACTTTTTGAATTCTCCTTTCGGATCTTCAAATTGCCTTGCAACCATAGCCATTGTATGGTATAATGGCGAAAAATGTACCCCGGAGGTAGACTATGGAAAATTCCGGAATTCCTGCGGAACAAAAGCCCGCAGCAGTCACCGGCTTTGGCAAAGTCAAAGCGGTGGTTTCCAAAATAAATCGAATCATCAATACAATAGGCGTTTGGCTGTTCCGTCTGCGAAAGCCGGTTATGGCTGCGCCGGTTGTTTACTACGCTTTGAAACTGGCAGCGTACAACGGCACGCACCTTCCGGAACAGGTGGGGATCGATTTGCAGGCGACCGGTGAATTTGCCCAGACAATCAGCCGGGAAATTGCGGTGATGGGTCCGCTGTGCCTGACAATGGCATGCCTGCTTCTGATGTTCTGCTCCAGAAAGGCCATGTATGCCTGGGCCATCAGTATCTTCACCCTTGCGCTGCCGCTTCTTCTGCTGATCAGCAATACCTACCCGTCTTAATTGCGGGGGAGGATGGGGTAAGGGTGTCTTCATTGGGATTTATGCAATGAAAACAAATTTTTACCGGAAAGTTCAAGGTTTCTTCACCATTTGCACTACCGCTGTGCTATAATAACAGTACAGAGGCGGGAAGCAATGAGGAAGCCGATGCCGTGGAAATATTCGCGGATAACCCGACGGTAACTCCTGTGACACGCTGCTTCCCGCAGAAAGAGGACATAGAAAGTACAGCGGCCTTGCAAGGGCCGCTGTTTTTCATGTGTGGAAAACAATATGAAATCCGCCGGGATCTCCGGCGGATTCCTTGTTATTCTGCTTCCACGTCCTGAATTTTTTTGTTCCGTCCAAAATATGCCATGATGTAGCTGACAAAGGAGATGAACAGAAATACACCATCTACCAACGCAATCAGATTCACGGCAGCCGGATCGATTCCGGGGAACAAAACCAGAGCAATCAGACTGATGAACAGCACCGTGGTACAAATTTTGCCGGTCATCAGCGCACCCGGGAGCATCCAACCCTTCCGCAGGAAGAAAATGCCCGCAATCAGCTGAAACCCTTCCTTCACCACAAAGATGGTGAGAACCGGCAGCAAAACCGGGTATTTCAGGGACAGACAGAGTGTCAGGGTAAACTGCGTAATTTTGTCGGCAACGGGGTCCAGAATTTTGCCCAGTGTGGTAATCATGTTGAAATGCCGGGCAATTTTTCCGTCGATCATGTCCGTCAGACAGGACACCGCCATAATAGAACCGGCAATGAAATACTGGTGCGGCTGGGTTGCATTCAGATAAATGTACGCATAGATCGGGATCAGTGCAAGCCGAAAGAAACTGAGCATGTTGGGTATGGAAAACAGTTCCCGTTTCCAATCTTTGATAAACATGGGTGGCTCCTCCGCAAACGGACATATTTTTATTTATTATAGCACGTCTGTGCGGGAATAATCAAGTAGAGGGAATCCTATCCTGTTAAAATTTTAAATTCTGTAACATTTCAAGGAAGAATCAGGGCATCGAATTTACAT
Organism: uncultured Eubacteriales bacterium; assembly: GCA_949296115.1. Lineage (GTDB taxonomy): Bacteria > Bacillota > Clostridia > Oscillospirales > Oscillospiraceae > Faecousia. The sequence goes on along the minus strand of CASFNR010000004.1, from coordinate 31,440 downwards.
TTGCGGCCATTGGATACTGAAGTGCCAGGTGTTTCCAGGTGGTGCGGTCCAGATTCCCGGTCATGGGGAGTCCGCAAAGGAACTGAAAAGAGGATAACGAGTCAGACGTAACCTGATCCATAAGTCCGTTCATGGAAGGCTTTCCGATGCACTGGTACCGTTCGGAGAGGACGGTAAGAATTCCTTGAACCAGATAGAGGTTTGGATTTCGCTCTCCTTTGCGGATGACTTGGCCGCCGTCCAACAGGATGTTCAGGGACTGAGCGGGAGCCTGTTCCGTGTATGCCGGCTCATAGACGGCGACAATGGCCTCCCAGGTCACTTGGTCTGTAATGCCGGTGACGGGAAGCCCGTGGCGACGCTGAAACTGAGAGACAGCCTGCACGGTTTCCGGACCATAGATTCCGTCCGGAATAACGGATTGATAGGAGTCGTTGTTCTGCGCAATCACCCAAAGCATGGTCTGCAGACTGCGAATCGGTTGGCCAAGAAATGTTTCGGGGGGTCTCATCGAATTACCTCCTGCTGCACAGCATCCTGATTCCCGGTCCGCAAAGGCGTTCCGGGGAATTGGGTCATGGTTGTTGTTTTGGAGTAACGTGTTCTGGGATTGGAATTGCCCAGTACGGCGTTGGTGTAGGGGAAATTCTCCGGATCTCGGAGGCTGGTTGTTTCTATTCCTGAGAATTGGTCGTAGATTTCCTCCCAGGTTTGATTGTTCACAACACCGGTCTGTGGCAGACCCAGCCATCCCTGTACAGCCAACACTGCGTTCCGGGTTGCAGGGCCGAAAATGCCGTCTACGGCAATTTCCGGAATTTGCGGGATATACGCTCCCAGCACGCTGAGCATATATTGCAGATGCTCCACCCGAATGCCCCGGTCGCCTTGCTGAATGGGACGGGTATTGGCCCAGGCGATGGAGTAGAACTTCTGCCCTTGGCTGCGCAGTTCCGACAGGGAAGTGACGGCAGTATAGTAACGTACCAAGGCGTACCAAGTGGCTTTGCCCACAATTCCGTCAACGGTCAGGCCGAAAACCTCCTGAAATTTTTTGACAGCGGCCTCTGTCTGCGCACCAAATATTCCATCCACCGGGGAAATTTTGGGAATTGCCGGATAATTCTGGGAAATGCGGTTCAGTTCCACCTGAATGATCACAACACTGGGGCCGGAGTATCCCCGGCGCTGGGGCCTGCCCGGATATGAAGAGGTCAGGCCGCGGATGGGTGCATTGGTAACGATTTCCACATCACCATAATAGCTGGTCAGGATCTGGGTGGAGGTATAACCTTCTTCGGCCAGATTCTGGCTGCCCCACTGACTCAGACCGTCGCAGGTGACGGTGGTGCCGTTGCAGAATTTTGCGGCCAAAGGTTCTACGAATCCGGGACGGCGCAGATAATCGTCAAACAGAGAATCCACCAGTTCCGCCACATTGGTGAAGTAGCTTCGTCCATACACAAAGAACTGGTCGTACGCAGTTGAATTTGTGATGTCAAAAGGGTACCCCCGGCTGCGATAGAATTCCGTATAGACCCGGTTCAGTGCAAAGGACACAATGGCCAGAATGTTGGCCCGCAGAGCGCTTTCCTCCCAGGTTGGGTAGATTTCGCTGCAGGCAACATTTTTCACATAGTCGACAAAATCCACGGTTACATTCTCGGCGGCCTCATCCGGCTTCCCAAGATGGACCGTAATTCGCTGGGGTATGTACGGTGTTACAATTGCCATGAGAACCTCCTACAAATTCTGAGGCGGCGTATCAAATATTTCCGTCTCGTTCCAGTCCCCGGGCACTTCCGCAAGGGGAATCAGGGCAAGATTTTGGATGGTTGTTGTTCCGGCAAATACCTGAACATGCTGCGCCTCTACCTGCTCATATCCTTGGTGGTGTGCCAGCAGCGTGACGGTTGTGAAGGGAATTTCCGCCGGAGCGGGATGCTGACTTTCGGATTTATCCGGTACTGGGATGGCGATGGGGGTAATGCGTCCGCTTCGGTCCGTCAGGCGCATGGCAATGGCCGTTCCATCCGCCGCAGATACGATAATGGCAGTATCCGAAAGGGGAAACTGGGCGGAACTGGCGTAGACCCGAACCTGAATGTATCCTGTCGCTGACAAGGCGATCACTCCTTTCCTGTTCTCCGTTATCCTATGCGCACGGGAAAAAAGTGTGCACATAAAAAAGGCGGACAACAGTCCGCCCGAGCATGTCAAAAAAGTGTGGTTTTTTTCTCTCCGTTGGGAGTAAAGCAATTCTAAAACCATGTTCCGCCGGGGCGCACCCCAGGGTGGCCTCTCTTGCCCTTGAGGGGCAATTCACCTTCTGTACCTGGCGGAACATACTTTACAGGCTGCGAGTGTGGAATTTGTCCCCCGACGGGGGACAAATTATGCGCGCAGCAGACTGCGAAAACCTGTCGGAAAGCCCCAAAGGGGTTTTTCGACAGTCTGAGGCGGACAACAGTCCGCCCTAGAGAAAATGCTGCATCTGTTTGATATTGGCTGTTTCGCAGTCCAGGAGCTTCTGAGACAGGATTTGAATCTGTTCATCGGAGGCATCAAAACGGTGCAGATCTTTCAGGCTTTGCACCATGCCCTTGGTGTTTCCCTGAATCATCATGTCTGCGATTTTGGAATCGTTGCTTCGACCGCCCAGTTTCATTCTGGTGGTCATATCGGACATAAATCGGATCGCCGGGTCCAGCTCCCGCAGCTCCCAGCCCCGCTGCGTGGCGATGGAGTGGGCTTCCGTTTCAATTGCGTCGTACTCCCGCAGCTGAGATTCCAGCGCTTCCCGAAGTCCCGGACGCATGCTGGTGTCCAGCACGCTGCGGATTCCGACCTGTCCCATTTGGGTTGTTTTCAGTACGGAAGAAAGAATTTCTTTGCCGTTTTTCATCTTACATCACCGTGAATAGTATGCACACCCCGGGACGAAGCATACATACAATGGGAAATGAGAGGAGATGTGATTGTTATGTGTGCCATTTCCGGAATTATTGGACTGGAGGTCAGTCCGGGAGTCGCAGAGCAAATGCTGAAAACCATGGCCCGCAGGGGGCCGGACCAGGAACGCTGGGTCCAGCTGGAAGGCGCCGTATTTTTACATAGCAGACTGGCGGTGATCGACCTGGAAGGCGGAAAGCAGCCTATGGAACTGACGTGGGGAGGGAAAAAATACTGCATCGTGTACAACGGAGAACTTTACAACACCGATCAGCTGCGGCGGGAGCTGGAGCGGGAAGGACATCGGTTTGAGGGTCATTCGGATACAGAGGTAGTGCTCCACGCTTATGCTCAGTATGGAGCGGACTGTGTCCTAAAATTCAATGGTATTTTTGCTTTTGGGGTCTGGGAGTCAGGGAGCAGGGAACTGTTTCTTGCCCGGGACAGAATCGGTGTAAAGCCTTTGTTCTACAGCCTTTACCAAGGGGGGCTGCTGTTTGCCTCGGAGATGAAAACCATTCTGTCCTACCCGGGTTTTCCTGCCAGAATTTCTTCCACAGGGGCAGCTCAGCTGATTATGCTGGGTCCGGGGCGGCTGCCTGGCTCCGGTGTGTTTGAGGATATTATGGAACTGGAACCGGGCTGCATGGCAAGCTACCGGGATGGAAAACTGTCTGTCACCCGGTATTGGAAACTGCTTGACCGGGAACATCGGGACAGTTTCCAACAGACGGTGGAACAGGTCCGCTTCCTGGTGGAGGATGCGGTATGCCGGCAAATGATTTCGGATGTCCCCATCGGGTGTTTCCTGTCCGGTGGACTGGACTCCAGCATTATCACGGCCATCTGCGCCCGGGAAATGCGGAAACAGGGACAGAAGCTGAAAACATTCTCTGTGGATTATCAGAACAATGACCGATATTTCCAGGCGAATAAATTTCAGCCAGATGCGGACAGCGCCTATATCCGGGAAATGGTCCGTGCAGAACACACGGAGCACAGTGATACGGTTTTGACAGCGGAGGATCTGGTCAATGCACTGGAGCAGGCCACCTTTGCAAGGGACCTGCCCGGAATGGCGGATGTGGATTTTTCTCTTTTGGCCTTCTGCGGAGAAATCCGGAAATCGGTAAAGGTGGCGCTGTCTGGAGAATGCGCCGATGAGATTTTTGGGGGCTATCCCTGGTACCGGGACCCGGAGGTCCGAGCACGGGTGGGGTTTCCCTGGGCACAGAATACCTGGCAGCGGGCCCAGCTGCTGCCGGAACGCCTTGGCACCCAGGGAGAAGAACTCGTAATGGATGCCTACCAGCAAACCTGCCAGGAAAGCGACATTCTACCCGGTACAACGCCCATGGAGCGCAGGATGAAGGAAATGGTGAACCTGAATTTCCGGTGGTTTATGCAGACCCTCCTGGATCGGAAGGATCGGATGAGCATGTACCACGGCCTGGAAGTCCGGGTGCCCTTCTGCGACTATCGGATTGCGGAGTATCTGTATGGGGTGCCCTGGGAATACAAAGATTATCAGGGCAGGGAAAAGGGACTTCTGCGATGTGCGGTAGAAGGATTGCTTCCGGAGTCTGTGCTTTACCGGAAGAAAAGTCCGTATCCTAAAACCTTTGACCCACGCTACGGCCAATTGATCCAGGAGCGGATGCAGACGCTTCTGTCTCAGGATGCGCCAATCTGGCACCTAGTTCGAAAGGAAGCGGTAGAGAATATGATTTGTAAAGACAGCCCGTGGCCCTGGTATGGACAGCTGATGCGCCGGCCCCAGACCATGGCGTATTTCCTGCAGCTGGATGTCTGGCTGCGGAAATATAAGGTGGAATTGTGCTTTTAGGAATTGACGGGGGAAAATCACTGTGATAAGATAGGATCGAAATAGAATTCAATGAATACACAGGAGGCTTTTGCGATGCGCAAAACAAAAATTATCTGCACCATCGGTCCCGCCAGTGAGAATGAAGAGACCTTGACTCAGATGTGCCTGGCCGGAATGAACGTAGCGCGCCTGAATTTCTCCCATGGAACCCATGAGGAACATGAAAAAAAGATTGCCTTGATCAACCAGGTTCGACAGAAGCTGGGTCTGCCCATTGCCATCATGCTGGATACCAAGGGCCCGGAGTACCGAATTCGTACCTTTGCCGAAGGAAAGGTAACAATTTCCGCCGGCAATGATTTTACCTTCACCACGGATGAGGTGGAAGGTGACGAGACGAAAGTAAGCGTCAACTATAAAAACTTGAACAAGGACCTGAAGCCTGGAGACGTGGTCACGGTAAATAACGGCCTGGTTCAGTTCCAAGTGCAGGAAATTGCGGGAAATGATGTGCGGTGCAAATGCCTGGTGGGCGGTGTGCTGAGCAACCGCAAAAGCATGTCTTTCCCTAACAAGGTGATGTCCGGACCCTATCTCAGTGAGCAGGACAAAGCCGATATTCTGTTTGGCATCCGCCACGGGGTTGACTTTATTGCAGCATCCTTTGTTTCCTGCAAGCAAGATGTCCTGGATATTCAGCAGCTGCTGGATGCCAACGGCGGCGGGGATATTGAGATTATTGCCAAAATCGAAAACCGTTCCGGTGTGGACAATGTGGAGGAAATCTGTTCTGTCTGCGGCGGCATTATGATTGCCCGCGGCGATCTGGGAGTGGAGATTCCTTACGTTGAGGTTCCCGCCGTTCAGAAGAAGCTGACCCGGAAATGCCGGATGCTGGGCAAACGGGTGATTACTGCAACTGAGATGCTGGAGTCCATGATCCACAATCCCCGCCCGACCCGGGCGGAGATCTCCGACGTTGCCAATGCCGTATATGACGGCACGTCCTGCGTTATGCTCTCCGGTGAGTCCGCTGCCGGCGACTATCCGGTGGAGGCCGTGAAGGCCATGGCCCGGATTGCGGAATACACGGAGGAACACATCGGCTACAAGAAGCGGTTCCTTGGCACGGAGTTTGCGGGCCAGAACAATCTGGACTGCATTTCTCATGCGGTTTGCTCCATGGCGCTGGATGTGAATGCCAAGGGAATTGTGGTCTGCTCCGTTTCCGGAAAGACGGCGCTCCTGGTCAGCCGTTTCCGCACGCCCGTGGATATTCTTGGCATGACCACCAACCGTAAAATCTGGAGACGGCTCTCCATGAGCTGGGGTGTAACACCCGTGATGGCGGACCAGTTCCCCAGCATGGAAGTGATGTTCTACTATGCCAAAAAGACTGCCACCGATATTCTGGGGCTGGAACCGGGCGACAATATTGTGATTACCGGCGGCCCGGTGAACGGCCTGTCCGGCAATACCAACACCATTAAGATTGAAACGGTATAACTTGCTCTGACGCAAACTTGCCCCTCCGGAAAAGACCGGAGGGGCAATTGATATGAAAAGCTTGTGTTACAGTCCCAATTCGGCTGCGGCGGTTTCCAGCAGGTCCCGGATGGGCAGATTCTGCGGACAAATATTCTCACATTGGCCGCACTTCACACAGGCGGCGGGAAGTTCCCCATTGATGGGATACAGCTCCATGGGCTTCAGCAGCCGTTTGGCATTCAGCCGGGCAAAAATTTCCGGAATGCCCACTCCGTTGGGACACACTTCGGTGCAGTAACGGCAGCCGGTGCAGGCGACGATAACCTTTTCCCGGAAAATCTTCCCGACCTCATCCACGGCTTTCCGCTCCTGGGCGGAAAGCGGCTGAAATTCTTTCATGAAGCTCAGGTTGTCCTGCATCTGCTCCAAGGTGCTCATGCCGGAAAGAACCATCATGACGCCCTCAAATCCGGCGGCAAACCGAATCGCATAGCTTGCGTTGGAGCCGCCATTCAGAGCGTCGAAAACCTTTTGGGCGTCAGCCGGCAGGTTCACCAGGGAACCGCCTTTGACCGGCTCCATGATAATAACCGGCTTGCCATGTTTCCGGCAGACCTCATAGCACTTCCGGGATTGGACATTGGGGTCCTCGAAATCGACGTAGTTGAACTGAATCTGCACCACTTCAATCTGGGGGTACTCTGTCAGAATCTGATCCAGCACCTCGGCAGTATCATGGAAAGAAATGCCCATATGGCGGATTTTTCCTTCTTCCTTCAGCGACAAGGCAATTTCATAGGCATGAAGCTGCTTATACTTCTGAAAACTCTTGCTGTTTTGTGCGTGCATCAGATAGAAATCGAAGTAGTCGACACCGCAGGCATCCAGCTGCTTCTGGAACAGAGGACGAATCTGATCTTCGGTTTCAAACAAATAACCGGAGAGCTTGTCAGTCAGGAAGTACCGGTCCCGGGGATAACGGGATGTGAGACACTCCCGCAGCGCCAGCTCACTTTTTCCGTTGATATAGCCGTGGGCGGTATCGAAGTACCGGAATCCCTGTTCCAGGAAGAGATCAACCATCTGCTTGGTCTGCTCGATGTCCACATTCTCCCCGATCATTGGCAGGCGCATACAGCCGAACCCAAAGTTCCGGTCCAGTCCATCAAAAAAAGCCATAAAATCATCTCCTTCTTTTTATGCTAGTATACCATGGAATGACGGCGCTTCGTCAAGCGGCAGGGTGCATGAAAAACGGAGGGACATTTTGTATACTCTGTTCGATACAAAGCGCAGCTGCAATTTGACTTTGCGGAACGCCCATGCTATACTGTCTCCCGGAAGAATCTGCTGAGGGGGAAATAGGTTGTGGAGTGGGGAAAAGCCGCACAATACAGAAAGCTTTTGCCGGAAATATATTCTTTGGCGTGGCCGACAATGCTGGAGCAGCTGATGCAGACGGCGGTGCAGTATATCGACACAGCCATGGTCGGCACCCTGGGGACCTATGCCACAGCGGCGGTTGGCTCAACCACCACTGTCAACTGGCTGCTTGGCAGCACCCTCTCTGCGGCAGGCGTTGGGTTTTTATCCTATGTGGCGAGAGCGTCCGGTGCAGGGGACATTCAGCGAGGGCGGCGGGCAGCCTCCCAGGCGGTGCTTGCAACGCTGATTTTGGGTACATTTTTCACCGTGCTGGCCCTGGGGCTGAGCGCAAGGGTGCCTGTTTGGATGCAGGTTGACCCGAGCATCCAGGATCTGGCGGCCCGCTATTTTTTCATCCTGTATACTCCAATGCTGGCCCGATCCGCCACCATCCTCTTCGGAAGCCTGCTCCGTTCGGTGGGCGACACCAAATCACCCATGCGGATCGGAGTCCTGGTGAATCTGGTAAACGTGGTGGGTAACTTCCTGCTGATCTACCCAACCCGCACAATCGGGGGCGTGACGGTTTTTGGAGCGGGCATGGGGGTTGTTGGCGCTGCCGTGGCCAGTGCGGTGGCTTTTGCAGTTGGTGGAATTTGCATGACGGTCACCCTATGGCGGCATCCGATCATTTCTCCCAAGGGGCAGTCCCTCAAGCCGGATTGGTCGGTTCTGAAACCCTGTCTGCGTGTTGCACTGCCCAACGCTTTGCAGCGCTTCGGAACGTCACTGGGATATGTGGCCTTTGCCTCGATGATCAACTCCATCGGCGATGTGGCGACGGCGGCGCATACCGTTGCCAACACAGTGGAGTCTGCGTTTTATATTCCCGGCTATGGGATGCAGACCGCAGCCGCGACCATGGCGGGCAATGCATTGGGGGCCCAGGACAGGCAGAGAATTCGGGACCTTTCCCATGTGCTGCTGACGATTGAGGCAGGGCTGATGGTGCTGTCGGGTGCGCTGCTTTACTTGTTTGCGCCGAACATGATGAGGCTGTTTTCCAGGGACCCGGAGGTGATTTCCCTGGGAGCGACCGTTCTGCGGATGGTAGCGGTTTCCGAACCGTTTTACGGAATGTCCATTATCATCGAAGGAATGATGCAGGGAATGGGAAAAACCCTTCAACCGTTTTTGTTTGGAATCAGTGGAATGTGGGGCGTCCGGATCTTGGGTACCTTTGTTTGCACCCGATTGTTCGGCATGGGACTGGTTTCAGCCTGGGCCTGCATGATAGCCCATAATTTACTGGTATTTTGCCTGTTTGCGGTCTGCTACGCATCCGGAAGCTGGAATCCGCTGTATCAAAAGAGAAAAAGCGGGAAAAATATAGGAAAAAGCACTTGATTTTCTATGTGCAGTATGGTAGAATAACTCGGTCTGAAATCAAGGTGAGTCCTCTGCCACGGAAACGATGAGCATGAACGCCTAATATTTAAGGAGGACACGAAAATGGATTTGGTCAAGGCTCTGAACAGCCAGTACATGAAGGAAGAGCTGCCCGAGGTTCGGGTGGGCGACACCGTTCGTGTGCATGTGCGCATCAAGGAAGGCTCCCGTGAGCGTATCCAGGTGTTTGAAGGCACCGTGATTGCCCGCAAGCATGGCGGCATCGGCGAAACCATCACGGTTCGTCGGATTTCCTATGGCGTTGGCTGTGAGAAGGTTTTCCCCCTGCATTCCCCCAATGTGGCGATGATTGAGACCGTCCGCAAGGGTAAGGTTCGCCGGGCGAAGCTGTACTACCTCCGTGACCGTTTCGGCAAGGCTGCCAAGGTCAAGGAAAAGGTGTAATCCGCAACGAAATAAAAAGAGAGGGCGTTGCCCTCTTTTTTTATTTGTGGCGCAGACACAGGAAAATCTTCACAGATTGTTGTAGAAAACCCGGCAGACATATGATATACTATCTTCCGGAATGTTTCTTTCCTTATTTTTACAGGAAATCTCAGATATAGAATGATATAGAATCGGGGGGACGGATATGGCTCCGAAAGAAATGGAAAAGAAGAAGCCGGACTGGAAGAAAACGGTTGTTGCGTACCTGCACGACTGGCTTTTTCTTCTGGCAGGGATCTTTGTTGTATTCCTGCTGCTGTTCCGGGTAATCGTTGTCTCCGGTGACTCGATGTATGATACCCTCTGGGACGGTGACTATGTGCTTCTGCTGAGCAACACATTTTACAAGGAACCCCAGCAGGGGGATATAGTGGTCATCAGCAAGAAGGCCTTTGATGACGGCCGTCCAATCATCAAGCGTGTGATTGCCACAGAGGGACAGATGGTGGACATTGATTTTGAAGCGGGGATTGTCTATGTGGATGGAGAGCCCCTGGAGGAACCCTATATCAACAACCTGACAACCCGTGAAGAGGGAACACAGTTTCCTCTGACGGTTGATCAGGACTGTATTTTTGTACTGGGAGACAACCGCGGGGTGTCCCAGGACAGCCGTTCCCCGGAAATTGGGCAAATCGATAAGCGTGAGGTCTTGGGAAAAGCCCTTTGCCTGATGCTGCCCGGCACCAATCATGGGATGCAGCAGCGGGATTTCAGCAGAACAGGAGCCATTCAATGAATCAGAAGGAACAGATGAATATTCAATGGTATCCGGGGCACATGACCAAAACCAGACGTCAGATCGAGGCTGATCTGAAACAGGTGGATGCGGTCTGTGAAATCGTGGATGCCCGCATCCCGGTTTCCAGCAGGAATCCGGATATTGACGCTCTTTGCGGAGGGAAGCCCCGGATTTTGGTTCTGAACCGGATGGATCTGGCGGACCCGGCGGCGACGCAGAAGTGGGCCTCCTACTTCAGAAACAGAGGAATGGCGGTTATTGCCACCGACTGCAAAAGCAGACGGGGAATTGTGGATTTTACACCGGCGGCCAGAGCGGCCTGTGCGGAGAAGCTGAACCGGGATGCTGCCCGGGGGATGAGCCGCCCGCTGCGGGTAATGGTGGTCGGCATTCCAAACGTGGGAAAATCCACGTTAATCAATCAGATTTCGGGACGCAAGGGCGCCAAGGCGGAGAACCGTCCCGGCGTTACCCGGGGAAAACAGTGGGTAACGGTGGACAGCGGATTGCTGCTGCTGGACACCCCCGGCATTCTCTGGCCCAAATTTGAGGACCCAAATGTGGGGATGATGCTGGCCTATACGGGAGCGGTGAAAGAGGACGTCATTGACGTGGAGGAACTTGCCTGCCGCCTGATGGGACTGCTTCACCGATTTTATCCACAAACCCTTTCGGAGCGCTACAAGGTGGAAGCACCCCAGGGAACGCCGGGCTGGGAATTGATAGAGCAGGCTGGCCGGAACCGGGGATACCTAATATCCGGCGGGGAAGTGAATACCGAACGGATGTCTAAGGTCCTGCTGGAGGAATTCCGCAGCGGGAAACTTGGGAAATTTACCTTGGAAATGCCGGAGGATATGCCATGAGTACACCGAATATGTGGGAAATTGAGGACAGCTTCTATGCCCAAGGGATCGGAGCCATCTGCGGCGTGGATGAGGCAGGCAGAGGGCCTCTGGCAGGGCCGGTCTGTGCGGCTGCGGTGATGCTGCCCCAGCACCTGGAAATTCCGGGATTGACGGACAGCAAGAAGCTTTCGGATAAAAAACGGCGGGAACTGTTCCCGCTGATTCAGGAGCAGGCAATTGCGTTCGGCATTGGATTTGCTTCGGAGCAGGAAATAGATGAATTGAATATTCTGCAGGCAACATTTCTTGCCATGAAGCGGGCGCTGGCCCAGCTGGGAACCCTGCCGGAACTGGCGCTAATCGATGGAAACCGGGAAACGGATTTTGGCATTCCGGTCCGGACGGTGGTCAAGGGTGACAGCCTCAGCGCCAATATAGCGGCGGCCTCCATACTGGCGAAGGTAAGCCGGGATGATCTGATGATTCAGCTGGCGCAGAAGTATCCGCAGTACGGGTTTGAGGTACACAAGGGTTATGGAACCAGGGCGCATTACCAGGCATTGGAAGCTTATGGGCCTTCGGAGGTACATCGAAAGACCTTTTTGAAGTCATTCTATGGGAAAAAATAACTTATCCGGGGCCTGGGGCGAGGCGCTTGCGGCAGAGTATTTGAGGAGACGTCACTACCAGATTTTGGCCCAGGGCTATCGGTGCCGCTTCGGGGAAATTGATCTGATTGTGTCGGATCGGAAATTTTTGGTTTTTGTTGAGGTCAAGCTCCGTAAATCGCCGGATTTCGCCCGGGCGATGGAGTATGTTGGTCGGAGAAAGCAGGACAGGCTCCGAACCACCGCTTCCGTTTATCTGGCGGCGTACCCAACGACGCTTCAGCCCCGGTTCGATGTAATTGAAATTTACGCGCCAGAAGGGATGGATACCCTACATCCCAAAATCAATCATTTGGAGGATGCGTTTCAATGAAGTTTCCGGTATTTGATTTTCACTGTGACACAGCGCTGGCCCTCCTTGGGGAGGACCTGAATCAGGCGGGAAGTCTGCGGAAAAATGGGCTTCACATTGATCTGGAACGTGCATCGCTGCTGGACGGTTATGCCCAGTGCTTCGGATGCTTTACCACCTCCCCTCGTGAGGAGGGGGGCGGTGTCTCTCCGGTGGTAATTTTTGAGCGGGAACTGGCCACGATTCAGCGGGAGGTCAATCAAAATGCCGATCGGATTGCCATTGCCTATTCCGCCCGGGATATTGAGGAAAACCGGGAGCGTGGGTTGATGTCTGCGATCTTAACCCTGGAGGGAACGGCTGGCTTTGGCCATGATCCGGCCTTGTTGGAGGATTTGTGTGCCGTTGGGTTCCGGATTTCTTCGCTGGGGTGGAATGAGCAAAATCCCCTGACCGGCTCCCATAAAACCGGGGGAGGGCTGACCGATCAGGGGCGGGAGTATGTGTGGGAGGCCCAGCGGCTTGGCATGCTGATTGACGTCAGCCACATCAGCGATCAGGGGTTCTGGGATATGATGGAAATCACCGACGCCCCGATCCTGGCGACTCATTCCAACAGCCGGGCGATCTGTGACAACAGCCGAAATCTGACTGACGAGATGTTCCGGGCCATCTGCCAAACCGGCGGACTCGCCGGACTCAACGTCTGTACGGCGTTCCTGGGGGAAAATCCCACCCTGGATACCATGTGCGATCATGTATTTCATTTTCTGGAACTTGACCCGGAGGGCAGGCACATTGCCCTGGGCGGAGACCTGGATGGAATCAGTGAAACACCGGAAGGCTTCTCCGGTGTGGAGAGCTGGCCTGCGTTTGCCCGCCGCCTGCTGGAGCGGGGAGCGGGGGAATCCATTGTTCATCAGATTTTTTGGGACAACGCCATGGGAGTGATGCGGCGTGCTGTATGTAACCACACGAAGTAACCGGGATGTATTTACCGCCCAGCGTGCGCTGCAGGACAATCGCGGACCGGATGGCGGACTGTTTCTGCCGTTTCGGATGCCTGCGATTACGCCGGAAGAAGCAGAGTCGCTGCTGGAACGCCCGTTCAATGGGTGTGTTGCGCAGACCTTGAATCTCTTGTTCCGCTCGGATTTGTCGGCGGTGGATGTAGACTTTGGGATTGGACGCCACCCTGTCCGGCTGCATTCCCTGCCTCACCGGATTTATGCGGGGGAATTGTGGCATAACCCACAGTGGAACTATGCAAGTATCCTCTCCGGACTGTCGGAGAAGTTGAAAATCAATCCCAAACTTCCTGGAAATTGGGCCAGAATTGCGGTGCGCATTGCGGTCTTGTTCGGCCTTTTTTCCCAATTGCGGGAGGGAGGGGTAGAAGAGGCGGATGTTGCACTGGTCTGTGGGGACTTTTCCGGCCCCATCAGCGCTATTTACGCCCGACAATGGGGACTCCCGGTTCGGAATATCATCTGCTGCTGCAATGAAAACCATTCACTCTGGGATTTGCTGTGCCATGGACAGATCCGAACCAATACCGTCAGTGTTCAGACAGCGGTGCCGGAGGCAGATGTGGCGTTGCCGGAGGATCTGGAGCGACTGGTGCAGTTCTGCGGCGGAGAGAAAGCTGTGGAGCATTACCTGGACTGTTGCCGCAAGGGCGGAACCTATACCCCGCCGGAGGCGCTTCTTCACCGGATGAGGGATGGATTATTTGTCAGTGTGGTAAGCAGCCAGCGGTTAAAATCAACCATCCCCAATGTTTTCCGCAGCCACGGCTATTTGCTCTCCTCTGCTGGCGCACTGGCTTACGGCGGTCTGCTGGATTACCGGGCCAAAACCGGTTTGACCGGAAACGCAGTGGTGCTGTTGGATCGCGGCCCCCAGGGTGACTTGGATTTTGTTGCCCGGTCATTGGGCGTTTCAGGAGATGAAGTGCTGAAAATCCTAGGATAATTAACGGAAAGAGGTGTTTTATGGCTCTGTATGCCATCGGTGATCTGCACCTGTGTCTGGGTGCGTCGAAGCCCATGGATATTTTTGGCGGCGCCTGGCTTGGTTACATGGATAAACTGGCGGAAGGAATGTCGGTGATTGGACCGGAGGACACCACAGTGCTGCTGGGCGACCTGAGCTGGGCGCTGGATTTGGAGGGAGCCAAAGCGGATTTTCAGTGGATTAACCGGATTCCCGGCAGAAAGATCATTCTCAAGGGAAACCACGATTACTGGTGGAGTACCGCAGCGAAATTTCAGCGTTTCTGCGTGGAGAATGGGTTCGACAACCTGCATCTTCTGAACAATAACTGCTTTTTTTATGAGGAATGGGCAATCTGCGGCACCAGGGGCTGGTTTTTTGAGGAAGAAAAATCCGGCGAGCATGATGAAAAGGTATTTCGCAGGGAGCTTATGCGGCTGGAGGCATCGCTGAAGGCTGCCGGAGATGCAAGAAAGCTGGTTTTTTTGCACTATCCTCCCCGCTACAAAGGTTATGCGTGCAGAGAGATTCTGGATTTGCTGGAACAATATGCAGTACGGCGGTGCTTTTATGGACATCTCCATGGCGCAAGCCATAAGCTTGCCATGGAGGGGCTGTGGGACGGCGTGGAGTTCCGGCTGGTATCTGCAGATTATCTTCGATTCTGTCCCTTAAGCGTAATTTAGTAAAAGAATTTTCAGAAAAGTATGGACAAAAGCCGGATATTTTGATAGAATAAATCGGCTATGTAAAAATATATAGAATGGTCTCGCTATGCGAACCAATTTAGGAGGATTACACCAAATGAATGTAAAGAGCATCGACAGAAAAGGAAATGAAGCCACCATCGTGGTGGAAATCGACAAGGAACTGATGGAGACCGGCGTTAACAAGGCGTACATGAAGGCCCGCAAGAACATCCAGATCCCCGGCTTCCGGAAGGGTAAGGCTCCCCGGAAGATGATCGAGGCCATGTACGGCGCCCATGTCTTCTATGAAGATGGTCTGGAAGAAATCTTCCCCGAGGTTTATGATTTTGCGGTTGCCAAGCAGGAGTTCAAAGCCGTTGGCCGTCCCAGCCTGACCGACATGCAGATTGGTGAGGATGGCGTTGTGACCCTGACACTGTCCACCGAGGTCTATCCGGAGGTTACCCTGGGCCAGTACAAGGGCCTGGAGGTTGAGAAGGCGGAAGTGTCTGTTTCCGATGCTCAGGTTCAGGCGGAACTGGACCGGATGGCCCAGAATGTGGCTTCCACGGAAACGGTGGAGCGGGCCGCCCAGATGGGCGATACGGCCAACATTGACTTCGAGGGCTTTGACAATGGCGTCCCCTTCGAGGGCGGCAAGGGCAATGATTTTGACCTGAAGCTCGGCTCCGGTCAGTTTGTCCCCGGCTTTGAGGAGCAGATTGTGGGTATGACTGCCGGCGAGGAGAAGGACATTGACATCACTTTCCCCGAGGACTACCATGCTGAGCTGGCCGGTAAGCCCGTTGTGTTCCATGTGAAGCTGAACAAGGTCACCGTAACCAATGTTCCGGAGCAGGACGATGAGTTTGCCAAGGATGTGTCCGAGTTTGATACGCTGGAAGAGCTGAAGGCTGATATCCGCGCCAAGGCTCTGGAGCAGGCCCAGAAGCAGGCGGATTCCGCTTTTGAGCAGGCTGCTGTGGAGAAGGCCGCCGAGAATACCACGGTGGATATGCCCAAGGCTCTGGTGGAAGCGGAGCTGGATACCCAGATGGAGCGCTTTGCCTATCAGCTGCAGATGAGCGGCTACTCCATGGAGCAGTATGCCAAGATGATGGGCGGCGATGTGAGCACCATGCGCAATGCCTTCCGTCCTGCTGCGGAGAAGCAGGCCAAGATCAGCGTGACCCTGGAGAAGATTGTGGAAGCGGAAGGCCTGACCGTCACTGAAGAGGAGATCGAAGCCGAGTTCCAGTCCCTGGCCGATCAGTATCAGCTGGAGCTGGCCAAGGTGAAGGAAATGGTGCCCATGGGTGAAATCACCGGCAGCCTGACTTCCCGGAAGGCCATCAAGGTCATTACCGACAGTGCAGTTGCGGTAGCGCCCAAGGCCGAAGAAAAGACCGAGGCTTGATGAACTGTCTCAGGAACCGGTGAATTCACCGGTTCCTGTTCAAAACAGGTTCCTGTTTGGAATAAGCACCCGGTGCAATGGTTAGAATGTTTCAAACCCTTTGAAAGGAGACATCACCATGAGTTTGGTTCCCTATGTTGTAGAGCAGACCAGCCGCGGCGAACGCAGCTATGATATTTTCTCCCGTTTGCTCAATGACCGCATTATTTTCCTGTCCGAGGAGGTCAATGACACCACGGCTTCTCTGGTTGTAGCACAGCTGCTGTACCTGGAAGCTCAGGACCCGGACAAGGATATTCAGTTCTATATCAACAGCCCCGGCGGCAGTGTGACTGCCGGTATGGCCATTTACGACACCATGCAGTACATCAAGTGTGATGTTGCAACCATTTGTGTGGGCATGGCGGCCTCCATGGGTGCATTTTTGCTCAGCGCAGGCGCCAAGGGAAAACGGATGGCCCTTCCCAATTCTGAAATCATGATCCATCAGCCCTCTGCCGGAACCCAGGGCCAGATTACGGACATGGCGATTCATCTGCGTCGTTTGGAAACCATCAAGGCACGGATGAACCGGATTCTCTCTGAAAATACCGGAAAGTCCATTGAAGAAGTGACTTCTGCCTGTGAGCGGGACAACTTCATGTCTGCTGATGAAGCCAAGGCGTTCGGATTGATCGACCGGGTTCTGGAGCACCACTAAAACCATAGAAACGAGGTACCAGGTTCATGGCAAAAAATAATGGGCAGCCGCCGGTTCGCTGCAGCTTCTGCGGGAAGCGGGAAACCCAGGTCTCCCGGCTGATTGCCGGTCCTGGGGTGTACATCTGCAGCGACTGTGTGGCAGCCTGCAGTGATCTGCTCCGTGATGAAATTGATCCGGGAGTTCAGCCGGTGGAGAAGGCGCCGGAACGGCTCCCTTCTCCCATGGAAATCAAATCCTTTATGGACCACTACATTGTTGGTCAGGAGGATGCCAAGGTTGCGCTGTCTGTGGCCGTGTACAATCACTATAAGCGCATTTATTTCGGCGCGGATTCTGAGGTGGAACTGCAGAAGAGCAACATTCTGCTCATTGGCCCTACGGGCAGCGGCAAGACCCTCTTTGCCCAGACCCTGGCCAAGATTCTGAATGTTCCCTTTGCCATCGCCGATGCCACAACGCTGACGGAAGCTGGATATGTGGGCGACGATGTGGAGAATATCTTGCTGCGTTTGCTCCAGGCGGCGGATTTTGACGTCAATCTGGCGGAACATGGCATCATCTACATCGATGAGATGGATAAGATCGCCCGTAAGAGTGAAAATACCTCCATCACCCGGGACGTGTCCGGAGAAGGCGTGCAGCAGGCCCTGCTGAAAATTTTGGAGGGAACTGTTGCCAATGTACCGCCCCAGGGCGGACGGAAACATCCTCAGCAGGAAATGATTCAGGTTGATACCACCAATATCCTGTTCATCTGCGGCGGTGCATTCGACGGCTTGGATAAGATTATTGAGAAGCGGACGGACAAAAGCGCCATTGGCTTTGATTCGCCGGTGCAGAGCCGGAGCAAACGGGACGTTGGTACGCTGCTGGCCCAGGTGGAACCCCACGACCTGCTGAAGTTTGGCATTATTCCGGAGCTGGTTGGCCGGATGCCGGTTATCACGACCCTGCAGAGCCTGTCCCAGAATGATTTGGTGCGGATTCTGGTGGAGCCGAAAAATGCGCTGACCCGCCAATATCAGGAGCTGCTTCGGATGGACGGCGTTCAGCTGGAAATCACAGACGAGGCGCTGCTGGACATTGCGCAGAAGGCCATTGACCGGCAGATCGGCGCCCGGGGATTGCGTGCCATCATGGAGAAAATCATGACCAGCATCATGTTCCTGATTCCATCTGACCTTTCCATCAAGAAAGTCATTATTACACCGGAAGCGGTGGAGGGCGATAACCCCACGATTGTGCGGGACACCGCTCACCCCAGAGAGAAGCTTTCTGGGAAACGATAAGGCAAAGGGGGTAGAACTGCTACCCCCTTTTTTGCAAACAAGGAGGGATAACCCTTGACAGAAACAATTTACGCAGGAAAAATGCCCATCCTCGCCCTCCGGGGACTGGCGGTGTTTCCGGAGCAGACGGTGCATTTTGATGTTGGCCGGGCCAAGTCGGTGCGTGCGCTGGAAGCGGCGATGAAGGAAGACCAGACCCTGCTGCTGATTCCGCAGAAGGATCTGATGGTGGACGACCCAAAACTGAAGGACCTTTATGGGGTCGGCACGGTTGCGAAAGTAAAGCAGGTGCTCAAAACCCAAGGCGAAAATCTTCGGATTTTGGTAACCGGTATCTGCCGGGGAAGGATCACGGAGCTGCAGCAGTCGGAGCCATACCTGGAGGGAATGGTGGAGGCTGTTACGGTGCCGGAGCCTGCTGATACGGTGCGGGCACATGCTTTGCGGCGGGAGGCGGTGTCTCTGTATGGCCTGTATGTGCAGATGTCCGAACATCCTGCTCAGGCAATCCAGCTGCGGCTGATGGCAAGCGATGACAGCGGTTTTATTGCCGATACCATTGCCCAGAATTCCGGCATCGATTTTGCCGACAAGGCGAAAATGCTCTGTCAGCTGAATCCGGTCCGCCGTCTGGAAACGGCACTGCGTCTGCTGAGCAGGGAAGTAGAGATGCTTCGCCTGGAGTCGGATATTCAGGAGAAAACTCGTTCGGCATTGGATCAGAATCAGCGCGATTACTACATCCGGGAGCAAATCAAGGTTCTTCAGGACGAACTGGGAGAAGGGGACGAGGCTTCGGAGTTTGAGAACTATGCCCAGAGCATCAAGAACCTTCATCTGGAAGAAGAACTGGAGAAGAAACTTCTGAAGGATGTGGAACGGCTGAAAAAGCAGCCCTTCGGTTCCTCAGAAGGCGCCGTTCTGCGCAACTACTTGGATACGGTCCTGGACCTGCCATGGAATAAAAAGACAAAGGAACGGGTCGATGTTTCGGCTGCCCGGAAAATTCTGGAGCATGACCACTTCGGGCTGGAGAAGGTAAAAGAGCGAATCCTGGAAACCATTGCGGTGCGTCAGATGGCGCCGGAGATGCCGCCTCAGATCCTGTGTCTGGTTGGCCCTCCAGGCGTGGGCAAGACGAGCATTTCCTACTCCATTGCCCGGAGCCTGAACCGGAAGATGGCGCGGATTTCCCTTGGCGGCGTCCATGATGAAGCGGACATCCGGGGTCACCGGAAAACTTATGTCGGCGCCATGCCCGGCCGAATCATGACGGCTATGGCCCAGGCAGGAAGCGCCAACCCGGTTCTTCTGCTGGATGAAATTGACAAGATGGGGTCTGATTACCGCGGTGATCCCAGTGCGGCGCTTCTGGAAGTTCTGGACGCAGAGCAGAACCACAGTTATCGTGACCATTATCTGGAAATCCCGTTCGACCTGTCGGATGTGATGTTTATTACCACGGCCAATACGCTGGACACGGTGCCGCGGCCGCTGCTGGACCGGATGGAAATTATTGAGCTTGGCTCTTACACCGATGAAGAGAAATTGATGATTGCCAAAAATCATTTGATTCCCAAACAGCTGAAAAAGCATGGCCTGAAGAAACAGCAGCTTCGGATTTCCGATGATGCCATCCGGGAAATAATCACCTGCTACACCCGGGAATCCGGCGTCCGGAATCTGGAACGCTCCATCGGAGAAATTTGCCGGAAAGCGGACATGCAGCTGGTTTCCCAGGAGGACAGCAAGAGAATCTTGGTCACTGGCTCCAATCTGGAAAGCTTCCTGGGGGTGCGGAAATTCCTGCCGGATCGGCTGCCCTGTACCGACCAGGTTGGACTGGTCACGGGACTTGCCTGGACCAGCGTAGGCGGAGAAACGCTGGAAGTGGAAGTGAATGTAATGGACGGGTCCGGAAAGCTGGAACTCACCGGTAATCTGGGGGATGTGATGAAGGAATCCGCTCATGCCGCACTGAGCTATATTCGCGCCAACGCACAGAAATTGGGCGTTGCCCCGGATTTCTACAAAACCAAGGACATTCATGTACACTTCCCGGAGGGTGCTGTCCCAAAGGACGGACCCTCTGCCGGTGTGACAGTCTGTACGGCAATTGTATCTGCGCTGACCGGGGTAACCGTTCGGCGGGATGTGGCAATGACCGGTGAGATTTCCATCCGCGGCAGGGTGATGCGGATTGGCGGCCTGAAAGAAAAAACCATGGCGGCGCTTCGCCATGGAGTCCGCACGGTTATCATCCCCAAAGAAAACGAACGGGATTTGGAAGAAATTGACCAGACCGTTCGCCGCCAGCTGAATTTCATTAGTGCCCAGTCCGTGGATACCGTACTGGATGCAGCGCTGAACCGACAGACTGAAATGCAGCCGGAAATTCTGGCGAAGCTGCCGGATGATGTGTCTGCCAAAAGTCCGAAACCGGGCCTGCAGCAGTGAGGTGCGTGTTCTATGAATTTTCAAAATGTGGAATTTCTCATCTCGGCTGCGTCTGCAAAGGATTTTCCCCAGAAGCGACTGCCGGAAATTGCCTTTGCGGGAAAATCCAATGTGGGAAAATCCTCTGTAATCAACCGACTGCTCCAGCGGAAGAACTTTGCACGGGTGGGGGACAAGCCTGGTAAGACCGTCCACGTCAACTACTTTGTGGTGGATGGAAAATGCTATTTGGTTGACCTTCCGGGCTATGGATTTGCGCAGGTTTCTCAGCAGGAAAAAGCCAGGTGGGGCAAACTGATGGAAACGTATTTTGCCGCAAACCGGATTGACCTGGGTGTTTTGATTGTGGATTACCGTCATCGCCCCACCAACAATGACATTACCATGGCAAACTGGTTTCTGGAAAGTGGTTGTCCCTTCGTCGTGGTTGCCAACAAGCTGGACAAATTGAAAAAAAGGGAACTCGAGCCCAATCTCGCCGCAATCCGGGAGGACCTGGAGCTGCCGGAAAACTGCCCGGTGATTCCATTCTCTGCGGAAAAAGGGGATGGCAGGGACGAATTGATTCGCCATATTTTGACGGCGGCAGGAGAGTAGGCACATGCTGCTGGAACTGGAAGGATGGAAATTTGAAATTGACCTGGATTTAACCAGAGAGAAAACCGATCGAAACGCCCAGGAGCACTGCATGTGTGCGTATTGCCGGAACTTCTATGAGACAGCCGGATTTTGCTATCCCGGCCTTGTGCGTTATCTTGACCAGTTTGGCGTGAATCCCAGCGGCCCTTCCGAACTGATGCCATTTGAACCAACATTGATTCTGGCGTGTTATCGGGTTCAGGGACGTATCCTGGAGTGGGGAAAGGATGCACTTTCGGTGGATGGAACCCTGGTTCAGCCGGAGGCTGCGGGAGAAAATTCTTTCCTGCTCTGGGTTGGGGAAATGCGCCTTCCCTGGGTTCAGGAGGAGGCAGAGCAAGATGTGGTATCTCCTGCCAACCTACCTGACTTCCTGGAGCGGATGCAGCAGATCTGGCAGATGCGCCATGGAGAAATGAAGATCTATTCATAAAAAACTGCCGGAATTGCCATTATAGGCAATTCCGGCAGTTTAAATATGGAAACATTTACTGTACGTTTAGATTGGCATCCTGGTAGGAGTGGAGGAATCGGAAAATGAAGGGAATGCTGAGCAATCCCGCCAGAATGTCTGCAGTGGGCTGTGCGATCTGAATGCCCAAAAGGCCCAGGAAAGGAACCCCAAACAACAGCAGGGGAATGGTGACACCGCCGGAGCGGATCAAGGAAAGCACTGAAGAAATGGTGGGCTGCTGAATACTCTGATAGAGCATATTCACAGGTGTAGAAAACGGCATAAACAGCATGCCAAAAGCGGCAAAACGCAAGGCCCGGGCACCAATTTCGATGACTTCCTGGTGTTTCTGGAAAATGTAGATGATAGGCTCCGCAAAAATCATGCTGGCCAGCGCCATACCGCCTACGAAGAACAGGCCGAAGGCGGTGGTGAACAGCAGTCCTTTTTTTACCCGGTCATACTTCTGAGCCTGGAAATTGAACGATGCGACCGGCTGGAATCCCTGCCCCATACCAAGGCCGACACACATCAGGAAATTGGAATAACGGCTGACCACACTCATGGCCGCAATGGCAGCGTCGCCAAAGGGTTTTGTAACATTGTTCAATACACCTGTTGTAACAGAGGTCAGCCCCTGACGAATCAAAGAAGGGAATCCCACACGGCAAACGGAGAGATACAGGCTTGAATCCCGGCTGACAGCAGAGAATCGGATGGTGCTTTGTGCCATTTTCAAATACATGAACAGCAAGATGCAGAAGCTCACCACCTGAGAGGCAGCCGTTGCCAGTCCGGCGCCATATACGCCCATATTGCAGCGGATCACCAGCACATAGTCCCCGATAATATTGAGAATACCACCGGCTGTTAGACCAAACATGGCATAGAAAGCTTTGCCCTCATATCGAAGCCCGTTATTCAAAATCAGAGAACAGATGATGAAGGGGGCAGCCAGAAGAATCCAGAAGCCATAATCCATGGCATGAGGGACAATGGTTGGGGTACTTCCTAAAAATTCTACCAGGGGACGAAGAAAAATCAGCCCGAGGGCTAGGATTACAAATCCAAGGCTGCCGCCAAGGAAAAATGCACTGGAAATGTAGCGTGTTGCGGAGTCGGCGTCCTTACTGGCAAGGGAGCGGGCGATATATGTTCCACTGCCGTGCCCCAGCATAAAGGCAATTCCCTGCATAATGGCCTGGACGGTAAACAGAACACCCGTGGCCGCTTGGGCACTTTCTCCCACTGTACCTACAAAATAGGTATCTGCCATGTTGTAGATGTTGGTGATCAGCATGGAAATCGTGGTTGGGATTCCCAGATTCAAGATCAGCATGGATACCGGAGTTTCCGTCATCTTTTTGTAATGTTGCTCCGCATTTGTCACAGCTTAGCCCTTCTTTCTGTAAAACTCTATCGATTACGATCATTATACCACGAAAAAGGGTGACATGCAACCCCGATACAATGGAAAAGCGGCATCTGGGTCGGATCCAGGTGCCGCTTTTCTCGGGTATTCTATTACTGCATCTGCTCTTTTGCGGCTTTCAGTGCCTTGGCGAGCTGATCAGGGCAGGAGGTAGACTTCATGCCGCAGCGGATGCCTTCCACCCGCTCAATGACGGCATCAATGTCCATCCCTTCCACCAGGGCTCCAATGCCCTTCAGGTTTCCGTTGCAGCCCCCCAAAAACTGGACGTTTCTTACCTTGTTGTCCTCCAGATCGAAGGAAATCATTTGTGAACAGGTTCCTTTTGTTTTGTACTGATACATGATAAAACTCCTTTCTCTTTATCGGCTAAATGGTAATGTCTGCTGTTTTTCCATCGACAAGCTGCGTCAATTCCTCCGGCGGGAGGATCATCTGGTGTCCTCTTGCGCCGGCGGAGACAGCGATTTCATCCCAAAGAACGCAGGTTTCGTCAAAATATGTGGGAAATTTCTTCTTCATTCCAACTGGGCTGCAGCCACCGCGGATATATCCCGTCAGACCCAGCAGCTCTTTTACTGCAACCAACTCCATATTTTTGTCCCCAGCTGCCTTTGCTGCCTTTTTCAGATCCAGCTCACAGCACACAGGAATACAGAATACATTGATTCCGGTTTTTTCCCCCCGGGCGACCAGGGTCTTGAACACCTGCTCCGGAGGAAAACCGATTGCCTGGGCGGCATGAGATCCACTCAGATCTTTTTCGTCAAACTCATAAAAGCATTCCCGACAGGAAATTCCAGCCTGCTCCACCAGACGAACGGCGTTTGTCTTGTTAGCCATATTATCACCACCCTCCATTATAAAATATTTTTCTCCCAGTTGCAAGTATGAATTATCCGGAAAACTGTGGTTAACCTAAGAAAAAAGAGGAGGGATTTCCAATGAATAATGAAGATCAGGAGAAAAAGCAGGAGCGGGACCAGATCGTGGAGCTTGGGACGGATTCAACCAAGTCGAAAAATGGAAATATCTATACCCTGACCATAATCGGGCAGATTGAGGGTCATCAGGTCGCACCGGAAACGGTTAAGACGACAAAGTATGAACACATTCTGCCGCTGCTTGCAGGCATGGAGGAAAGCGATGAGATCGACGGGCTTCTGATTCTGCTCAATACAGTGGGAGGAGATATTGAAGCAGGTCTGGCCATTGCGGAAATGATTGCAGGGATGAAGAAACCGACGGTGTCCCTGGTGCTGGGAGGCGGCCATTCCATTGGAATCCCCTTGGCGGTATGCACCAAGAAGTCTTTTATCACGCCGACTGCCAGCATGACGGTCCACCCGGTCCGAATGACAGGGTTGGTGGTGGGCGCGCCTCAGACATATCGATATTTCCAGCGGATTCAGGAACAGATTGCGGATTTTGTAACAGCAAACTCCCGGATCAGCAGAGAAGTCTTCGAGCACTATATGATGGCAACCGGGGAAATGGCCACGGATGTGGGCACCATTCTCTACGGAAAAGAAGCGGTGGCCTCCGGCCTGATCGACAGCCTTGGAGGATTGAGCGATGCCTTGGCAGAACTGCACCGGATGATTCAGGAGGAAAAGGGAAAAACGTGAGCCGGAGGAACTCCGGCTTACGTTTTCGTCAAAAATAAGACTGGAAATTTAGTCAATAATATGGTATGATAAATTGTAATGGTTTACAAAGGGAGGGAATTGCGTGGATCTGAACTGGATTCAAAGTATAGTCTATGGCTTTCTTTCCGGATTCATGGACATTGTTCCCATTTCAGCCCAGGCGCACCGTGTCCTGATGCTCAAGCTCTACGGCATCAACGGTGGAATGGAAGTGATGCAGCTTGTGGTACATATTGGGATATTTGGCGCCCTGTATTTCAGCTGCCAGAGCCAGATTATTCGGATAAATCGTGCCCGTGCCTTGGCCAGGGTCCCCAAACGCCGCAGAAAACGCCCCCTTGACACCAGAAGCCTGATGGACTGGAGTATGTTGAAGACCATGCTGCTGCCGGTGCTAATTGGACTGCTCCTGCACGGCTACGCAGAACCGCTGAATGATAATTTAGTGGTTCTGTCTGTGTTTTTGTTTGTCAACGGCTTGATCCTTTATATTCCCCAGTTCCTGCCGGGCAGCAACCGGGATTCCAGAACCCTGTCCCGGGTGGAGGGTGTCCTGATGGGATTGGGGGCAACAGCGTCTGTCCTTCCTGGAATTTCCGCCGTTGGAACGGCAACTTCCATTGGCTCTGTGTGCGGTGTGGAGCGTTCCTTCTGCCTGAACATGGCCCTGATGATGAACATGGCCCTGAATCTGGGATTGATTATTTTGGATGTGATGGCCCTTTTTGCGGAAGGTGCCGGTGTTCTCTCCTTTGTAATTTTGCTGCGCTATCTGGTCGTCTGCCTGACCGCTTTTGGAAGCTGTCTGCTGGGGATCAAGCTGATGCGCTACCTGGCCGGACACCACGGTTATTCCATTTTTGGCTTTTACTGTGCAGGTCTTGCGCTCTTTACCTTTATTGTGAATCTTATGGCTTAGGAGGCATAACATGGCCGCGAAGAAAACTTCCAGTCGTGCCGAAAAAATTGTATCAGATACCAAGAAGAAAGTCTCTTCCTCTGCAGGAACCAAATCCTCTTCCAAGAGTACCTCCAGCAAAAAGAGTGCTTCTTCCAAGAAAAAGGCAAGTGTATCTACGGAATATGAGAATCCGATTTCTTCCAGCGCAATTGCTGCGATTTTCAGTTTTCTGCTGTTTATTTTGTTTGTAGTCATCAGCGTGAACCCGGAGGGGGCATTACTGAAAGTTGTAAAATCAGTCGTTCTTGGACTTATTGGACAGGCTGGGTTCTACGTATCGATTCCAGCGCTGCTGTATTTGTTTGTGATTAACACCTTTGGCAGAAAAACCAATGTACGGATGAGAAGCGTCTGTCTGATCCTCTTTGTCCTTTTTGCAGGAATGATCTACCATCTGCTTGTTTTAAAGGAAACCATCCTGGACTTCAGCGGGGAGCGGATGCTTGCATTTTATGACGGTGGAGCAACGGGAAGGACCGGAGGCGTCATCTGCGGCAGCCTCGCAATGCTGCTTCGCTGGGCCTGCGGAGGTCCGCTTTCTCTGTTTCTGACAGGACTTGCAGCAGCGCTGACGCTGCTTGGTTCCATGCAGATCACCATTCCCAGCATCATTCGCGCCATCGCCAATCGCCCCCGGGAGGATTGGGAAGAAGATGACTATATTGAGCCGGCTGCAATTGTAGTCAATCACATTGCCAATAAACAGATTGCGCATAAGCGGCAAAAGCGGGAGCAAGCGCTGCAGGCAAAGGTGCAGACGCCGATTCCGGAGCCGCCGGCGAAGGATGAGAAAGTACCAGTCAGGAGACCGGCGCCCCAACCCGTGGTGAAAACATCCCCCCAGGAAGCAAAAGCTGAACAGCCGCTTCCCCAGCAGGACCGTGTGAAGCAGGTTCCGGGAAAGGGCTCTGCTTTTATGGATCGAATTGACGTGGAGATCGGTGCGCCTTTGGGGGGAACTTCCAACTATGTCAGGGAGGATATTCCCAATGTATTTGAAGAACCGGTGACGGTTCCGGTCCCGGAGGAGCGGCCTGCACCGGAGCAGATTCCTGCTCAAATGCCGGAACTGAAACCGAATGTGCCTGTTTCTGAAACAGGATCGGCACCCACCCATGTTCCTGAAAAAAACACCCCGGAAGAAAAGCCTGATAAGGTTACGGCCAAAGAAACGGCACAGTCCGCCAAACAGGTCGCTGCCGAAATTGCCCAGGCACAGTCCCAGCAAAAGCCGGAGTACGTATTCCCGCCCATTGATCTGCTGAAACGGCCGATCCGGGGCAGTGCGGATGGAACCGAGGAGATGCGGGAAAATTCCCGACGGCTGAATGAGACCCTGGCCAGCTTTAAAATTGACGCCCATATTATCAACGTCACCCGGGGCCCCAGCGTTACCCGCTACGAAGTCGAATTGGACCGGGGTGTCCGACTGAATAAACTGACCGGCTGTGCGGATGACATCGCTCTGAGCTTGGGCGCATCCGGCGTGCGGATTGCGGCGGTACCCGGAAAAATTTCTGTAGTGGGTATTGAAGTTCCCAACCGGGTGGTCACCACCGTTTCTCTGCGGGAAGTGATCGATTCGCCGGAATTTTCCAGGGCAAAGTCCAAATCCTCCTTTGCGGTGGGTAAGGATATTGGAGGCAGCTGCATTGTGGGCAACATTGCAAAAATGCCTCACCTTCTGATAGCTGGTACCACCGGTTCCGGCAAATCTGTGTGCATGAACTCCATCATTATCAGTTTGCTCTACAAGGCAGGTCCAGAGGATGTTAAGCTGATTATGGTGGATCCCAAAATGGTTGAACTGGGAATCTACAACGGTATTCCACAGCTGTTGATTCCTGTGGTGACAGACCCTAAAAAGGCTGCCGGAAGTTTGCAATGGGCCGTGACGGAAATGCTGCGCCGGTACAAGCTGATGTCTGATGCCGGCGTCCGGGACTTGGAATCCTACAACTCCATTATGGAGGCGGAGGAAGACGGAGAGCGGATGCCCCAGATCATCATCATCATTGACGAGCTGGCGGATATGATGATGGTTGCGGCTAAGGAAGTGGAAGACTCCATCTGCCGGATTGCCCAGATGGGCCGTGCGGCGGGGATGCACCTCATTATTGCCACCCAGCGTCCCTCGGCGGATGTGATTACGGGCCTGATGAAGGCAAACATTCCCTCCCGGATTGCGTTCTCCGTTGCGTCCGCCATGGAGTCCCGCATTATCCTGGATACCATGGGCGCAGAAAAGCTGGTAGGAAAGGGAGATATGCTATTTGCGCCCATTGGCTGCGGAAAGCCGCTTCGTGTGCAGGGCTGCTTTGTCACCGATTCTGAGGTCGAGTCTGTCGCAGAGTATGTAAAAGAGCATTATAACGCCGACTATAACCGGCAAATTCTGGCGGAAATCGAGAAAAAGGCACAACAAGCTGGTAAAAAAGCCCCGACTGCCGGAGATCCGGCGCCGAACGATGACGAGTTGGAGGGGGACGATATGCTGCCTGCCGCTGTGGAAGTGATTCTCGAGACTGGACAGGCTTCCGTTTCCATGCTTCAGCGCCGATTAAAGCTGGGTTATGCAAGAGCTGCCCGGATTGTGGACGAAATGGAAGAGAAGGGGATTGTCGGGCCATTCCAGGGATCAAAGCCTCGGGCCATCCTAGTGACCAAAGAGCAGTGGGCGGCGAGAAGGGCTGGCCAGGGCGCTCAGATGGACTTTGATGACATAGGCGACTATCGTGATGATGAAACGCTGTAAAAAACCCCTCTTGCCCAAAGCGGGCAAGAGGGGTTTCTCTTAGTTGTGCAGAAGCGTGCAGCATCGATCCAGGATCGCATTTGCGGCTGCCTCTTTTGACTGAAGCGGCAGTTCCTCAATGCCTTCTCTGCCGATCAGTGTAATGACATTGGTGTCCACGCCGAATCCCGCACCGGGAACCTTCAGATTGTTGGCGCAGATCATGTCAAGATGCTTTTTCACCAACTTTTTCTGACTGTTTTCCACCAGGTTTTCGGTTTCCATGGAGAATCCGCAGATCACCTGCTTTGCGGTGCGGTGCTCTCCCAAATATCCGAGGATATCCTGCGTTCGCTTCAGGGGAATGGACAGCGCACCGTCGGACTTCTTCACCTTGTTGTCATGGTATTCCAATGGCGTGTAGTCCGCAACAGCGGCTGCTTTGATAATAATGTCCATCTCCTGGGCCCGGGATGTAACCGCTTCGAACATATCCTGGGCGGATACCACGGGAACGACTTCTACAAAGGGTGGCAGGGGGGTGGAAATGGGGCCGCAGACCAGGGTGACATCCGCCCCCCGAAGCATGGCCATCTTGGCAATGGCACAGCCCATTTTCCCGGTGGAATGATTGGTCAGATACCGTACCGGGTCCAGAGATTCCTGTGTCGGGCCTGCCGTAACCAGCACCTTTCTCCCGGCCAGGTCATGGGGAAGGGCAAGGTAACGCAGAATGTGCTCCAGGAGAACATCCGGCTCCGGAAGTTTGCCCTTGCCAACTGCGCCGCAAGCGAGACGTCCGCTGGCGGGATTGATCACATCCCATCCAAACCGTGCCAGCGTCTGCAGATTTTCCTGGGTGACCGGATTTTCGTACATATTGGTGTTCATGGACGGGGCAACCAGCTTGGGGCAGCGGCACGCAAGAACGGTTGTGGTCAGCATATCGTCTGCCAGCCCGTGGGCGAGCTTGGCGCAAATATTCGCAGTCGCAGGAGCAATCATAACCAGGTCGGTCCGGTCTGCCAGGGCGATGTGCTCCACCTGGTGGCTGAAATTCCGGTCAAAGGTGTCTACCATGACCCGGCGTCCGGTGAGCTGCTCAAAGGTCAGCGGGGTAATAAAACGAGTGGCGTGATCGGTCATGATGACCTCAACCGCTGCATGCTGCTTGACCAGGGCAGATGCCAGTGCGGCGGCTTTATAGGCTGCAATACCGCCGGTAACGCCCAGAAGAATGGTTTTTCCTTTCAACATATTGTTGCCTCCAATGCGGTCTTTTTGGCTATTATAGTCAATTTCACCCGGCGTGTAAAGCCTGGATTTTTACTTGAGTTTTGAATTTCCTGCTGGTATAATACCCCATGGAGCTTAGGCTCCATAATTTGCGCTGTATCCTCAGGAAGAGGAACGGCAGCAGGAGGTAATTGAATATATGAAACGTACGAAAATGGACACCCGCTACATGGCAACCCTGGCCATGTTCTGCGGGGTGCTGCTGGTATTGGGGATTTCCGGTATCGGGTTTATCCCATTACCGGTAATCAAAGCCACCACCATGCATATCCCTGTGATTTTGGGTGCAATCTTGCTGGGGCCAAGCGCGGGGGGCGTACTCGGATGCCTGTTTGGGCTATGCTCGGTCTGGGCCAATACCACAGCGCCTGGGCTGCTGTCCTTTGCTTTTTCTCCGTTTATGACGACGGAAGGGCTTCCCGGGATAGCAAAGAGTCTTTGGATTGCAGTCGGATGTCGGATTTGCTTAGGAATTGCGGCAGGCTGGCTGTGGAAGCTGTTCCGAAAGGTGCTGAAGCAGGATTACCTTGCGCTGCCGGTAACTGCGGCATTGTCCTCTGTACTGCATACCCTTCTGGTGATGGGCAGCATCTATGTGCTCTTGGCACAGCAATATGCTGAAGCAAAAAATGTTGCCATTACAGCGGTATTTGGCCTGGTGATGGGGACCGTTACCGCATCTGGAATCCCGGAAGCCATTATTGCGGCGGTTGTGGTAACGGTAGTTGGAAAGGCGCTGCTGCATCTGATGGCCCGGATGAAGAAACACTGAGGAGAATTGACTATGCTTCTTGCCATTGACATTGGGAATACAAACTTGGTCATCGGCTGTATTGAGAATGATCAGCTCCGGTTCAAGGCCCGGATTGCAACAGACCGGCTTCGAACTTCGGACCAATATGGCGTGGAAATCAAAAGCATGATTGAAGCCTACGGGGTGTCTATCACGGACGTTGACGACTGCATTATTTCCTCCGTTGTGCCGCCGGTATTCAACTCTGTCAAAACCGGCGTCATCAAGGTAATCGGGAAGCAGCCCATGGTGGTTGGACCGGGCCTGAAAACGGGACTGAACATCCATATGGATGTTCCGTCTCAGGTGGGCAGCGATCGGATTGTCATTGCGGTAGCGGCCCTGGCGGAATATTCCGCCCCGTTGATTCTGATGGACCTGGGCACCGCTACCACCATTGAGGTTGTGGAGCCGGATAACGTCTACATGGGGGGCATCATTTTCCCGGGCGTTCGGGTTTCCCTGGACGCACTGACCAGCCGCACGGCCCAGCTGCCGGGAATCAGCCTGGATAAGCCCAAAAATGTCATTGGAAAGAATACAGTAGACTGTATGCGCAGCGGCATGATGTACGGGACCGCCGCCATGCTGGATGGCCTGATCGACCGCATTGAGGAAGAGTTGGGGCATCCTTCCACGCTGATTGCCACCGGCGGCCTGGCGCAGTTCATTACACCATTGTGCAAGCATGAGATCATTCTGGAAAAGAACCTGCTTCTCAAAGGACTGAACCAGATCTACAAAAAGAATAAGCGATAGTCAAGACCACCGGCGAAGCCGGTGGCTTGCACTGGCCCTATAAGGGCCTGATACAGCCGCGTCTTAAGACGCATGAACGGTTCGCCAACCGCAA
>CASFNR010000003.1 GCA_949296115.1 uncultured Eubacteriales bacterium | reverse complement strand
GTTGATCGTGATACCACGAGCCTTCTCTTCGGGAGCCTTGTCGATGGAAGCGTAGTCCTCGAAGGAAGCCTGGCCCTTCAGGGACAGGTACTTGGTGATCGCAGCGGTCAGAGTGGTCTTGCCGTGGTCAACGTGGCCGATGGTGCCGATGTTAACGTGGGGCTTATTTCTTTCAAACTTCTGCTTTGCCATTTGAAATATTCCTCCTGTTATAATTGTAAATAAAATTAACAGCTTCGGTTGGTGCACTTCCGCACATCACGCATATCATACTACATAATGTGCAGAAACACAAGAGAAATTTTTGATTTCTCCGGAATTATTTCGCATTCTCAGGGAAAAACCGGGGCTTTTCCCTGAGAATGTGTCGCAATCAATCCTTGGTGCGGGCCTTGATAATCTCCTCGGCCTTGGACTTGGGCAGCTCGGAGTAGTGGCTGGGCTCCATGGAGTAGTTGCCGCGGCCCTGGGTCTTGGACCGCAGGTCGGTGGCGTAGCCGAACATTTCGGCCAGAGGCACGTTGGCATCCACCTGGACGCTGCCGGTACGGGTGATCTGACCCAGGATGTTGCCACGGCGGGCAGTGATGTCGCCGATGACAACGCCCATATAATCGTCAGGCACCGTGACGGCAACCTTCATGATGGGCTCCAGGATGGTGGGGTTGGCTTTCCGGCAGGCTTCCTTGAACGCCATGGAACCGGCGATCTTAAAGGCCATTTCAGAGGAGTCAACCTCATGGTAAGAACCGTCGAACAGGGTAACCTTCACGTCCACCACAGGGAACCCGGCCATCACGCCGGCCTGCATGGCGCCCTGGATACCGGCATCGACAGCCGGGATATACTCCTTGGGCACCGCGCCGCCCACGACGGCATTGATGAACTCGTAACCCTTGCCAGGCTCGTTGGGCTCCACACGGATCTTGACATGACCGTACTGGCCCTTACCGCCGGACTGACGGGCATACTTGGTGTCCTGCTCCACAGCCTTGCGGATAGTCTCCTTGTAAGCGACCTGGGGTGCGCCCACGTTGGCTTCCACCTTGAACTCGCGAAGCAGACGGTCCACGATGATCTCCAGATGCAGTTCGCCCATGCCGGCGATGATGGTCTGACCGGTTTCCTGGTCGGTGTAGGTCCGGAAGGTGGGATCCTCTTCCGCCAGCTTGCTCAGGGCGATGCCCATCTTCTCCTGACCGGCCTTGGTCTTGGGCTCGATGGCGACCCGGATAACAGGCTCGGGGAACACCATGGACTCCAGGATGATGGGATGATCTTCGTCACACAGGGTGTCGCCGGTGGTGGTGTTCTTCACACCCACGACGGCCGCGATATCGCCAGCGTATACGACGTCGATGTCCTCCCGGTGATTGGAGTGCATCTGCAGGATACGGCCCATACGCTCCTTTACACCCTTGGTGCAGTTCAGCACGCTGGTGCCCTTCTCCAGGGTACCGGAGTACACACGGAAGTAGCACAGCTTGCCCACATAGGGGTCGGTGGCAATCTTGAAGGCCAGGGCGGAGAAGGGAGCCTCGTCGGAAGCGGGACGGAAGTCCTCTTCCTCGGTCTCGGGATTCACACCCTTGATGCCCTTCTTGTCCAGGGGGCTGGGCATATAGTCCACCACGGCGTCCAGGACTTCCTGAACACCCTTGTTCTTGTAGGAAGTACCGCAGACAACGGGCACCATCTCGTTGGCGATGGTCGCCTTCCGGATGACGGCCTTGATGTCCTCAACAGGAATCTCCTCGCCCTCCAGGTACTTCATGGCGATGTCGTCGTCAAACACGGAAACGGCGTCCATCAGCTTTTCGTGATACTCGTTGGCCAGGTCCACCATGTCCTCGGGAATCTCTTCCACCCGGACATCCTTACCCAGTTCATCATAGAACACGTTGGCCTTCATGGTCAGCAGGTCGATGTTGCCCTTGAAGAAGGCCTCGGAGCCGATGGGCAGCTGAATGGCAACTGCGTTGCACTTCAGGCGCTCGTCAATCATCTGCAGCACCCGATAGAAATCGGCGCCCATGATGTCCATCTTGTTGACGTAGATCATCCGGGGGACCTTGTACTCGTCGGCCTGACGCCACACGGTCTCGGTCTGGGGCTCCACGCCGCCCTTGGCGCACAGAACGGTCACAGCACCGTCCAGCACACGCAGGGAACGCTCCACTTCCACAGTGAAGTCCACGTGGCCCGGGGTGTCGATGATGTTCAGCCGGCAGCCCTTCCAGAAGCAGGTGGTAGCAGCGGAAGTGATGGTGATGCCGCGCTCCTGCTCCTGGGCCATCCAGTCCATGGTGGCGGAGCCGTCGTGGGTCTCACCGATCTTGTAGTTCTTACCGGTGTAGAACAGAATACGCTCGGTAGTAGTGGTTTTGCCGGCATCGATGTGCGCCATGATGCCGAAGTTTCTGGTATTTTCCAGAGAATACTGTCTAGGCATTTAGGTGAATCTCCTTTGTTACCAGCGGAAGTGGGCGAACGCCTTGTTGGCTTCGGCCATCTTGTGGACGTCCTCGCGCTTCTTCACGGATGCGCCGGTGTTGTTGGCGGCGTCCATGATCTCAGCGGCCAGCCGCTCCTTCATGGTGTTCTCGCTGCGGGTACGGCTGTAGGTGGTGATCCAACGCAGACCCAGGGTCTGACGACGGTCGGGCCGCACTTCGATGGGCACCTGATAGGTGGCGCCGCCCACACGGCGGGCCTTCAGCTCCACGGCGGGCATGATGTTTTCCATGGCCTGCTGGAACACTTCCAGGCCGTTCTTGCCGGTCTTGTTCTCGACAATTTCAAATGCACCATAGACAACTTTCTGGGCAACACCCTTCTTGCCGTCCAGCATGATGCTGTTTACGAGAAGGACCTCTCTCTTGGGAACATTACCTCTTCTGGGCACTTTGCTTCCCTCCTTCATAATATAATGATTTCATCGGTACTCGAAAGTGTGACTTTCGTTGTGCCTGGCCAGAGGTTTTTATACATCTATAAAAACGCTTTGGCAAGGCCTTGCCTTGCGAACAGGCGATTGGGGCAATTCAATTCGGCGCAGCGGAAGATTACTTCTTCTTGCCGGCCTTGGGACGCTTGGCACCGTACTTGGAACGGGCCTGCATCCGGTTCTGCACGCCCTGGGTATCCAGAGTGCCGCGGATGATGTGGTAACGCACACCAGGCAGGTCCTTGACACGGCCGCCACGGATCAGCACCACAGAGTGCTCCTGCAGATTGTGGCCAACACCGGGAATGTAAGCGGAAACTTCCATACCATTGGTCAGACGCACACGAGCGATCTTACGCAGCGCAGAGTTCGGCTTCTTGGGGGTGGTGGTACGCACAGCGGTGCAGACGCCACGCTTCTGGGGGGAAGGCAGGGTAGTGGCCTTGTTCTCCAGGGTGTTCAGTCCTCTCTGCAGAGCGGGAGCGGTGGACTTGTAAGCGACCTGCTGACGGCCGTTTCTCACAAGCTGGTTAAAAGTAGGCATTCTCGTTCTCCTTTCTTTTGTTCTCGCCGATTCGGCGGGTATTTATTCTACGGATTTTTCCGGTAGAATCAGGTATTGACGACAGCTGCCGCCGCCGCGCCCACTTCAATGCCGCAGGCGCGCCCCAGGTCCGTCATGGTGGGAACCCAGGTGATTTGGATGTTGTGAGCCTGGCAAAGGGCCTGCAAGGGGCCGGTAAGGCCGGGATCGGCATTTTCTGCCAGAAAAACACACCGGGCACGGCCGGCGCAGACTGCCTTGCGCAGCTGCTTGCTGCCCACGATCAGCTTTCCGCCGCTGAAATCGGGCAATTTGCCGCAGTCCGGTATTCTACTATCGTTTTTCCTATCCATACAGATACCTATTATACGCAATATTTCGAAAAAGTCAACAAAATTATGAGAATTATTTTTGTAATTGTGCTGATATCTGTCCCGGTGTGAAAAGCAGGCCGCCGGAAAGCCGGCGGCCTGTTCAGCATCAATTCAGCGCTTTTTCGATCATCTCTTCCGGCATCCGGGGCTCGGGGGTTGCGCCGGGCTGATAATCCCGGTAAGCCATCAGGCCGGAACCGGCGGGAATCAGCTTGCCGATGAGCACGTTCTCCTTCAGGCCGACCAGGTGGTCTACCTTGCCCTTGATGGCGGCGTCGGTCAGGACCTTGGTGGTCTCCTGGAAGGAGGCGGCGGACAGGAAGGAGTCGGTGGCCAGAGCGGCCTTGGTAATGCCCAGCAGCATGGCGCTGGCCTCGGCCTTGCGCAGTTCCGTCTCCCCGGCGTCAATCCGGCGCTGGATTTCGGCGTTGGCATCCTCATACTCGAAGATATCCACGGTGCTGCCGGTGAGCAGCTCCGTATCGCCGGGCTCCTCAATGCGGACCTTGCGCATCATCTGACGGATGATGACCTCGATGTGCTTGTCGTTGATTTCCACGCCCTGCTGGCGGTACACCGCCTGGACGGACTGGACCAGGTAATCCTGAACCGCTTCCACGCCGGAAATCCGCAGCACGTCCTGGGGATACAGGGCGCCGTCGGTGATGGGTTCGCCCTTCTGCACCACCTTGCCATGGGTAACCTTCAGGCCCACGGAGTAAGGCACCTGGTAGACCTTCACCTCGCCGTCATCGGCGGTAACGGTGATGTTACGCAGGGCAGTGCGCCGG
Organism: uncultured Eubacteriales bacterium; assembly: GCA_949296115.1. Taxonomy (GTDB): domain Bacteria; phylum Bacillota; class Clostridia; order Oscillospirales; family Oscillospiraceae; genus Faecousia. The sequence continues at coordinate 116,653 of CASFNR010000003.1, read as the reverse complement.
GTATCGTCGATGCTGACAACACCGGTGATTTCGGCGATCTGTGCCATCTTCTTGGGCCGCCGGGCCTCGAACAGTTCTTCGACTCGGGGCAGACCCTGGGTGATGTCATCACCGGCAACGCCGCCGGAGTGGAAGGTACGCATGGTCAGCTGGGTGCCGGGTTCGCCGATGGACTGGGCGGCGATGATGCCGACGGCTTCGCCCAGGTCCACTTCCTTGGAGGTGGCCAGGTTCATGCCGTAGCACTTGGCGCAGACGCCCACCCGGGCACGGCAGCCCAGAATGGTACGGATATAGATCTTATTGATGCCGGCGGCTTCAAACTTCTCCGCATCCTCGGGCATCATCATCACATCCTTGGAGTGGAGCAGCTCGCCGGTAACGGGATGCAGCACATCATGCACCGGGTAGCGGCCCCGGATGCGGTTGCCGAAGGTATCGATGACGTCGCCGTTCTTGTCGTACACAGCGCCCACCCAGATGCCGTTTTCCGTGCCGCAGTTGTGCTCCCGGATGATCACATCCTGGGAAACATCCACCATTCGGCGGGTCAGGTAACCGGAGTCGGCGGTACGCAGAGCGGTGTCGGTCATGCCCTTCCGGGCGCCTCTGGAGGAGATGAAATACTCCAGAACAGACAGGCCTTCCCGGAAGTTGGCCTTAACGGGAATCTCAATGGTACGGCCTGCGGTATCCGCCATCAGGCCGCGCATGCCGGCCAGCTGACGAATCTGGGCCATGGAGCCACGGGCGCCGGAGTCCGCCATCATGTAGATGGGGTTGAACTCGTCCAGGTTGCCCTGCAGGGCGTCGGTGACATCCTTGGTGGTCTTTTCCCACTGCTGCACCACCAGACGGTAGCGCTCGTCGTTGGTGATAAAGCCCTGGCGGTAGTAGTTTTCAATTTCCACAACCTTGTGCTCGGCTTCCTTCACCAGCTCATATTTGATGGCCGGCACCACCATGTCCGCAATGGACACGGAGATGGCGCCCTTGGTGGAATACTTGTAGCCCAGAGCCTTAATCTTGTCCAGCATCTCCGTGGCAATGGTGAAGCCATGGCGGCGGATGCACTTGTCAATGATCTTGCCCAGCTGCTTCTTGCCCACCAGGAAGCTGACCTCCAGATCGAACTCATGACCGGGTTCGCTGCGGTCCACAAATCCCAAATCCTGGGGAATGGGCTCGTTGTAGATCAGGCGGCCCACGGTGGCGTCGATAATCCGGTACTGCATCTGGCCGTCAATTTCCTTGCCGTAGCGCACCAGAATGGGAGCGTGGAGGCCCACGGCGCCGTCTGCATAGGCGGCAATAGCCTCTTCCGGGGAAGAGTAGCTGTGGACAGGCCGGAACTTGGCCTGAGCCTTCCCCTCCTTCTTGGCCTGCTTGTTGGCAGCCAGGAAGTCGTCGGCGTCCACAATCTCGCCCACAGGCAGGCCGGTGTCGCCGGCGTCGGTAACCAGCACGGTCTCTGCACCCTTCTCCGCCTTGCCCAGACGGGTGTAGGTCAGGTAGTAGGCGCCCAGAATCATATCCTGGGTGGGCACGGTAACCGGCTTGCCGTCCTGAGGACGGAGCAGGTTGTTGGCGGAGAGCATCAGCATTCTGGCTTCCGCCTGGGCCTCCGGGGACAGGGGCACGTGGATAGCCATCTGGTCGCCGTCGAAGTCGGCGTTGAAGGCGGTGCAGCACAGGGGGTGCAGCTTCAAAGCGCGGCCTTCCACCAGCACCGGCTCAAAGGCCTGGATGCCCAGACGGTGCAGGGTAGGCGCCCGGTTCAGCATGACAGGACGGTCCTTGATAATCTCGTCCAGGGCATCCCAGACCTCGGTCTTGCCCTTGTCAATCATCTTCTTGGCGGACTTGATGTTGTTTGCCAGGCCGTCGGAAACCAGCTTCTTCATGACGAAGGGGCGGAACAGCTCGATGGCCATTTCCTTGGGCACGCCGCACTGGTACAGCTTCAGCTCGGGGCCGACCACGATAACGCTTCGGCCGGAGTAGTCAACACGCTTGCCCAGCAGGTTCTGACGGAACCGGCCCTGCTTGCCCTTGAGCATATCGGACAGGGACTTCAGCGCCCGGTTGTTGGCGCCGGTGACAGCCCGGCCCCGGCGGCCGTTGTCGATCAGGGCGTCCACTGCTTCCTGGAGCATCCGCTTTTCGTTGCGGACGATGATGTCGGGGGCATGGAGCTGAACCAACCGCTTCAGACGGTTGTTCCGGTTGATGACCCGGCGGTACAGGTCGTTCAGGTCGGAGGTGGCGAACCGGCCGCCGTCCAGCTGAATCATGGGCCGGATGTCCGGGGGAATCACCGGCAGCACATCCATCACCATCCAGCTGGGCTTGTTGCCGGACTCCCGGAAGGCTTCCACAACCTCCAGCCGCTTTACCAGCCGGAGCTTCTTCTGTGCGGAAGCGTTTTTCAGTTCCTCCCGGAGCTGGTGGCTCAGCTGATCCAGGTCGATCTGCTCCAGCAGTTCCTTGACTGCCTCTGCGCCCATGCCGGCCTTGAAGTCGTCCTCATACTTTTCCCGCATATCCCGGTACTCTTTTTCGGTGAGCACCTGGTTCAGGGCCAGGGGCGCATCGCCGGGATCGGTGACAATATAGGCGGCGAAATACAGGACCTTCTCCAGCACCTTGGGAGAAACATCCAGAATCAGGCCCATCCGGGAGGGAATGCCCTTGAAATACCAGATGTGGCTGCAGGGGGCGGCCAGCTCGATATGGCCCATCCGTTCCCGGCGGACCTTGGCCTTGGTCACTTCCACGCCGCAGCGGTCGCAGATCTTGCCCTTGTACTTGATTTTCTTATACTTGCCGCAGTGGCACTCCCAGTCCTTCTGGGGTCCGAAAATCCGCTCGCAGTACAGTCCGTCCCGCTCTGGCTTCAGGGTGCGATAGTTGATGGTCTCCGGCTTCTTGACCTCGCCGTAGGACCACTGCCGGATCATCTCCGGAGAAGCAATGCCGATTTTAATGGCATCAAAGGTGGCATCTGCCATGTTTCCGCCTCCTTATTCTTCGTCGTTGTCGTCGGCTTCCATGCCGTCGAACACATCCATGATATCCTCAGGACCGTCCTCGTCAATCACAAAGCCGGCCTCCAAAACTTCGTCTGCGGAACCGACAACGGTTTCATTCTCGCTGTCGGCGCTGTAGACGATCTCATCATCATCGTCGTCTTCCTTCAGCTCGATCTCGTTGCCGTTCTCGTCCAGCACCCGGATATCCAGGCACAGGGCCTGCAGCTCCTTCACCAGGACCTTGAAGGATTCCGGCACGCCGGGCTTGGGAATATTGGCGCCCTTGACAATGGCCTCGTAGGTCTTGACACGGCCGGTGACGTCGTCGGACTTCACCGTCAGAATTTCCTGCAGGGTGTAGGCAGCGCCGTAAGCCTCCAGGGCCCAGACTTCCATTTCGCCGAACCGCTGGCCGCCGAACTGGGCCTTGCCGCCCAGAGGCTGCTGGGTGACCAGGGCATAGGGGCCGGTGGAACGGGCGTGAATCTTGTCGTCAACCAGATGGTGGAGCTTCAGGTAATAGGGATAACCCACGGTGACCAGGTTGTCGAAGGGTTCGCCGGTCCGGCCGTCGTACAGGACGGTCTTGCCGTCCTCCCGCAGGCCAGCCAGCTTCAGGGTATCCCGGATGTCCTTCTCGTTGGCGCCGTCAAACACGGGAGTGGCAACATGCCAGCCCAGCGCCCGGGCGGCATAGCCCAGGTGGACCTCCAGCACCTGACCGATGTTCATACGGGAAGGCACGCCCAGGGGGTTCAGCACCACATCCAGGGGAGTGCCGTCGGGCAGGAAGGGCATGTCCTCTTCCGGCAGGACCCGGGAGACAACACCCTTGTTGCCGTGGCGGCCGGCCATCTTGTCGCCCACGGAAATCTTCCGCTTCTGGGCAATATAGACCCGGACAGACTTGGTGACGCCGGGGGCCAGTTCGTCGGAGTTCTCCTTGGTGAACACCTTCACGTCCACCACAATGCCGCTTTCGCCATGGGGCACCTTCAGAGAGGTGTCCCGGACCTCTCTGGCCTTCTCGCCGAAGATGGCCCGGAGCAGACGCTCCTCGGGGGTCAGCTCGGTCTCGCCCTTGGGAGTGACCTTGCCCACCAGGTAGTCGCCGGAGCGGACTTCTGCGCCGATGCGGATGATGCCGTTCTCGTCCAGGTCCTTCAGGGTGTCCTCGCCCACGTTGGGGATGTCCCGGGTGATTTCCTCAGGTCCCAGCTTGGTGTCCCGGGCCTCGGTCTCGTGCTCCTCGATGTGGATGGAGGTGAACACGTCCTCCCGGACCAGGCGCTCATTCAGCAGAATGGCGTCCTCGTAGTTGTAGCCTTCCCAGGTGACGAAGCCAATGAGCACGTTCTTGCCCAGGGCAACCTCGCCGCCGGAGCAGGAGGGGCCGTCGGCAATGATCTGCTCAGTATCCACCCGTTCGCCCACCACCACGATGGGCCGCTGGTTGATGCAGGTTCCCGCATTGCTCCGGGCAAACTTGGTCAGATGGTGGGTGCAGATTTCGCCGCTGTCGTACTTGACGGTGATGGAATCGGCGGACACCGCCATGACGGTGCCGGGCATCTTGGCCTTGACGCAGACCTCGGAGTCCACGGCGGCCTTGTGCTCGATGCCGGTGGCAACCACCGGCGGCTCGGTGGTCAGCAGCGGCACAGCCTGCCGCTGCATGTTGGCGCCCATCAGAGCCCGGTTGGCGTCGTCGTTCTGCAGGAAGGGAATGAAGGAGGTGGCGATGGAGATCATCATCCGGGGAGACACATCGATATAGTCAATGAGGTTCCGATCCACCTCGATGATCTCATTCCGGTGCCGGCAGGTGATACGGGCATTGGCCAGGCAGCCGTTCTCGTCCAGGGGCTCGTTGGCCTGGCCGATATAGTAATCATCCTCCACATCGGCGGTCATATACTCCACTTCCTTGGTGACAAAGCCGGTGGCCTTGTCCACCTTCCGGTAGGGGGCTTCCACGAAGCCGTACTCGTTGATCTTGGCAAAGGTGGCCAGGTAGTTGATCAGGCCGATGTTGGGACCTTCGGGGGTCTCAATGGGGCACATCCGGCCATAGTGGGTGTAGTGAATATCCCGGACGTCGAAGGAGGCCCGGTCACGGCTCAGGCCGCCGGGGCCCAGAGCGGACAGGCGGCGCTTGTGGGTCAGTTCCGCCAGGGGGTTATTCTGGTCCATGAACTGGGACAAGGGGCTGGAGCCGAAGAACTCCTTGATCACGGCAGTGACAGGCCGGATGTTGATCAGGCTCTGGGGAGTGACGGCGTCCAGGTCCTGGACGGTCATCCGCTCCCGGATCACCCGGTCCAGACGGCTGAAGCCGATGCGGAACTGGTTCTGCAGCAGCTCGCCCACGCAGCGCAGGCGGCGGTTGCCCAGATGGTCAATGTCATCAGGGGTGCCGATGCCCATGGCCACGCAGTTCAGGTAGTTGATGGAGGCCATGATGTCGTCCACAATGATGTGGTTGGGAATCAGGTCGGTCATGTGCTCGGCGATGGCGTCCTTCCAGCCGTCGGCGCTCACGGTATCCAGCAATTCCTTCAGAGCGGGGAAGTAAACCTTCTCCTTGATGCCATACGCAGCGGGATCGAAGTCCACGAAGGCGGACATATCCACCATGTTGTTGGAGAACACCTTCACGTTGGTATCGCCAACCTTGACCACCGCCTCATTGACGCCCCGGCGGCTCAGCTCGTGGGCCTGGGCCCGGGAGATAAACTCCCCGGGCATGACCAGGATCTCACCGGTCATGGGGTCGGTGATGGGCTCGGCGGCTTCCTGACCGGACAGCCGGCTCCAGATGTCCATCTTCTTGTTGAACTTGTAGCGGCCCACCTTGCTGACGTCGTAGCGGTGAGGGTCAAACAGCAACCCCTCCAGGTGGGCGGTAGCGGTTTCCACCGTGGGAGGCTCACCGGGGCGCAGACGGCGGTAGATTTCCAGCAGGGATTCTTCCCGGGTCTTGCAGGCGTCCTTTTCCAAGGTGGCCAGGATCCGCTCATCCTCGCCGAACAGGGCCTTGATCTCCTCATCGGTCTTGACGCCCAGGGCACGAATCAGGCAGGTAATGGGCAGCTTCCGGTTCTTGTCGATCCGGACCCAGAACACATTGGAGTTGTCGGTTTCATATTCCAGCCAGGCGCCCCGATAGGGAATCACCGTGGCAGTATAGGTGTGCTGATCCGCCTTGTCCACCTCATGGCCATAGTACATGCCGGGAGAGCGGACGATCTGGGAGATGATGACACGCTCTGCACCGTTGATCACGAAGGTGCCGCCGTTGGTCATCACAGGGAAATCACCCATGAAGATTTCCTGCTCTTTGATTTCATCGGTCTCGGTGTTGCGCAGGCGCACCCGGACCTTGATGGGCTTGGCATAGGTGGCGTCCCGCTCCTTGCACTCCTCGATGGTGTACTTGGCCTTGTCTTCCATGGTATAGTCCAGGAAGCTCAGTTCCAGTTTGCCGGAGAAATCCGTAATCGTTCCCACATCCCGGAAAACCTCCCGCAGTCCCGTCTCCAGGAACCATTGGTAGGAGTCCTTCTGGATTTTCAGCATGTTGGGGATCTCCAGGATCTCTTCATACTTTGCGTAAGATTTACGCATGGTCTTGCCGAACATCACGTCCTTGACCATTTCCATATGGATCATCACAGCCTTTCTTGCGAATTGTGTGTTACTTATGATACGCTCGGTTCGGTTGTTATTTTCGTCAAACTTGATGCTTGACAGCAACCGTTTCCTGTGGTAAAATGACCATGTTGGGGAAGGAATCGCCGTCTGGGCAGACTACCACAGTATGGACTACTATTTTACCATTTTGTTGCACGTTTGTCAATGAATAATTTCCACAATTCCGGGGCATGCGCCTCGTTTTTTTATGCTCTTTTTTACATTGTCTCCCGCAAAAAGATTCCCCGGCACAGCCAGTCGCTGCGCCGGGGATTTTGGCCGGATGTTGATTTTTACAGAGCGGAATAGCCGAAGCTGTTGACCAGGGCGTCCACCTTCACCCCCGCCTTGCAGTAGGGGCAGTCATGATAGTCGTAGCTCTCGTAGTCCGGCAGATCGGCGATGGAATAAACGGAGCGGATGGGATAACCCGCAACCTCGTCCAAGGCCCGGTAGATGGCGGCAACTCCCGCCACCCGACCGCCGTAATACTGGATCGCCTCAATGGAGCGCTTGGCGGTGAAGCCGGTGGTCACGGAAGCCATCAGCACCAGGACATGCTTGCCCCGGATCATGGGCTGGATGTTGTCCCGGAAGATGATCTGGGAATTGGCGTTGTATTCCGGCTCCACCACATAGATGGTCTGGTGGGCGTTGATGGTGGCAAAGCCGCTCTTGGTCAGCTCCTCGGCAATGCAGGTGCCCAGCACCGCCGTTCCGTCCAGGCAGAGGATGGTGTCCACCGGCGTATCATTGATGAAGTGGGACACCAGCTGATAAGCGCTGTCCTTGGCTTCGCTGAGCCGGGTTTTCTGGTAAGTAATATCGATATAGTAATTGATATGGGAATGGTTGGTCACGAAATGACCCTTCGCAAGACGCAGCGGCGCATTGCCCCGGCGGATCGACAGTTTCATAAGCTCAATCATAGGTTTTCTTCCTCCACTCCAAAAATAATAAAAGCGTTTTTCAATACCCGGCCGAAGCGTTTTCGCCGGTTCCCTGAAAAACGCTTTTTTTCATTGTAACCCGCTCATGAAAAAAAGGCAAGGAAAAACCGAAGTCCTTCCCTGCCAAAATTCACAATCGAAACTTGGGCATATTGCGCAGTCGCAGCGCCTGCTCCTGGCGCAGGAACTGGTGGGCAATGATTTTGCAGATTTTCCCGGTGCGGATCATCCAGTGAACTTTGCCGAAGCTGGCCCACATCACATCCTCCGTCTCTCCCGGCAGCAGCACAATGTCCTTCAGCCGAATCCGGCGGCACAGGCAGTAGTGGTCATAGAAGATGTTCCGGTCCATGTCGCTGTCCAGCAGTTCAAATTCCTCCGGGTCCGCCCGGATGCCGGTTTCCTCAAACAGTTCCCGGGCAATGGCCTGGCGGCTGGTCTCCCCCGCCTTGGCAGCGCCCCCGGAATTTTCCCAGGTACCGGCAAAGCTTTTCCCTTTCGCCCGGCGGGTCAGCAGCAGATGACCCCGTCCGTCATACACCCAGACGCAGACCACCACGCCGTATTCCCCTGGATTCCAAGGGGTTCCCCGCTGGTGCACCCGGCCGGTCAGCTGCCGGTTCTCATCGTAAATGTCATTATATTCCATGGGTTCTCCCCCCCGTTTCTGCCAGATACAGTGTACCACGGTCCGGCGGCAGATGCAAGAACAAAGGCCGCTGTTTTTCAGGGAAGATTCAGCCGCCGGCTCAGGATTCCTTGATTCTCTTTCCGGTAATGTGCTCCGGACGCAGGGCTAGAATCCGGACGCGGTTAACATAACTTTCGATCTCCCGCTCTATGTAGGAAGAATCCTCCGTAAATTTTCCCGCCAGTCCCCGCAGCGCCGCCTGAATCCGCTCCGGCTCCTCCACCCGGGCCAGACGGCCGAACACGATAACGCTTTCAAAGCGCAGCGCCCAATCTCCCTCGATTGCCGTTCCCTGGTCGCACACGCAGAAGGACGCCTTGTCGCAGCAGTTCATGGCGTCGATTTTGTGGCCCTCCGGTGCGCAGTGAAAATACAGGCACCCGTCCTCCGGGCAGTACCAGAAATCCAGGGGCACCCCGTAGGGATAGCCCTCGTCCCCCAGCAGGGACAGCACGCCCCGTTTCTCCCGGCGCAGCAGTTCCAGGCAAGTCTCCTCCGGCAGCTGCTGGCCGAATCTTCTCATGGGTCGGAACATGTTCCTCTCCTCCTCTTTTTATGCTGTGCTCATTATATCCTGCCGGGGTGGGATTGTCCACCCCGGATTGGGCCGTCGGGTTATGCTGCCAATCTTTTTCCAAAAAATGGTTTTGGGATGAGGTATTTATAAATGGAACCCACGTTTTTTCATTGCAGGATGGATTGCACTGCGTTATAATGAAGCGCAAAAGGGAGGGGACGTTATGTTCAGCATTTGCCAGATGCAGAAGATGCAGGATGAACTTCAGGAAAAATATCAGGGAAAATGGGAGCCGATTTGCGCCGAAGCGGGAAAGCACAAGCTCCTTTGGATGATTGGCGAGATTGGGGAAGTAATTGACATTATCAAGAAGAACGGGCCTGAAAAAATCACCGAAAATCAGGAAATCAGAAACAGTTTCATTGAAGAACTGGCTGATGTTCTGATGTACTATAACGATGTCCTGCGCTGCTATGATATTTCAGAAGCGGAATTGGAACAGGCCTATATCGCAAAATTCCAAAAGAATATGAATCGTTGGTAACTTTCCATTTGTTTTCCTCAACCCCCCAGGCAGCCATCTGGGTGTCAGTATGGGAACGGCTCACGCCGTTCCCATTTTTATTTTTTATGCTGCCGCCTTCAGCATATTGCCGATATAAATTCCATAGCCGGTGGTTGCATCGCTGACCAGGACATGGGTTACCGCGCCGATGAGTTTCCCATTCTGGAGAATGGGACTTCCGGACATTCCCTGGACAATGCCCCCGGTTAGCTCCAGCAGCGCCGGGTCCGTCACTTTCAGCAGGAAGTTCCGGCCGTCGGTTCTGGTTTCGGGATAGATTTTCAAAATTTCCACAGAATATTCCCGGGGAACGCCGCCGGAAACCGTAGAGCGAATCACCGCCGGGCCGCCCTGTATCTCTTCATAAGAAGCCGTCTCCACCGCTTCCCCCTGCCAACCCTGGGGTGTGGTGCCGAATACGCCCTGTTCCGTGTTCCGCAGCAGCACGCCGAAGGGCATGGAATTGCTGGCCGTCCCCTTCAGCTGGCCCGGTTCCCCGGATTTTCCTTTTTTAATGGACTGCACCGTGGCTTCGTATGCCCCGCCCTGGGTCATGTTCAGCAGATTTCCCTTGGCGTCGCTGACCCCATGGCCCAACGTGCCGAACCGGCCGGTTTCCGGGTCATAATAGGTAACGGTGCCGATGCCTGCAATGCCCTGGCGCAGATAAATGCCCAGCCGGGGACCTTCCTCCGTCTGCCGGGGGGTGATATGCAGGGTATTGAGCTTTCCGTTCCGCCGGACCGTCACTTCCACCGCCGCATCCTGCTCCCGGAGCGCAGTGCGCACATCCTCCGGGCCATGGATGGCAGTTTCTTCAATTTTTACCAGCTCGTCACCAATTTTCAGCCCGGCGCTCCGGGCCGCTTCTCCCAGAATTTCATCATAAGCCACCACCGTCAGCGTATCGCTTCCCATCTGCAGGCCGATCACTTCCCCCACCGGTATCAAAAACTCCGCCGCCCAGGTTTTCATCGGCAGCAGAGCAAACAGCATCGCCGTCAGCGCGATGGAACGCAGCATTCGTTTCATAGCTCAGCCTCCTTTTTGTCTGCCCTCTTAATATGACCCGGCGGCGGAAATGTAACCGCTGAAAAAGTCGAAAACAGAGGAAGGCTGTGGAAACCGCAGATTCTTCTTGCCTGTCTTGTCAAAACACGGTAAAATAACAAAAACAAGCGAAGGAGACTGCTTATGGAACCGACTGATTATTCCTTGCTGCTGGCCCAGCTGAAGGCCCTGACCCAGGGCGTACCCTATGAAACTGCCAATCTGGCCAACGCCTCCGCCATGCTGTGGCAGAGCCTGCCCCGGATCAACTGGGCAGGCTTTTACAAGCGGGAGGGAGACGCCCTGATTCTCGGTCCCTTCCAGGGAAAACCCGCCTGCATCCGCATCCCTATGGGCAAGGGGGTCTGCGGCACCGCCGCAGAGCAAAACCAGGTGCAGCGGGTGGACAATGTCCACGAATTTCCCGGACACATTGCCTGCGATGGCGCCTCCAATTCCGAGATCGTGCTGCCCATCCGGGCAGGCGGGCAGGTGTGGGGCGTGCTGGACATCGACAGTCCGGACTACAGCCGCTTTACCCCGGCGGACCAGGCCGGGCTGGAAACGATTGCGGCCTATCTGGGAACCATTGTGAAATAATGGGAGGAAAATTCCATCGTGCCCTATTTACCTATTGACAAGGTAGGCAGAGCGTGCTATGATTCCCTATGGAATTACTAGGTTGAACCACAAGGAGGATTATATAGAATGTACGTTTACGCCGACAATGCCGCCACCACCGCCATGAGCAAAGTGGCCGTGGACGCCATGACCCCCTATCTGATGCAGGAATACGGCAACCCCTCCAGCCTCCACTCCGTTGGTCAGCGGGCCAAGGAAGCCCTGGAGTCCGCCCGGGCCACAGTGGCCCAGTGCCTGGGCTGCGAGCCCCGGGAGATCATCTTCACCTCCGGCGGCAGCGAAGCCGACAACCAGGCCATCCGTTCCGCCGCTTTCAACGGCGCCCGGAAAGGCAAAAAGCACATCATCACCACTGCCTTTGAACACCACGCCGTGCTCCATACCCTGGCCAAGCTGGAGAAGGAAGGCTTCGAGGTCACTTACCTGGATGTGAGCCAGGGCCATACCATCACCGCCCAGCAGGTCAAGGACGCCATCCGGGAAGATACCTGCCTGGTTACCGTGATGTACGCCAACAACGAAATCGGCTCTATCCTTCCCATCGGGGAGATCGGCGCCATCTGCAAGGAGGCCGGCGTTCCCTTCCACACCGACGCCGTTCAGGCTGTGGGCCACCTGCACATCAACGTGAAGGAAGAGAACATTGACATGCTCAGCCTGTCTGGCCACAAATTCCACGGTCCCAAGGGCGTGGGCGCCCTGTACGTCCGCAAGGGCTTCCCCATTCAGAATCTGATTGAGGGCGGCGCCCAGGAGCGCAGCAAGCGGGCCGGCACTGAGAACATCGCCGGTATCGTCTCCATGGCGGCAGCCCTGAAGGACGCCTGCGACCATATGGACGAGAATATGCCCCGGGTGGCCGCCATGCGGGACAAGCTGATCGCCGGCCTGAGCCAGATTCCCCACAGCGCCCTGAACGGCGACCCGGTGAATCGGCTGCCCGGCAACGTCAGCTTCTGCTTTGAGGGCATCGAAGGCGAGAGCCTGCTGCTTCTGCTGGACATGAACGGCGTGGCGGCTTCTTCCGGCTCCGCCTGCACCTCCGGCTCCCTGGATCCCAGCCATGTGCTGCTGGCCATCGGCCGGGTTCACGATGTGGCCCACGGCTCCCTGCGGCTGTCCCTGAGCGAGTACAACACCGACGAGGAAGTCGGCCACATCCTGAAGGTGGTCCCCGAGGTGGTGCAGTACCTGCGGAACATGAGCCCGGTCTGGCGGGATCTGCAGACCGGAAAGCGGCAGTATATCCTGTAAAAACCCTCACATTTCATATAGAATAGGAGAAACAAACCATGGCACTGTACAGTGAAAAAGTAATGGATCATTTTACTCACCCCCGGAACGTGGGCGTGATTGAGGACGCCAGCGGCGTGGGTGAAGTGGGCAACGCCAAGTGCGGCGACATTATGAAGATTTACCTGAAAATCGAAAACGACATCATTGAGGATGTGAAGTTCGAAACCTTCGGCTGCGGCTCCGCCATTGCCTCCTCCTCCATGGCCACGGAGATGATCAAGGGCAAGTCCGTCTATGACGCCATGGCCCTGACCAACAAGGCGGTAGCCGAGGCCCTGGACGGTCTGCCCGCCCACAAGATGCACTGCTCCGTGCTGGCGGAGGAAGCCATCCACAACGCCCTGAAAGACTATTTCGACCGCAACAACATCCCCTACGACAAGTCCCAGTTCCCCGACTGCGAGCATTGCGAGCACTGCGAGTAAAGCCATGATCGTATCTACCAAAGGACGCTATGCCCTGCGGGTGATGGTCAGCTTTGCCCAGCGGGGCGGGGAAGAGTACATTCCCCTGAAGGAAATTGCCGAAGCGGAAGGCATTTCCCAGAAATATCTGGAATCCATTATGACCACCTTGTCCAAGGCCGGGTTCGTGGACGCCGTCCACGGCAAGGGCGGCGGCTACCGGCTCAACCGCAAGCCGGAGGAGTACACCGTGGGCAGCATTCTCAAGCTGACCGAAGGCGGGCTTACCGCTGTTTCCTGCACCAGCCAGGGGGCCGCAGCCTGCGCCCGGGCGGAGTGCTGCAACGCCCTGCCCATGTGGGAGAAGCTGGACAAGATGATCAACGACTTCTTTGAGGGCATTACCATTGCCGATCTGCTGAAAGAGAACAAATAACAGCACAACGCCGCCGTTTCCTTTCCCGGAAACGGCGGCGTTTTTTGTTACATCTGGAAGATATTCCCCAGCACAGCGCCTCCGCTGGGTTCCTGGGGCCGCATCTGGTCATAGGCCAGGGCATAACGCACCTCCACCCCGTTGCGCAGCTGCCAGCAGATAACAAACAGGAGCAGAAGATAAGCAAAGTAAAACACATAGTAGCTCACATCCGCCGACCAGGGCAGCGTCACATGAAAAAGCGGCAGAATCCGGTCCCCGTAGCACACCACATTGGCAATCCCAATTGCCGCATAATACCACCACAGGCTGAAATCCATCCGCAGCAGCCGGATTCGGTTCCCCCGGAGCATCCGGCGGCTTTCCCGCATGGAGGCCAATGCCCCCACCGCAGGCTTATCCACCACCACGTATTCCGCCATCCGATACTGGAACAGCACCGGGAGCGCCGCCACCAGGAACAGCCCGCCGCAAATCAGGAACGCCGGCGTCATGGCAGAAACCAGCTGGGCATAGGTGGCATCATCAATCACCAGGCCGCCGCTGAGCACGGATGCATCCTGTACCAGCGGCATCAGCAGTTCCATCACCGGCTCAGCCAGGGGCGTCATCAGATAGATGCTGATTCCGACATAAATGCAGCCAAAACCGATTACGGTGAAAATAACCCCACGGGCCACTGTCAGCCGCAGCAGCACCCAGAATCGGTCAAATCCCAGCCGCAGACTTTGAGGAGAAGCGTATTGGCGGCGGGCAATCCGCAGCACCGCAGACAAATAACCCACATCCAGGCACATGGTAATCAGCGGAAGAATCAGAGGAAGCATGGTCTGCACCGCCTGGAACATGGTGCGGGTACTCAGATTATCCAGCCCCCCTGCAGAATTCACCTGCACCGACAGAAGCCAGTCCACCGCCATGGAGACGGCGTGCAGCCCCACGCTGAGAAGGGCGTACACCAGTACAATTTTTCCCGCCTGGGGCGCATTTTCCAACCGCTGCCGGGACACTGCCCGCATCCGGCTTCCATCCTGAATATCCATAGACCTCAGCTCCGTTTCTCGTTCCGGTTCAAAATTCTACAACAGATTACTACTGTTATAAACCATTCCCAAGAAAATAGCAAATGAAATTTTTGTGACGGTAGAAAACCGGGCGGATTTGTGCTATGATTGCAGATATCCCCCACTTTATGAAAAGGAGGCGGTTCCATGGAACTGGGAGAAAAGCTCCGGCAGGCCCGGTTGGACGCCGGTCTGAGCCAGCGTCAGCTGTGCGGGGAGGAAATTACCCGGAATATGCTCTCGCTGATCGAACACGGCACCGCCCAGCCATCCATGAAAACCCTCCAGTACCTGGCCGCCCGTCTGGGAAAAAACGTCAGCTATTTCCTGGAGGAATCCGCCGTCCTCTCTCCCAATCAGGCCGCCATGGATGCCGCCCGCCGCAATTTTGACGCCGGGGACTGGTCCGAGGCGCTGGAGGCTCTGAAAACCTACCAGAAGCCGGACCCGGTGTACGACCGGGAGCAGCAGCTGATCTGGGTCTGCTGCCATCTGGAATTGGCCCGGAAAGCCCTGGAGGAAGGGCGGAGGCCCTACGCCCAATCCCTGCTGGAGCGGATTCCCTCCCTCCCCTGTTACTGCACCCGGGAACTGGAGCGGCAGCGGCTGCTGCTGCTTGGGCAGGTCTCCGGGGAAGCCGTCACCCAGCATCTGCCCAGCCTGGACACGGAACTGCTGCTGCGTGCCAGAGATGCCCTTCTTCAGGGACTCCCTGACCGTGCCGGAAAATTGCTGGACGCAGCGGAGGACCAGGCCCATCCCCAATGGTACCTGCTGCGGGGAGAAAGCTATCTTCAGGACAGCCAGTATCTTCCCGCCACCCAGTGCTTTCACAAGGCGGAGGCCACCTTCCCCCGGGAGACAGCCCAGAAGCTGGAAATCTGCTACCGGGAGCTGGGAGACTACAAGCGTGCCTACGAATACGCCTGTATGCAGAAAAAATAGCGCAGACAGAGGCTTTTCTGTCTGCGCTATTGTATTTCAGGCTGCGGCGGGGAGGGTTGTCTCCGCCGTCAAGGGGGTTGTCCCCTCCGTTACAGGGGTTGTCTCCGGGGCAGCAGTCTGGGTGGTTTCGTACTTCTCCGGGTTCTGGGCCAGGTCCAGATAATAGGCCTCCCGCTCTGCCTTGGCCTCCTCCAGCCAGGTCTGGCACTCTGTCAGGCCCTCGCCCACAATGCCCATGGTCCGGTCATAGGACTTCACAGCGGCATCATAATTGGCCTGGGTCAGATTGAACAGCGCCATCCACTCCTCCTGCCGGTCCTTCACCAGGGGCAGGATGTTGTATTCCTTGGATCCGTTGTTGCTGTGCATATTCACCCAGGTGGGCACCACGTCCGCCCCGGCCAGGTAAACCTTGCCGTCGGAATACTTTTCAAAGGTCACCGTAAACAGGGCCCCATCCTCGGTGTATCCGGCGGGGAACAGGTCGCTGATACCGGTGCGCTGGTTGGATACCGCATTGCCCATGGAGTAGAGAATCACGCTCTTGTGGTTGGGGTCAACCGTGCTCTCCAGCAGGTCCATCGGCTCCACCACATGGGGATGACCGCCCACAATCACGTCCACCCCCAGGTCACACAGCTTCTGGGCAATGGTCCGCTGGGTCTGGTTCTCCTTCATCTGGTACTCCACGCCCCAGTGGATATACAGAATGGTGGCCTCGGCGCCGTCATTTCTCATTTCCTCCAGCCGCTGCTCCACGTCGGCATAGAACTGGTCCAGGTTATTCTCCAAGAAGTAGTTCACAATGCCCGCCTGGCTCAGGGCGGCGTTGCCGTTCAGGGAGGGACGACCGTCGGAGGTGACGCCGGTTGCATAGGTATAGGCAACCATGCCGATTTTGATGCCGTTCACATCCACCACCTCATACTTCTTTTCCTCGGCGTTGAGCTGGGTACCCAGGGTGGCCAGGCCCACGCTGCGCACCTGCTCCAGGGTGCGCAGCACACCGGAGGCAGTGGTATCGCCGCAGTGGTTATTGGCGGTGAGGAGCATATCATACCCGGCGGCCAGCACCGCATCTGCCAGAGAATCCGGACAGTTGAACAGGGGATTTCCCTGGATGGGGTAGTCCGACCCGCCAAAGGTGGTTTCCAGATTCGCCGCCGCATAGTCGTAGCCGGAGATGGTGTCCTCCACATATTGGAAGATGGAATCAAAATTGTAGCTGCCATCGCTTTGCCGGCAGGTAGTAATCACCGGCAGGTGCATGAGCAGGTCCCCCATGGATGCAACGGTGGCGGTGGCCACCACTTTCTCCGGCTCCGGTTCCGGCTCTGTGGTGGGCGGCTGGGTCTCAGGGGCCTGGGTGACGGCAGCAGTGGGCAGCTGCACCAGATGATCCTGGGTGGTGGCGCCGCTGTCCGGTTCCCGGTTGGTCATATCAATACACAGCCAGATTACGAACGCAGTCGCCGCAATCATCAGCAGAATCAGAATCGTCACCAGCACGGTGGCTCCCGTGCCGCAGTGCTTGGGGTTTCGGGCCATGAAGTTCCTCCTTCAATCAGTTATCCAGCAAATAATGTACAGAATGAACGGTTTTTCCGCCGCTGAGATAAATTCTCGGCACCCGGCGGCTGATGCCGCAGACAAATTCATAGTTGAAGCTGTCCGCCTGGGCAGCGATCTGCTCCATGGTGATTTCTTCCGCTCCGTCCCGGCCGATAAGGGTCACCCGGTCGCCGGGGCAGACTCCGGGAATGGCGGTAACGTCCACCATCATCTGATCCATACAGATTCTGCCCAGAATCGGGGCTTTTTGTCCATGAATCAGCACATAAAATTTCCCGGACAAGCTTCGGCGGTAACCGTCGGCATAGCCCACGGGAACGGTTGCCACCACGGTATCCCCCTTGGTCACATAGGTGCCGCCGTAGCTGATCTCCCGCCCGGCGGGCAGGGTTTTCACATGGGTCACCCGGCTGAACCACTGCAGTGCAGGCCGCAGCGGCAGCTGATCCGGGGAAACCTCGTCGCTGGGGTACATGCCGTAGGTGACAATGCCCGAGCGGACCATTTCATAGTGGCGGTCAAAATTCATCAGCCCCGCAGAATTATCCAGGTGCCGGATGGGAATTTCCACCCCCCGCTGCCGGAGCATGGCATCGAAGGCGTCAAATTTCCGGCGCTGGGCCTCCGCCCGGCTCAGGTCGGCGCAGTCCGCCGTGGCAAAGTGGCTGAACAGCCCCTCCGCTTCCAATCCCGGCAGGCGGGCAATCCGGGCGCAGACCTCCGCTTCCTCCGGCTCCGCCTGAAAGCCGATGCGGCTCATGCCGGTGTCCACCGCAAAGTGAAACCGGGCGGTTTTCCCTGCCTTTTCCGCCGCCCTGGACAAGGCCAGCGCATCCTCCCAGGAGAAGATGGTCGGCCGGATGTTCTGTTCAATGGCTTTGGGGAAAGCCTTGGTGGGAGTATGCCCCAGAATCAGAATGGGTGTGTCCAATCCCGCCTGACGCAGCTCCATGGCTTCCAGCATGGAACTGACGCCAAAGAAGGCGCACCGATCCTGCAGCAGCCGGGCGACCTGAATGGCCCCGTGGCCATAGGCATCGGCCTTGACCACCGCCATCACCGGCACGCCGGCCTTGGTCCGGACGGCCTCAAAATTCTCCCGGATGGCATCCAGGTCAATTTTGACCAAGGTTGTATCAAAATTCAAATAAATCAACTCGCTTACCAGACAATCGAAATCATTCTAGCATAGAATCCCCAAAAAGTAAACCTATAACTCGTTAAGGTTTTCTTGTGTTTTCCCCACAGGCATGGTATGATGAAAAAAACGCCCCCCGGAGAAAGGAGAACCGGATGAAACATACCGACAACTATCTGCTGCAGGCCCAGCAGGCAAAAGCCCATTTCCTGGGCTACGATCAGGCGCACCTGATTCAAAAACTGAACCTGGAATGGGATGATGCCTATCTGTACACCCAGCTTTTCCGCCGTCCCTACCGCATCCATCGAAAAACCGGCGATCTGGAACGAAAATCCGGGGAGGATTGGATTCCCGCAAACAGCTACGAGGAAGTGATGACCCTGCTGGATCTGGTCTGCGACAGCCGGGAGGACCGCTGCCTCAGCGGAACCTGGAAAAATATGGCTTCCTTCGGGCTGTTGTTTCACCAGAATCTTCTGGAAGGGGCCCGGGACCCCTGGGCGGAACTGTTTGAATCCCACCCCCAGGACTTTATCCGGGCCTGCGAACAGTTGGGGGGCCGGAAGCTGGACACCACAGCGGACATTGCCTATGCCATCGAGATTTTTGACGGTCTGGAAATTGCCCTTCAGCTGTGGTTCGGGGATGCGGATTTCCCCGCCAATCTGCGCCTGCTCTGGGATGAGAACGCCTTGCTGTACATCCGGTACGAGACCATGTACTTTGCCCGGGGACTGCTGCTGAATCTGCTGAAAGAAGCCATGGAGAAATAAACGAACATCCGCCGGTTTTTACCGGCGGATGTTCTGGCGTAAAGGAGACGGCAGAGCGTCGCCGCTCTGCCGCCCCTTTATCGGAAGGAAAATTTCAAACTTGCTGCCGTGAATCAGGCATTCGCCGCCAGCCAGGCATCGGCCTGAGCCTGGTACTCTGCGATTACATCGTTGATGCCGGCTGCATCCAGCGCATCCAGGAACTGAGGCAGGTACACATCAGGATCCACATCGCCGTAGGTCAGCATCTTGTAGTACTGATCGTAGACGTTGGAGATGGCTGCGATCTGGGTAGACACGTTGGTGGAATCAGGCGTGAAGCCGAACAGCTTGGGATACCAAGCATTGTCGATCAGCTCTCTCATGAATTCCTTGTCCTCTTCGGAGGTGTTGCCGTCGAAGCCGTACAGCAGGAACTGGTTGCCGAACGCACCGCAGGTGTACAGGGCGGTGTAGGGGACGGAGTCAATGCCCAGGCCCTCGGGATACTGGATGGAGGTGTGGTCCTCATTCCACTCCCAGCTGATACCCTCAACGCCGTAGATCAGGGTGGAGGCGATGAATTCATCGGTCCAGATCAGGTTCAGCATGGAGGCAGCCGCAGCAGGATTCTCAGAGGTATATGCAATGCCGTAGACCAGGGTGTTGGTGGTCATATCGGAGGTTTCGATTTCAACAGATTTGAAGGTACCGCCGTAGGAGTTGTTCATGGTGAACATCTGGTTGATGGTATCGATGGAGTAGGCATGGCCCATGATAACGCCCTTGGAGGTACCGGCCATGACAACGGCGTCGTGGGTCAGGGTGTTGGCAGAGCCTTCCGGATCAGAGTAGCCCAGCTGGCTCCACTCGTAAGCCTTCTCGCAGCCCTTGCGGAAAGCGTCGGTGGCGAAGTAGTTCACAATCTCGGTGCTGTCGCCAACGGTAGCGAAGTAGGTGCCGATCACAGAGGTGTGATCCTGGAAGCAGTACAGGGTGTGCAGCTGATCGTTGTAAACCATCATCCGCTCGTCAGGATGGGCCTCCTTCACGGCTGCCAGCATGGCATCCAGGTCATCCACGGAATTCACGGTGCTCATGTCGTACACACCGTCCACCATGGCCTCGTCATAGATGTACTTCCAGGACAGAACCTGGCCCTTGAAGCAAGGAATCGCATAGACAGTTCCGTCAATGGCGCCGCAGTTCAGCCAGCCTTCCGGCAGCACGCCGCAGGCACCGGCCAGCTCGTTATCCAGGTAGGGAGTCAGGTCAGTCAGGTAGCCGTTGGCAACAGCGGTGTTCAGGGGGCCGGTGTAAATCAGGTCCATCTTTTCGCCGCCGGCCAGCTGCATGTTGACGTTGGTTACATAGTCGGACAGAGAGGCCAGAACCAGATCCATCTTGTAGTCGGTGATTCCCAGGGTATTGAGGATGTAGTCATTGATTGCGTCCTCAACGACCTGAACATCTTCTTCCGCAGGAATCGTCATCATCGTGGGCAGGTACAGCTGAACAGCATAGGGCTCGCCAGCCGTAGAGCCGCCGTCCGAAGCGGGTGTGCCATTGTTTGCAGCAGAATCGTCCTGTCCGTTGCCACCGCAGGCAACCAGGCCGAAAGCCATAGCCAGGACCAGAATGAGCGCCAGAACTTTCTTCATGATTTTTCCTCCTTATTTATCCGAGACAACCTGGATGATTGTGTTGTCCACGCCCATATCATCGCACTTTTCAGAGGAAAAGTCCTTAAAATATGTGTTGAAGATTTTCAAAAAAACTTCATTTAAAGCATCAAATTTTGTGCATTTTAGAAAAGATTCTGGTTTGTTTCAAAAAAGTATGCCTGCATCTTTCAGGAATCCATTTCCCGGACAAGCTGGTGGGCAACCGCCAGGGCCTCGTCCAGATTCTGTGCATTGGCCACCACGCCCAGCAGCACATCAGCGCTGTAGTAGCCCGCCTGGTGAAGGGGCGACCCCTCCCGCAGCCAGATTCCGCCTACAATGGAGTAGCCGTCTTCATTCTCATAAATATAAAGATTCTCCTGATGCTGGTCCAGCAGTTCCGTCTCAATAAACAGGGAAAGGTCCACAAATGCATCCTTTTCCGCGTAGGATTGAAACACGGACTCGTCCGCTGCAAACAGGTCCAGGTCGCCGATGGCAAACTCCGCCGCCAGCACCTGCAGGGTCTGGACATCGTAGGCTTCCGAATAATCCTGACCCAGCTTGTAGCTCGCCGTTACCTGCACGGTTTTCCCTTCCAGGTCCATTCCGCTCCGGGACAGCAGGTCATCCAGCACCGTGCTCTCCACTTCTTCATTCGCATTGACCAGGACGGCGTACATGGCAATATCCCCCCGGCCTATGCTGAAGGCTGCGCTCAGCAGAAGGAGAACTGCCACGCTCAGAACCGAAATAACGGGAATCTTGTAGTAATCCCAGATAAAGTACAGCTTTCTTCTGCCCTTCAGCTCCCGCAGCGCCTGCGCATCCCGGGCAAACCGTTTTTTGATCCCCTTGATTGTCATTTGGCGCCTCCGCTTGTCATTTTGTTCCGCCAGTCAATGGGGCTCATACCGCATTGCTTCCGGAACACCGTCGAAAAATAGGAGATGTTGGCGTAACCCACCTTGCTGGCAATTTCACTGACCGCATCGTTGGTGCTCAGCAGAAGCCGCTTTGCCTCCTCAATCCGAAGCTGATTGATATACTCCCGCAGGTTCAGCCCCATTTCTGTCCGGAACCGTTTGGACAGGTAGTTGGGGGTGATATAAGCCATGGCGGCGATGGTATCCCGGTCGATGTCCTCCCGGAAGTTCTCCTGAATGTACTTTTTCACGCTGGCAATGATGTCCGTGGAGTCCGCCAGTTCCTGCAGCTTTTCCAGCGTCTTGTCATACAGTGCCTGGGCAAACAGCAGCATATCCTCCGAGGACCGGGTGGCGTTGGTATCCAGAATTCGCATTTGTTCGTCCTCCAGAATGCTCCGGATGGACAAGTGGTTATCCCGCAGGCAGTTGCTGAATACCTGCTGCAGGTCATGGTGGAGCATGGCGATCATGCTGTCGGAGTCCCCCTGGGTGTGGGTAATCTTGTCCAGAACCATGGTAACCATGTCCGTAAATTTCTCACGGTTTCTGGTTTTGATCAGCAGGATCACCTCCTGGTCATCCAGGGGGCTGGTCATGTTCCCTTCCAGGTTTTCCGTTTCCCGCATCAGGTACACCGCTCCGGATTTCAGCCGCAGCTTCCGGCAGCGGGCATCGATCTGCGGAACCACATCACTGGACTGGTACAATGCAATAGGGTCGCCTACAATGCTGACCGGCGTAACATTGATGTTCATCTCACACAGCTGCGCCATTTTCCGGCACTTCTGGAGCAGTTCCGCCTCGGTGCAGTTGTCCTTTGCCACATAGCAGGTGGTTCTCACAAATCGATCTCCCATGTTTACAATGGTGTAGGCTGCCCCGATGTGGTCGGTGAGCACTTCCTCCACCAATCTGGTAAAACTGAACACCAGCAGTTCCCGCCGCCAGCCATCCTTCAGCGCCGGGGTCATGTCTGCCGATGAACACACCACCCGCCAGAGGCTGTCCGCATTGAACCCTACCCGATTGCGGCGCAGAACGCCGTCGATCCGTTCCCGATTGGTCCCCAGAAAGCCATTGTTGATCTGGCGCAGAATGTTATTGATCCGGCTGTCCACCAGCCCCTCATCCTCAGTCATTTTCCAGGGCTGTGATTTGGCCTTGGCCGTCTGGATCATTCTGTGGAGGGCGGCATTCAGCTCCTCGAAGTCGATGGGCTTGGACAGATAGTTGGAAACCCCATAGCGAATGGCCTCCCGGGCAAATTCAAAAGATTCATAGCAGGTCAGGAAAGCAAACTGTGAATCATTCCCATGCTCCCGGATGTGGCGGAGCACCTCAATTCCACTGCATTTGGGCATGCCGATGTCGCAGAGAATCAACTCCGGAGACTCTTCCATGATGATGGTTTTCGCAGCCTCTCCGTTATAAGCCCGCAGAATCTTGGTGATTCCCAGTTCCTGACAATTCAGTTGATTCTGGATAACGTCCACCGTGGAGATGTCATCATCACAAATCAATAGCTTCATCTTCTATTTCTCCTTCCGGAATCCAGATTTCCGCACGGGCGCCACCTTCGGGTCGGTTGCCGATACGAAGCAGATCCCCTCGATGGTAGATCAAATTCAAGGTATAACTCAGGTTGCTCAAGCCCAGATGTTCCTTGGTCATTGCAGGCGGCTTTTCTCCGCCGATCATGTCCAACACCTCCTGCGGAAAGCCGTCACCGCTGTCCTCCTCCACAATTCGGGCTCCCACGAATCCCTCCGTCTCAAACCGGGTGCAGCGAATCGTCAGTTTCAAAGGCTCATAAAGTGTCATGGCGTGCTTGATGGAGTTCTCCACCAGCGTAAACAGTGCCAGCATGGGAATGGGCGTATGGGCCACGTCATCATCATACTGAATGTCTTCGATGATGCTCCCGGGGAAACGAAGTTCCTGCATCTGCAGATAATTTCGGATATGGGTGACTTCTTCCGCCACCGTCGTCCACCGGGCCTGCGTATTGAGCATATAGCGCAGGTATTTGGCCAGGCCGGAGATGTAGGTTCTGATCTTCTCCGGTTTATCCTGGTAGGTCATATTCACAATGGTGGTAATCGCATTCAGGTAGAAATGCGGCTTGATCTGCGCCCGGAACAGCCGAAGCTGGTTTTCCTGCTGCTGCCGCAGGTGGTCGTATGCTTCCTGGTTAAGCCGGCAAATCCGCGCCGCCATGTTGTTATAGCTCTCATAAAGCTCGGCAAATTCCCGGTTATGGGCCGGAGCGGTAATCTGGTAGCTGAAATTGCCGGACCCGATTTCCTGGTTGGCTTTCAGCAGCACCTTGGTGGGTTTCAGGACCTGGTGATTCAGAAAAATCAGCAGATACACAATCAGCCCCAGGCAAATCAAACTGCAAATCAGCAGCACCCCTGCCGAACCGTATCCCGCATTTTCCAGCAAAGTATCCGAACGTACCGCAAGAATGGCAGCAATATTTTCATCCTCAAAGGGGATCTCAGCAACCATTCGCTCATCCTGGAAAAATCGGACTCCCTTTTCGCTCTGCATCTCCTGCCGCCAGTCCTGCCCGCTGCACAGGTACAGCGCTTCCGTATCCTTCTGCTCCAGCATCAGCGACATTTCTTCCCCCAAAACATTAAAGGATTTCTGAATGTCGTACTGGGAAAGCTTGCTGATGGCGCCGACCATATATTTGCCCAGCGCAATGGTTTTCACAAAATAGTCCTGCTCGTCTATCGTTGCCAAACGCCATGATTTTTCCCAGATGCCCGTGGTCTGTTCAAAGGTCTGCTCCAGGGCAAACGCCTTCATGGCGCTGGCCTCCCGGTTGGGAATGCCGGACTTGGAGCAGAACAGGAAGAGGCTCTCATCGTCCCGGACAAAAAAAGCCTCTGCCATTTCACTTGCAATCAGTTTGTCCGACATTTCATCGATGCAGCTCTGACGGGCCTCAAACTGCATCATCGGTGTTCCTCGTTTCAACTCGGTGTTGTTGTAAATTGTCAGAAGCAGGTCGTACAGATTCTCATGCAGCGCATCAAGCCGCACCTCCACCGTCTTGCACCACGTAGACACCGTGTTGGTATTTTCCCGGTTGGCCGTCTTGCGGATCTGCGTGTTGAAATTATAGTTTGTCCAGGTGATAAACAGGGAAAGCGAGAGCAAAATGGTAAGCAGCAAAACCGTTGTCTGTTTTATCCAGGACCTGACCATATCTCCGATCTCCCTTCGCCTCGCAGCTCCACAGTGCACTTTTTTGACAGTACCACCATACATTTTAGCAAGTCAGCCGCTGGCTGTCCACATATTTTTAGGGCTCGATACATATTTGGAAAAGAATGCTCCATTTTCAAAAGACTTCTTTTGCATCCCATAATAGAGTAACAGGAGAGTATGTGCGCAATGGAATGCATGACGCTGTCTCACTCGGCACCATCCGCAGCATCAACAGCATTCGCAATTTCAATCATCATACAGAGGAGGTCCAGCATTATGTCAACGATTCGTGTGGAATTCCGCTCCCAGGCCCTGACTCGTCCGGCCAGCTTCTGGATGTTCTATCCGGAGAAACTGCCGGAAGAGATCTTCGGGCCAAATCCCCACTACGATCGCCCCATGAAAACCCTGATTCTGCTCCACGGCTATACCGGCAACAGCGGCGACTGGCTCTACCACGGCGGTGCGGCGGAGCTGTCCATGAAGTATAATCTGGCCGTGGTCATGCCCGACGGCGGCATCAGCTTCTACCTGGACCGTCCGGGTGTAGGCAACGGCTACTGCCGTTTCATCGGGGAGGATCTGCCCCAGTACCTGCAGAACACCTTTGGCCTGGCCAAGAGCAAGGAGGACACCCTGATTGGCGGCAACTCCATGGGCGGCTTCGGTGCGCTGCACACTGCCCTGGCTTATCCGGAGCAGTTCGGCTGCGCCATCGGCCTTTCCAGTGCCCTGGTGGTCCGTCAGGTAGCCGCTCTCACCCCGGACAAGTGGGACGGCGGCATGATGGCCGACTATCCGTACTACCTGGAAACCTTCGGCGATCCTGCCAAAGTATTGGAAAGCCCCCAGAATCCGGAGTTCCTTGTGAAGGAACTGAAATGCACCGGGAAGGAAATTCCCCGTCTGTTCATGGCCTGCGGCACCGAGGATTTCCTGCTTCAGCAGAACCGTGAATTCCATCAATTCCTGGTGGATGAGAATGTTCCGGTTACCTATCTGGAAGATTCCGGCGTCCATGACTGGGCATTCTGGAACAAAATGATCGGGCCGGCCCTGGACTGGGCGCTGCCCGTCTAAACATCATAAAAAACGGGGGGAGCCGCCCAATGCAGCTCCCCTCAATTTAATTTTATTGTGCGCTGTGATAGAGGGTTTCCCCGGACTTCTTGTCCTGAATGGTAATCTCGTAGCCGTAACCGGCAAAATCCGCCTTCAGAACCGCAATCTGGTCCTCTGTCTCCCATTGCAGGGTCAGGCAGCTGCCCTCCGTTCCGGCAGAAACCGCAGCCTCCCGGCAGAATACGCTGTAGCGGTTCCTCATCCGCAGCAGCTCCAGCTGCTTCTGCACAATTTCCATGCCCAGGCGCTGGTCAATTTCCTCTGCAGACAGGTTGGTGCGGTTGATCTCCTTGTGACCGCCGGGACCAGCCAGGCGCATGGCCTCATAGTCATTGCGTCCGGCAAACAGGTCCAGATACCAGATCTGGGGCTTTCCGGGCATAAACAGCTGCACGGCCCGGGCCAGGAGCATCTTCCGGTCGTCCTCTCCCAGGGCGCTGTAGTAGGTGGCGTTGACCTGATAATACACGTTTTTCTGTCCGTGCAGATTCTTCACATAGCCCCCCCGGGCCACCACCGTGTCAATGAGTTTTCCAATGCTCTGCTCATCCAGCAGTCCCTTCAAATCCAGCAGCGGGATTCCGTCGTGGCAGCCCAGCATATTCACCGTCAGCATATTTTTGCTCACAATTTCCTGGGCCCACTTGGCAAGGATTTCACCACTGTGCCGCTCCATGGCGTCAATCAGCAGCCCAGGCAGGAAGAAGTCATAGACCATGTAGCCCTTGGAAGCCAGCAGATCATAGGTCTTTTCCTCATAGCTGGCGTGAATCTCCGGCAGCAGGGTCAGGCCCAGGGGCTTCGCAATCTCCGCCACCCGGTCCAGCAGGTCCCAAGTGCCCGGGTCATTCAGGAAGTTCTTGGCGCCCACCTCTTTGGGTGCGTAGGCAAAGGCATCCAGACGGACAATGGCCGCGCCGTAGCCCGCCAGGGTCTGCAGCGTCTTGCGGTAATAGTCCCACACCAGCGGTGAGCGGATATTCAGGTCCATCTGTCCCAGATACTTCCGGTGGCTGTCCAGGTACTCCACCACTGCCGCACGGTACTTGTCAAATTCACCGAAGTCCATATCCTTGGGAAGGACACCCTGGTCCAGCGCTGCGTTCACCCGCTTCGCCAGGGCGTCCGCCGTGGCATACTGGACCTTCATGGCCCCCATCAGGTCCTGGGCATCCACCCGGTCATAGCGCACCTCCTGATAGAAGGTGTTCCAGTAAGGCACGTTCCGCCCATCGGGGAAACGAACCATCAGAATGGGAAGGCCGGGCTTCCGGAAGAACATGTCCCGGATCAGTTCCGGGTCCGGCTGGATGTAGCCTTCCTCGGTCATGGTGCCGTGACCTTCCCAGAACCGGTTCCAGTCAATGAAGAAATCCCGGTATTTGGATTGATCGCCGTTTTTCAGAATGTCCTGGAACTCCGCAGACAGCACGGAGGCATGGTTCAGGATGAAGTCCAGGGCAAGATCAATGTTCAGTTCCTTCAGGCTCTCCAGGTCCGCCTCGGAAGCCATCAGTTCATTCAGGCCGTAGTCAATCAGGGAAAATCCCCGGTCCAGGTCCGTATTGAAGATGCTGGGCAGGATATAGAACGACTGAAAGGCATCCGCAAATTCCGGCTTGCTCAGGACGGACACCGCGGTGGACAGATTCCGGCCCATGCTGTCCGGATAGGCGTTGAGCATGGCGCCCAGATTTCCTTTTTTCTGCGTCATGGGTTATCCCTCCTGGCCGTCCATCAGCCGGCGGTACTGCTCGTAGGACAGCACCTGCCCGCTCTTGGAGATAATCAGCTTTGCCTTGTGGGCGCAGGAATCCAGCTCCTGCTGCTCAATTTCCAGCACCATGGTAGTAAAGGCGCTGTCCGTCTTACCGTCCCGGTTCCGGGCGCGCCGATGGGCCCGGGTTTCCTCCGGGGTGCTGTTGAGCAGCACCGGAACGTCCACGCCCTGAAGGTGGTCGCTGTTCCCGTGGGTCCATTCAATGATCAGCACCTGCACATCGGAAAAATCCACGGCATCATACCAGCGCTGGTCCTCTGTCCGGCCCATGCGCTTGAGCCAGATGGTTTCTTCCCCGGCCTTGAAGGCGGCGATAATTCTGCTCAGCTGCTCATAGTCCTGCTCCAGGTCTGTACCCAGATAGCCGCTGAGGGCTTTTCTGCCTGCCTGCTGGTATACCGCCAGCCAGGGATATTCCTTTGCCTTTCCCGGGTCGGCATCCGTTTCCTTTTCCCACAGTTCCTGCAGGGTCCGGCCCGCCTCGGCAGAGTAAACCTTCTGCTCCAGCATGCCTTCCAGGCCGGCGGTGCGGAAAACCCGGACCCGCTCTGCGTCGTTGTACATGGGAATTCTCCGGGGATAGTTGTCCCCGGAAAGGGTATAGCTTCCCACGCCGGCGCTGCGGAAGTAATGGCTCAGCAGAGATGCCGTTTCGGACTTGCCTACGCCGGACCCGCCGCAAACGCAAACCACGGCTTTTCCGGTTTTCTCCGCCGCCTCGGCCGCCATGGGCACCAGCAGAGGGAAAATCAGATTTGCCTTGTCAATATGTCCCTGGCCGATTTCCACCTTGTCTCCGGGCATATCCCCATGGGGAATGTTCTCGGGGATTTCCGGGGGCTTCCAGTTCTTCATTCCCTCCGCCAGGAGGGCGAGTCTGTTTTCTTTCATGGCTGAACGCTCCTTTTATCCTTATTCCCAGTTCAGAATTTGCCGGAGTCTGGCGGCCAGTTCCCTGCCAGCCCGCTGGTGGGTCTTGGCGGAAGGATGGCCCACTGCGCCAAAGCCCTCCGTCATCAGATTCGTTCCGATGATCTTCAGACTCCAGACCTGCTGGTCGCCGCTTTCCGCCCGGTATTCGGCCACCGCTGTTTTGATGTCGTCATACAGATAGAAGTCCATGGGTCCCAGCACGCAGACGATTTTCGTCTCCGGGCCATTCAGGCTGCGGATCTCCCGGATGAATTCCTTGTACATCCGGATAAAATGAGCTTCCTCCCGGTCAGCCTGCTCCAGATCCGTGTAGAAGCGAACCGGGTTGACATCATTGGTGCCCAGATTGACCACGACCAGGTCCTTCCGGTTTCCGGCAAAGTCCCAGGCTGCCGGCTCCTGCTCCATCCGATCGTCGTACAGCCGGTCGCAGTAGGGATACAGCTCCCGCATGGGCTTCATGGGGAACAAGGGCTTCTCCGGTGCATTGGCGCTGATGCCGGACACGCTGACGCAGTTGAACTCCGCTCCCAGTTCCCGGGCGGCGGTTGCCGCATAGGTAATCCAGCCGTTTTCCTCCGCCGGGTTGAACAGATCATCCCGGTTCGCCGCTTCGTTTCCGAACCCGCAGGTGATGGAATCACCCACGAACTCAATTTTCCGGCTGCTCGTCCGGGGTGCTTCCAGGAATGTTCCGTCGGTTTCCAGTTCCAGGATTCCCAGCTTTCCCCGGGCGTTCTCCGTGAGCTTGATTAGCCGGACGACGTGGGGCAGATCATCCGGGCATTCCCAGAGGGTATACCAGGCATCCTCCTCCCGGCATTCGAACCGATTCACCAGAGTTTCCCCGCCGTCCACCGTGACGCCAACCCAGGGATATTCCACGGGGCCTTCCATAGAGACCTCCCCCAGAGCCCGGAGCCGGGCTTTGAGCTGTTTCCCGGTGAACTGCACAGATACCCCTGTGCAGGTCCAGTTCATATACAGGCAATCCCCATCAAGCCGGGTTCTTCCGTGGCAGGTCAGCTGGGGCAGCATGTTTCGAATTTCCATTCTATGTCCTCCTTAGATGGGGGAATCCTCCAGTCTGCCGGCAGGATTTCGCCCCGGAATCTTTTCCTGGGTCACAGCTCCATGGTAAAGGAGAACGCCGGCAGGCCGGTGCTCCCGAACAGGGGGTCCTGGCAGAAATTCATCTCCGCAAACCGGACGCAGACCTTCTGTGCATCCCGGAAGGCCGGGCTGCGCAGAATCAGGGAGTCTCCCTCTGCCCAGGCTTCCGCCGTGACCGCTGCGCCGTCCGCCGTGACTTCCAGCACCTGCTGAAGATCCCCCCGTACCGTCAGACCGTCTCCGGTATTTTCAAAGCGCACCGTCACCGTATCCGCATCCCGGCTTGCCGCCGCCGCCCGGGGGCTGTCTGCCAGCAGGTCCGACTCGCCGTAGACATATTTTCTGGCCAGCAGGGCCAGCCGCTCGCCAACCGGGCGCTTCTTCCGGACATGGATGTTCATGGCGTCTCCGGAATCCATGATGCACACATCATGCACCCCGGGCAGCGCATCTGCAGCGGCCCGCTGCTTTCGGCGCATACCGGGATAGTCCTTGGCGCCGTTGAAGCCGCTGCCCTGGAAGGGCGCCAGCTCCACCTGCAGGAAGGGCAGTTCCTCCTTCCACAGCTTGCGCCAGGACCCGATCAGAGTTTTCATGCTCTCATCGTAGAAATCCACCCAGCCCCGGAAGTCATCGTCCTCCCCCTGGTACCAGATGATACCTCTGACCCCATAGGGGGCAATGTGCTCGAGAATGTTCTCATACAGTCCGGCGGGACGGATGCAGGCTCTGGGACCCGGCTTGAAGGGGCTGTAGGGAATCTGGGACATGTCCGGCATGGGCATGGGGGGCAGCTTGCTGAAATCTCCGCCCATCATCAGATAGTCCATCCGCTCCTGCTGCTCCCGGGAGGGTTCCGGTTCCGGCAGATCGGAAACCGCATAGTAGCTGGCCAGATCCACCTGTTCACAGTTCTCCTTGTGCCAGTCCAGCACTGTCTTGAGGGCGGGATTCGACTGGAGATCCTCCATTGCCGTCCAGGCCGCCGCCGGTGTGCCGCCCCAGTTGCATCCCACAAAGCCCACCGGGACTCCCAAGGTTTTGCGGAGCATCAGGCCCATGTACGCCGCAGGGCCGCTGAAGAAGCTCCGATTCTCCGGACTGGTCCAGGTTCTCCAGAATCCGTCATCCGGATAGGGCTGTTTCTCCAGGCAGCCGGTATAATTGGCCTGGGGAAAGCGGAAGAACCGCAGGCCGGTATCTTCC
Source organism: uncultured Eubacteriales bacterium (assembly GCA_949296115.1). Classification (GTDB taxonomy): domain Bacteria; phylum Bacillota; class Clostridia; order Oscillospirales; family Oscillospiraceae; genus Faecousia. The sequence continues at coordinate 85,934 of CASFNR010000003.1, read as the reverse complement.
GGCAGCTGCTTCACCTGTTCGAATTCCTCGTCATATTTCAGCAGGAATTCCATATTGGACTGGCCGCCGGCCAGCCACACTTCTCCCACTGCGACACTGGAAAATTCAACTTTTTCACCGGTGATCTGAGAGCTGATGGTCATGGCGACCCCTTCTGCCGCTTCCATGGGGGGCAGGGTCACCTGCCAGAGGCCACCCTCCGCCACTGCGGAGGCGGTGTTTCCCCCCAGGGTTACCGTCACCACGTCCCCGCGCACGCTCCGCCCCCACACCGGGATTGGCTTGCGGCGCTGCAGGATCATGGATTCACCAAACAACAATGCAGGCTGCAGTTTCATATGCTTTTCCTCCCTTTACAGGATTCGTCCTTCCACGTCCCGGAAGAACCGGTCGCAGTCCCGGGCAGCCATTTCCGGGCACTCGTCGGCACCGCCATGGCCCAGGTGCTGGTAAGTCAGCAGGGAAGCGCCGGGAATGGTCTGGGCCACCTTCAGAGCGTCCTCCACCTTGGCCAGGGGATCCAGTCCGCCTTCCCAGATCAGGGTGGGAACCGGAATTTTGGACAGCTTCTCATAGAATTCCTCTGCCGATTTGGCGCCGCAGCAGCTCATATCTCCGCAGTTGGGAATCAGGAATTCCTCCCGCTTGCGGCCCATCAGGATCTGGGTATGCTCCGCATGGTTTGCCGCCCGGCGGGCCAGACGCTGGGGATTCTCCGTGGGCCAGGGCTCCATCCAGGCTGTCTTTTCCAATTTTTCATAGTTGCCTACCATGGCGTCCACGTCGGCATAATATCCCGGTGTCCGGGGCAAAGGCCCCTGATTCTCCCGGTACTGGGCGATTCCGTCCACGCAGGCAAAGGCACGCAGCAGTTCCGGACGGTTGAAAGCAATATGCCAGCCGGCCAGATTGCCGTGGGACACACCGGTATAGTAGAAAGAAGGGATATTCAGTGCCTCTGCGAATCTTATGATGTCCTCCCCCCAGATGGTGTTGTAGTCCCGGGGGGTGGGGTCGGTGATATGGCTGGACTGGCCATACCCCCGCATGTACACCAGGAAGCAATGATAATCATAGGGCGGCTTGCCCAGCAGTTCCATGTGGCAGTCAGTCAGGAAAAAATTCTGGGTTGAAATCAGGTACTTGTCTCCGGAACCGATCTCCTTGTACGCAAGCTGCACATCGCCCAGGTCTAAAATTTTGATTTCCGGCATTGATATGTCCGCCTTTCTATTATAAATTTAGAATATGGTCGTGAAACCACACAGTCCCTTATGCTAGTATACCAGAAGAGATTTCCGGTAGAAATCCAGAAAAGTATCCAGTGCTTGTGATTTTATTCCATTCAAAGGGCGCCGGCAGGCACATGCCCGCCGACGCTCCGCCGTTATTTCTCCAGTTGGATGGTTTTTCCGGTCCGGGCTGATTCCAGCGCCGCCTCCATGATCCGCAGAATCCGCAGCGCCTGCTCCGGCTTCACAATCTGCTCCGCGGTCCCCTCCACTGTTTCCACCAGGTTGACGTACAGGGTGTTGGCGTCAAACTCCACCGAAGGCAGGGGCAGGGTCTGGGTGGTATCCTTCTTTCTGGGCGCCATGGTCTTGGTCAGTCCGGAACCGGCCAGAATGGGTGCGCTGTCCTTCTCCTCTCCCGGAACCCGAAGCACCGTCTTCCCCTCCAGATCCCAGTTCCAGATCATGGCGGTACCGTTCTCTGCGTTGACATACCACAACGGCAGGTCAATAAAGTTGTTGGTAGCAACCTCCACCGTCACCGTCAGACCTCTCTCGAAGGTGAGCATCAGGGTGAAGCCATCATCCACTTCCTTGTTGGTAACATGGGTGGTCTGGCAGTAGAGATTGGTGATCTTTCCGGGAATCATGTCCACAACCCGGTCAATCAGATGGACGCCCCAGTCCAGCATCATACCGCCGCCGTGTTCCTTTTTCCCCCGCCAGTCTCCCGGGATTCCCCGGGAACCGTGAACCCGGCTTTCAATGTGGTAGACCTCTCCCAGCAGTTTCTCCTGGAAGATTTTTTTCACGGTCAGGAAATCCTCATCCCAGCGGCGGTTCTGGCGGGGATAGAACACCATCCCAGTTTCCGCAGACACCGCCATCACCTCTTCCAGATCCCGGCTGCTCATCATCACCGGTTTCTCACAGAGCACATGCTTTCCCGCCCGCATGGCTGCAATTGCCATCTCCTTGTGCAGGTCGTTGGGGGTAGCGATCAGAACAATGTCCACCTCCGGCGCCGCCAGGACTGCGTCAAAGTCGGGGTAAACCGGGAACCCATGCTCGTGGGCCCATTGGATCCGCTGGGGATTGATGTCGCACACACCCGTCAGATGCAGCACATTGCGAAGGTCGGTGTCCGTCTGGTGGAGAAAGCCCCCGCTGCGGTCATTGGAGTAGGTGCCAACCGCATTTCCGCTGCCGGAGGAAATGGCAAAGGCATGTCCGCTGCCCATTCCTCCGCAGCCAACAATTGCGATATTTTTCATAGAACAAAGCCTCCTGTTTGATACCTTCTGGCAGACATTGTAGCACCAATTTGATTCCACCTTCATTCGAAAAAGTAATCACCTATTTTGAGATTGGAGACCTTTGCTATAGAAAATTGAAAGTGAAGTCGTGATTTTCAATTGCGGTTGGCCATCAAAATGAATTACTTTTATATTGCGTGAATAAAGCGGCGGTTTTGTGCACCCCTTTTCTGACTGTCGGCGCATTCCCTTCGCCCGGAAAGCTGCCCGCTTGGTGAAATTGTTGAATGCAGGAGGAACCCAACATGACGATTCAGAACATTGTCGACAAAATATTGGCATACCATCCGGATATCGGCGACCGCAGAACCTGCGATGTAATGGTGGGCGGCGATCCCAATGTGGAGTGCACCGGCATCCTGGTATCCATCGCGCCCACCGTTCCCATCATCCGCAAAGCCATCGAAATCGGTGCCAATTTCATTTTCGTCCATGAACCCACATTCTACAGCGGTTACGATGACGAGTGCGAGTGGCTGGAGGGCAACCCGGTTTATGAGCAGAAGCTCAAACTGCTCCGGGACAACGGCATTGTGGTTTTCCGGGATCACGACCATATGCACGCCCACAAGCCCGACGGAATCTTCCATTATCTGATCCGGCAGATGGGCTGGGACGATTATGTGGTGCCCGGTACCCGGGAAATGGAAATCAAGCTTCCCGAAACCACGCTCAAAGACTTGACCCTGCACATCAAAGAGGCAATGGGGCTGGAGCACATCCGCTTCATCGGCAACCCTGACGCCCTGGTTTCCACGGTGGGCTTTTGCGGCCATCTGCTTCCCGGCCCCCACACCAACTGGAGCAACAACGACCAGGTCGCCGCTTCCTGGAAGTACGATGTGATTATCCCGGGAGAGACGGTGGACTGGACCGCTCCGCTGTATTATTACGACGCCGCTGAGCTGGGCCATGCCAAGGGAATGATTATTCCCGGTCATTTCGTTCAGGAGGAGGCTGGAATGCGCTGGGCTCCCGAGTGGCTGCGTCCCCTGGTTGGAGACGACCTCCCCATTACCTTTGTTCCGGCTGGAGACCTGTTCCGCTATCTGTAATTTCCGGCAATCCATCCCCGCTGGGTGCAGGAAAGATGCCCGGGGATGCGTACTTCCATAACAGCAAGGAGAGATTTGTTTATGTCAAGGAAAACCGACTCAACTCAGCTAAAAGAAGCCGGCAAATCGCAGTACGACGGTCTGCTGGCAGCCAGAAAGAAGAAATCCCGCAAGTCCACTTTCCTGAATATGCTGCCGCTGTACCTGATGATGCTCCCTGGGCTCATCTATCTGGTGTGCAACAACTATCTGCCGATGTTTGGTATCCTCATTGCGTTCAAGCGTGTGAATTTCTCCAAGGGCATCCTGGCCAGCCCCTGGGTTGGTCTGGACAACTTCGAGTTCCTGTTCAAGACCAAGGACGCCATGATTATGATCCGCAACACCCTGGCATACAACGTGGTCTGGATCATTCTGGGGATGGTCATTGCAGTCTTTATCGCCATCTGCATGTCGGAAATTTCCAGCCGCCCCATCGCCAAGGTGATTCAGCCCGTCATCTGCTTCCCCTCCATGGTGTCCGCAGTTATCCTGTCCTTCATCGTGTACGCCTTCCTCAGCACAACCTACGGTTATGTCAACACCGCCATTCTGCATGAAAAAATCAACTGGTACGCCACCGCCAAGTATTGGCCCGTGATTCTGACCATTGTTCACTTCTGGCAATCCTCCGGTCAAAGCTCCATCATTTACATGGCCAGCATCGGCGGCATTGACAAAGGTCTCTACGAGTCCGCCCGGATTGACGGCGCCAACAAATTCAAGCAGATCATCTATATCACGCTGCCCATGCTGAAGCCCATGATGATCCTGATGCTCCTGATGAGCGTGGGCCGCATCTTCAACTCCGATTTCGGTCTGTTCTACCAGGTTCCTCTGGGTTCCGGTCTGCTGAACAGCACCACCCAGACCATCGATACCTATGTATACCGTGCCCTGCTGGTGCTCAACGACGTGGGCATGTCCTCCGCGGCCAGTGTGTTCCAGGCCATTATCGGCTTCATTCTGGTTTGCCTTTCCAACGCCTTTGTCCGGGTTGTTGATCCGGATGACGCACTGTTCTAAGGAGGTAGCACTGTATGAAAAACAAAAAGCCTGCCATTAAGGACGAGCGTGCCTTCCACAATGTGGCGCTGGTTCTGATGAGCCTTCTGGCAATCTACTGCATTATTCCCTTCCTGCTGATGCTCTCCGTTTCCTTCACTTCGGAAAGCGCCCTGGCACAGGGTTATAAGTTCTGGCCTGCGGAAATTTCCACCGCCGCCTATGAGTACCTGTGGGCCAAGCGGTTCACCATCGGCCGGTGCTATGCCCTGACCATTCTGGTAACGGTTGTGGGCACGGCCAGCAACCTGGTTCTCACCTCTCTGTTCGCCTACCCCCTCAGCCGGAAGGACTTCAAGCAGCGCAACCTGTTCGCCTTCATCCTGTTCTTCACCGTGCTGTTCAACGGCGGTCTGACCGCCAGCTACATTGTCTGGACCCGGCTGTTCCACATCAAGGACACCGTCTGGGCTTATCTGCTTCCCGGCAGCCTGATGGGCGCACTGAATGTTCTGATGGTACGCAACTACTACAACACCAACATCCCCTACTCCATCATTGAGGCGGCCCGCATCGACGGCGCCAGCGACGCCAGAATCTACACCGGTATTATGGTCCCTCTGTCCAAGCCGGTTCTGACCACCATCGGCCTGTTTGCAGCCCTGGGTTATTGGAACAACTGGACAAACGGTCTGTACTACATCACCAACACCAAGCTGTACACCATTCAGGTCTACCTGAAGCGTCTGATGGACAGCATCGCTTTCCTGAAGTCCTCGGACGTGGCTGCGGAATCCGCCGCTCTGGCGTTCAAGTCCCTGCCCACAGAAGGCGCCCGGATGGCCATCGCCATCATCGCCATCCTCCCCATCCTGCTGGTCTACCCCTTCATCCAGAAAGAGCTGGTCAAGGGCATGGTGGTCGGCGGCGTCAAGGGCTGATCCCCGCTTAATTCCATTATTTCACAATCTTGCAAGGCATGAGCCCCCTTCGGGTCGTGCCTTGCAAGATTGTAATTTCAGAAAGGATGCGATATAATGGGAAAAAGAATGGATAAAATGCTGTTCCCCAACGGGAAGTCAAAAGCACTGACTCTGAGTTATGATGACGGCGTGGTGCAGGATCGCCGGCTGGTGGCGCTCTGCGAGCAATATGGCATTCAGTGCACCTTCAATCTGGGCAGCGGTGTGCTGGGCTTCCAGGGCCAGATGCCCGGCCCCAAGGGAAAGCCCACGGACATTTCTAAAATTCTGCCGGAGGAGATTTCCCTTTACGCAAACCAGGACATCGGCGGACACGGGCTGTATCACTCCGCTTTGGATGCCGTTGGTACCCCTCTGGCGGTTTATGAAATCATCGAGGACCGCCGCCGCCTGGAGCAGCTTTCCGGCCGTCTGGTGCAGATGTTCGCTTACCCCTTCGGGACCTTCAACCCCGAGGTCAAAGAGGCCCTGCGGCTTTGCGGATACCGGGGCGCCCGGACGGTGCGCTCCACCCACTCGTTTGATCTGCCTGCGGATTTTCTGGAGTGGGACCCCACCTGTCACCACGGCGACCCGGACTTGATGGCGCTTGCCAAGTCTTTCTGTACGGAATTTCACTTTGGTCCCTCCCTGTTCTTCCTCTGGGGCCATGCCTATGAGTTCGACAGCGATGACAATTGGGACGTGATTGAAACCCTCTTCCGGTATGTAAGCCAATTCGCCGATCAGATCTGGTTCGCATCCAATACCCAGATTCTGGAATATGTGGCTGCCTATCAGCAACTGGTCTATTCCGCTGACGGCAGCATGATTCACAATTCCAGCGCTGTGGATGTGTGGATTCAGCTGAACCGGGCTCCCTTCCTGCTCGCCGCAGGTCAGACTGCCCGGATTCCCGAGACCCCCCTGTAACCCAATCAGAAGGAGATAACCCTATGGGCGTATTCAACTATGACAATCCCATCATGGCAGTCATGATCCGCATCGCCAATCTGATGCTGCTGAGCTTCTATTGGGCCGTGTGCTGCATCCCGGTTGTGACCATCATTCCTGCCAGCGCTGCGCTGTATCACACCATTGTCACCGTGGTCCAGGGCAACGGGGCGGGCGTCACCAAGGACTTTTTCCAGGTGTTTATCCGGGAGCTGAAAAACGGCATTCTTCTCAGTGTTGTTTGTCTGCTCTGCTGCGGCTTGCTGGCTTACGGCTGGTTCCTGGGCTCTCAGCTGTGGCAGGACAGTGTTTTCGGTGTGGTTCACACCGCTGTCGGGCTGCTGCTGGCTGTCATTCTGATTCCGTCCATTCTGTATCTGCCCCCTGTTTTGTCCCGGTTTACCTGCAGCGCCATGGGCGTCGTGCGGCTTTCCCTGTATTTTTCCAGCCAGCACATTCTTCGGGATGTGTATATGCTGGTACTGTTGGTGTTGGTTGGGGTGCTGATTGATTTTTATCCCGTGCTGCTGCTGATTCTTCCGGCGGTCTATATGGACCTGATTGCCACCGGGATGAAGAAAACAATGGAAGCATACATCACCAGCGCCGGACTTTCTGAGGATGACGATGAAGAAGAGGACGCCCCCCAATCAGCGGCAGAGGATATGGGCAGCATCGCCCTGGATCGATACCTGACAGAGTCTGAGAAGGAGGCACCCTGATGGCCCAGCTGGAACTGAAACATCTCGTGAAAGTGTATCCCTTTGTAAAGGTCAGCGGTATCCTGGGCCGCCGGAAGGCCGCCGCTTTTCTCCGAGAGCAGCGGCAAAAGCCCTTCACCACCAACGAAGGCGTTCTGGCCATCCAGGATCTGAGTCTGGACATCCAGGAGGGGGAATTTCTGGTGCTTCTGGGGGCATCCGGCTGCGGAAAGAGCACCCTGCTGCGGATGATTGCCGGGCTGGAGGATGTGACGGACGGAGAAGTTGTGATGGAAGGGACAGTTATTAACGATCTGCCCCCGGAAGAGCGGGACATGGCTATGATCTTTCAGAACTATTCCCTCTATCCCCACTTTACGGTCTACGATAACATTGCCTTCCCCCTGCGCAACCTTCACACCCCCCGGGAAAAGCTGGATCCCATTGTCCGGGAAACCGCCCGGCTGCTGGGTTTGGAAAACCAGCTGAACAAACGGCCCAATCAGCTGTCCGGCGGTCAGCTGCAGCGTGTGGCCATTGGCCGCGCCATTGTCCGCAGGCCCAAGCTGTTCCTGATGGACGAACCCTTCAGCAACCTGGACGCCCCCATGCGGCAGGCCCTGCGCCTGCAGGTGAAGCGGCTCCACCGGGAATTGGGAACCACCTTCATCTATGTGACCCACGATCAGGCAGAGGCCTTCGCCCTGGGCACAAGAATCGCCCTCCTTCGTGACGGCATGCTGGAGCAGGTCGGTACGCCCCAGGAAATTTATACCCGGCCAGTCAACCGCTTTGTCGCTTCCTTCGTGGGGCAGCCCGCCATGAATTTCGTGGAAGAGGTTCCGCTTTGCTGGGAAGGGGGCCGCTGGACGGTGGACCTCTTTGGTCAGGTCTATGCTCTGCCGGAAGCCCTGCACTCCGGGCTGGAGTCCCGAACACCCGGCCAGCGCATAACCGTTGGCATCCGCCCGGTCAACATCGAGCTGGGCAAAGGCCCTCACCAGGCCCGGGTGGAATATACAGAACCGTTGGGTGGTGAAACGCTGGTTCACCTGCTACTTCCCTCCCAGAAGATCAGCGCCGTCATTCCCGACGCCCCGGAAGTCCCGGTCTGCCGGAAGGGGCAGGACGTCTGTTTCCAGCTCAATCCCAGCCGCTTTTATCTTTTCGACCAGGATGGAAATTCCATATTCGGCTAATCAAATTCAAACCCCTCGCCAATCCCGGGCATCTGTCCAGGGTCGGCGAGGGGTATTTTCAATAAGGCAGAGAATGGCTCAGAGGTCCAGACCCTTGACCTTTTTGATCCATTTCCCGCTCTTCAGCCGGAAGATGCACCAAATGGCCTTGATAATCTGGTCGGAGTGGAGGAAGATGTAAATCCAGAAGGCATGCAGGTGGAGCACCAGTCCCGCCAGCGCACCCAGGGGCACCGCAATGAGCCACATGGTGGACATGTCCGCCGCCAGCAGGAATTTGGTATCGCCGCCGCCCCGCAGGACGCCCTTGGTCAAGATGGAGTTACTGGAACGGAAGATGATGATGACGCTCACCGCATTCATCAGGGAGAAGGCAATGTCCTTGGTTTCGTCGCTGATCTTATAGGCATTCACAACCGGACCACTGATCAGCTGAATAATCACTGAAGCCGCAGCACCAATAACCAGTCCCAGGAACAGATAAGTATACCCCTGCTTTCTCGCCGCCTGAATCCGTCGCTCCCCCAGGACTTGTCCCGTCAGGAAGCAGCTGGAGAAGGCAAGGCCGGTGATAAAGATGGTGCTCACCCGCTGTACCACCATGGTAATGGAATTGGCCGAGACAAAGGATGCGCCAATCTGTCCCATGATGATGGCCAGAACACTGTCGCCCAGGCCCAGCAGGGTATCGCTGAGCATAACCGGCACGCTGATGCGTACAAAGTCTCCCACCAGATCGCCGCAGGGCAGCAGGATATCCCGGGGCCGGTAGTGAATCTTCTTGTCCCGGAAGAAATACACCAGCAGAATGGTGGTTTCCACGATCCTGGCCAGCACTGTGCCCAGGGCGGCACCGGCAACGCCCAGGGCAGGCATCCCCAGTTTGCCGAAGATAAAGACATAGTTGGCGCCCACATTCACGCCAAAGGCGCAAATCGAGGCAATCAGCGGAACATGGGTCATTCCCGCACTGCGCAGAATGTTGGTGCACACAAAGGACACACTCATCAGCAGATAAGTGGCGGTAGACCAGCGCAGATAGGTGACGCCGGCCTCAATAAAGGAGGTTTCCCCCTTCTTGATGTACAGGCTCATGATTTGCTCCGGGAACAAAACGTTCGCCAGGGTAAAAACAGCGCCCAGAATCAGTCCGAACCGCAGGGCAATGGTAATAATCTTTTTCAAGGACTTGGAATCCCCCGCCCCATAAAACCGGGAGGACAGCACCGAGGAGCCCATGCTGATGCCCATAATGGCAAAGGTAAACAGGCTGATAAACTGGTTTGCCTGGGTGGATGCGCCCAGGGCCGTTTCTGTCAGCTGTCCCAGCATGATATTGTCCATCAGGTTGACGCCGGTGGTGATCAGGCTCTGGAGAATCACCGGCACGGCGGTCCGGAACAGCCGCTTGTAAAAGATTCGGTCTGTTTCAATGCAGTTATCCACAAATTTCAATCTGGCCACCCCACCTTCCTCAGCGGCGATACACGCTCTCCCCGGTAACCGGGTCCCTGCTGAATCGGTCAAAGAACGCAAAAATCTGGCGGATCATCTCCGGCGTGGGCCAGTGGGGAATGTTCATTTCCGCAAGAATCCGGACTCTGGCAACGCCGTCCTCACTTTTGATGTCGCAGGTGTGGTACCGCACCCCATCCGCCTGGAAGGTATGTCCGCAGCCCGGAGCCAGCGGAATCCCGGTTTCCTTCTCCGCCGGAGTGGCATCTGTACGGTCCTTCAGGGCCATCACATCCTCCAGCTTCAGCTCTGGGGCATGGTTGACTCTGGCCCATACGTTAATACCATCCACCAAATCCTGAGGCGTTTCCATGCCGGACAGGCCGAAGGCTCTGCCGTGGAAATCATAGAAGGGGAAACGGTTTCCGTCGCAGTCCCCATAACAGTTGATAATGGGCATGCAGATTCCCTTTTCCAAAGCCCGGGGGACACCGTCAAAGGGCGGAATCGGCTCCCGGTCGTGGGGGTCACCCGGGGTGAAGCCGGAATCCATGGCTGCGCCGCAGGGCGCCACTGCTGCAAAAATCTCCGGATGCTGGTTGCCCAGCCGGTTGGAGCACCAGCCGCCATAGGAGAACCCAGCAGCATAAATCCGGCTCTCATCCACGGGGTACAGGTGTTTGGCCTGTTCCAGAACGTCCAGGATAAAGTCATCCACCTGAAGCGACGGAACAATTACAATCCACTCCCGCTCCGCTGCCGCCTGAACAAAGCCCCAGCCTTCCATCAGGAACATCCCGTTGTTTGCCCCATGGAGGACAAAAACAAGGGGATATTTCCGATCCTTGTTCTCCGGACGGAACGCAGAGGCAGGTACATAGGAATTCCAGAACAGGTGGCTGTTCTGCTTGGTCTCAAAACCCTGGGGCTCCCAGCGATAACCGTTCTCCCACTGGTAGGTATCCCAGTCGATGGGCCTGTCGCTGCCGTGGCACTCCTTCACCATGCCCCGCTGGGCCCAGTATTCCACATTCTGCCCCGGGGTCTCCTCCAATTGGTCCAGAACAGGCTCCATCATTTTTTCCAGCGCCGGGAAAAATGCGCTTTCACACAGAGCATCGTAGTTCACATTGGGACTGAACTCCGTATACAGCTGCCGGATATTATTGACTCTGCCAATATCGGTCATCAGATATTGGCGCTCCACAATCTTTTTGATATGCTCTTTTTCCAAGACTGAACCCAACCTTTCTTCTTTTCATATTTTTCTCAAAACTTGCAGGCAGGCCGTCAGAAACAGCCCGCCTGCATCATTCAGATACCCAGGTTTTCCAGCCACTCGGCGCAAAGGGACGCCCAGCGGTGGACATGGGGGATGTTCATATCCAGATCATTTTCCCCGTCCGCCAGGGCCAGTCCGTGGACGCCATCCGTAAAGCACATCAGTTCAAAGGGGACGCCCGCTGCAGTCAGGGCGCTGCCCAGAGCGAAGGAGTGCCGGGGGTCATCGCTGTTGGTCTGCCAGATGAAGAAGGGGGGCGTATCCAGGGTGACATTTGCCTCCGGCGCCAGGTAGTACAGCTCTTGCTGGTTCCGGGCAAAGGGGTTCCGGAACAGGCCCGCCGGGAATGCCGTGAAGGCGAATGCGCCATAGCCCAGCACCGCCGCATCCGGGCGGCAGGACTGCCGCTCAATGGGGTCCTCTGCCTCCGGTTTTCCCAGGTCAAAATGGGTGGCGCAGTTTCCGCTGAGCATGCCGCCGGCGGAGAAGCCCATGGCCACCACCTTGTCGGTGATGCCCAGCTCCTCTTTTCTGGCCCGGAGCAGCCGGATTGCCCGCTGCATATCGTCCATGGCATCCAGCCGGGTGTAGGGCTTCAGCCGGTAGGTCAGAATGGCGGTGTTGAAGCCTGCGTCCGCAAAATACAGGGCCACATTCATGCCTTCGCACCCGGTGCGGCTTTCAAAGCCGCCGCCATGGGCCACGATAATGGTGCCCCGGGGGGCAGTCTGGTTCACGCCGGGAATGAACACAATGGACGGCTCCGGCTGCAGGGGGTCCCGGTCGTCATAGTTGGGCGTCCCGGTTTCCCAAAGGGGAATCTGCCGGAACCGGGCCAGGGCGGTATTCCAGATCTGCTTGTTTCCTTCCAGGTCCATGGTCCCATCGGGCTTGCGATGTTTGGAGACGTGGCGGATCACGCCGCGCTTTGCCACAATCTGCCGCAGAATTTCATAATTATCGTTGTATCTATCCATATTAAATCACAAACTGCTCCATATACCGTTTGGACAGCGCCAGCGAATTGCGTACCTTCTCCTTGCTGCCCTCGAATGCCCGATCTTCTACTTCAATGCACGCATAGCCGTCATAGCCGATGTCGGTCAGCGCAGAAACAAACCGGTCCCAGCGGACGTCTCCCAGCCCCGGGATTTTCGGCTGCATATAGTCCAGGGGATACGCCATGGTGCCCACCTTCGCCAGCCGGTCCTGGTAGAGCTTGATGTCCTTGAAGTGGACGTGGAATATCTTATCCCGGAAAGCGTAGATGGGCTGGATATAGTCCATCATCTGCCAGACAAAATGGGACGGGTCGAAATTCAGCCCCAGATACTGGCTGGGCAGCAGCTGGAAAATCTTCTCCCACAGCGCCGGAGAGGTCATCAGATTCTGTCCGCCGGGCCACTGATCGCTGCCGAAGAGCATGGGGCAGTTCTCGATGGCGATCTGAACCTTGTTCTCCTCCGCCAGGGCAATGATTTCCGGCCAGACCTGGGCCACGATTTCCAGATTTTCCTCCACGGATTTGCTCTGGTCCCGCCCAATGAAGGTTCCCACCCGGTTCACTCCCAGCTTTGCGCTGGCACGGATGACATTTTTCAGGTGCTCCACATTGGCGGCCCGCTTCTCCAAATCCGGGTCCAGGGTGTTGGGGTAGAAGGACAGGGCAGAGAGCTCCACGCCCTTCTCCCGGCTGTAATCCAGGATATGCCGGGCATAGGCGTCCTCCTCCAGCACCCGCTCCGCGTCAATGTGGCAGACGCCGGCATAACGCCGCTCCGCTTTGCCGCCGGGCCAGCAGGCCACTTCCACGCAGGCAAAGCCCAGCTCCGCAGCGGTGTCAATCATCTCCTCAAAGCCGCAGTAATCCAGAATGGATGTAATGAATCCCAGTTTCATATTATCCCTCCAGTTCTTCCAGGAAAACTTCCTTGCCCAGCTCGCTGGAACGGTAAATGGCCTCCAGAATCTGGGTCACCACATAAGCCTGCTCCGGCTTGACCAAAGGCTCCTTGTCCTCCAGGATGGCATGGAGCCACTGCTTGGCCTCCTCATAGCCCGGCTCGCCGGTTGCCCCCTCGAAGTAGGCCACATTGCCGCCGCCTGCCATGTGCTCATCCATCAGCACACCGTTTCTGCCCCGGTTGATAATCAGTTCGTCCGTCTTGTAGCTCATGCCGGAGAGAATTTCCGCACCGGCCAGCGTGCCGCAGAGGGTGGTGGAAGCTTCCTTGGATTCCCGCACGTTCAGGGCCCAGGAGGCTTCCAGGTTGATGGCAGCGCCGTCCGCCATCTTGATCATGCCGAAGGCGGAATCCTCCACCTCATAGGTCTCCGGGTCCCAGGGGCCGAAGGCGTTGCCTTCCGTTGCCTGGGGCAGGTGTCCCAGCTTGTAGAACACGGAGCCGGTGACGCTGACCGGATGATAGTTGTTCATCATCCACAGCGTCATATCCAGAGAGTGGGTGCCGATGTCGATCAGGGGACCGCCGCCCTGGAGGGCCTTGTTGGGGAACACACCCCAGGTGGGAACTGCCCGGCGGCGGATGGCATGGGCCTTGGCATAGTAAATTTCACCCAGCTCCCCGTTTTCACAGGCCTTGTGCAGCGCCTGCACCTCGGGGCGGAACCGGTTCTGATAGCCGATGGTGAATTTCTTTCCACTCTTTCTCCAGGCGTCAATCATTTTCCTGGCATCCGCAGAGCTGGCCGCCATGGGCTTTTCGCACATGACATTTTTTCCTGCCTCAAACGCCGCCACGGTAATGGGGCAATGGGACACGTTGGGCGTCAGAACATGCACCAAGTCAATTTCCGGGTCCTTCAGCAGCTCCCGATAGTCGGTATACACCTTTGCCTCCGGGGTTCCGTATTCCGCTTTGGCCTTGAGGGCCCGCTCTTCTATAATGTCGCAAAACGCTACCATCTGGCACAGATCACCCAGCTTCTTCAGATTGGGCATGTGCTTCTGATTGGAAATACCGCCACAGCCGATAATGCCAATCTGCAGCTTTCCGTCTTTCATCGGTTCATTCCTCCGTTTTACCAAAGTTCCGTATCCGTTCCTGCATTTCATCAGGCCAGCGGATTTATTCTTCATTCAATACGCCTTTGAACGAGATCATTTTCTGTCTGGTCATCTCTTCCAGGGTGCACACCGCACCTTCCCGGCCCACGCCGGAATACTTGTATCCGCCGAAGGGCTGGTGGGCCAGACGGTAGTTGCCGGTTCCGTTGATAATGCAGGCTCCGGCTTCAATCCGGTTCGCAACCTTCATCGCCGTCTTGATATTGGAACTGATCACGCCGCTGGACAGGCCGTAGCGGGTCTGGTTGGCGATGGAAACTGCTTCCTCCATGGTGTCGAAGGGGATCACCGGCCACACCGGTCCGAACACTTCCATATCCTTGGCAATGTCCGTTTCCCGGGATACCTGAATCACCGTCGGCTCCACAAAGGCGCCGCTGCGCTTGCCGCCCCGGAGCAGCTTGCCGCCCTGGGCCAGGGTATCCTGAATCTGCTGTTCCACGGTAATGGCGGCGGATTCCCGGATGCAGGGGCCCAGCTCCACCGTGGGGTCCTTGGGGTCTCCCATTTTGACCTTATCCAGACGGGCGCAGAGGTCCGCCACAAACCGGTCAAAGATTCCCCGCTGAATCAGGAATCGTTTGCTGGCACAGCAGGTCTGTCCCGCATTGCCGATGCGGCCGCCGATGGTCTCAGCCATTGCCAGATCATAGTCGCAGTCGTCAAAGATAATCAGCGGGTCATTGCCCCCCAGCTCCAGGGAAACCGGCCGAAGACTCTTGGCACAGGTCTGAGCCAGGGACAATCCAACCTCCGTGCTGCCGGTGAAGCTCACTGCGGCAACCCGGGGATCGGCGGAAGCTGCCGCACCGATGACGCTGCCCCGTCCGGTGACACAGGAAACCACCTTGGCCGGCACACCGGCCTTGAGCAGCTGCTCCACAATCACAATGGCCGTCCGGGGGGTCTTGCTGGATGGCATCAGCACCACGCTGTTACCGGTGACCAGCATGGGGGCCAGCTTATGGGCCGCCAGTTCCACGGGATAGTTGAATGGGACGATGTTGGCAAACACACCCAGAGGCTCATGAATTGTAAACGCCACGTCTCCCTGCGACCGTGCCTCCGCATTGTAGGGCAGGGTCTTTCCATAAAAGGTGTTGGCGGCGCTGATGTAAATCCGGAAGATCGCCGTGTTGGCATACACCTCGGTGCGGCACTGCTCGATGGGCTTGCCGCCTTCCTCGCAGGCCAGGGCGGAGATCCGCTCCACATTCTCCTCCAGCAGGCAGCAGTATTTTTCCAGAATGGCCAGCTTCCGGTGCAGGGGCACTGCGTTCCACTCCCTCTGGCCTTCCACTGCCAGGGCAATGGCCCGGTCCAGATCCTCCAGGGTTGCTTCCGGCACCGTATCCACCACTTCGCCGGTCACGGGGTTCACAACTTCGGATACCTTTTTGTCGGAGGCATCTACAAATTCCCCGCCGATAAGCATTTTCATAATAAGTCCGCCTCCTTCTTTACAGTTTCTTCAGATATTCCAGGTCTTCCAGGATAGTGGTGTAGGGGTCGCCGGTATAGGCGTATTCCCGCTCCACAATGTATGCCTTGGCACCTTGGGCGTCCGCCGCCTGCTTGATGTCCGGCATGTTGATGATGCCGTCGCCCAGGCGGCAATTGATCTTCCTGCGCTCGTCAAAGATGGCCTGAAGTTCCGGCGTGAAAATCGGCCGCCCTTCCTCATCCCGCTTCACCTTGGCGAACAGGGGCCGCAGATCGTCCTCCGCTCCCAGAACCCGGGAGGTTTCCTTCACATGAATCAGGTCGAACCGTCCGCTGTAAGTCCGGATGAAATCCGCCGCATTGACCCCGGCCCGCCAGGCCCAGGCAGCGTCCAGCTCAAAGGTAACCAGTTCCGGGTCCGTGTTTTTGATGAAGATGTCAATGACCCGTTCCCCGTCGTAAACATCAAAATCATTGTCATGGTTATGGTAGCCGTACCGCAGGCCCACTGCCTTGGCCTTTTCTCCAAGCTTGTTGAGCAGTTCCGCCTTTTCGAAGGCCTCGTCCCGGGAGCCCACATGGATGCCCGGGCAGATCATGAACCGGCAGCCGGTCTCCGGCAGGTAATCCAGCATGAAGTCCGTGTCCTCCACGTTGACATGGCCGCTGATGGCAGTCAGATTGTAGTCCTCCAGGACCCGACGGAAAGCCTGGGGCGTATAGTCCTTATAAGGGCAGTTGAACAACTCAATTCCCTTGTATCCCGCCCGGCGGGTCATATCCAGATACCCCAGGAAATCCCGTTTGATTTCCCCGGCGAAAGAAGCCGTAATCAGATAGACATCTTTCATGTTCCGCTCCTCCTGTTCATCAGCGAGTCTGTTCTGTCCATAACCTCAAAGCACATCTGGCTGTTGTGGAAGGGACATTTGCCGCCGTTAAGCTTGTCAAAGCCGTGCATGCCGTCCACAACCCGCCAGCCCTGTTCATCCACAATCACATTGTTATACCAGTCGCCGTGCTCCCGGTTCACAAAATACTGATCGATATACCGAGCCTGCTTCTCACATGCTTCCAGGAAGGCGGGATTTTCCGTCAGTTCATAGCCGCACAGCATGGCGGTTACCGCCTCTGCCTGGGCCCACCAGACATGGCTCTTCTCCGTCTGTCCGGTGACCAGGTCTCCACCGTTGAGCAGGCTGCCGTAGGAATCGAAGTCCCGCTCCAGCACCTTCCCCAGCACCTGAATGCTGATTTGCCGCATCTTCTCCACCTGCTCCGGCGTGCCCACCAGATTGGCCACCTTCCAGGCAAGATAGGTGATTTCGCAGTCGTGGCCATAACTCTGTCTGGTGCCGATCCGGTGGCCTTCCCCGTCGGTAATGGTCTTGAAGCACCGGTACCGGGAATCGTACAGGGGCTCAATGACAAAGTCCAGCATTTCGTTCAGGGCCTTGGCTACCCGCTGATCCCCGGTTGCCTGGTACAGGGCCACGTAGGCCTGGCACAGATGATGGGGGAACACCACCGCACCCTCCGGGAATCCGGGGGCGTTTTTTCGGCTTCCGAAGCCCATTCCCTCCGCCTTTTCCCACTGCCGGGTCATGTTGCTGTAATAGCATCCCGGGGCGAAGCGGGTCTTGGTTTCTATCCGGTCAAAGGCCTCCATGGCAATGGAAAGGGCCTGCTCATCCTTTACCGCACTGTAGTATGCCGCGCAGCCCATAATCAGGAATGCCTCGCAGTAATTGGGCTTGTCGTCGCTGAGCACCTGGCCCTCCGCCGTCACCGTGGTAAAGGCGCCGCCGAATTCCCGGTCGTAGAACCGGTTTACCAGGTCCCGGAATACCCACTGCGCCCGTTCCCGGCAAACTTCCAGACCCAGTTTCCGGTAGGCGGTGGAGAAGGCGTACAGCATTCTGCCCGTCAGCGTCAGACCCCGGGGTTCGGAATTGTCGATCTCCATGTCCAGGGTAATCCGGCCCACAATACCGCCATGCTCCTCGTCCAGCAGCATGGGGTTGGTCCAGAAGGGGAAAATGCAGTTGCGGGCCTGGTCCTCCGCCCACTGGCGCAGCCACAGAATCGTCTTTTCCTCCATGGCGCCGCCTCAATCAAAATAGATGGTCTTGCCGGTTCTGGCAGACTCGTAGATGGCATCCAGAATCTTGGTAACCGTCAGTGCCTGCTCCGGGGTAACGAAGAGTTCTCCCTGGCCCAGCAGCGCATCCACCCAGATCTTTGCCTCTGCATCCTGGGGGGTAACCATGGGGTTGCGGTCAATGGTGCCGGCCATCCGGGGGAAGGGAGAGCGGGTCGCAATCTTGCTGTCCACGCAGCGGTTGGCAATCACATGGTTGGCCGTCACATCCTTGAATCCGGAGGTGTCCAGGCCGCCCTTGGTGCCGCACAGACGGACCATGCCTTCCTTGGGAATCAGGTTCAGCGCCCAGGAGCAGCGGATATTGATCAGAGCGCCGTTCTTCATCTTGACAAAGCCGAAGGCGGAATCCTCCAGCTCATATTTGGCAGGGTCCCAGGGTCCGAAATCGTTGCCCATCTCATCCGGGGTTGCCACAGGGCCGATCTTGGCAAAGGTCTGGCCGGTGACGCTGGCCACCTCGTAATTGTTCATCATCCACAGGGTCAGGTCCAGCGCATGGGTGGCCATGTCAATCAGCGGGCCGCCGCCCTGCTCCGCCTTGTTGGTGAACACGCCCCAGGTGGGAATGCCCCGGCGGCGGAAGGCGGTCGCTTCGGCGTAGTAAATTTCACCCAGAGCGCCGGTATCCACATAGGCTTTCATGGCCTTGTTGGAATCCATATGGCGGTACTGGTATCCGATGGTCAGCAGCTTGCCGGTGCGCAGATGGGTTTCGTACATCTTCAGGGCATCGGCGTAGGTTGCGGCCATGGGTTTCTCGCAGATGACGTGCTTTCCGGCCTCCATGGCGGCGCAGGAAATCTCGCAATGCTTCACGTTGGGCGTCAGCACATGCACGGCGTCAATCTCAGGGCAGGCCAGCAGTTCCCGGTAGTCCGTGAACACCTTGGCTCCCGGGCAGCCATACTTCTGCCGTGCCTCTTCCGCCCGCTCGGAAATCAGGTCGCAGAATGCATACATATCAATGCGATCCCGCTGGGATGCCATTCCAGGCAGGTGCTTGTCAAAGGCAATTCCGCCGCAGCCGATGAATCCGATTTTCAATTTTCCCATTGTCGTTTCCTCCTGTAAAACCATGTGAGACTGCCGTTTGCATTTCTTACCATACAAATGGTATCGCCTTTTCCGGCCAACTGCCTTAAAAAAAGTATTTAGCATTTTCAAAATTGACTTTTCTTCAAAAAAACGGAATTTTCTTGATTTTAGCCCTGGATATAGAAGGTTTTTCCTTATACTTTTTTAAAGCATCTTCCCACTTTTTTTATTGCCCCCGGCCCCGGAGCAACTGTATCTTAGGACTATATTTACACGTCCGCCCTCCGGCGGCGATCATCAGCAAAGGAGCGAAGAACCATGGCACCCAGTGAAAGAAGAACCCCGCCGCCCCCCTCTCCCCAGGACTTGATTCTGGACAAGCAGTTCGTCATGACCGACGCCGGCCGTATTGACCGGATTCGGGACCTGTACACCACGTTCAATCCCAACGTGGATCTGCAGGCACTGAAAGACGGCGGCTATATCAACGTAGTAGACAAAATGATGGAACCCATCACCATGAGTCTGAATGACCACAGCCCCCAGGTGATTGCCTATTGGGCCAAGCTGGGCATGGTCAAGGAATTCCATGGAGAGGACGTTCCCATGAGCTGGACGGAATATGCCGCCAAGACCGGCTACCTCTGGGAGGACACGGATAATCAGGCCCCCCAGAACCGGTTCAAGCGGTGGAATTCCTTTGTTCCTGTTTCGGCTTTCGCACCTGAAAACAAGGATCGGAAATACCCGCTGGTCGTGGTGCTCCACGGCGGCTTCAACCCCATCAGCGTCATCGACGGCTGGGGCTGGGTGCAGGAAGCGGCCAAGCGGGAGTGGATTGTGGTGGTTCCCTCCATTGAGCTGGATGACATCGTGGAGGAGATCATTCAGGAGGCCAAGAAGCTCTATCCCGTGGACGAAAGCCGGGTCTATGCCTGTGGCTTCTCCTACGGCGGCTTCATGAGCAACCTGCTGGGCAACAAGCGTCCCGACCTCTTTGCCGCCGTTGCCCCCTGCGGCGCCCCCATCTCCAACGGCTACTGCGAAAAGGCCATGGGCCCCGAACCCCAGCTTCCCTTCGACGGCAATCCCCGCGCCCTGGAAAGGGGAATTTACATGCCCGTCATGAACATCTACGGAAATCTGGACGGGTTCCGGTTCCCGTTCTACGACTTCAAGGGATTCTTCACCGGCGAACAGGGTCCCAAGGAACTGATCGACGGCGTCAACTGCTGGGCCAAAGTCAACCACGCCCCGGAAGTCTCCCTGGAGGATGTGATGGCTCTGAAGGGCCGGGAGGACATCTCCCCGGAGGAAAAGCACATCGGTCTGCCTCTGGCCCCGGACTGCCGGGAAACCGTGGAGCGGGACGGAATCGTTTCCTACATCGCCAGCCTGAAGAGCGAGGACGGCGTGGCCCGGGTGAAGATCATGTGCACCATGAACATGCCCCACTGGCCCACCCCGGAGATGTCCCGCCAGGCCTTCTCCTTCTTCTCCCACTTCTCCCGGGACCCCCAGACCGGCGAGAGCATCTATCACGCCTGACATCAACCCGGCCATCCGCCGGAAGCAATCCTGTCATTCCCATCTGATCTGATTAAGGAGGAAAAAGCATCATGCGCAAAGAATTTGAACGAGTCACCCCGGAATCCGTCGGCATTCCCTCCGCTACCATCGAAACCCTGCTGGACCGGCTGGAAGAGGGGTGGACCGAGCCCCATGGCCTGATGATTATGCGCCACGGTAAAGTCTGCGCCGAAGGCTGGTGGGCCCCTTACGCCCCCGGCATCCGTCACGGTCTGCAGTCCCATACCAAGACCTACGCCGCCACCGCAGTGGGCATTGCCTACACCGAGGGCCTGCTGAAGCTGACCGATCGGGTCATTGACATTTTCCGGGAGGAAAGCCCTGCCGACCCCTCCGAGAACCTGAAGAAGCTCACCGTCCGGGACGTGCTGTGCATGGGCTGCGGCATGGACACCATGCCCCGCCCCAGTAAGGAATGGATCAAGGATTTCCTGGCTACCCCCGTGGTCCACGAGCCCGGCACCCGGTTCATGTACAACTCCACCGGCTCCACCCTGCTGGGCGCCATTGTCCGCAAAATCACCGGCCTGGGCCTGCACGACTACCTGAAGCCCCGTCTGTTCGACAAGATTGGCATTGACGCAGACAACCTGCGCTATCTGTGCATGCCCGACGGCATGGAAATCGGCGGCGGCGGCATGTACGCCACCACTGAGGACAACCTGCGGCTGATGAAGCTGTACGCCGACGGCGGCGTGTGGGAAGGCGAACGGATTCTGGCGGAGGATTATGTAAAGCTGGCCACCTCCAAGCAGAACGACTCCGCCACGGAGCGTGCCGTGAATCCCCCCGCCGAGGATAACTTTGTGGGTTACGGCTTCCAGATCTGGATGTGCCGTCCCAAGGGCGTGTACCGTGCCGACGGCGCCATGGGTCAGTTCACCATTGTTTTCCCCGACCGGGATATGCTGCTGGCCATCACAGAAAACGCCTCCGGCAGCACCGGCGGCGCCATGCCTCAGAAGGCCCTGGATACCATCTGGGAGTGGGCTGCCAGCCTGCCCGATGCCAGCGTGGAGACCCTGCCGGAGGATGCCCAGGCATCGGCCCATCTGGCCAAGCGGATGGAGCGGCTCTCCCTGGCAGCACCCAAGCGCTCCCCCATCTCTCCCCTCCAGGAGCAGATCAGCGGCGTCGCCTACAAGGTAACCGAAGGCAGCTTCTCCCTGGCCAGCTCCGGCATGGGCAAGTTCATGACCGGCGCAGCCGACCCCGCAGGCGCCGATACCGTGACGCTGTCCTTCGCCAATGGCAAGGCCCGGCTGGAAACCGTCAGCGGCGGAAAGGTTGACGGCGTCACCGCCTCCCTGGACGGCTCCAGAACCGAGAATGATCTGGGCATTCTCCCCGGCATTGCCCTGTGCAGCGGCTGCTGGGTCCAGCCCAATGTCTTTAAGCTGACCATGCGGATGATTGAGACCTGCAATGAGCGGGAACTGACCCTCACCTTCGGAGACGGCACGCTGGAAATTGGCGACTATACCAATCATGCCTTCTCCCGTGGTCCTGAAATCACCAAGCTGGTCCGCGCTTGATATTCTCCTTTTTAAAATCCTGTTTCCTGACCGGCAGAGCGTTTTCGCTCTGCCGGTTTCTGTCGGAGCCGGTTGTCCAGCCACTCTGCGCACTGCTTTTCCGGGCATAAGAATTTCATCCGGGCCGGGATGCGTGGCAGGAAAAATCCTGTCGAATTCCGGAAAAAAGTCAATATTTACCATAGATTGCGCAATTATCCCACTGGAACTAAGGCAGACAGCCTGCTATAATACGGCAACCGGTAAGCGCAGAGGGCGCATCGCCGGCGGGGGCGGCCCGCAGCCGCCGCAGAACAGAAACTGCGCCGGAAGGGCAATCGACGGGGATTCTCCGCTCAGGCTGCCCGGACGTGTTTTCAGCAGGAGGTATTGAACCATGGAAGATAAAATGAAGGAAAATCTGATCAACGCTCTGATTATGTACGGCGAGCAGAACAACTGGATCTATCGCTGAGTGAGCGTCTGTCATCAGACCCCATAACATCAAACCCCGCGCGGGACGGCCCTTGGCCCCACCGCGCGGGGTTCTTTTTTGGATGATTGAATATGCCATTTTCCCGGCTGCCCCTTGCATTGTCGGAAAAATACGATACAATGAAAGCAGAATCTTTTGGATTGAGCTACGGCATGATAGGAGGCGGAGGCAGTGAGTGTAATCAAAATATCCAATCTCACCCGGGACTACGGCGGCGGGAAGGGAATCTTCGACGTTTCCTTCCGGGTGGAGGAAGGGGAAGTATTCGGTTTTCTAGGGCCAAACGGCGCAGGAAAAACCACCACCATCCGGCATCTGATGGGCTTTCTTCGTCCCGAATCCGGGAAATGTCGGATCAACCGGATGGACTGTTGGACGGAGCGGGAGCGGATTCAGCGGGACATGGGGTATATTCCCGGCGAAATCAGCTTCTTCGACGACATGACCGGCCTGGAGTTTCTCCGATTCCTGGCCCGCTACCGTGGAATGAATGGTGAAGGCCGTCAAAAGGAATTGCTGGAACGTTTTGAACTGGACCCCAAGGTCAGAATCAAGAAAATGAGCAAAGGCATGAAGCAGAAGGTGGGGATTGTCGCTGCCTTTATGCATGACCCCCGCATCCTCATTCTGGACGAGCCCACCAGCGGCCTGGACCCGCTGATGCAGAACCGGTTTGTGGAGCTGCTGGCTCAGGAAAAGAAACAGGGCAAGACCATTCTGCTCTCCAGCCACATGTTCGAGGAAGTGGAGCGCACCTGCGACCGGGTGGGCATTATCCGGGCAGGACGGCTGGCGGCAGTGGACAGCATGGAAACCCTCCGGCGTCGCCATATGCACACCTATACCGTCACCCTGGACAGTCCCCAGAAGGCCCGGGCCTTTGCCAAAGACTTCGGCGGCGTCTGCGCCGGGAACCGGGTGCGGGTCACCGCCAGCCAGAATCTGGAGACCATTTTCCTGCACTATTACGGAGGAGGCGGCAAACATGCTTAATCGTACCCTGTACATCCGGGAGGTGAAAAGCAGCATTCGGCTCCTGCTGATTTTCCTCGCAATTCTGACCATGTATGTGGGGCTGATCATCGGCATGTATGACCCGGAGATGTCGGAAACCCTGGACCGCTTCACGGAAATGATGCCGGAAATCATGGCCGCCGTTGGAATGCACCCCGGTTCCGATACCCTGCTGGGCTTTATGGTGTCGTACCTGTATGGCTTTATTCTGCTGGTATTTCCCATGGTATTCTGTATACTTCGGGCCAACGCCCTGATTGCCAAATATGTGGAGCAGGGGTCCATGGTGACCCTGCTGGCTGCGCCGGTGCGGCGGGAAACCATTGCCGCCACCCAGATGTGGGTGCTCCTCAGCGGAATCCTGCTGCTGCTTGGCTACGTCACTGGGCTGGAAGTGGTGGTCTGTCACGTCAGCTTCCCCGGTGAGCTGGAAATCGTCCAGCTGCTGAAGCTGAACGCCGGGCTGCTGGGACTTCATCTGTTTATCGGAGGAATCTGTTACCTCAGCTCCTGCCTGTTCTCGGAAACCAGGCATTCTCTGGCCTGTGGAGCGGGGATTCCGGCGCTGATGTATGTCATTCAGATGCTGGCAAACATGGGAGGAAAATTGGAGGGTCTGCGCTACGCCACCTTCTTCACCCTGTTCAGCCCGGAGGGCATCCTGGCGGGGCGGGCTTCCGCCTACGCCGGTTCCGGCATTCTGCTGCTGGGTGGGTGTGCCATGCTGGCGGCGGGAATCGTGATTTTCTCCCGAAAGGATCTTTCCATCTGATGGCAGCATAAAAAACGGTGCCGCCCCGGGTATATCCGGGGCGGCACCGCTGCGAAATTCAGTCGTTGCGCCATTTGTCGATGAGGCTGCGGATCTGGGCGGTGAGCCGGGCATTGTCCTTGTTGGTCCGGCCCCGGCGGGTGTGAACCAGTGCCAGCAGCTCTTCCGCTGCAGCCACCAGTTCGCCGTAGACCTGCCGTGCCCGCCGGCTGCCCTTGAAGGCGGCTTCCCGGTCAATCTTCGCACCCTCGGTGTAGGCGGTAATCCGTCCGGTAAGCAGGTCATACTCTGTGCCGCTGTACGGTGCCACCGCCTGATAGCCCCTGGAGTCCAGCAGCGCCCGGAAGGACTCGCAGCTGGCGTCGTCGCCATGGTTGACAAACACCAATCTGGGCTTCTCCCGGAAGCCCCCCAGCCAGTTCAGCAAGCCCTGCTGGTCGGCATGGCCGGAGGTTCCATGGAGGGAGGTAACCTCTGCGCACACGGCAATTTCCTCGCCAAACAGCTTGACGGCGTTTACTCCATCGAGCAGGCGGCTGCCCAGAGATCCCTCCGCCTGGTAGCCTACAAAGAGGATAATGCTCTCCTTGCGCCACAGGTTGTGCTTCAGGTGATGCCGGATCCGGCCTGCCTCGCACATGCCGCTGGCGGAAAGAATCACTTTAGGCACGGGGTCAGCGTTGATGCGCTTGGATTCCTCGGAGGTAACCGACAGGGTCAGCCCCTGGAACCAGATGGGATTGACCCCCTGCCGGATGATCGCCAGGGTTTCCTCGTCAAAGCAATCTGTAGGACATTGGAGGAAAATTCCAGTGGCTTCCACCGCCAGGGGGGAGTCCACATACACCGGGAAATTTTTGTGCCCCTTCACCAGGCCCCGCTGCTTGATCTCCCGGATGGCATAGAGCATTTCCTGGGTCCGGCCCACGGCAAAGGAGGGAATCACCACATTGCCGCCCCGGTCCAGGGCCCGCTGGATGCAGTCTGCCAGCTCCGCCACCACATCGGAGCGGCTGGCCTCATGGAGCCGGTCGCCGTAAGTGGATTCAATGACCAGATAATCGGTCTCCTGGATGGTCTGGGGATCCTTCAGCAGGGGCTGGTTGGTATTTCCCACATCGCCGCTGAATACGATTTTCCGGGTTTCTCCCCCCTCGGTGAGCCACAGCTCAATGGCGGCGGACCCCAGCAGGTGGCCCACATCTGTCATACGGATAACGATGCCCTCCGCCACCCGGAGCGGCTCCTGGTACCGGCATGGACGCAGCAGCTTAATGGCAGCTTCCGCATCAGCCGTGGTATAGGTTGGCTCAACCACCGGTTCACCTGCCCGCTCCGCCTTTCGGTTGCGCCAGGTAGCCTCAGATTCCTGAATGTGAGCCGAGTCCCGGAGCATGATGTCGCACAGGCTGCAGGTGGCTTCGGTGGCGTAGATAGCCCCGGAAAACCCATCCTTCACCAGCTTGGGCAGCATACCGGAGTGATCAATGTGGGCGTGTGTCAGAAACACCGCTTCGATGGCGTTGGCAGGCACCGGCAGGGGCATATTCTGGAATACATCCACGCCCTGCTCCATGCCGCAGTCCACCAGATAATACCGTCCGCCCACTTCCAGCAGGGTGCAGCTGCCGGTCACTTCGTGGGTTGCGCCGATAAATTGGACCTTCATATGAACACCTCCTGATACTAGTCAGTATACCACGATTCCCACCGGGGGACAAGGCGGATTTCGTAAACATCCGGTAAAATGACTCCGCTTTTTCCTGCCTTTCCCGGCAGGGGCTCAAAAAAATTTCTAGGAAAATAGAAACAAATGTGCTATCATATCCGGTAGAGGTGAGACACATGGATGAAATGGAAGAAAAACAGGAAAAATCCGGCGGCTACGTCCCCCGTCCCGCCTGGCAGGTCTGGGCAGCCAGGGCCGGCGTGGTGATTGCGCTGATTCTGGTGGCGGTGCAGATTCTGACCATTGCCGGAGGCGGGAACTGAATGCGGATTCTGGGAATTGACCCGGGGTACGGCATCACCGGATTCGGTTTGATTGAGGCTCAGTCCGGGCAGTACCGGCTTCTGGGCTGCGGGGCCATTACCACGCCCCCCAATACGGGTTTCCCCTGGCGGCTGGAAGTGATCTACAACGACATGACCCAGCTGCTGCGTCAGGCCCAGCCGGATGTGGTGGCCATTGAGGAACTGTTCTTCGGACAGAACGTCACCACCGGCATCAACGTGGCCCAGAGCCGGGGGGTGATTCTGCTGAGTATCCGCCAGGCCGGACTGCCCATTGCGGAGTACAAGCCCATGCAGGTCAAGCAGGCGGTGGTGGGCTACGGCGGCGCTACCAAGCATCAGGTGCAGGACATGACCCGGCGGCTGCTGGGCCTGCAAACCATGCCCAAGCCTGACGATGCGGCGGATGCCATTGCCATTGCGTTGTGTCATGCTCGGTCCAGCACTTCCCTGCTGGCCAGGGCGGCAGCCCAGACCCGGGAGCAAGGACGATAATTTCCCCACAGGAGGGTTTTATGCTGTATTATGTCAACGGAACGGTGACCGTGCTGGAACCGGGCCTGGCCGTGATCGACTGCGGCGGCGTGGGCTATGGCTGCCGGGTCACCGCTTATACCGCCGGCCAGCTGAAGCTGAACCAGCAGGCCAAATTATATGTGACGGAATCTGTCCGGGAGGATGCTTTTGAGCTGTACGGATTCTCCAGCCGGGAGGAACAGCGCTGCTACGAGCTGCTGACCTCTGTCAATGGCGTGGGCCCCAAGGCGGCCATGGCCATCCTGTCCTCCGGCGGTCCTCAGAACTTCACCCTGGCGGTAATGACCGGGGACGAGAAAATGCTCACCGCCGCCCAGGGCATCGGCAAGAAGATTGCCCAGCGGATTATTCTGGAGCTGAAGGACAAGCTGGGCGGCAGCACGGTGGAGCTGGACCTGTCCGCCGGAATGGGCCCCGTCCGCCCTGCATCCGGTTCCGCCGTTTCCCTGGCCCAGGCGGCGCTGCAGGAGCTGGGATATTCCCCCGCAGAAATCTCCGCCGCCCTGAAGGGGGCGGACCCCAACGCCTCCACTGAGGAACTGGTACGCTATGCCCTGCGGGCCATGGTCATGAAAGGATAAGGGGCGGGCGCCCGGATTGGAGGTAACACGATGAGTCTTGAATTTTCCCAGGAGATGGCGGCCGCCCCCATCATTTCCCCCACCTTTGCTCCCCAGGACGCAGGGGAAATCGGCCTGCGTCCCAAACTGCTCCAGGACTACACCGGACAGGAAAAGGCCAAGAGCAACCTGTCGGTTTACATTGAAGCGGCCCGCCGCCGGGGGGAGCCGCTGGACCACACCCTGCTCTATGGTCCCCCGGGCCTGGGCAAAACCACCCTGGCCGGTGTCATCGCCAATGAGATGGGGGTGAACATCCGCATCACCTCCGGCCCGGCCATTGAAAAGCCCGGGGACCTGGCAGCCCTGCTGACCAACCTGAATCCCGGCGATATTTTGTTCATCGACGAAATCCATCGGCTGAACCGGGTGGTGGAGGAGATTCTCTACCCTGCCATGGAGGATTTCGCCATTGATATCATTGTAGGAAAAGGCCCCAGCGCCAACTCCATCCGGCTGGATCTGCCCAAGTTTACCCTGGTGGGCGCCACCACCCGGGCCGGGCAGCTGTCCGCTCCCCTGCGGGACCGATTCGGCGTGAACCTCCGGCTGGAGCTGTATTCCCCGGAAGAACTGACCCGGATTGTCACCCGGTCCGCCACCATTCTGGGGATGCCCATTGACCCGGAAGGGGCCATGGAAATTGCCTCCCGGAGCCGGGGCACCCCCCGGATCGCCAACCGCTTCCTGCGCCGGGTCCGGGACTTTGCCGAGGTCATGGGGGACGGCACCATCACCAAGGAGGCGGCAGACCTGGCTCTGCGGCGGCTGGAGGTGGACCATCTTGGTTTGGACAATATTGACCGGCGGATGCTTACCGCCATCATCCAGAACTATTCCGGCGGCCCCGTGGGTCTGGAAACCCTGGCGGCCACCATCGGAGAAGAGGCCGTGACCCTGGAGGATGTGTACGAACCGTACCTGATGCAGCTGGGTTTCCTGACCCGGACGCCCAGGGGCCGGTGCGTCACGCCCCTGGCCTACGAGCACCTTCACATTCCCTGCGAAGGACAGACCCGGTTCGCCCTGTAGCCTGCGTTTCTTTCCGGCAAAACTGCTGAATCCGCAGCGAATGCTGCGTCCCGACGGACGGGCAGAAATTTAATTTTAAACTTCGGAAAGCATTGACAAAGTCCTTCCCGTTGTGTATAATCCGATTTGTGGCATTGTTTGCCAACAATTCATGGACCCTGCGTAATCACATGTAATCGGTGGAATTTCACGGGGCTTCAAAACCGAAGAGAGGTATTTTTTCATGTACGAAGACAAGACTTTAGTGTGCAAAGAGTGCGGCAACGAATTCGTGTTCACCGCCGGTGAGCAGGAATTCTACGCTGAGCGCGGTTTCCAGAATGAGCCCCAGCGCTGCAAGGCTTGCCGTGACGCTCGCAAGAACGCCACCCGTGGCCCCCGTGAGTTCTTTACCGCTACCTGCGCCCGCTGCGGCGGTGAGGCGAAGGTTCCCTTCCAGCCGAAGTCCGATCGGCCCGTGTACTGCAGCGAGTGCTTCGCTCAGATGCGCGCCAACGGCTAATTCCCAAAAGGGTTGAAGATAAGCAGGACCGGTTCCCGGCCCTGCTTATTTTCGTCTATCGGGCGCCCCGGACCCGTCCGGACAGCGGCCCCGACTGGACCACCGGCGGTTTTGGGTCCACCGCTTCCCATGGGGTTGTCTTTTTTTCCTCTTCCTTCATGTTCCCTCACCTCACCGGTAGTATGCGCAGGTTTTGGGGGGAAGATTCCCGGTGAAAAAAGGGAAGCTAAACGGACAATTGTTAATTTTTTTTGTCCTTATTGCATTTGCTGAATCACCATGCTAAAATAACGGGTAGCGTGCTACGTTTTAAGGAGGGAGACAGATGCAGGTTCATTATGGTCATTTGGCACGGCTGCTGCACTTCTGCATGGACCAAGCACTGACCAGCGCGGTAGAAAATATGGAACTGACCGCCGCCCAAGGTCGGATCGTGGGTTTTCTCATGCACAGTCCGGAACCGCCCTGCCCCCGTGACATTGAGCTGGCATTCCATCTGAGCCACCCGACGGTGTCCGGCCTTTTGTCCCGGCTGGAGCAGAAGGGTTTCCTGGAGCTGCGCACCGATCCTCTGGACCGGCGGTGCAAGCGCATCTATATCCTGCCCAAAGGAATCGAAATCCATGACCGGATGCACCTGGCCATCGGAGAAATCGAGGAGCGGATTGTGCAGGATTTCACTCTGGAAGAACGGGAGCAATTCGCTCGGCTGATGCGCCGGGCCATTCATAACATGGGCGGCAGCCCGTGTCTCAATCAGGAGGAGGAAGATAAGACATGATACGAAACCTTGCCCGGAGCCTCCGGGAGTACAAGTATCCCGCACTGATCAGCCCCGTATGCATGGTTGGTGAGGTCTACATGGAAGTCCAGATCCCCCGGGTCCTGGCCAAAATTGTGGACTACGGCGTGGAAATGGGTGATATGAGAGCAGTGCTCCATTACGGCGGTATCCTGGTGATCTACGCAGTCATTTCCCTGATGTTCGGTGTGATATCGGCCATCGGTGCATCCTATGCGGCCACCGGCTTTGCCCGGAATCTGCGCCACGATATGTTCTACAAGGTGCAGACCTTTGACTTCGCCAACATCGACAAATTTTCCACCGCCAGTATTGTCACGCGACTGACCTCGGATGTGGCCAGCATCCAGATTGCGTTCCAGATGATGATCCGGATGGCCATCCGCTGCCCCATGATGCTGATTCTGGCCACTTTCCAGGCTTATTCCATCAGTCCCAGACTGTGCGTGATCTACTGCGTGGTGCTGCCGCTGCTGGGCCTGGGCCTGTATCTCATCAGCCGGGTGGTATTCCCTATCTTTGACCGGGTATTCAAGACCTATGACAAGCTGAACAATGTGGTGCAGGAAAACCTCCACGGCATCCGGGTCGTGAAATCCTTCGTCCGGGAAGCCCGGGAAATTGACAAGTTCTCTGCGGTTTCCGGCCAGATTTACAAGGACTTCTGCAAGGCGGAGCGCACCCTGGCCTTCAACAACCCCCTGATGCAGCTGGCAGTGTATACCTGCATTCTGGTCATCTCCTATCTGGGCGCCACCATGGTGGTCCTCTCCGGCAACAATGCCGCCATGGGCATGACCACCGGCGACCTGACCTCCATGTTTACTTACACCACCCAGATCCTGTCCGCGCTGATGATGCTGTCCATGGTCTATGTGATGCTGACCATGACTCGGGCTCCCCTGCGCCGGACCAACGAGATTCTGGTGGAGCAGCCGGAGCTGCATAACCCCGAAGTCCCCGTGACCACAGTTCCCGACGGCTCTATTGACTTCGAAAACGTTTCCTTCCGGTATTCCAAGACCGCCCAGCGCAATGCCATTGAGGGCGTCAACCTGCACATCGACTCCGGCATGACCGTGGGCATTCTGGGCGGCACCGGCTCGTCCAAGACGACCCTGGTCCAGCTGATCCCCAGACTGTACGACGTCACCGGCGGCGTGCTGAAGGTGGGCGGCATCGACGTGCGCAAATACGACATTCAGACCCTGCGAAACAGCGTGGCCATGGTGCTGCAGAAGAACGTGCTGTTCTCCGGCACCATCAAGGAAAACCTGCGCTGGGGCAATCCCAACGCCACCGACGAGGAGCTGGAGCATGTGTGCAAACTGGCCTGCGCCCACGAGTTCATTACCGGCTTCCCCAAGGGCTATGACCACTACATCGAACAGGGCGGCACCAACGTCTCCGGCGGTCAGAAACAGCGTCTGTGCATCGCCCGGGCCCTGCTGAAGAATCCCAAGATTCTGATTCTGGATGACTCCACCTCCGCTGTGGATACCGCTACCGACGCCATGATCCGCAAGGCCTTCCGGGAGGAAATTCCCGGAACCACCAAGCTGATTATTGCCCAGCGGGTTACCTCGGTGCAGGACGCTGATATGATTATTGTTCTGGACGGCGGCACGATTTCCGCCGTGGGCACCCATGAGGAGCTGCTCAAGACCTCTTCCATCTATCAGGAAGTATACTATTCTCAGCAGAAAGGAGCGATGGAATAATGCCTCCCGTCAGAATGCGCGGCGACGGCCGCAAAGCGAAGAATCCCAAGCAGACCATCGCGCGTCTGCTGTCCTACCTGGGCGCATACAAGAAAACCCTGATTGTGGTGGTAATCTGCATTGTGCTCAACGCCATCGCACAGGCAACCAGCTCCGCCTCCCTGGGCCTGCTGGTGGACAATTACATTCTGCCCATGCTGGGCCAGACGAACCCGGATTTTGGCCCGCTGGTGGGCTTCCTGTTTATGCTGGCCGGAATTTACCTGGTGGGCATTGTGTCTGCGTTCCTGTATAACTTCCTGATGGTCCGGGTGGGCCAGGGAACCCAGAAGAACATCCGGGATCAGATGTTCACCCATATGCAGACCCTCCCCATCCGTTATTTCGACACCCATCCCGCCGGCGATGTGATGAGCCGCTACACCAGCGACATCGATACCCTGCGGCAGATGCTGTCTCAGTCCATCCCCCAGTGCATCGCTTCCGCTGCCACGCTGATTGTGGTGTTCGCCGCCATGCTGCTCACCTCTCCCATTCTGACGCTGGTGCTGATGGTGACGGTTTCCGCCATCCTGATGGTTACCAAGTTCGTTGCGGGCAGATCCGCCGGCTTCTTCATCGGCCAGCAGACGGCGCTGGGCGCAGTAAACGGCTATGTGGAAGAAATGATCAACGGCCAGCGGGTCATCAAGGTTTTCTGCCACGAAAAGGCCGTCAAGGAGGACTTTGACGAGCTGAACGACCGTCTCCGGGAGAACGCCTTCCGGGCCGGCGCCTACTCCAACGCCATGGGCCCCATCAACAACAACCTGGGCTATGTCCAGTACGCCATCCTGGCGGTGGTAGGCGGCCTGATGGCGGTGTACTCCGGCGGCAGCCTGCTGACCCTAGGCAAACTGATCTCCTTCCTGACCCTGTCCCGCTCCTTCAATATGCCCATTTCCCAGGTCAGCAACCAGATCAACTCCATCGTCATGGCCCTGGCCGGCGCAGAGCGGATCTTCCAGCTGATGGATGAGCCCGCCGAAGAAGATCACGGTTATGTGGAGCTGGTCAATGCCAAAATCAACGAGGACGGCAGCATCACCGAGTGCGCCGAGCGCACCGGCCGGTGGGCCTGGAAGCATCCCCACAAGGCAGAGGGCACCATCACCTACACCGAGCTGAAGGGCGACATCACCATGTTCAACGTGGACTTCGGCTACACCCCGGACAAGACGGTGCTCCACGACGTGACATTGTACGCCCATCCCGGTCAGAAGATCGCCTTCGTGGGCGCCACCGGCGCCGGCAAGACCACCATCACCAATCTGCTCAACCGGTTCTACGACATTGCCGACGGCAAAATCCGCTACGACAACATCAACATCAACAAGATCCGCAAAACCGACCTGCGCAATTCCCTTGGCATGGTGCTGCAGGACACCAACCTGTTCACCGGCACCGTGATGGACAACATCCGCTACGGCAAGCTGGACGCTACCGACGAAGAGTGCATCCAGGCAGCCAAGCTGGCCAACGCCCACGACTTCATCACCCGCCTGCCCAAGGGCTATGATACGGAGCTCACCGGAAACGGTGCCAGCCTGTCCCAGGGTCAGCGGCAGCTGATCGCCATTGCCCGGGCGGCGGTGGCGGATCCCCCGGTGATGATTCTGGACGAGGCTACCTCCTCCATCGATACCCGGACGGAGAAGCTGGTGCAGGACGGCATGGATGCCCTGATGAAGGGCCGGACGGTGTTTGTCATCGCCCACCGGCTGAGCACCATCATGAACTCCGACTGCATCATGGTTCTGGACCACGGCCGGATCATCGAGCGAGGCACCCACGATCAGCTGATTGCTGAGAAGGGCACCTACTACAAGCTCTACACCGGCGTCTTTGAATTGGAATAATTTAGATTTCATAAAAAATGCGCCTGATTCAGTGGAATCAGGCGCATTTTTTTGTATCGTTCAATATTGTGCCGCTTCGGCGCTTTTCAGCTGGAGCTGAAGCTTGTCCGCAATCAGGGCGATGAATTCGGAATTGGTGGGCTTGCCCTTGGTGTTGGACACGGTGTAGCCGAAGAACCGCTGGAGGGTATCCAGGTCGCCCCGGTCCCAGGCCACCTCAATGGCGTGGCGGATGGCCCGCTCCACTCGGCTGGGGGTAGTCTGGAAGGTCTTGGCCACCTGGGGATAGAGCACCTTGGTGATGGCGTTGATCACATCCATGTCGTTGACGGCAATGATAATGGCCTCCCGGAGATATTGATATCCTTTGATGTGGGCCGGCACCCCGATTTCATGGATGATGCTGGTGACCATGGACTCGATGCTGGTCTTGTCCACCCGGCGTTTTTCCACAACCCGCAGATTCCCGCCGCCGCGGATTTCTTCCAGCCGCTCCACCAGGGCCGTCATATCGCAGGGCTTTGTCATCAGATATCGAACGCCCAGGTTCACTGCCGCAGCGGATACATATTCGGATACGAAAACTGAGGTCGCCAGGGTGACCGGCCTGCGCTCCCAGTCGTTGAGACTCTTCAGGACTCCCAGTCCATCCTTTTTGCTGAGCATCAGGTCCAGCACCAGGATGTCCGGCTTGGTTTCTTCCAGCATGCGGATCGCCAACTCCCCGTCATTGGCGGTTCCCACGACCTGAAACCCGTCGGCACGCTGCAGCGCAGCGGTGAGGCCGGAACAGAAGTCTTCTGCGCTGTCAGCGATGAATACAGTTGTTGTGTGTTCCATACATTCCTCTCCTGTCATGTAAAATTCTCCCCTTGCCATGGTCAAAGGCCATGTGCGACAAATAAAGCATACCATGTCCCGGTCTATTTTGCAAGGAGATTTCAACAGAATCGCTCGTCGGAAACCGATAATTTTCTACAATTTATCCAATTATACAAAGTAATTCGACACTATTCGACAAAACACGGCAAAGGGGAAATCCAGTTGACGCAGGGGTTCTTCCCGTGTAAAATGGGTGCAGACAGAAGTATATGCACAGGAGGATAACTTCATGGACAATCGAATCGAAGGGCTGTGCCGGTATTTGGACCAGGCCCACAGCGTATACCATGCCCAGCACGGCATTGTGGAGCAGCTGGAACAGGCCGGCTATACCCACCTGCCGGAATATCAGGACTGGACCCTGGCCCCCGGGGGAAGCTATTATGTAGCCAGAGGCGGCACTTCTGTAGTTGCCTTCCGGATTCCCCAGGAGACAGCCGGCGGCTTTCTGATGAGCGCAAGCCACGCAGACCGGCCTTGCTTCAAGCTCAAGGAGCATGCCGAACTCACCGGCACCTACACCCGGCTTGGGGTGGAGCGCTACGGCGGCATGCTCATGGCTCCCTGGCTGGACCGCCCCCTGTCCCTTGCAGGCCGGGTTACCATAGAGACGCCCACCGGCGTGAAAACCAAACTCGTTGATCTGGACCGGGATCTGCTGCTGATTCCCAACGTGGCAATCCATATGAACCGAAACGCCAATGATGGATATTCCTGGAACCCGGCGGTGGACCTGCTGCCCCTGGCTGGAGGCGCAGAGTGCGCCGGCGTGCTGGACAAGCTGCTGGAGCAGGCCGCCGGCGGAACCATTCTGGGTCATGACCTCTACCTGTATGTCCGGCAGAAATCCTGCGTCTGGGGCCTTCAGGAGGAATTCCTCTCCGCCCCTGCACTGGACGACCTGGAGTGCGTCTGGGGCTGCACCCAAGGCTTCCTGCAGGCCGCCCCCAGCCGCTCCGTGCCGGTGCTGTGTGTGTTTGACAGCGAGGAAGTCGGCTCGGCCTCGGTTCAGGGGGCCGCCTCCACCCTGCTGGAGGACGTCCTCATCCGGGTCTGCCAAGCCATGGGCTGGGATCTGAGGCGGATGCTGGCCCAGTCCTTCCTGGTCTCCGCAGACAACGCCCATGCGGTTCATCCCAATCATCCGGAATACGCCGATGCCGCCAACGCCCCGGTGATGGGCAAAGGCATCGTGCTGAAGTTCAGCGCCAGCCAGAGCTACTGCACCGATGGCGCAGCGGCGGGAGTCTTCCGGAAAATCTGCGGTAAGGCCGGCGTCCCGGTGCAGACCTTCCACAACCGGGCCGACCTTCCCGGCGGCTCCACCCTGGGCCGGATTTCTCTGGCTCACGTCAGCGTTCCCACTGCAGACATTGGGCTGGCCCAGCTGGCCATGCACAGCTGCTTTGAGACCGGCGCCGTGGCTGATGCTGTCTATCTGGAGCAGGCCATGACGGCTTTTTATTCCGCCTTCCTGGAAGCAGAGGAATCCGGCTGGCGGATCGGGTAAAATACTTCCGTTATTTTGGGAGGTTTTAGCAGATTGCCTAAAAAAAGAAGGCAAAAACTGTAATTACCTACGATTGCCAGCAAAAAGAAGCTGTGTTATCATTACTTTATCCAGGCGGATTGCGCCTACTCCACCAAAATAGACGTATTTCCGCTATATTAAAGGAGGAAACACCCGTCTGACTCACGGTGCGGCAGTGTGGAGACCTGTCGTAATGCTGCCGGAATTTCGCTTTCCGGTATGCGAGAACGCACGCGAAAGGCTCGGTGCGTTCGGAGTCGAAACAGTATGGCAAGTTTGACCCTGAAGAACGTAAAGAAGATCTACCCCTACAGCGGCGACGACGCAAAGAAAAAGAAGAAGAAGGGCGAGCCCGAGAAGAAGACCAATCTGCAGATCACCGACAAGGGTGTCGTGGCTGTCCAGGAGTTCAACCTGGAGATCGCAGATAAGGAATTCATCGTGCTGGTCGGACCCTCCGGCTGCGGCAAGTCCACCACCCTGCGTATGATCGCCGGACTGGAAGAGATCTCCGAAGGCGAACTGTACATCGGCGACCGTTTGGTCAACGATGTGGCCCCCAAGGACCGGGACATCGCCATGGTCTTCCAGAACTACGCCCTGTACCCCCATATGACTGTTTACGATAACATGGCCTTCGCCCTGAAGCTGCGTCACACCCCCAAGGATGAGATTGACAAGGCTGTCAAGCAGGCTGCTGAAATTCTGGACATCACTCAGTACCTGGGCCGTAAGCCCAAGGCTCTGTCCGGCGGTCAGCGTCAGCGTGTTGCCATCGGCCGTGCAATCGTTCGTTCTCCTCAGGTCATGCTGATGGACGAGCCTCTGTCCAACCTGGACGCCAAGCTCCGTAACCAGATGCGTGCTGAGATCATCAAGCTCCGTGAGCGGATCAACACCACCTTCATCTACGTTACCCACGACCAGACCGAGGCCATGACCCTGGGCGACCGGATCGTCATCATGAAGGACGGCTTCATTCAGCAGATCGGCACCCCCCAGGAAGTGTTCAACCACCCCTACAACCTGTTCGTCGCTACCTTCATCGGTACGCCTCAGATGAACATGTTCGAGAACGCCAAGCTGGTTAAGGTAAATGGTAAATATGCCGTGAAGCTGGACTGCTTGACTGTTGAGCTGAGCGCTGAGAAGCAGGCTGCCCTGGCCAAGAACAACGTGGCTGAGCAGGATGTGGTTCTGGGCGTCCGTCCCGAGCACATCGAGCTGGGCTCCGGCATTGAGGGCAAGGTGGATGTGTCCGAAATGATGGGCTCCTCCGTGCACCTGCACGTCACCTCCATGGGCCGCGATGTGGTGATGGTGGTTTCCACCATGAACATGAGCGCCGCCGAGGTTTCCGCTCTGTCCAACGGCTCCACCGTCAAGTTCAACTTCCCCGGTCACGTCTGCCACGTCTTCTCCAAGGAGACCGGCATTAACCTGGAAGCCTAAGTCCATACCATTTTCCGGACCCGCTGGCACCAGCGGGTCCGTTTTTTCGTAAGATAGAGAACCCCTGTGTTCCCGGGAAAATGTCAGGTATAATTGACGCTTCCCTTGGACAAAATCTCATCATTATGCCAAAAAAAGAAGTGATACCGCCTTTTCGTCGTGTTTTACTTGACAAAAAAAGGAAAAGGTATTACTCTGTATAGGCGTGCGGAATTGGGGGAGGTTCTGCCCCCCGCAGCGCCGCAAAAGAAAGAAAGCGATGGCGGTGTTCCGCTTTTTAAGAATGGAGAGCGATTATGAACCTGAATTGTGTAAACATCCTGAAGTGGACGGAGGCGCAGCTGAAGTACACTTGTGACGTATCCCTCACCGAGGCAACCCCCCAGGAGCTGCACGAGGCCCTGGGTCAGGCCGTGATGATGGCTATTTCGGACAATTGGAGCCGTTCCAAGAAAACCCGGATGCACGAGCGCAAAGCCTACTATATTTCCGCCGAGTATCTCATTGGCCGGCTGGTTTACAGCAACCTGTTCAACCTGGGCATCCTGGACGAGATGAAGAAGCTCTTTGCAGAGCGGGGCGTGGACCTGGCTGTGCTGGAGGACATCGAGGACGACGCCCTGGGCAACGGCGGTCTGGGCCGTCTGGCTGCCTGCTTCCTGGATTCCGCTGCGTCCACCAACATCCCCCTGTCCGGTTACGGTCTGCGCTACAAGTTCGGCCTGTTCAAGCAGAGTTTTGACGGCAACGGCAGCCAGGTGGAAAAGGCGGATGACTGGACCAAGTATGGTGATCCCTGGTCTTACCGCCGGTATAACCATACCGTGAAGATCAAGTTCCCGGAGCATACCGTGTTGGCTGTCCCCTACGACGTACCCGTCATCGGCTACGGCACCAGCAATGTGGGCACCCTGCGTCTGTGGCAGTGTGAGGCAGAGCAGGAGCTGGACTTCAACGCCTTCAACGATCAGGACTACCTCCGGGCCCTGGACGCCAAGAACAAGGCAGAGGACATCACCCGCGTTCTGTACCCCAACGACTCCACCTGGGAAGGCAAGCGGCTGCGCATCAAGCAGCAGTATGTGCTGTCCTCCGCTTCCCTGCAGGATATGCTGCGGACCTTCAAGCTGGCCCATGGAAATGACCTGACCCAGTTCAGCACCTATTATGCCGTTCAGCTGAACGATACCCACCCTGCCATGTCCATCCCCGAACTGATCCGGCTGCTGATGCAGGAGGGCATGAACTTCGACCAGGCCTTCGATGTGGCCCAGAAAACCTTCTCCTACACCAACCACACCGTCATGGGCGAGGCCCTGGAGAAGTGGCCCCTGGATCTGATGCGCTCCGTTGTGCCTGAAATCGTGGACATCATCTGCCAGATTGACGCCAAGCTGAAACAGGAACATCCCAATCTCTTCATCATCCGGGACAATGTGGCCCACATGGCTAATCTGTCTGTTTACGTTGGCTCCTACGTCAACGGTGTGGCCGAGATTCACACCCAGATTCTGAAGGATGACTGCTT
This sequence comes from uncultured Eubacteriales bacterium, assembly GCA_949296115.1. Taxonomy (GTDB): domain Bacteria; phylum Bacillota; class Clostridia; order Oscillospirales; family Oscillospiraceae; genus Faecousia. The sequence continues at coordinate 47,100 of CASFNR010000003.1, read as the reverse complement.
CAAGGAGTGGTATTGCGTCTATCCGGAGCGGTTCCAGAACAAGACCAATGGCATTACCCCCCGCCGCTGGATCGGCCTGTGCAACCCCGAGCTGACCGCAATGGTGCGGGAGCTGGTTGGCGGCGACTTCCTGAAGGATCTGGACATCATCGGCAAGCTGAAGGACCACATCAATGACGAGACCGTCACCCGGTTCAACGCCATCAAGCGTCTGAAGAAGGAGCAGCTGTGCTCCGTGGTCGCCAAGCAGGAAGGCGTAATGCTGAACCCCGACTTCATCTTCGACGTGCAGGTCAAGCGTCTGCACGAGTACAAGCGGCAGCTGCTGAACATTCTGGCCGTGGTGGATATTTACTTCCGTCTGAAGGAAGGCCGTCTGCCCGACTTCCATCCCACCGTTTACCTGTTCGGCGCCAAGTCCGCCCCCGGCTACGCCCGGGCCAAGGCCATCATCCGCTACATCAACCGGGTTGCCCGGATGATCAACAACGACCCTGCCGTGGCCGACAAGCTGAAGGTGGTCTTTGTCCAGAACTACAACTGCTCCTACGCTGAGCATATCATTCCCGCCGCCGACATTTCCGAGCAGATTTCCCCCGCCGGCACCGAAGCTTCCGGCACCGGCAACATGAAGCTGATGCTCAACGGTGCGGTGACCCTGGGCACCCTGGACGGCGCCAATGTGGAAATTGCCAAGGAGGCAGGTCACGAAAACGAGTATATCTTCGGCCATACTGTGGAGCAGCTGCGGCAGGCAGAGCCCACCTACTATGCCCGGGGAATCTATGACACCAACGCCGACCTGCGTCGGGCCATCAACACCCTGGTGGACGGCACCGTCCCCACCGACGACGGCCAGCGCGACCTGTTCCATTCCCTGCTGGATGGCAGCGGCTGGGATAAGGCCGACCACTACTTCCTGCTGCTGGATTACCAGTCCTATCTGGATGCCAAGCTCCAGGCCAACCGCGACTATGCGGATCGGCTGGCCTTTGGCCGGAAGTGCCTCTCCTCCGACCGGACCATCCGGCAGTACGCCTCCGAAATCTGGCACATCAAGCCCACCCAGTACTGATTCTATTCAAAACACCGGCACCCCCGGCTTCCGAATGGAAGCCGGGGTTTTTTGCGCTCTTTTGGATAACTTTCCTGACAGTGGAAATACTACCGCTGAAAAGGCGGTGTTTGGTTATGGAGGAATTCTCCTGCAAGACAAAATTGATCTGCGGCAGCGGAGCCATTTCCCGGCTGGCAGATTTTCGGGCCCAGAAGCTGTTCCTGGTTTCGGACCCCTACTTCGTAAAAAACGGAACAGCCCGGAAGGTGGCGGAGGCCGCCAATTGCTCCCAGGTGGAGATTTTTGATAAAATTCAGCCGGATCCTACTGTGGAGCTGGCGGCGGAAGGAACCGCCAAGCTTCGGGAATTTAATCCGGACCTGGTAGTTGCCCTGGGCGGGGGCAGCACCCTGGACTGCGCCAAAGCCATGGCCTACTTTGCCAAAGGCAGCTACACCCTGGTGGCCATTCCCACCACCTCCGGCTCCGGCTCCGAGGTGACGGATTCCCTGGCTGCGTCCGGATGCGGCCATTCTGGACAGCGATCTGCTCCAGGCCCTGCCTCAGGGGCTGATTGCGGAAACCGGATTTGACGTTCTGACCCACGCTCTGGAAGCTTATGTGGCCAAGGACGCCGGTGCGGTGACGGATTTGCTGGCCCGGGAAGCTTTCAGCAGCGCCTATGCGGCTCTGCCCGCCTCCTACGCCGGAAATCAGGGGGTGCGGCTGAAGGTACACCTGGCGGCCACCATGGCGGGCATGGCCTTCACTCAGGCGGGTCTGGGCCTGTGCCATGCCATGGCCCACAGCCTGGGCGGGATGTTCCACGTCTCTCACGGGCGGCTCAACGCCATTCTGATTCCGTCGGTGGTCAGCTGCAACGCCCACGGCGCGGGAAAAAAATATGCGGAACTGGCCCGGGCTGCCGGCATGGGCGGCAGCGCCGACACCATTGCGGTGCGGAACCTGAAAAACGGCCTGATTCGGCTGCGCCGGGAGCTGAATCTGCCGGAAACCCTGGCCCAGGCCGGGGTGGACCCCCGGGCGGTATGGCGGAATGTGAACCAGATTGTGGAGGCGGCGCTGGCGGACCCCTGCGCCAAGAGCAATCCCCTTCCGGCAGAGGACTTCCTGATTCGCCGGATTCTGGAAGAGGTGACAGGGCGTGTCTGAGGAGCTGCGCAGCGTGGGTCTGGATGTGGGAACCACCTCCACCCAGATGATTGTGTCCCGGCTGACAGTTGAAAATCAGGCCTCTGCCTTCTCGATACCCCGAATGGAGATTACCCGGCGTCAGGTCTGCTACCGCAGTCCGGTGTATTTTACCCCTCTGCTGGATGAAAGCCATGTGGATGGGGAGAAAATCCGGGAAATTGTGCAGGCGGAATACAAAAAAGCAGGAATTTCCAGAGACACGGTGGACACCGGCGCCATCATCATCACCGGGGAAACCAGCCGGAAAGAAAATGCCCGGGCCGTTCTGGATGCCCTGTCGGATTTCGCCGGAGATTTTGTGGTGGCCACTGCCGGGCCGGATCTGGAGAGCATTCTGGCCGCCAAAGGGGCCGGTGCGGAGGAATTCTCCCGGGAAACGGGAAAATCCGTGGTGCATCTGGACATCGGCGGCGGAACCAGCAATCTGAGTCTGATTGAGGACGGGCGGATTATTCGGACCGGCTGTCTGAACGTGGGCGGACGGCTGGTGAAGTTTGACAAGTCGGGGGCTTTGACCTATCGCTCCCCGGTACTGGAGGGAATCTGCCCCTGGAAGATTGGAGAGATTCCTACGTTGGAGGCAATGGAATCCCTGGCCCGGACCTTGACCCAGGCGTTGGAAATGGCGGTGGGACTGCGTGAGCCTGACAGGCTGCTGGAAGCACTGGCCACCCGGGAGGCAGGAACCGTATTCTGTCTGCCGCCGGGCGAGCGGGTGATTTCCTTTTCCGGGGGCGTGGCGGACTGCATCGAGCAGGTGCTGCCGCCCCTGCAATTCGGCGACCTGGGGCCGCTGCTGGGCCGGGCCATCCGGGAGAGCGGGCTGTGTCAGGAGGAATATCGCCTGGGCACCGAGACCATCCGGGCAACCGTCATCGGCGCCGGCTCCCACTCCACCCAGTTGTCGGGCAGTACGGTATTCTGCCGGAACGTGCGCCTGCCCCTGAAAAATCTGCCGGTGGTGCCGGTGGACACCCCCGGAGAAATCCGCCGGGAACTGGCAAAGCAGGATAGCCAGTCGGTGATTGCCATGGCGGGCAAGCAGGCTCCCTCCTACCGGGAAGTGGTATCCCTGGCGGAGGAAATTCTGTCCCAGGCCCAGCCCCCGGTGCTGATCTGTCTGGAGCAGGACATGGCCAAAGCCTTGGGCCAGGCCCTGGCTGCCCGGCTGCCCCCGGAGGCGGAAATTCTGTGCCTGGATCGGGTGGCGGTGTCCCCGGGAAGCTATCTGGACATCGGTCAGCCGGTGGGAAATGCCTTCCCGGTGGTGATCAAGACCCTGGTACTGGCCGACGGTGAAACAAACACGGATTAGGAAGTGGATTATGAACAAACAGGAATTGGCAGCCATGGTTGCCCAGATACTCAGCACCATGGATGAGCCGCCGATGGTGAAAGCCACCGAGTATCATGCCGCCGCACCCCAGCCGGAAGCAAAACCCACCGGCTACGGCGACGGGGATTTCGTGCCGGATGTGACGCAGCTGGACCTGCGCAAGCTGTATCTCACGGAGAATCCGGAAAACAAGGAAAAATTTCGAAAAATGAAGGAGCGAACCCCCGCCCGGCTGGGCAGCGGGCGGGCCGGTCCCCGGTACAAGACCCTGACCATGCTCCGCTTCCGGGCAGATCATGCAGCGGCCCAGGATGCGGTGTTCTCTCAGGTTGCGGAGGATTATGCGGAGAAAAACGGCATGGTGGAGGTACGCACCTGCTGCCATGACAAGGACGAATATCTGACCCGCCCCGATCATGGCCGGTGTTTTGACGAAGAAAATCAAAAGAAAATTCGTGCCGCCCTGCCCAGCGCTCCCCGGGTGCAGATTGTGGTGGGAGACGGACTCAGTTCCGCCGCCATCACCGCCAACGCCATGGACTGCATGGCGGCCATCCGGGAGGGGCTGAAAATCCGGGGCATTGACCCGGGCACCCCGATTTTTGTCCGGTACTGCCGGGTGGGTGCAGGAGACGCCATCGGGGACATCACCGGCTGCGAGCTGGTGTGCATGCTGGTGGGGGAGCGGCCCGGTCTGGTGACGGACAAGAGCATGTCCGCCTATATCACTTACAAACCCCACACCGGGGTGTCGGAGTCTGCCCGGACGGTAGTCTCCAACATCCACGCCCAGGGCACCCCGGCAGTGGAGGCAGGGGCTCACATTGCCGGTCTGATTGAAACCATTCTGAAAAAGCAGGTATCCGGGGTCGGCCTGCACCTGGAGGGCGCAGTATGATTCCGGTGAAGATTCTGGCGGTGCGGTATCTGGCAAACGCCAGCCCCGCCCTCTGCGCCGCCCTGGGTGCGCCCAAGGGCAGCCCCTCCCTGGGGCTGCTTACCACGGACTGCGACGACGCCACCTACATTGCCCTGGACGAGGCCACCAAGGCCTCGGAGGTGGCGGTGGCCTACGGCAGAAGCTTTTACGCCGGAGCATCCAACGCCTCCACCCCCAACACCGGGGAGGTCATCGGCATTCTGGCAGGGCAGACCCCAGGGGCGGTGCGCAGCGGCATGGAGGCGGCCCTGGCAGCCCTGGACCGGCTGGGATTTGAAGAAGTGAATAAGGTGCCCTATCTTGCGCACACTGTTAGCAGTGCCGGGGAATTCCTGGCAAAGGAAGCCGGGGTCCGGGTGGGGTCGGCACTGGCCTACCTGATCGCCCCGCCTCTGGAGGGCATGTACGCCATGGATGCGGCGCTGAAGGCGGCAGATGTGAAGTTATGTAAACTATACGCTCCCCCCAGCGAAACCAACTTCGGCGGCGGTCTGCTCAGCGGCACCCAAAGCGCCTGTGACGCCGCCTGCGCTGCCTTTGCCGCAGCGGTGGCAGAAGTGGCCGCCCGGCCCGTGGAGCGGTAACCGGACTTGGCTGGAAGAAAAGCAGCAGGAAATTATCAACGAAAAGGATGGAACACAATGGATACGAATTCTCTGGGTATGATCGAAACAAAGGGCCTCATCGGCGCCATTGAAGCGGCGGACGCCATGGTCAAATCCGCCAATGTGCAGTTGGTGGGCAAGGAGCAGGTCGGCGGCGGTCTGGTCACCGTGATGGTTCGGGGCGACGTGGGCGCCGTGAAGGCTGCCACCGACGCCGGTGCCGCAGCAGCAGAGAAGGTGGGCGAGCTGATTTCCGTCCACGTCATCGCCCGGCCCCACATGGAGGTGGATGCCATCCTCCCCAAAGGGCGCAGCAATCCCTCCGCTCCCAGCGGTAAATAATGCTCTACAACGAGGAAGCCGTCCGGGCAAACATCCGCAACCGGGACGGAAAACGGGTGTACTACCTGGGCAAAGGGGACCAGCTCACCAGCGGCGCCCGGGATTATCTGACCCGGGAGCGAATTCAGATTCTCCCGGCGGATCAGGCCCGGCCGGAGCGGTACCGGCTGCTGGGGGGCGGCTATCTGGAGGAAAAGCCGGAGCATCTGACCCACCTGAACGCCGAGGTTCTGGTACCCAAAGACCATCCCCGGATTCTGTTCCGGGGGCGGATGGACACTCTGGAGGCAGAACTGATTCTATGCCAGCTGACAGACAAAAGCCTGATGGAGCCCGTGGGGGAAATCCTGAATCTGGCCCGGCAGATCATCCGCCGGGAGGTTCTGGAGGAACCTCTTGAGACGGGAACACTCTGCGGACTGACCGAGGAAGAACAGCGAAAGCGCAGCCATTTCCCCCAGGATTACTACGGTCAGCCCCACTTCATGCCCCAGGCGTCGGACGGGCTGGTCATCGCCCGGCTGAACCGGGCCCGGTGCGCCGCCCGGGAAGCGGAGCTGGCGGCGGTATCCGCCCTGCGGGACCGGGATGGAAATCCCACCCGGCCGGATATTCTCCGGGCGCTGAACCGAATGAGCAGCATGCTCTATATTTTGATGGTGCAGAAGAAGGCGGCGGGCACGGCTTAACCGTGCCCCCACCAGAATTCGGCACAAAAGGATGAAGACTATGAAGCTGAAAACCACCCTGTTGGGGAAAACTTACACATTTTCGTCCATCAAGGAAGTGCTGGCCAAGGCCAACGAGGAGAAAACCGGGGACAAGCTGGCAGGGCTGGCAGCCCAGTCCGCCCAGGAGCGGGTGGCGGCCAAGGTGGTGCTCTCCGCCCTGACCCTGGGGGATCTGCGGGAGAGTCCGGCGGTTCCCTATGAAGAGGACGAAGTCACCCGGATTATTCAGGACGATGTGAACGAGGCAGCCTACGCCAGAATCCGGAACTGGACGGTGTCAGAGCTGCGGGAGTGGATTCTCTCGGAGACCACCACCGGCGACGACATCCGCAAATGCAGCCGGGGTCTGACGGCAGAGATGATTGCGGCGGTGTGCAAGCTGATGAGCAACCTGGATCTGATCTACGCTGCTCAGAAAATCACCGTTACCGCCCACTGCAATACCACCATCGGCCTGCCCGGCACCCTGAGCTGCCGACTCCAGCCCAACCATACCACCGACGATCCGGAGGGCATCACCGCCTCCACCCTGGAAGGGCTGAGCTTCGGCGCAGGGGATGCAGTCATCGGCCTGAACCCGGTGACGGACAGCCCGGAGCAGGTGGGCAAGGTGCTGCGCCGGTTCCAGGAGATCAAGGAGCACTGGCAGATTCCCACCCAGATCTGTGTCCTGGCCCACGTCACCGCTCAGATGAAGGCGGTCCGGGCAGGCGCTCCCTGCGACCTGATCTTTCAGTCCATCGCCGGCAGTCAGAAGGGCAACGAGGCCTTCGGCTTCTCGGCGGCGACCCTGGAGGAGGCCCGGCAGCTGCTGTTGAAAGAGGGCACGGCGGAAGGGCCCAACGTGATGTACTTTGAGACCGGCCAGGGCTCCGAGCTCAGCTCCAACGCCCACCACGGCACCGACCAGGTGACCATGGAGGCCCGGTGCTACGGCTTTGCCAAGCGTTTCCAGCCCTTCCTGGTGAACACGGTGGTGGGGTTCATCGGGCCGGAATACCTGTACGACGCCCGGCAGGTGACCCGGGCGGGCCTGGAGGATCACTTCATGGGCAAACTCACCGGTATCTCCATGGGCTGCGACTGCTGCTACACCAATCACATGAAGGCAGATCAGAACGACATTGAGAATCTGGCCAGCCTTCTGACCCTGGCGGGGTGCAATTACTTCATGGGCATCCCCCACGGGGATGACATCATGCTCAACTACCAGACCACCGGCTTCCGGGAGACCGCTGCCCTGCGGGAACTGACCTGCAAGACCGCCATCCCGGAATTCCAGCGCTGGCTGGAGAAGATGGGCTTTGTGGAGAACGGCAAACTGACAAAGAAGGCCGGAGACGGCTCCAGCCTGCTGTTCTAAGGAGGGAACCATGGAACTGGATCAAGATTTGGCTGCCCGTCAGGAGGCCCGCACCCTGGCGGCGGCAGCAGAAACGGCCCAGCAGGTCCTGGCCCAGATGCCCCAGGAAAAGCTGGACGCCATTGTAGAGTCAATTGCCAAGGCGTTTGCGGACCAGGCCCCCATACTGGCGGAACTGGCGGTTCAGGAAACCGGCTTCGGCAATGTGAAAGACAAGACAACCAAGAATCTCTTCGCTTCCCGGACCCTGGCCCAGGCCATCCGGGGAATGAAAACCGTGGGGGTGCTCAGCGAGAATCCCCGGGACCGGCTCTGGGAAATCGGGGTGCCGGTGGGAGTCATCGCCGCCATCGTCCCCAGCACCAACCCCACCTCCACGGTGTGCTACAAGGCCATGATCGCCCTGAAGGCGGGAAACAGCATCGTCTTTTCCCCCCATCCCAAGGCGCTGGCCTGCACCCGGAAGGCAGCGGAAATTGTGGCGGCAGCTGCGGAAGCCGCCGGGGCTCCCGCAGGCAGCGTGGCCTGTCTCAGCATTCCCTCTCTGCAGGGGTGCCAGGAGCTGATGCAAGCGGGGCCTGTCAAGCTGATTCTCGCCACCGGCGGCCCCGCCATGGTGAAATCCGCCTATTCCTCCGGAAAGCCCGCCATCGGGGTTGGCGCAGGCAACGGCCCGGCTTATATCCACCACACTGCCGACGTGGCCAAGGCCCTGGACTGCATTGCCCGGTCCAAAACCTTTGACAACGGCACCGTCTGCGCTTCGGAGCAGAGCATCATTGTGGAAAAGGGCATGGAAGAGAAGGTGCGCCGGGAGGGCGAAAAGCTGGGGTTCTATTTCATGAACGAGGAGCATGCCGGGAAGCTCGGCAAACTTCTGTTCCGGCCCAACGGAACCCTGAATCCGGACATCGTGGGAAAATCCGCCGGAAAACTGGCGGAATTGGCAGGCTTTTCCGTACCCCAGGGCACCAGAGTGCTGGTTGCCCGGGAGGAAGAGGCCGGTCCTTCCCGCCCCTACTCCATGGAAAAGCTCTGCCCGGTGCTGGCCTTCTATGTAATGAACAGTGAGGAGGCGGTGCTGTCCATGTGCGTGAAGATTCTCACCCACGAGGGCAGCGGCCATACCTTCGCCATGCACGCCCAGGACCGGGACATCATCCGCCGCTTTGCGGAAAAGATTCCCGTGTCCCGGTTCCTGGTGAACACCCCGGCGGCTCTGGGAGGCATCGGCGCTACCACCGGTCTCTTCCCCGCCCTGACCCTGGGCTGCGGCGCAGTGGGAGGCAGCAGCTCCTCCAACAATATCTCTCCCCTGGACCTGATCAACATCCGCCGGGTGGCCTGGGATACGGAGCAGGGCGCTCCGGAAAGGCCAGTCCCCGCTGTTGCGGTCAACCCGGAACTGGTGGAGCTGCTCACAGAAAAGATTCTGGAGCGGCTGGGATAAGGAGGGGCACCATGGAGCAGATTCTGATGCTGACCGAACAGCTGGTTCACCGGCTGTTTGTGGAGCTGGAAGCCTCCGGCCGCCATGTCCATGTGACAAAGGAACAGGCAAATATCCTGTTCGGTCATCCCCTGACGCCAAAACGTCCTCTGTCCCAGCCGGGGCAGTACCTGGCCAACGAGCGGGTCACGGTGATCGGGCCCAAGGGGCAGTTTGAAAACGTGGCGGTGCTGGGGCCGGAACGGAAGGAGGCCCAGGTGGAGATTTCCCTCACCGACGGACGGGTCCTGGGGATTGATCCCCCGGTGCGGCTGTCCGGAGACGTCTCCGGCACGCCGGGGGCAACCCTTGCCGGTCCCAAGGGCTCCGTTACCCTGGGGCAAGGCGTTCTTGCCGCCCAGCGGCACATTCACCTGACCCCGGAGGACGCCCGGAATTTCGGGGTGAAAGACAAACAGACGGTAAAGCTTCGCACCTTCACCGCCCGGCCGGTGATTTTCGAGGACGTGGCAGTGCGGGTTAGTCCGGACTTTGCCTCCTATGTCCATCTGGACTACGACGAAGCCAACGCCTGCGGCTTTGCCAAGGGGGACCTGGGGAGGATTCTCCCATGACCCGGGCCCTGCTCATCGGCAAGGAGCCGGGGCCGGAACTGGGGTATTCCTATGTCACCGAGCCGCCTTACGAAGCGGTTGTGATCGGTTCCTTGGGGCTGTCTCAGCTGCTGCGGTTCCAGGAGGAGCCGGTGCTCCAGGCCCTGGCGGAGGGAAAGCCGGTGTATCTGTACACCCCCGGTCTGCCGGAGGCGCCAAAAAACCGGGCCCTGTCCGCCAGCCTGACGGCTGCCCAGCGGGAGCTGAAAAACTGGGGCGTGCTGTTCACCGACGGCGGACGGAAAAAGCTGATTACGGCGGAAGAAGCCCGGATTCTCCGCTCCACCGGGCGGCAGCCCAGCCCCGGAGCGGTGCTCACACCCCTGGCCAGGGAGATTATGGAGGGAACGAAATGAAGGTAGGAAATGTGGTAGGGGCCATCTGGGCCACCCGGAAGGCACCTTGTTTACAGGGGCAGACCTTCCTGGTGGTGGAAGCCAACGGAGAAACCATCGTAGCGGCGGACCAGGTAGGGGCCGGTACCGGCGACCGGGTACTGCTGGCCACGGGCACCGTGGCGGCCCGATACTGTATGGACGCGCCGGTGGATGCCGCCGTGGTGGCCATTGTGGACCAAAAATAGAGGCAGGACGTTCTGGGATGTCCTGCCGGGGATGAGGTGACGGATCATGTCTTTTCATGAAATCTTGATCTGGGTGATGGCAGCCTTCGCCCTGCTGGGCGGGCTGGACCGGATCTTCGGCAACCGCTGGGGGCTTGGTCAGGAGTTTGAAAACGGAATTCTGGCCATGGGCTCCCTGGCCCTGGCCATGGTGGGAATCGTGACCCTGGCTCCGGTGCTGGCGGCGATTCTGAAGCCGGTGGTGGTACCCTTTTACCGGGTGCTGGGGGCGGACCCGGCCATGTTCGCCGGGTCCATTCTGGCCTGCGACATGGGCGGCGGGGCTCTGGCCCTGGAAATGACGGAGGATCACCGGGCAGCCATGCTGGGCGGCGTGATTACCGGCTCCATGCTGGGGGCCACCATTGTCTTTACCATCCCCGTAGCCATGGGCATTCTGGAAGAGAAGGATCGGGGGGTGCTGGCCAAGGGCATCCTCTGCGGCATTGTGACCATCCCGGTGGGGGTGTTCTTCGGCGGCCTGACGGCGGGGTACCCGGTGATGATGGTGCTGCGGAACCTGATTCCCATTGCCCTGCTGGCGGCGCTGATTGCCCTTGGGCTGTGGCGGGCGGAAAACGCCATGATCCGGGGCTTTGAGCTGTTCGGTAAGGTGGTGGTGGCCATCGTCACCGTGGGTCTGGCGGCCTCCATTGTGGAGGCTCTGACGGGCTACGTTGTGATTCCCGGCATGGCCCCCATCTCCGAGGGCTTCGCCACGGTGGGCACCATCGCCATTGTACTGGCGGGCGCCTTCCCCCTGGTGTTCGTGCTGACCAAAGCCCTGCGAAAGCCTCTGATGGCGGTGGGGCGGCTGCTGGGCATCAACGATGCCGCAGCGGCAGGACTGATTGCCAGTCTTGCAAACTCCATCGCCACCTTCGGCCTGGTGAAGGAGATGAACCAGCGGGGCAAGGTCATCAACATCGCCTTTGCCGTGTCCGCCGCCTTTGTATTCGGCGACCACCTGGGCTTTACTGCGGGCTTTGCCCCCGAGATGATCGGAGCCATGATTGTGGGCAAGCTGGTGGGCGGCATCAGCGCCGTGGCGGTGGCCATGTGGCTGACCCGGAAGGAAAACTAGGACTTTTCCCGATTGGGTGTTGACAAATCCGGTAAAACCGAGCTATAATGACCGGGATAGGAAAAGGCTGGGATGAGAAGAGTAGGCTGTTTGCTCCGTTCAGAGAGCCCCGGAAGGTGAGAGGGGGTACGGCGGCGGCGGCGGAACATGGTCTCGGAGCCGGAGCGTCGATAGGTAGCCGCTCCCGGGGTCGCCCGTTACAGCGATGTTGAGGCGGAAGCGCTGCTTCCGCAAAACAAGGTGGTACCGCGTCAGTTTTTGTCGCCCTTGGGTTATCCCAGGGCGATTTTGTATTTTCAGGAGGATCTGCTATGTGCGAAAAATGCAAGGGTAAATACTACATCACAACCCCCATCTACTATCCCTCGGCCAAGCTTCATATCGGCCACGCCTACTGCACCGTGGCCACGGATACCATGGCCCGGTTCAAGCGGCTCCAGGGCTACGATGTGATGTTCCTCACCGGCACCGACGAACACGGTCAGAAAATTGAAGATAAGGCCAAGGAAGCCGGGGTCACTCCCCAGCAGTTCGTGGACAACATTGTCACCGGCGAAAAAGGCGTGCTGGATCTGTGGAAGCTGATGAACATCTCCTACGACCGGTTCATCCGCACCACCGACGACTACCATGTGGCCGCCATCCAGAAGATTTTCAAGAAGATGTACGACAACGGAGACATCTACAAGGGCAAATATGTGGGCAAATACTGCAAGCCCTGTGAGTCCTTCTGGACCGAGAGCCAGCTGGTGGACGGCAAGTGCCCCGACTGCGGCCGGGAGTGTGTGGATGCAGAGGAAGAGGCCTACTTCTTCCGGCTGAGCAAATACGCCGACCGGGTGCAGGACCTGCTGGAGAATACCGACTTCCTGGAGCCCCGGAGCCGGGTCAGTGAGATGGTGAACAACTTCATCAAGCCCGGTCTTGAAGATCTGTGCGTCTCCCGGACCAGCTTCACCTGGGGCGTGCCGGTGGACTTTGACCCGGGCCATGTGGTGTATGTGTGGATTGACGCCCTGTTCAACTACATGACCGCCCTGGGCTTTGAAAATGACAAGTATGACGACCTGGAAAAGTTCTGGCCGGCAGACGTTCACTTCATCGGCAAGGAGATTGTCCGGTTCCACTCCATCATCTGGCCTGCCATGCTGATGAGCCTGAACCTGCCTCTGCCCAAGAAGGTCTTTGGCCACGGCTGGCTGCTGCTGGACGGCGGCAAGATGAGCAAGTCCAAGGGCAACGTGGTGGACCCCTATGTGCTGTCCGAGCGGTTCGGGGTGGACGCCCTGCGGTTCTTCCTGCTGCGGACCTTCCCCTTCGGCTCCGACGGCAACTTCTCCAACGAGCTGCTGATCAACACCATCAACGTGGACCTGGCCAATGACCTGGGCAACCTGGTATCCCGCACCGTTGCCATGGCCCAGAAATACTTTGGCGCATCTCTGCCCCAGGTACAGCAGGGGGATGAAGATAAGGATGCCGAGCTGCTGGCCATGGCAGGCAGCCTGCGGGACAAGTATGAGGAGCAGATGGAGAAGTATGCCTTCCAGAACGCCTTGGCAGAGGTGTTCAAGGTCATCTCCCGGGCCAACAAGTATATCGACGAGAACGCCCCCTGGGTGCTGGCCAAGAGCGAGGAAAATAGTCCCCGGCTGGCCCGGGTGCTGTATAACCTGCTGGAGACCGTCCGGATCTGCGGCGGTCTGCTGAGCCCCTTCATGCCCCAGACCGCCGAGGAAATCGCCAAGCGGCTGGGCGGTGCAGTGATGGATTGGGACAGTCTGGCAGTGTTCGGCAAGCTGCCTGCTGATGTTGCCACGGTGGCCGGTCCTGCCCTGTTCCCCCGGATTGACATGGAGAAGGAACTGGCGGAGCTGGAAAAGCTGCGGCAGGAAGCCATGAAGGAAGCCCTGCCCGCTGTGGAGATTGAGCCTTACGCCCAGGAGAATGTGGATTTCGATACCTTCTGCAAGAGTGACTTCCGGGCGGTGAAGGTGAAGGCCTGCGTTCCCGTGAAGAAGAGCGACAAGCTGCTCCAGTTCACCCTGGACGACGGCACCGGCACCGACCGCCAGATTCTCTCCGGCATTGCCAAGTATTACAAGCCCGAGGACCTGGTGGGCAAGACCCTGGTGGCCATTGTGAACCTGCCGCCCCGGAAGATGATGGGCCGGGAGAGCTGCGGTATGCTCCTCAGCGCCGTCCACAAGGAAAAGGGCGAGGAAAAGCTGAATCTGATTATGATTGACGATTCCATTCCCGCCGGCTCCAAGCTCTGCTGATCATCGGAACGGCCCCTGCTTTCCCCGGAAGCAGGGGCATTTTTCCAACATTCTGTTTTTCCGAAAGGGGGCGTATCTGTGACCTTCAAAATTGCCATTTGCGATGACAGCGCAGCAGACCGGCAGTACATCGGGGACTTGGTTCTGGGGTGGGCGGAGCAGGCCGGTCACCGGGTGCATCTGGACTTCTACGCCTCCGGGGAGCAGTTTCTGTTCCACTATCCGGAGGAAAACGACTACGATATGCTCCTGCTGGACATTGAGATGGGGGCCATGGACGGCGTCACCCTGGCAAAAAAGCTCCGCCGCCACAACGAAATCATCCAGATCATTTTCATCACCGGCTACTCCGACTACATCTCCGAGGGCTATGAGGTCGCCGCCCTTCACTATCTCATGAAGCCGGTGAAGGAGGAGAAGCTATCCGCCGTTCTCAGCCGTGCCGCGGAAAAGGCCGCCCGGAACGAGCGGGTGCTGCCCTTTGAAACCGGCGGGGAAATGGTCCGGATTCCCATTTATCAGATTCGCAGCGCCCAGGTACAGGGAAACTATGTGACCATCCACGCTTCGTCGGACGTCACCGTAAAGATGACCCTTGGGGAATTGGAACAGATGCTGGACAGCCGCTTCTATCGGGTGGGCCGGTCCTGGATTGTGAATCTGTCCCTGATCCGCCGGGTGACGAAAACGGAGATTCAGCTCAGCGACGGTTCCCGGATTCCCCTGCCCCGGGGGGCTTACGAGGGCGTGAACCGGGCTATCATTGCACATACCTAACAAGTGTGAGGCGAGCGGTATGAAGAAACGGAAAGTCGAAATTGACATCAAGGACTACCCTGAAGAACTCCACAGACTTTTGCTTGCAGGCAATGTCTATGATCGCAGCAACAGTTCCAGTGCAAGAACATTATATTGCGATGCCGGATACTACATAAAGATCGACGACCACGGCAAATTGGCTTCCGAGGCTTCTCTTGGTGCGCAGTTTCACGCAAGGGGCCTGGGTGTTGAGGTTGTGCACTACTATTCATGTGACAGGGACTACCTGGTAACCCGAAGTGCCGCCGGTGAAAACCTGACCCATTATCTCGCTCATCCCAAAAAGGTGTGCAATTTACTGGCATCTGCACTGCGCAAATTACACAGCCAGCCCATCGGGGCTGCACCAATTTCCCCCAGATTTCAGCGATATATGGATTCCGCCAACGGTGACTTCTCCGGTGGCTGCTATGATGAGGGTATGATGATGCGTCGGTTCAAAGTATCCTCCAAGGAAGAGGCTTGGCACACCATGCAGGAAAACAAGGGGAGATTTGTTGCAGATACCCTCATACATGGGGATGCCTGTCTGCCTAATGTCATCTGTCAGGATGATGATTTCAGTGCTTTTATTGATTTTAACCTGTCTGGTGCCGGAGATAAGCATATCGATCTGTACCTGGCCATCTGGTCACTGCAATACTATCTGAAAACAGAAGCATACACAGATTATTTTCTGGATCAATACGGGCGAGACAATTTTGATCTTGATATGCTGAACGCAGCAGCTGCATTTGAAATATTCGGATAAGAGAGGAAAATCCATGTCCCTTTTCTCAAAGCAAATAGACAAACGCATCGCCGCCTATCAGCGGGAACTGGTGGAAACCCACTATGCGGAAGTGGAGAATATGTACCGCCAGATTCGGGGCTGGCGGCACGATTACCGCAACCACATCCAGGCCATGAAGGCCTACGCCGCCAAGGGCGACTGGGACGCCATCTGCCGGTACCTGGACGAGCTGGACACCGACCTGAACACGGTGGATACGGTCATCAAAACCGGCAACCCCATGACGGACGCCATCCTCAACAGCAAGATCTCCCTGGCCCGGTCAAAGGCCATCACCGTCCGCTGCGACGCCCAGATTCCGGTGAAGCTGAAAATGTCGGAGCTGGATTTGTGCTGCATTCTGGGCAACCTCTTCGACAACGCCATTGAGGCCAGTCTGGCCCTGCCGGAGGAGCAGCGGCTGATCCGGGTGTACATGGACATGAAGGGCTCCCAGCTTTACATCTCCTTCACCAACTTGACGGCGGGCGGAAAGCTCTCCAAGGTGAAAGGGCTTTTCCCGACCTCCAAAGGCGACGGCCATGGGTTCGGTCTGGTGCGGATTGACAGCATCGTTGCCCGGCTGGACGGCTACCTGAGCCGCAACAGCGAGGACGGGGCCTTTACCACAGAGATTCTGATTCCCCAGGAATGACAATTCATCCCCCGCAGCCCACAATTCGTCCCCGGATTGCTCCGGGGACTTATTTTTGTGCTATGATAGGCTCACGAGGTGAAGAGAATGGAAACGAAAAAACCAAAATACAACGTCTTTCAGAACGTGGCCTGGATGTGCGGCCTGGCCTGGAAGCACCGCAGGCGGGTGCTGCTGTTCGTGCTGCTGTCCGCTTCGCTGGAAGTCCTGTTCAGCCTGACCCAGCTCTATGTGGTGCCCCAGATTCTGACATTGGTAGAACGCAGGCAGTCTCTCAGTGCGCTGCTGACCACCATCACCCTGTTTTCGGCAGCGTTGTTCTTCCTGAATTTCACAAAGGAATATCTCAGTCAGAATCAGATGTTTCCCAGGATCGATGTGCGGGTCGCCATCATCGGCCTTCTGGGGAAAAAGTGCAATACCACATCCTTCCCCAATACGCTGAACCCCGCCTTCATTCGCCTTCGGGACAAGGCGCACTGGGCAGCGGAAGGCAACGACGAAGCAACAGAGAAAATCTGGGATACCCTCACCAAACTTCTTACCAATGCAGGCGGGTTCGCCCTGTATCTGACCATCCTGTCAAATCTCGACCCGGTTCTGCTGATGGTGACGGTGGCCACCTGCGTGATTGGCTTTGGGGTCTCCCGCTACGCAAACAATTGGGAATACGACCATCGGGAGGAAGCGGAGCAATGTCATACCAAGAGGCGCTATATTCGCAGCACCGCAGAGTCCCTGCCCATGGCAAAGGATATTCGGATTTTCGGCTTGCAGAATTGGCTCAATGACCTCTATGCCAGTGTCCACGATGCTTACCTGGCCTACCGGCTCCGTGCAGAAAGGGTGAAACTCCTGGCAAGTGTGACAGAAGCAGTTCTCACGGTGGCAAGAAATGCCATTGCCTATTTCCTTCTGATCCGGATGGCACTCCGGGAAAATCTCAGCGTGGGTACCTTCCTGCTCTATTTCACCGCAATCTCCACCTTTACCCAGTGGGTCATGGGAATCCTGGAAGAAAGCCTTGCCCTTCACAAGGAAAGTCTGGATCTTTCAATTGTCCGGGAGTTTCTGGAGTTCCCGGAGTCCTTCCGGTTTGCAGGCGGCAGAGAGATTCCTGCGGCAAAAACCTATGAACTGAAACTGCAGGATGTGTGTTTTCGCTATGACGGCGCCCAGGAAGATACCATTCACCACCTGAGCCTGACAATTCATGCCGGTGAAAAATTGGCCATTGTCGGCCTGAATGGCGCCGGTAAATCCACTCTGGTGAAGCTTCTGTGCGGACTTCTGGACCCCACAGAGGGGAACGTGCTGCTCAATGGCTGCGATGTCCGGGAGTTTAACCGGGAAGAATACTACAAATTGTTCTCCGCCGTGTTCCAGGAGTTTTCCATTCTGGATGCAACCGTGGCAGAGAATATCGCCCAATGCGCAGAGGGCATCGACTACGAAAAGGTCCATGTATGCCTGGAGCAGGCCGGTCTTACCCAGGCCATTGCAGATCTTCCCCAGGGGCTGCAGACCCATGTGGGGCGGGAAGTCTTTCTGGACGGTGTATTATTCTCCGGCGGTCAGACCCAGCGGCTGATGCTGGCCCGGGCTCTCTACAAGGATGCCCCCATGCTGATACTGGATGAACCCACCGCCGCCCTGGACCCCCTGGCAGAAAACGATATTTACAGAAAATACAACGACATGACAACGGGTAAAACCGCCCTGTTCATCTCCCACCGTCTGGCCTCCACCCGTTTTTGTGACCGGATCATCCTGCTTGCAGACGGCGCAATCGCAGAGGAAGGCACCCATGAAAGCCTGCTTGCCCTGGGAGGAGAATACGCAAAACTCTTTGAAGTTCAGAGCCGCTATTATCAGGAAGGGAGGGACTTCTGATGGAAAAGAAAATAACCGCCGGATATGCGCTGAAACAGCACCTTCGTTCCGTAAAGCTGCTGCACAGTGTGGGACCGAAATATTTTCCCGTTTTGACACTCCTCAGCTTGATAACAGCAGTGATCCCCTATGCTTCCGTGTTTTGCTCCGCCAGAATCCTGCGCGAACTGGCGGGCGCCCGACAGGCACAGTCCCTGTGGACATGGGTTGCCATCACGGTGGGCGTCATTGGCCTGCTGAATCTTCTGAAAGCGGTTCTCTATCAGCGGGAAGAAACACTGCTGGATGACTTGTACGGGCGCAAAGAAATTCTGTTCGCCCGGAAGATGTATCACCTGGACTACGCAGATTTGGACAAGCAGGAGACCCAGGACCTCCGTGCCCAGATTCAGCAGAATGAAAATTGGTCCAACTGGGGGCTGATGCTGACAACCGGAATCTATCAGGACAGCCTGCAGGGGATTTTCGGCATTTTAAGCGGAATTGCATTGACCGTGACATTGTTTACCCGGTCCGTTCCGGAGAATGCCGGGTGGCTGACCATTCTCAACAGCCCCCTGTTTATTCTCGTTTTGGCGCTGATGCTCCTTGCCATCAGTGCCCTGGCGGGAGTGTTGGAGAACAAGACCTTGGAGTGCTGGTCCTCTGCGGCGCAGGACGCTACTTTGGGCAACCGCCTGTTCACCTTCTATGGTTTTATCGGACTGAAAAAGGACCGTGCCGGTGACATGCGGATGTATCATCAGCAGGATTTGGTAGATGCCTATTGGGGCGGTGACTCCCCTTTCGGGGCTGACGGTCCCATCGGAACAATGGCAAAGGGCAGAATGGGACTGTATACAGGGTTCAGTCAGGCCGTCCCTGTCATTCTTACCGGTTTTGTCTACCTGTTTGTATGTCTGAAAGCCTGGGGCGGCGCTTTTGGTGTGGGTGAAATTACCCAGTATGTGGGGGCCGTCACCGCCCTGGCTGTGAATGTCTACGGCGTTTGGACAAAAATAGGGGAAATGAGAACCAACACCGTCTACCTGGAGCAGACCTATCAGTTCCTGGATATGCCCAACAACATGTACCAGGGCAGTCTGACCACGGAGAAGCGCTCCGACCGCCGCTACGAGGTGGAGTTCCGGAATGTCTCCTTCCGCTATCCCGGTTCAGATAACTGGGCGCTGAAGAACGTATCCCTGAAATTCCAGATTGGAAAGCGGCTGGCCATTGTGGGGGAAAACGGTTCCGGCAAGACCACCTTCATCAAGCTTCTGTGCCGGCTGTACGACCCCCAGGAAGGACAGATTCTCCTCAACGGCATCGACATCCGGAAGTACAACTATCAGGATTACATGGGGATTTTCTCCGTGGTCTTTCAGGACTTCCAGCTGATTTCCCAGAGTCTGGGCAGCAACGTGGCCGGTGCCATGGAATACGACCGGGAAAAAGTACGCAAGGCCCTGATTGACGCCGGCTTCGGCGAACGGCTGGACACCCTGCCCCAGGGTCTGGATACCCAGCTCTACAAGGGCTTCGGAGAAAACGGGGTGGAGGTCTCCGGCGGCGAGGCCCAGAAAATCGCCATTGCCCGGGCGCTGTACAAGGACGCCCCCTTCATCATCCTGGACGAGCCCACCGCCGCCCTGGACCCCATCGCCGAGGCGGAAATCTACAGCAAATTCAACGCCATTGTCACGGACAAAACCGCCATTTTCATCAGCCACCGGCTGTCCTCCTGCAAATTCTGCGATGAGATTGCTGTGTTTGACCAGGGGCAGCTGGTTCAGCTGGGCAGCCACGAGGGCCTGCTCTCTGACCCCGCCGGCAAGTATTCCCAGCTCTGGCACGCCCAGGCCCAGTACTATACGGAAAACCCGTGAGCGAAAGCGGAGACCGGACCGGTCTCCGCTTAATTTTTCTCCAGGTTTCCATCCTTGTCCGGAAATTTTCCGGAAACGGGACGAGCAAGGGCGAATACAGTTGCAGTGGAGGTGGATTGTATGCTCACAACCACATGGCTGATGCTGAGCACCCTGCTGTACGCTTTGCAGCTGAATACCGGCTCTTTCCCCAAGCCCTTATCCGCCCAGGAGGAGGCCCATTATCTGGCCCTGGCCAAGGCGGGGGACCTGGATGCCCGGAATATTCTCATTGAACGGAATCTGCGTCTGGTGGCCCACATTATGAAAAAATACTATGCCCAGACCTCCGACCAGGAGGACCTGATTTCCATCGGCACCATCGGGCTGATGAAGGGCATCAGCACCTTTGACCCCTCCAAAGGCGCCCGTCTCGCCACCTACGCCGCCCGGTGCGTGGAAAATGCTACCCTCACACCAGCGACTTTAAGAGTTGGCAGCTTGCACCCCAAGGCTTAAAACGGCCCGTTTGGCGCATTTTGGACCGGTTGTCGGTTGATTTGTATGTCCTTTCCCAGACACAGAATTCTATTGTAAGGTATGCACCTCTATACATACATAGTTTCGTACTGTGCGCCCCACGGAAGATTTTGGAGGCTACCCAGTTCAATCAGCGGTATCGCAGATACGAAGAAATTGAAAGTGTCCCGGACAGGCTCCGCTGGTGCAGACACAGTAAGGGCTTGATGCAGGTGGAGGTTGCGGACAAGGTGGGAATGACCCACAGTGTTTACAAGGCCATTGAGGAAGGCTTCACACAACATATTGATCCGGAGAAGGTAGAGCGACTGGCGCAGTTCTATGACGTTCCGGTAACAGATTTCTTGGATGAATTCAACCACTTCCTTTACGATGGACAAGCCATCCGCATCCGGGCATACCGGGAATCTTTTGGCCTGGGCAAGAAACCATTTGCAAGGAAAATGGGCATACCTGTCCGCTGTTTGCAGGAATGGGAGAGTGGCAGAAAGGTTATCAGCATAAAATGCTGGGAGCGGCATTTTAAGGGTAGGGCATAGAAATAGCAGGGAATAGACTTTCCATCAAGTCTGTTCCCTGCTTCTTTCTTTAACGGTTTCGATAACCGCATCCAAAAGCTCCAGTTTCTGGCTTGTGGGGCAGTTCAGCGATTTGATCCGCTGGGTTACTGCTGTGGCGTGGACATCGGACACCCGTTTCGCCAGCTCTAACTGGCCTTCTTCGGTTTTGGGGTAATACACGATCAAGTTGATCGGCGCCATGCTTCGGATAACGGTCACCTCCTTGGGCACTTGCCCGGAATACTGGAAAACCTAAGATGTCGATTGCTGTCGCTTCTTATCGAAAATATGTTTGAACTTTGTTTACACATTTTCTGGAGAAGAATGTATACTGGAGTCATCTAAGGTGTTTTTGTACCCTTATTATAAGGGAAACGCAGGAGGTTTGCATTGAACGCCAATTGAGCGGAAATTGAGCAAAAGGGAGTGAAGAAATGGAACGATTGGATTTTGCATCGGTGATGACGGTGCTACGGCGCAATATCCCCGATGAAAACTTTGGCAATCAGGCTGATTTTTTGGATTCACTGTTTATGGATCTGGGATTCAGTCCCCAGACGGCAATGGAATTTGACCAGGGACAGGTCTGCCGGTGGATCAATGGCTTGGCACGGTTGAGTCCCACGATTATAAGCTTCTACCAGGAGAAAGATAATCAATGGAAGCTGGTTCGGAGAATTAAAGAGCGGTTACTGCCTATCATGCCGGACAGCGCCATGGCAGCTCAGGAACTGTATGACCTTGTGCTACAGGCTCCCAATGTGTCCCCGCAAAAGAAAATGGAACTGACGGACGGCTATACATTCGAGGACGATAACGATGAAGCAATCTTCATCATGGAAATCCTATGCCTTGCTATGCAGCTTCGTTTCGAGAAGCGTGATGTACGGAAGAAGCAGCTTCTGACACCGGGCAATCTGTCCCCAGCAGTGGTGGACTATATTTTCGATACCGACATTCCCCGGCCTTGCCGGTGGTTCCTTGGGCGGGAACAGGAGGTGGAACAGCTCCATGCGCTGATGGTAGATCACAGCAAGGTTTTTCTGCATGGCATTCCCGGTATTGGTAAGAGTGAGCTTGCAAAGGCGTATGCAAAACAGTACGGCAAAGAGTACACCAATGTCATCTATGTCAACTACCTCGGAGATCTGAAGCAGGCGGTGATTGATCTTGACTTTGCGGACGATCTGCCGGACGAAAGTGACGATACCAGGTTCAAGCGGCATAACCGCTTTCTGCGCAGTCTGCGGGAAGATACGCTGCTGATCGTGGATAATTTCAATGTCACCGTATCCCAGGATCAGTTCCTGGATGTGATGCTGAAGTACCGTTGCAGAATTCTATTCACCACCCGCAGCCGATATGAGAATCATATCTCGCTTGAGGTGGGTGAATTGAACCCGGACACCTTGGTGGAACTGATGGGCAAGTTCTTCCCGGAAACGGAGAAAAAGCAGGATGAAATCATCCAGATTATTGATTTGCTCCACGGACATACCTTCGCCGTAGAACTGGCGGCAAGGCTATATCTGTGCATCCGGGATGGCGAGGAAATGGGCTTCACCGGAGCGGAGTTCAAGCAGGCTCAGAAGGAAGGCTGGGAGAAGCAATACCAGTACAAGGTCGGTAGGAAAAAGGAATATATGGCTCCTTCCGCTGCGGAAGCGGCGGGATATGAACGGGCATCCAAGACGCCCAAAAGCACCCGCTTCGGGCGGCAGAATCCTATCGCCGCCCGGTGGAACAGCGATGAACAGTTGGTGCTGTGGCGCTCTGCCTGGGCAGATGTGACCAACAGATATTTGGAACGGGTGGGAGCAGAAGCACGGATCGATCACCGCAGCCATGCGGAGCGTGGCATTCTGGAGCAGCCTACCATCCATGAGGGTGTGACCGCAAGAGCCATGGAACAGCAGGGATTTATCGCTGACCGGTGTGAATTGAATCGGCGGATCAAAGCAGACAACAAGCTGCTGCGGGAGTTGCGAAGTATCTATGAAAAGATCGCAAAGGCGGTCAAGAATACGGTGCCCGCCCTTGCGGAAGCCATGGAAACGGTGCGGCGGAATATGCTGATCTTCCGGTATCAGATCCTGCATACCAAAGCCAACCGGCGCAGCATCAAAAACACCCTGGCAAATGTGATGCTGGTGCTGCGGCAGTATTCCGACATTGTGGGTCAAATCAAAACCTTAAGCCGGGAGCGGAAGGGGCTACTGGATGAAAAGAAAGCAACCTCTGCACTGAACATCATCAAACAGCGGGAGCTGGCAAAGAGGATCGCAAAGCTCTCCGAGGACATCGAGGAGCTACGAAGTGAAAAGTCTATGATTCTCAGCCGCTTCGACAAGACTGACGATGACGGCATGAAGGAAGTGAAGCAGTGGGTGGCATCCATGGAAAGCTCATTGCAGCGGTTGGAGCAGACCGAAGCGAAGTACCAAGCCGAGTTGGATGCGGCACTGGCTCAGTTCCGGGAGCTGACCGGGGAGGCAGAGAGCGTGGACAAGGCCGAACTTCATACCCAGCGACAGACCCTGCGCAAGACCTACACCCAGGATGCAAGAGATAGATTGCAGCAAGCCCATGGGAAGCAGTACAGTGCTATCACTATGATGGAAGCTCAGCAGGATGTGGATCATTTGCTCCGGGAGGACGAGAGAAAGCTGGAACCGCCGGTGCAAAAACCGCCTGCCAGACACCAGCCGGAACCCAGAAAAAAACAGCCCAACCGGGACTACGAAAGATAACGTCAAGACCCGGAAAAAACGCAAAAAACCCGATAGCAGGTTTCCAAACGATGCAGACATCATTTGGAAGCTTCCCATCGGAAAACAGACCTTTTTTCCCGGCTCAAGAGCCGAGGAAAAATAACGAAAAATAGGAGGATTTCTATGAAAACAGGTCTTACGAAAAAACAGAAGACAACCGATCTGTACTACAACGCTAAAGACCCCCTTGCGGAAGTTTACACCCACGATACGAACCTAAAGAAGCGTATGAGGAAGTTCGCAGAAAGATACCCGGAGCTGTGCAAGCAGACCGATGATGATGGGCAAGGTGGTCTGCGATTCGAGATCGACAAGAGCCGGATCAGTATCCGGTTGACAGCACCCTACTCCGATGACCGCCGCAAGGCAGCAAGCGAGCTGGCGAAGAAAAGGGGGATTCACACAAAAGAATAACTACCACAGAAAAGTTAATGCGTCCCAACTTGGGACGCATTAAACATTTAATCATCTTCCAGTAACTTTGCGGGAGGAATCCCAAGAACATCTGCGATTTTGAACAGTGTTTCCAGAGAAACACCCCTCACGGTTCCTGTACCTTCCACCTGCGACATAAAGTTGACACTTTTACCGATCTTTTCTGCAAAGACCTCTTGTGTATAACCAGCCTTCTTGCGGTAGTAGGCAATCTTCAAGCCCAGTGTGATATACTTTTCGGCGTACTCAGTTCGCATAGTTCCACCTCCCAATAATATGCTACCAAGTAACCGAACAAATTATAACTGACACAAAATAGCGAAAACTTTACTTAAAGTAAATAATTATATATAATAAGGAAAGGTGACGGGCGGAACATATTTGATGGGGGACTATGGATGAACACTTATACAGTTAGCTTCTTTGGGCATCGCTGCATCGAGAATGCACTGGAAATTGAGCGCAGACTGGAACAGCTTATACAAACGCTGCTACGGAACAAGGAGTATGTAGAATGTCTTGTGGGCCGAGACGGAGAATTTGACCAGCTTGTTTCGTCCGCCATACGCCGATGTAAGCGGGAGTACCGGAGCGATAACAGCGCCCACATCTGGGTGCAGCCGTATTTGACCGCAGAGTTCCGGGATAATGAAGAATCTTTCCGGGATTATTACGATGAAATTGAAGTGTGCGAAGCCGCTGCCGGGAGCCACTACAAAAATGCCCACCAGACCAGAAACCGGGCCATGGTGGACAGATCTGATTTGGTAGTATTCTGCATCCAGCGGGAAAGCGGTGGTGCATGGCAAACCATGAAATATGCAAAAAAACAGGGTGTCCTTCATATCAACATCGCAAAGGAGGATTTGGAGTGAAAAAGTGTATCTTATCGGCACTCGCGGGTGCGCTTGCTATGCTTATTGTGATTACTATTGTAGCGAGGATCAGTGTTGCCCAGGAGCAGACACCAAAGGAATATGAACACATTGATTATGTGTCTAATATCACGCAAGAAGAATGCTTTGTATGCGGTACGAATAATGGCTACTCATATTGGGGCGAGGATAATGTGGGCATTGTCAATCTGAATACATTTGAACTGCTGTATCTGGAGATCAACCGCTATGACGATTACGGAAATCTGATCGAAGAACCAGCTGGCTATATGTCCAGCGTAGGACTGAGCGATAAGGAAGCACACCGCTATGCCCATGCCTATTGCTTCCCGGACAATGCCTATGCAAGTGTTCAGATAACCGGAGTGCAGTATGACATTGACCGGGAAATGATCCAGAGCAAACTCTGCCAGACCTGCCTCAAGTCCATAAATGACCTGTGGTTTACTGACCAGCCCCCGGCTGAGTATGCTGTTATCAGCTTTGAGGATCGGACAATTCAGCCACTATTAAACGCACACCCATGGTTTGCTGCCGGAAACTATGGTGTAGACTGTGAGTTCAAAACTGACGGAGATATTGATCTTCTGATCCACTATTGTCCCAATCGATATGAGTAGCCAAAAGCGTCCCAGTCACCTGGGACGCATTTTTGGCTGTATGGGTAAATTACTCACCGAGAATAGCCTTCAGATCTTCTTCCGGAGTAGTGATGGGGGCAATATTAAACTTCTCAACTAGGAAGTTCAGCACATTGGGAGAAACGAAAGCAGGTAGTGTGGGGCCAAGACGGATATTCTTGATGCCCAAATGCAGCAGGGTCAGCAGGATACAGACGGCTTTCTGCTCGTACCAGCTAAGTACCATGGACAGAGGCAGATCGTTGACCCCGCAGCCGAAGGCTTCTGCCAGAGCCACAGCAATCTGAATGGCGGAGTAGGCATCGTTGCACTGGCCGATATCCAGCAGACGGGGCAGACCGCCGATGGTTCCCAGATCCAGGTCATTAAAGCGGTACTTGCCGCAGGCCAGGGTCAGCACCACAGTATCCTTGGGAGTCTGCTTGACGAACTCGGTGTAGTAGTTTCTGCCGGGACGTGCGCCGTCGCAGCCAGCCACCAGGAAGAAGTGTTTGATGGCACCTGCCTTCACAGCATCGATCACAGTACCGGCAACGCTCATGACCGTATTTCTTGCAAAGCCGGTCATAACGGTTTCTCCACCATTGATACCGGGGAAGGTGGTGTCCTTATCGAAGCCACCCAGCTCCAAAGCCTTTTCGATGATCGGGGTAAAGTCCTTGTCCGGACCGATGTGCTGCATACCGGGATAACCAACTACTTCGGTGGTGAACACCCGGTCAGCATAGCTATCCTTGGGAGGCATCAGGCAGTTGGTGGTGAACAGAATGGGTGCAGCCAGGACAGCAAACTCCTTCTGCTGATTCTGCCATGCGGTGCCGAAGTTGCCCTTCAGATGGGGATACTTTTTCAGCTCCGGATAGGCATGGGCAGGCAGCATTTCGCCGTGGGTGTAGATATTGATACCCTTGCCCTCCGTCTGCTCCAGCAGCAGCTTCAGATCGTAAAGATCGTGACCGGTGATGACGATAAAGGGGCCTTTTTCTACAGTCAGGCTGACGGAAGTGGGTTCCGGATGACCGAAGGTTTCGGTGTTGGCCTTATCCAGCAGTGCCATACACTTGAGGTTCACTTCGCCAACTTCCAGCACGATGGGCAGCAGTTCCTCCATTCCCCAATCGTCCATACCGATGGCGAACAGGGCTTTGTACAGGAATCTGTGGATGGAATCATCCTTGTACCCAAGAACGGCTGCATGGTAGGCATATGGTAGCCGTTGCGCTGCTTGTAATCGAGAACCTTGTGCAGCACCTTGAAGCGCATCCGCTCGCCGTTTTTCTTCCGGTAGCTGCCGCCGCCTGCCACATCGGTGAAGCCATCCACCATACAGGAAGCCCAGACGCGACGCCGTTCACCAACCTTGGCATTCTCCGTGTAGTAAAGATCTTGCATGGTAAAGCAGGTGCAGGTGGGGCAGACAAAATTGCACCGGCCACAGTTGATGCACCGCTTGTTATACTGCTCCCACATAGAGGAACGAGCCACATCTGCGGTGAGATTCACCGGAATCTTCACCACGGTTTTGTTCTCATGCACCTGATCCGGCACCACCAGATGGCGGGATGCGCCCAAATCTAAGAAGAACTGGTTCCATCCAGCATCCTTACAGTTCAGTTCATAGGTGCCGTCACCGACATTGATACTCATATCGTAGTTTTCAGAAATGTTGGTGCCCATGCTGACACAGAAGCAGCTTTCAAAGGAATGCTTGCAGCCGATCAGCACGATCTTGATATTGTCCCGGATGCGCTTGTAGTAATAGTCGGCGGGGCCGTTATGCAAATACATATCGTCCAGCCGCTTCAGTGCGTGAAGATCACAGCTGCGCAGGAAAATGATGGCACCCTTCTTCGGGGGATCGGCTTCCTTGCACTGCTCTTCCGTAAAGAAGAACAGGGTCTGGGAAATGGGGGTCAGAACCTCCTTGAAGGAGTATTCCGACTTTTGATCAAAGACGATTTTAGAAATGCTGTTTACCTTTCCGTAGCGGATGCAATCCACATCGGAGAAGGTGTTGCCCCCTGCGTAACACATTGGTGCATAAATGTCATAGGTTTTCTGCTGTTCGGTGAGCCATGCGTCGAATTGCGATTCATTAACATGGAATCCCATAGTTTATTCCTCCTATTTTTGGTTGGTTTGTATCGGTTGTTCTGTATCGATTATAGGAAATGAAAACCCCGGCTGATGTTGCAACTATCACATCAACCGGGATTTTTCCATATTAAAGGTGTCCTCAAAAAGGTGTTCCATGTGGATATTCAGCACAGCGATTATCGCATTGAATTGAAAAACCCCGCTGCGGTCAGCAGCGAGGCTATCATCATAGGATTCGGAAACAGTTCTTGTCGTAGTCGATAAGTCCATCCTCTTTCATTTTTACAAGCTCTCTTGTCAGAGCACTCCGGTCAACGCAGAGGTATTCCGCCAGCTTCACTCTGCCAAGGGGGATCTCAAAGTAGCGGGAATTCTGTGTCTGCGCCTGCATGGAAAGGTATGCCAGCAGCTTTTCCCGGATGGTACGCTTGGACACCACTTCCACCTTTCGCATCAGATCCCGGTTCTTGTTGGCAATGATTGCAACCATGTTTTCAATGAGCCGATGGTGGAACACGCAGGCCATAGTGCAGCTGTGCATCACCCGGTCGAAGGGCATAAAGAGAATTTGTGCGTCCTCGGAAACCAGGAAAGTCACGACGGATAAGTTGTCACTTCCGCAGGCGAAGGTCTCACCGAACAATTCGTCCTTGCGCATCCGCACTAACATGGTCTTGTTGCCCCAAAGATCTTCCTTGACCATATCCACGGCACCGGAAATGATAATACCGATATGCTTGATGTTTTCTTCTTCGAAGGCGACAATGTCACCTTTCTTGAAAGTGCCAATGTGATATCCGATGCAGCCCAGCATGGTTTTACGGTCTTCGAGATTCACACCATCGAACAATGGAGAGTCGACCTGCAGCAGAATGTCTTTCATATCCATCGCCTCCTTACGCCTATTGTACACCAAAGAAAGCTATGTTGCAACTGTCACATTTATGGAGTGATACCATGAGCAAACCCAAAATCAAGATAACCCTGGTTGACAGGCTCGGCAAGTGTGGATGCCACCGTGGTCATAAGATCGGAGATACCTTCGACTACGATACCGACCGTGGCAAGCTTTGTCCCATGGCCATGCATGTGGCTTTCCCGTACATTGACATCCTCCGTTACGGCGGTACACCGCCCACTTCCAGCAACGGCGAGATCCGCTTCTGCTGCCCGGATGTGGATGTGATCAATGTGTTCTGCTTGGAAGTCATCGAAAAAGCAAATAACCAGTTATGAGTAATAGCAAATCAATAATTGCGTAAGATTGAGATTGCTCCAAAATTGAAAATCCCATCGCTTACGGTATATAAATGCCATAAGTGATGGGATATTTTTGGTACATAAGACGTGCGGGTCGTCTGGGAGCTGCTTGCAACAGTCTGGCAGAATGATTTATACCATTATTTCTGTCTTGTCGGCAACGAGCGGCATTAGCTTCTTCTGAATTGATCTCGCTCGCTGATCTTACCCAGCTTCACAAGTCTCGCCGCAATTGCTCCGGGCGAACGCTTGAAGTAGCTGCAAATCTCCTTTTCCGTGCAGCCTTGATCGAACATACGGGAAAGAGCCTTTTCATCTTCCGCAGTCCAGGGCTTTCCGGCGTTATCGGGTGATGGCTTGGTTGACTTTTTAGGCTGATTGTCCAAATACCGCAGAACCGTATTCAATGCCCGGACAATCTCCACCTGATTGCAGCTGTCGTCCTCCGGCAGAACCTCGCCGGTAAGAGGATTCACTCCGCCCGACAGAACGGCGAGTAACTCTTTAGCCCGTTGAATATCCATATTTGTTCCTCTCTATCATTTTTACTCGTATTCGGGGTGTATCTTCGGTTTGCTATTATCCTACCACGTTTGCATCTTCGTTCATGTGTAGTTGCATGCCTCACAGGCTACATCCATTCCGCGTTTTTGTAGTCCCTCTGCGCAAGAAGTGCTTCCTCGTGGATTATGGCATCCCATATCGGTATCATGTAGCAACCAGGTTTTCTGCGTAAGCTGGAATAACGTTTTGTTTTCCTTGGTTGATAGACGCCCCATGTTCTCTCCTCTATACGTATTCACTGGTTGCTCTGATAGTCTCGCTCACATTTTGCAAATTAAAGGCCATTCAGTGCCGACAAATCCACCTCATAGATGAGACCCTGGGGCGGGGCATCGGGGCAGACGAAGATCATCATATACCAGGGAAGATAGAGCACATCATCAGCAAGCTCCAGATTCCCTTTACACAGAACAATACTGTCCCGGAATGACCATTCACTAACTGCGCGGATTTTGTCCAGTGCGCTGTGCTTTTTGTAGTCGTTGCCGGATTTTACTTCGATCAGCCGGGTGTGAACACCTCCGGAAACAACGAAATCCACCTCTCCATACTTTTTGGCGTCGAAATAGAACAGATCATAGCCGTTTGCTTTCAGCTGCTGTGCCACAATGTTTTCCAGGATGCTGCCCAGATTCACATCCAGATTTCCGCTAAGCAAATCAAATTGCACATTTTCCATGCAGGCGGCACAGAGCAGTCCCACATCGTTCAGGAAGAGCTTAAAAAGGTTGTGTTTTTCGTTCAGCTTCAGCGGTGTTTGAGGCTCAGTAACATTGTAGCATGGCAATGCCACCCCTGCGTCACTGAGCCACTGGAAGCTGTCCTCATACCTGGCGAGCCGGGCGGTAGGCGCAAGGGAGTTCACCATAAAGCGCCGATTCTTGTCATTTAGTTGGGACGGAATTGCATCGAAGATCGCCTGAATCTTGACCTTTTCACTTCCCTCCGCATACCGGGCAATGTCCTGCCTGTACAACTCCAACAGCGATGTCTGCACCCCGATGACTTTTCCAATATCGTGGGTATCCACGTATGTCTGAACCACATCTGGCATACCGCCGACCACGATATAGCTGTAAAACAGCTTTGTCATGGTTTCGTGTACCGCCGGCAGAACCGGGGCTTTGGCATCCATACAGGTTTTCAGGTACTGAATGGTCGTGTCCTGAACGCCGTTTGCCCACAGGAATTCCTCGAAGTCTATGGGATACATACGGTAGATTTCTTCAAAGCCCACGGGAAGGGATTTGACGGTTTTGTACTTCGTCCCCAGCAGGGAGCCAGATTCGATATAGTCAAATCGTCCGTCCTCTACAAGGAACTTGATGGCTGTCCGCACATTGGGGCATTCCTGGACTTCGTCAAAGAAAATCAGTGTTTCCCCGGGCTCCATAGGCTGCCGGGTATAGGCAGTCAGATTTGTGATGATGGTGTTGACATCCAGGTCGCCCGCAAAAATGCCGGCAGCATCCGTGTCGGAAACAAAATTGATCTCTACAAAGTTTCTGTAGTTCTCTTTTCCAAATTTCCGAATCAGCGTTGTCTTGCCAATCTGTCTTGCGCCAAAAACGCAAAGCGCTTTATGATTGCGATCCTTTTTCCAATCCAGAAGCTTTTGATAGGCCTTTCGCCGCAGCAAACTAACCACCTCAATCCAGTTCGTGTGCCGCTATTGTAACATAATTCCTTGTAATTATCAATCTGTTTGTGACATAATTCCTAAGAATCTATATACATGTTGCGACATAATTCTTGAAACAGACGGCTATGTACCGGAAATGGGAAACCGCCTACTTGATGAAGTAAGCGGTTGAGGTATGTACACTGTCATAGAAGCAGCAGTTATTTATTTGCTTGGGCATGGTTTGCTTGTTCCGTGGGATACTAACCCAGAGGTGATAACCATGGCAAAGAAAGATATGAAGCATCCCGATGTGACTCGTGGACCGAGGAATGACACTTCCCCTGTCCCCCAGATTCAAGGCAAAGCCAAGAGCGGCAAGGAAAAAGCGAATCCCATCATTGCCGGAACCACCGGTGCAAATCAGAAAGTGTGGCACGAAAAGCCTATCTCCAAGGCTCATGGGATCGTTGACACAGACCTGGCAAGGGATAATCTGGAAAACGACATCCCGTTCGCGGATTTGCAGGATCTGTAATACCCAATGCAGGGCACGGAAAAGTCGTGTCCTGCTCATAGTCCGCACCTGCAGTAAGGCAGGCGGCTATGCACTGAAAACAGAAAAACGCCTACTTGTAGAAATAATTGAAGCAAGTAGGCGCATCCAAAAGCTCGAACTTCGTGGCATGGAAACCAGCTTTAGCGGACTTGTCTGGCACCTTATCGACGGAAACAATTCCCACATAGTCGCAGGTGGAAATCATAGCATTAGGATTTCATCTGCACCATAGGTGCCAATGACGACACGGACATGGGATAGCACATGGGCTTTGCACCGAAATTTATGCGCATAAATTGTCCTTAAACTCCTTATTTACTCGGCTTTATCCTGACATATGGGTATTTTCCACTGTTTATCTCACTATCAGAAAGTTGGATTGACGCTTTATGATTAGATAACAAGTCCCATACCCACCACTTAGCGCATAAATCCGGAAAAATCAGAAAAATGTTATTGAATATTCCGGTATCTATGTAATCTGACTTCATTTTATCAAAGAACTGCTTCCTCCGCCAGGAGATTAGTTCATGCGTAATAGAACCATATTCATCGGAAACCCAATTAAACATATCCAGCAGGCAAAGAACGCACAAGTGCACATTCGAAACAGAGTATTTTTTTGCAGCCTTATCTGCAATTCTCTCCCGAATATAGGCTATAGCATCCTTTTCAACATCTTCCGATGAATATGTACCGCGTTGTACTCTTTGAATGAAGTTATTTTTCCTTTTGCTGTCAGACGCAAGTGTAAATTCAAACGGTATGCCATCGCAGAAGTAATCCGGCTCAAAGTTATCCGGGTTTCCGGGTATCCAAACAGTATCCTTAAGAACTGCGGACATGATCTCTTTGATAAAAGGCTCATTTTTCTCTTTGCTGAAGAAATTGTGGGGCAAAAACTCGATTACATCAAAGTACTGTTCGGAATCCACCATCACATCCCCCAAATAGTCTCATCGCCGCAGATGTTACGGATTTTCAGGCGTAGTGGTTTCTTGTCGGCAGTGATCTTGCCGTCCCAGAACTCCTTTGTTTTCTGACCGTTGCGGATGACATAGCCCAGCTTGTCAATTTTGATTTCACAGTCGGAGCGCCACTCGCCGTCACGCGCGGTGCAGTCTAGGCTTAAGAACTCAATCAGTTCCAGGCCATCCTCGCTGACTTCGATGGGCCTGAAAGCCTTCTTTGCATTCAGTCTGGATTTGTTATTGAAATCCATGATCTTACCCAGCACCCGGTCGCTGATAAAGCGATCAACAGTAACGGTGTATCCGGAGAAGAAGCCCTCGCTGGTCTGCTCGGTGTGGAATTCCGCATAGTCACCGATGACCACATCGTCTAAAACAGTTTTCAGATCCCGCAGTTCGATCTCAACAGTGGTGCTGTCGTCCTCAGCAATAAACTTACGGATCTCTTCCTCGCTGGTGATGTCGATGTAATAGACGATGACCTTCCTGACGGAGGCATCCAGGTCGGGAATCGCCTGATGGATGACACGATTGATGAGCACGGTGTCCAACAGTTTTGAAGAACTGTCCATCAGATTTGGCACATAGACAGGAATTGTGCCCAGTTTGCTGTCAGAAATGGCCCCTGCCCAGAAGGAATCCAGGGAAGGCTCTTCACGCAGGCCGGGAATCAGGGACTTGATCTTGTCCATGGTCTGGACGGGGTTGCGGTAGAGCTGGACACCGTCCTTGATTTCCAGCACATCAAATTCCGCACCGTCCGCTTTCAGCCGGTCCCGGGTGATCTGAATGGAGTTGACACCGATGTCACAGTGGATAAAGCGGCGGCCCAGCTTATTGGCAACCGCAGCGGTGACGCCGCTGCCACCAAAGAAGTCGGCAACGAGCATGCCCTTGTTGGAGGACGCACTGATAATCCGTTCCAATAATGTGGCAGGCTTTTGTGTGGCATAATCAACTTTTTCAATAGCTTGAGAATTAACTGGGTTAATATCTGTCCACATTGATTGAACTGGCATACCGGGCAATTCATCAAGATACAATTTGCGACGTATACCACCATTTTTTGTAAAGTACAGTCTTCCTTCTTCATCAAGCCGTTTCATTGTTTCAATAGGGCATCTCCATAATGAAGAACATCCTTTATACTCGTAAGAATAACCACCACCTTGTAAGCCCTTTGCAGACAAGTCTCTATCATCCCATTTTCTGCCATCTGGATCTAAGCGGCGAAAACGTGCAGCGTATTCTTCGTCATAGTCAGTGTATACAGTATTAAAAGTGTAGTCACAGAACGATTTCGTGTAAAAGTAAATACAGTCAAAATTGTTCCCATAGAATTCTGCATCACTATGAGCCGTCGCTCGCTTCCAGATAATTTCATTTCTAAAATTATCCTCACCAAAGATTTCATCTAGAAGTATTTTTACATAATGCCCAATATGATAATCCAAATGGACATAAATAGATGCGGTTTCACTCATTACGCTTTTGATTGCCATGAGGTTTTCATACATCCAGTTGAGATACTTTTCCTTATCCCATACATCGCCGTACATCTTCTCCTCAAAGGATTTTAGATCGTCAATGTCCAGTTCCTGTTCCGCCTGAGCAATCACCTCAGCCACCTTGGGATTGCGGCGGATATACACCTGCTTGGCATAGTCCGCGCCGCTGGCAAAGGGCGGGTCAATATAGACCAAATCCACCTGGATGCCCCGCTCTTTCAAATATGCGCAAGCAGAGATGCACTCACCCCGAATGACCATGTTGCCATCGGCGTTCTCGCCCACTGTCTCCTGCTTCTCCATCTCGTACAGGGGCATCCCCCTCTGGAGAGTCATAGAAACCTCGTCCGCGCCTTTGTATCGCAGAATCCGGTTGAAATTCCCTAATACAGCCTGTCCCTCCACAGGCTCAGGGATGAAGGGTACATATTTAATCGGCATCTTCAGCACCTCTGACTTTCTTCGTTGCATAGATTTTGGTAAGCAATACAATATTTGTTGCAGCCAAATTCAAAGCATATTCAGTAAACTCATCCGACACATTAACCACAGTCGCACCTTGTCCATGACCAGCGTTCTTATTTCGCATTGTTGGCAAACCACTTTCCAGAGATGTGCGCAAAGATGTCATATGATTATTCATATAGGCAGGGTAAAATCCGTTGTTTTCAAGAATTGTGATAAGTTCCTTCGCCGTACTTTTGGCAGGGTCATAAGAATAGCCCATACCATCACAGATCGCTTTCATCGTGCTTTCAAATGATTTCAACGCATCCAATATGGCATCCTTGTTTTCACCTTTGCGTCTATGTTCAAAGGCATCAAGGAACTCCTGCTCCGCTCCTTCAAAACCGGTTTCGATTAACAACTTTAACGCCGGTTTTATCGTCTCTTGGTGCAAAAGTTCATTATCTTTGCGGATCAACTTGTCATCGACAAATTCATAGCCAAGATTGTGCTGTTTGAAACGATAATTCAACTCACGAAAAGCGTTATTGATTTGTTCTTGTGAGTCTTCATAAAGCGCATATGGGGGAGTAACATTCCGCATTCGTGATATCATATTGAAAGCATAATCAAGGAAATCCAAGAAATCCCTATCAGATGAATTTTGAACGAATACTTCTACATTGTGTTTTCCAGACGCAAAACAAGAGTCTAGTGTTTTCACTCCCAATTCTCTTGCAAAACTATCATGAAGCACATCCCATGCATCATGGAGGCCCTTCTCTTTGTAAAAGTCAAACACATCTGACAGAACATAAAACATCTGATTACGGAAAGGCTGACAGAAGGAATCATATTCATACACTTCTGGCTCTCCCTCTCGATTTTTTATTCTTCTTGAATATAATTCGTACATATTTAGCACTCCTTAAAGAACTCGCAAATCTTCTCATGTGTCAATCGAATCCGTTCTGCCTCCGGGAAGGAATCTTCCAGATACAGGTACTCGAACCGTTCATATCCGAACGCCTCATTGTTCTGCCGGAGGAATGCGCCTTCCATAAAGGCACGCTTGTCTTTGAACGCCGGATCATTGGCATAGATGGCGCCCTTGGTCTCCACGATAATGGCCTTGTGGATCTCGCCGTCTTTCCGTTTTACAATCAGGAAGTCCGGTGTGTACATGCCCACATAGTGCCACGCCCCGCTGGACCGGCGATAGCACTTGATCTTGAATTCCGTCATGGCCCGGTCGCCGTTGTAGTAGACCTCCAAATCCAGGTTTTCTACCTCTTTCAGTGCCAATACCTCTTTCAGGAAGGTCTGCTCAAAGCCGCTGTCCGTGTGATAGGGCAGATAATGGAAGGAACGGTTTTTCTGGGGGTGGGAGGAATTCTGCTTGCGCAGCAGTTCCAGAATGGCTGTCTGGCCCGTAGCTTCCGCAAGCTCCATCATCTGCCTGGTTTTGGCATCCGGCTTCAGCTTGCCCTTGTCATCCAAGATGATCCTCTCCACCAGGGGCTGCTCCGGGAAGTATTCCGCCGGGGTGGAGGTTTTGACCGTGGGCGTGAAATTCGCAATGTTCAGCAGGCTAGACTGATGGGGGATCCGCTCCTCCGTGGTGGTGAAGCTGCGGCGGTCGCAGAACGCCTTGCGCACATTGGCTTCCACCGTCCGGCGGTCATATTTGGAACTGAAGAACCGGGAATCCCCCTCCGGGTAAGTAATGGTCAAAAAGAGCTGCCGCAAAGCATCCTCATGGGGTTTCAGATCCGCCATGGAAAGCGTACCGAAGCTGCCTTTCACAATGTCCATGAGCCAGGCGGAAAAGGTCGTGGGGATGGTTCCGCGTTCCTTGTCATCTACGGAGATAGATTTAACCTCCATGGTAAAGTCAGTGGATTTTACGACGGACTGGGCAAGCTTCGCTTCCCTGTCCGCGTGGGGAATGTCCCGTGCCGGATTGGCTGCTTCCAATTGGATCGTCTGGTAATTCACCCGAAGCTGGTAGAAATCGATCTTCGGCAGCTTCAAATAGGCAGTGCGGTCATACCGATTTAACGTCAGCTTTTCCGAATTGGCCTCGGTCAGTTCCTTCAGCGAGATGTGATACTGCTGCTTGAGCTGGGCATTCAGCTTATCGGCATTGGTATCGTTCAGATAAATCAGCGCCGTCTCCGGGGTGTCCTTCTCAACCTGACGCAGGCAGCGGCAAGAGGTTTGCAGAACCATGTTCTTGGGGCAGTCTCCCTCCTGGGAGAGAATGATGCCCGTCAGGCTGCGGCAGTCCCAGCCCTCCTTACCAATCTGCACCAGCAGCACAATCCGGATTTTGGAAATGGGATTGTCCAGCGTATCAAACTGCATCTGGCTGTCCGCAGGCTGGGGGTACTGCTTATTCCCCTTGTGGAATTTGAGGATCATATCCGATGGCAAACCGTACTCAGCAGCCACTCTGGAAACCAACGGATAAACCAGCTCTTCCAGCTTCTCGATGGTGCCGCAGTAGATTCCCAGCTTGGCAGTCAAACCGCCTGAATACACTTTGTCCTTATAAGCATCCAGGAATTCCCGGACACCGGCTTCAATGATCACGCCGCTGTCTGCCACATTCGAAATCTTCACCACCGGGCGTTTCAGGAAGTTCCCCACACCGGCGATAAGCGGATAATAATATACAATGTTGGTAATCTCAGCAGTGGCAACAGAAAGCTTATCGGTGACGGAGATCTTCTCCGCTTTCTCCAGATAAGGCGTACCGGAGAAGCCGATGACAGAATTGACCGTGTCATTTTCCGCCCAGCGATTCACCACAGCGCGGAGCTTGATTTCATCACTGACAGCATGGTGGACTTCGTCAATGAAAATCGCCAATCCGGGTAGTTTTCCAATCAGGTTGCGCAGTTCATTGGCCTGACGGTCCTTGTCGTCGTCGCTTTCTTCAAAAAAGCTCAGCTGACCCTTGGTTTCCTTGATGCGATCCAAGATGACCTTTTCCGCATTGGTAACAGCCACCAAGCCAAACAAATCAGAAAGCGGTTGGTGGTTGGCAATTTTCTGAACATTGGGATTCTTGGTCTTATTGGATTTATTCGCTGTTTTTCCCTGATCCAGAACTTCAAAAGAGATTTGCCGTTTCAGGCAGGATGCCGCAGGCTCCGGAATTACCCAGGCAGGATCAAACTTCTGAATTGTCCGTAGGCTGGGAACCACTGAGGATTTCAGACCGGAAGGTGCAAACACAATGAAATTATGGGCAAACGCAGGATTATCGGGTTCATTACTGGCAAAATACATATCCAGATAAATGAACGCAGCCATCAGGTATGTTTTACCCGCACCCATGGGAAGGCTGAAAAGATAGTCCGTATAAGAAACCTCATAAAAAGCTTTATAGAAGAACTGTTTGTAGTTGATTCCGTCAATATCGGTGCGAATCTGCTTCGCCAATTTTGCTGCAAGCATTTCATCCGCATTATTGGTCAGGCATGAATACTCATACAGCGCGGCGGCAGCCGGATTTTCGGCAAAATACTCCCTGACCTTATTGGAAATCTCAAGATCATTCAGATTCAGCGAGTTAAACTTACCACTTGAAAAAAGACGATGTAATGGCTCATTACCACACGCGATTTTTAGAAATAAATAAGTCTTGATTGCCTCAATCTGAGCATCGCGCAGATGCCCCTGCCCGACCATATAGTTTATCAAATCCATCACTGGGCAATCCGAGGATGCGTACCAGCGGTCTCTTGACCGCTCAATCATTTTGTAGAACATTATATATTTCGCTCCTTATGCTGCTTTTTCCCCATCATAACCACACGCCAATCAATTCTTTTGCAATTCGCTTCACACGCAGAGGCTCCGCATATTCCAGCAGTTTCGAAATGCTCTTTCCTGGATCATTAATGTAGTGCTGGATTGCCTTATTGAAAATCTCTTTGTCCATTTTATTGCGGTAGCGCAGGCAGTCACAGATTACCCGGTCTTTATCGTAAATCCGGATTTCATGTCCGTCCAGATTCCCTTTTGTCAGCCCCAGTTCCAGAACCGTTGGCTCCAGGAAATAGGGCTTTGCGCAGGGATAGTTAATCTTAAATCGGGATTTTCCCGAATCCTTACTGACTGCCAGATGCCACTGGCTAGGGGTGCGGTCGCTGTAGCCGTAATACCGAAGCGCTGTATCCATGCAGAGGATTGCATCAGGAAACAGGCGGCTTACCGTGCCAACTTCGCTGAAGTCATCAGGATCAACCCATTGATAATATCCGTAGCGCACTTTTTCTATATGCCCTAATTCCATCAACTGCCGAATATTCTGGTAGTAGATTTTCTCCTGTTCCAGCTCCTTGGTGCGCATCATACCGCCGTAGTGCTTAAATATTTCTTCGCAGTGCCGGATATCCATGTGCGCATCTCCTTTCTGACTTTTGACTGTTTTGCGCATTAAAGCGGATAAAGTCCTATAATCTCAGTATAGCCTGACGCGGGAAAAATGTCAACAATTTGGATTTCAAAATAACGCAGATCGCTACCTAGCACTAATATCACATAATTGTATCAACCATCTTGCATTGTATCATAATAGACAATATAATGCTGATACAATAATTTCGGCACGAGGTGAGAAGAGATGAAGCAGTTGATAAGGTATCTGCGGATGATGTTTGGTTCTCAGATGTTTTTGGAAAACTCTGGTAAACATATGAAGTCATTCATAGATGATATCCGGCAGGGTGGGCTTTTGTCCGATGATATTGATAACGATCTGCTGTGCAAACGGCTGGAAGAGATTTATCTTTCTGTCTGAGTTTTGGCAATGAAAAAATCTTCGTAAAGGTCTTTCATTATAGGGGAGAAAGGATTTGTGGATGGCTGCGACCGCTCCTCAATATCAAGGACAATCAAGAGCTTTGACCGCTGTAAGGGGAATTTGTCAAATATGTAAATTTCCGAACTTTTTTGTAAATTTCGTC
This sequence comes from uncultured Eubacteriales bacterium, assembly GCA_949296115.1. GTDB lineage: Bacteria > Bacillota > Clostridia > Oscillospirales > Oscillospiraceae > Faecousia. Next base: position 7,585 of record CASFNR010000003.1, on the reverse strand, counting down.
GGGGATAGTTTGGGGGATAATTTATTTTAAGTTCTATCCCCGCAGTTTCAGTTTCTCAACATTTGACTGTCGTTATTTTGAGTTAATTTCGTTATTTACAGGCAAATGCAAACTTTTAGAACCTCAAAAATGCCCTCATAACCCGGAGGCCGCAGGTTCGAGTCCTGCCTCTGCAACCATATTAAGACATCACTTTTGATAAAAAAGTGGCGAGGAGAAAATCCCTGTTTACAGGGGTTTTCTCCTTTTTTATGCCCATTTTCCGGCTCCGGAAGCGTATTTGAAACGATTTCCGCATATAGCTTTTCTCCTTGCCTCTACACGAAATATCCAGATTTGCACCCGATGCACCCGCGCCGGTGAAAGTTTGCGATTTGCACCCGTCCCACTTATGCCTTAAAATTTTCCCCATTCTGCACCCCCTCAAAAAAGCGCAGCCAAAGCTGAGTATGACTCACTTCTTAAAGATAGAAAAAGCCCACGGATTTCTCCGCAGGCTTGTAAGGTGCTCGCAGATGGTTCTGCGCTACTTTTTGTCCGGTATTGGCACCGGGATCTCTGTCCCATCCTTGAACTGGAAAGTCAGGAGCTTGTCCTTGCCCACTATAGCCATTTCTACAGTAGAGTTCCAAAGGTCCGGGTCAAACTCGATAAGGATGTCCCCGCACTGCCGCAGCTTGTCCAGCCAGCGGCGGATCTCTTCCTTTTTACTCTGTCGGGCATGGATTTTGGATTCCAGCCGGGCGATCTGCGCCTCCAGCTGCTGGCACTCGTCATGCAGGGCGTTATACCGCTCAGTATACTCCGCCTGATCCTGCACCTGATGCTTGTTTTCCTCAATGTAGCCCTTTAGCAGCTGCATTTTGGCGTCATGGCCGGATTGGAGCTCTGCCAAGTGCTGTTCTAACTCAGCGGTGTCAGTTATGATGGGCAGGAGCTCCTCAAACCGGGCGATGTACTGTTCCTTGTCCCCGAGCAGCTGGTTGAAGGCTGCAACAAAGCATTCCTTTATCTCATCCTCCCGCAAACTGGGGGTGGCGCAGACGGTATCGCCTTTGTACTTCTGATTGCACCGCCAGACGTGGTGCCGGTACTGGGTGTTGGATTGCAGCACCTTCCTGCCGTAGCTGCCGCCGCAGTCCCCGCAGATGAGTTTAGCGGTAAACAGACTGCTCCGGTGCATTTGGCGGCGTGAGCGGCGTCTTTCCACGATCTCGTTCTGTACCAGCGCAAAGGTATCTGGGTCAATAATGGCCGGGTGCGAGTTCTCCACATAGTATTGCTGGATTTCCCCGTGGTTCTTCTTAACCTTTTTGGTCAGAAAATCGGCGGTGTAGGTCTTTTGGAGCAAAGCGTCGCCTTTATATTTCTCATTCTGGAGGATGCTCATAATGGTGGAAACGCTCCACTGCTTTTTACCGGAAGGGGTAGGGACGCCCTGCCCGGTCAGATAATCTGCAATCGTGCGGACGGTCTGGCCGCCCAGATAGAGGGAGTAGATTTTGCGGATGATTTCCGCTTCTTCCTCCACGATCCGCAGGGTGCCGTCCCCGCCCTTCTCGTAGCCCAGAAAGCGGCTGTAGGCCAGAGAGAACTTCCCATCGGCCATGCTCTTACGCTTGCCCCAGCGGACATTCTCGCTGATAGAGCGGCTTTCTTCCTGCGCCAGACTGCTCATGATGGTGATCATCAGCTCGCCTTTGGCGTCCATAGTGTGGATATTCTCCTTCTCGAAGTAGACCTCCACACCTTTTTCCTTGAGCTTACGGATAGCGGTCAAGGAATCCACGGTGTTGCGGGCGAAGCGGCTGATGGATTTGGTGAGGATCAGGTCAATCTTACCATCCAGCGCATCGGCGATCATACGGTTGAAGCCCTCCCGTTTTTTGGTGCTGGTGCCGGAGATGCCTTCGTCCGTATAGACCCCGGCAAACTCCCACTCCGGGTTGTTTTTGATTTGCCGGGTATAGAAATCCACCTGCGCCTCATAGCTGGACTGCTGTTCGTCCTGCTCGGTGGAGACACGGGCATAAGCCGCCACGCGCTTTTTCCTCTGCTCATTGCTGAACACGGCAAAGGGCAGACTTGCGGTTTTCTCTATGATATGAACCTTTTTAGTCGGTACCGTCATCTTTGCGCCTCCTCTCGATCATCCGCAGCTGGCGTTCCCGCGCAGTTTGCTTCATCTCATCCGACCAGCTCTCCCGGCGGGACGGGTTCTGCCAGGCGACCTCTTCGGTGTGGCCGTCGCGGAACACATACATCAGGAGATTATGCTCCGGTACCCATATCTCGGAGACATACGACAGCAGGGTCTCACGATCCCAGTCCGCCGTACCCAAAACCTCGGAGGTTTTCTCTATGAGGATTTTTTCCGGGATCTGCTGGGCCGAGCAAATGTCTTTGCCATAGGTGTTGAAGGTTGGGCAAATCCATACCGGCTTGGCGTACTTTGTACCTGAAGCGGTAATTTTACGCCGGAAATACCCGCCACAGAACCCGCAGCGGATCAGCCCGGTAAATGGGTATTCACCAGAAAACGGAGCGTTAGGCTGGAACTTTTCCGCCCGCCGCACCAGTTCCTGCTGCACTTTGGCGAAGGTTTCTTTATCGATGATCGGCTCGTGACTGTTCTCGATATAATACCTGCGCCGCTCCCCGTGATTAATCATCTGCTTTTTGGTGAGGTGGTCAACAGAATAGGTCTTCTGTAACAGCATATCACCGGTGTATTTCTCATTGGTGAGGATTCCCAGAACGGTGCTTTCCCGCCACTGCCCACCGGACAGTGTGGGGACGCCCATGCGGATGAGCTTCTTCACGATGAGGTTCCTACCCATGCCTGAGAGGTAATCATTGAAGATCATTTTGACAATCTCGGCTTCCTCCGGGACGATCTGCAAGACGCCGTCTTTGAGGCGGTAGCCCAGCATGCGCCCGGTATTGGGGCGTCCCCTCTCAAACATCCTGCGGATGCGCCATTTCTGGTTCTCACTGACATTATAGCTTTCCTCCTGTGCGTAGGCGGCAAGCAGGGTAATCATCAGCTCTCCGTCTGCACTGAGGGTGTGGATGTTCTCTTTCTCAAAGTACACATGCGCCGATGCGGATCATGGCTTGGAAGCTGTACTGTTCCGCCTTCTCCCGCACCGCCTTGCGGCTCTCTGCCGTAGCTTGGTGGACGTCGCCGATCAGCACCTCCAGCCAAGTAGCGTGGGGATCCGGCAGACTGGCGGGGATGGGAGCCGGAGGGTATGCCATGCCCAGAATGACCTGAAGCACCAGCTCCGTACCGTCCCGGTCTTCCGTCATCGCCGCCAGCCCCGCCCGGGTAACAGCCTCGGCAATATCGGTTTTGAGGGAAAGCTGGGGATGGGTGATCCGTAGCTGCTTGGCCATACCCACCGGCAAGCGGGCAGCCCGCGGGAGCGTGTGGAACTTGACGTCCCCATGCGCCCGGAAGACCTCCTCGATCTTGCCGATGTACTGCTTATCCGCGCCCAGCAGATGGCTGACCTGCCCGTTCCGTCCCCGGATTTCCCAGATGACCGCCCCGCGAGGCGTTAGGTTTGCCAGTTGCGCGAGGATGTTTTGGACGGCCTCCAAGTCGTAGGGGCGCTGCCACAGCACCTCCTGCCAGCTGATGTTTTCTATTTGGTGCTTTCTCATAGTCTGTTCCTTCCTTCTGTTACCATTTTCCCATATCCCGCTTGTGCTTCCAGATGCGGTAGAGGACAATGGCGGCAAGGGCGATGACGGCCAAAATGACCAACACCGGCCAGACCGAGCAGAGAAAGCAGACCGCCAGACGGATGAGGAAAGCGGAGAGCGCTAACAGCGCGGCGGTTTCCAGAATCCTGCTGAGCAAGCTTCGGTGTTCCAACCATCACACCCCCTCCTCCGGTTTTTGACCGGTTTCCGGCGTGGCAGCTTTTCTGCTTTCCTGTACCTTGTCGCTGTAGCGCGGCACCGGGTAGCCGGGGATGACGATATCGCTGTCGATCTCGTTGCCCCATGCGTCCCAGCCGGGCTGTCGTCTGCGGGCAAACAGCTCCAGATATGGTCCGTATGAGAGGCGCTCAATGATGGCGAACTGTTCCTCCGGCTTGTGGGAGTGATCCTGCTGCGGGGCAAAGAGCCAGTTAGGCTGGGCATGGAACTTGACCGGTGCGCGTCCGCGGGTGGCGAACAGGCAAGTCTCAGACGCATTTCTGATAAAATTTCCAAGAAGCAAGCGCGGCTTAATCCAATATATGGGACTGCGGTAAGTGAAGCCCCACTCCTTGACGACCTCCAAACCCTCCGGCAGCAGCCCATTTGGAACCCAGAGATAGAGGTGGGCATTCTCTTCACAGAGGTCTGCTACCGGCATGGCCTTGATCTGGTCTAAGGTCATGAGCGGGTAGTGGCGTGCCGCTCCCCGCTTGCCCTTCTGGTTGATATCCCAAGGCGGGTCACACATCACGGTGCGGTATTTCTGATTGATAATTTGTTTCATATGTTCACGTTCCTTTCTCATTTGTCGTGCTTTGACGCCAGTTATAGCGTCCTTCCTCGGAAAACAAAAAGTTAAGCATAATAAGTTTTCCGAGCGATAATAAGGCGCTTAACAGGGGTCAAAGGCCAATTAAGCTGTAGCAAAAAACGCTGTTGTAAAAATTACAACAATACCTTGATTTCCTTACTTTCTTGTGTCGGACCGGCTGGCCTCCCGCAGCATGGCGCAGTAGGCGTTGAGGCAATCGCTGTCCATCTGGATTCTCTGCTCCAACAGACGGCGGAGTTTTTGGTTCTCCTTGTGCAGCCGCCAGCGCTCCTTGTTCTCCCGGAAAAATGCCTGTGCGAAAAACACAAAACCGGCGACAAGGATGACCAGCATGACGACTAACATCACAGTTTCTTCGTAAGTCATACTCTCACCACCCTTCAATCCTCTGTACGGCGCTGCGGACATAGGCTGCCACGATCTCCCGGTAATGCTCGGTACCCTCCGAGTCGATGTTGGAGAGGCGGGCGGCCATACAGGAGAGCGCCCCGGTGTGCTCCAGCGCGGCCTTGGTGAGCAGTGCTTGGCAGTGGTCATACCCTGCGGCGATCAGCGCCTTCTCCACCATGGTGCCGAGGGCGGTTTCTCCCCGGCGGCTGAAGCCTCGTCTGGCCGGTACCATATCGAGGATTTCCCCGGTCACCGGCATGTCCTGATTTGCTGGCTCATAGTTGATTCTTCTCATGGTCAGATGCTCCTTTCCTGATTCTGAAGCCCTCCGGCGGGGCGGCGGTTTCCGCTCCGCCTTGGTGCTTCTAGGGGGTAGTCATCAAGGGGTGGGCAATCTTAACCCTCAGAAAACAATTTTTCTAAACTTTTTCTGAGGCGCTTCATCCGTTTGGAGATAGCGGCCTCAGAGCGGTGCCACGCGCGAGCGACCTCGCTTTGGTTCTTGCCGTCAAACACGATTAAGGTGAGCAGTTCGAGGTCGTCATCGGACAGGGCTTTGAGCCAGAGGACAAGCGCCGGGGTATCGATGTCCTCCAGCCACCCGTAGCGCCCGGAGTAGCGGATCTCCAGCCGGACGCTGCACTGCGCCAAGCAGTTTTTATAGAGGGGCGACCGGCCCTCCTCGCGCTCTTCGTCATCTCCACCGGAGAAAGCAGCGCCATCAAAAGGCTGCGTGTGGGTGTAATAGCGGCGGTCACTGTTGAGCGCCTCGCGGTCATATTGGTACATCTCAGCGATGGCCTCCTCCGGCATTCCAGCCTCCCGGCAGGTCTTAGCGAAGCGGGCAAACTCCTTCTCGGTGCGGTATCTTTCTTTCCCATAGTTGAATCCCATGTGCGGCTCCTTTCGCGGGGATCCGCGAGGAGCCGTACATGTCCATAAATCCGTAAGACACAAAAAGACGGCAGGGGAACATCTGGGAAATCCAGATATTCCGTACTGCCGTCTTGCGGTCTCGCGGATCGGGTATGTAGTTTGTGTGGTTATGGTGCGTCAGCGGTTATGCGGTCTTGCGATTGACAACCTCCAGTTCTCCGCCGTAGTGGTAGCGGATATCTGTAACGCAATCCTTGAGTTTGATGGTCAGCGTGGCGGTCTCAAAGCAAAAACGCCCGACCAGCTTCCCGTCTTCGTTGCGGATGTCAATGATATTGTTCTCCTGCATAGCGCGTACCTCCAATTCTCAGGGCTTTGTCCTGCGCCCTTGTTTGATTGAAGTTTAGCGCATTGGGAGGCCGTTTTGGGGATTCCCAAAAAACCGGAAATAAAAAGATGTTTTCCGAAGAGAGCCAAAAACATCCGAAAAGAGCCAAAGAAATCCGAAGTGATATATTCCCGTTCTCAGCCCACCACAGAGGGATAAAACAGGGGTGCGGCTTGACACCGCCGATGTATATTGGCTTTGATATTGACATTTTTTGACATCTGTGCTACAATTAAAACATAAGTTAGTTATTACTAACTTATAACCGCACCTTAACTTACTGCTTCAGCGCCTCCGGATTATCGTTGAGTTCACTTGTGCTTCTCAGGGAAGGACGGGTGATAATACGATAATCTTGGAGGTAAGAAAAATGCGTACGGAATGCTATGAACGTGATCTGACTGAGAATGGTTACACGGTGCTCGCTTCTCGCCGCATTGGCGAATACTGCGATACCAAGGCAGAGCCGCTCAAGATGTGGCTGGATAAGGGTGACGAAGTCTTTTGGCCCGGATTTACGCTGACGGCGGATTCCGATCTGCCCTTGCGCCGTCCGGCCGACCTGCCGGATTACCCGGACAACCCCCTGCCGCCGGAAACGGATATCTTCACGATGGATTCGGAAGAACTGTCTCAGGAGGAACGGGACGAAGTGGACTTCTGCAAAAACTGGTACGACATCCTGCGTGGAAAACGTCAGGATTGGCAATGCAGTGGGTTCCGCGTATTCGCCGGGCTGGTTGAGATTTACTTTGTACGGCCGGAAACCGGTGGGATCGCCTTTCTCTGGCTCAAGGAAGCGAACGGTCTCCGCCTGCACTTTGAGTGCCCAAAAACGAGACTGGGGTTTACCCCAAGCTACAAGGTGACCATCAGCCGCCAAACCACCCGTGTGGAGGAAGACCAGGGGTATATGATGCGGGAGATCCGCTTTATGCTCAAGGATTCGTCCAAGGGCGTCAGTCTCGATGTAGACAACCAGCGCATTGCCGTCACTGAAGCTGTAGGTATCTAAGCCAAACCGCTGCGGGTTCCGCAGCGGTTTTTCCATGTATCCTCACACTTCTGCGTCTTTCGATGGAGCGCGGAATGTGATATAATAAAATATCTTCCATTGAGGCGGGGTGAGCAAAATGCCGGATTTCTTTCAAATAAATCTGGAGCAAATGTTATCGGAATTAAGGCTGCATGAAAGCAACACCCAAGCCCTGTTCAATGCGTTAGAGGGAGAAAAAGCTGTCGCTGATTACCGGAAGCGTTACCAGAACAGTGAGCCGCAATATGAGGGCAATACCGCACAGAAAAAAGTGCCAAATACCGCCGAGTGTGATATAATAAAGTCATGGATAAACAAATGACGATTTCCGCATTCAGCGACGAGCTGG
>CASFNR010000002.1 GCA_949296115.1 uncultured Eubacteriales bacterium | reverse complement strand
GCGTGAGCTCTCTTCACCTTACCGGTCTTGGTCAGGTTGAATCTCTTCTTAGCACCGCTATGGGTCTTCAGCTTGGGCATAAGTGGTTCTCCTTCCGTTGTCGTTTGTAAAACTTACTTGTTATTCTTGGGGGTCAGGAACATGGCCATGAACCGGCCTTCCAGCTTGGGGTTCTTCTCCATGCCGGCGACATCCGCGCAGCTCTGGGCAAAGTCCATCAGCAGCTTCTCTCCCAAGTTGGTGTGGGCCATTTCACGACCGCGGAAACGGACGCTGACCTTCACCCGGTTGCCGTCGCTCAGGAACTTCTGGGCGGCGCGCACCTTCGTCTCAAAGTCGTTGGTATCGATGCTGGGACTCATGCGGATCTCCTTGATCTCCACCACCCGCTGGTTCTTCTTGGCTTCCTTCTCCCGCTTCTTCTGATCGAAGCAGAACTTGGAATAGTCCATGATCTTGCAGACGGGAGGGGTGGCGTTGGGGGAAATCTTCACCAGGTCCATGCCCTGCTCCTCCGCCATGGCGTTGGCCTGGGCAGCGGACATAATCCCCAGCTGCGCACCGTCGGCGCCGATGAGACGGATTTCCTTGTCCCGGATCTCCTCATTGAGCTGATGATCTAACTTTGCGATGGTAAGCACCTCCAAATAAACAACAAAAAAGCGGATGCCAAAGCATCCGCACAATTCGCACAGCAACTCCCGAAGGAAAGGTGGAATATGAACCGTTTTGCGTCAGCGAACGGTGAGGCGGATGTTCAGCCTTCTTTATTACTCGGGTATTCTACCACGGTGATTTCCAAATGTCAATAGTTTTTTTCAAATTATCCGGGGGAATCCCGGTATTTTTCCCTCCCGGGAATATCTTATGCAAATCCTGGGTAGGATTATTCCGAATCCCCCACCAGCGTTCCCGGCTCCCCGGTAAAGGCGGAGAGCACCTCCACCCCGATGCCGAACTGCCGGGCCAATTCCACACTCCGGTCGTGGAGCACCTGAGCGCCGTTTTCAATCAGTTCCAGCATCGCCTCGTAGCTGATTCGCCCGAATCGGACGGCGTCCGGATGTATCCGGGGGTCCCGGTCGTAGACCCCGTCCACGTCGGTGAAGATCTGACATTTGTCCGCCTTCAGCCAGGCTGCCAGGGCCACCGCCGTGGTGTCCGAGCCGCCCCGGCCCAGGGTGGTGATGTCCCCCTCCGGGTCCAGGCCCTGAAAGCCCGCCACCACGACGATTCTGCCCCCGTCCAGCTCCCGCCGGATCCGGGCAGTGTCAATGGACGCAATCCGGGCGTTGCCGTGGGTACCGTCGGTGGAGATGCCTGCCTGCCAGCCGGTCAGGCTCACAGCAGGCTGACCCATAGCGCCGATGGCCATGGCCATCAGGCCTGCCGCCATCTGCTCTCCGGCGGCGAGATAGGCGTCCATCTCCCGGGCAGAGCCCCGGCGGTTGACCTGTACGGCTTTCTCAATGAGCAGGTCGGTGGTATCCCCCTGGGCGGAAACCACAACCACCACCCGATGCCCCTGCCGGGCCAGCCCCGCCGACCGGCGGGCCGCCTTGCGAATCCGCTCCGGGTCCGCAAGGGACGTTCCTCCGTATTTTTGCACAAACAGCATATCAATTCCTCCCAGGATATCCTATGTCATCCAGGGGCGAAGGGTGCCGAAGTCCCGGAAAAAAGCTGCCGCCAGGGGCAGCAGCCAATCCGCATATTCTCGGCGGAATTACCCCGCCAGCACCTCCGCCTTCACCACCCCGGGGAAGGCCTGCAGCTGCCCCAGCAGTTCCTCCAGGGACACCGTCAGGTCCATGGTCTCCGCAGAGATGGTCACCACCGCCGTCCCGTTGGTGGGAACAATGGAGTTGATGGTAATGATATTGGCCTTGGCCTGGGCAAAGACATGGAGCAGCTCCGACAGCAGCCCCGGCTCGTCATGGAGCAGAAGCTGGAAGGTGATGATCCGGCCGGTCATCATGTTCTGAAAGGGCAGCACCGCATCCCGGTATTTATAGAAGGCGCTGCGGCTGATGTCCGTCATCCGGGTCGCCTCGTTGACAGTGGAAGCCTCGCCGGTCGACAGGAGCCGCTTGGCCTCCGCCACTTTCAGGAATACTTCCGGCAGCGCCGACGCCTCCACGATGTAGTATTTTGGTTTTGTGTTCATGGCGATCCTCCTGAACCGCGCCCATTTGTGTACAGTTGGGCAACATTTGTTTTTCCACTATGTATTCTAGCATAAAACCCAGAAAATGCAACCCCCATCTTTCCCTCAGAAAGGAGGAATTCCTCTGTCACCCGGAATCAGGAAATTCATAACCCTGCTGGCAGTTTTCCTTGGCGTTTGGCTGTCCCTTCGCTTTCTGCTGCCGCTCATCTCCCCCTTTCTGCTGGGGACCGCACTGGCCCTGGCGGCGGAGCCCATGGTGGCGTTCCTGCAAAAATCCGCCGGCATCCCCCGTCCGGTATCCACCGGTATCGGGGTAAGCATGACCTTCTGTCTGCTGGCCATTGTGGTGCTGATTCTGTGCGCTGTTCTGGTCCGGGAACTGGGGAACCTGGCCGGCGCCCTGCCGGACATGGAGCAGACCGCCGGCGCCGGGATTGACCATCTGCAGAGCTGGCTCATGGACCTGTCCGGTCAGGCGCCGGAGGGCGTCCGCTCCCTGCTGGAAAACAATGTCGAGTCCCTGTTCTCCGACGGCACCGCCCTGGTGAACAAGGCGGTGGGCTACCTGCTGGGCTTTGCGGGGAACCTGCTGAGCCATGTGCCGGACAGCGCCCTGAGTCTGGGCACCGCCGTGATTTCCGGCTACATGATTTCCGCCAAGCTGCCCAAAATCCGGCGTTGGCTGAATCGCCGCCTTCCCAAGGAGCGGCTGGAGCCCCTGTTGGCAGCCTGGCGGCGGATGAAGTCCGCCGTGGGCGGGTGGATTGCCGCCCAGTGCAAGCTCATGGGTGTAACCTTCGCCATCCTTTCCGGAGGATTTCTGATTCTGCGGATTCCCTACGCTCTGCTGTGGGCGGCAGTGGTGGCATTGGTGGACGCTTTCCCGGTGCTGGGCACCGGGACCGTGCTGCTGCCCTGGAGCCTGATCTGCCTTCTGCAGGGAGACACGCCTCGGGCCATTGGGCTGCTGGGGATCTATGTAGCAGCGTCGGTGATTCGCTCCGCCCTGGAACCCCGGCTGGTTGGCCGGCACCTGGGGCTGGATCCGCTGATCACCCTGATCGCCCTGTACGCCGGATACAAACTCTGGGGCATCGGCGGAATGCTCCTGGCGCCGCTGCTGGCAGTCAGCGCCGTCCAGCTGGTGCCGGAGCGTCCGGGAAACGCCTCTTCTTAGGCTCGTTTCTCACACATTTCCAACAAAAATTCCATATCCCTATTGTACATCCCGTAGATTTTTGCTATAATGATTGGAAAATGCAATTACTGGATGTGTCAAGAACGTGAAATACGGAATTTGGAATGTGCATGAACCGGATGCACGCGCTGTCAACGACCTGGTGGGGGCAGGATACGCCCCCCTGGCAGCGATGGTATTGGCCGCCCGGGGAATCCGGAACGGCATGGAAGCGAATCATTACTTAGACTGTCACGCCCCCCTGCCGGACCCCTTCCGGATGACGGACATGGACCTGGCTGCGGGCCGGGTGGGCCTGGCCATGGCCCGGGGAGAGAAAATCGCCGTGTTCGGCGACTATGATGTGGACGGCATTACCGCCACCTGTCTGCTGACGGATTTTCTTCGGCGTCACGGGGCGGATGTGGTCAGCTACATCCCGGGGCGGCTGGAAGAGGGCTACGGCCTGAACCCCATTGCCATCCGGCAGCTCCACGCTGCGGGGGTAACCCTGATTATTACCGTGGACTGCGGCATCACCGCCGTGGACGAGGCTCTGCTGTGCCGGGAGCTGGGAATGGACCTGGTAATTACCGATCATCACGAATGCAAGGACACGCTGCCCCAGGCGGTGGCAGTGGTAGACCCCCATCGTCCCGATGGGGGATACCCCCATAAGAACCTGTCCGGGGTGGGCGTTGCCTTCAAGCTGGCCGCCGCCCTCAACGGGGACCAGGAGGCGGTGCTGCGGGACTACGCAGACATGGTATGCCTGGGCACCGTGGCAGATGTGATGCCCCTGCAGGGAGAAAACCGGGTGTTCACCGCCCGGGGACTGGATATGCTGGCTCACACCCGCCGTCCGGGCATCGCCGCCCTGATGCACGAAAGCGGCTGCGCCCCGGAGTCCATCACCGCCACCGGCATCGGCTTTATGCTGGCCCCCCGGATCAACGCCGCCGGGCGGATGGGCCAGGTGGAGCTGGCCCTGGAGCTGTTCCTGACGGAGGACCCCCTCCGGGCCCAGGAACTAGCGTCCCAGCTGTGCGAGCTGAACCGACAGCGGCAGAACATTGAGTCGGAAATCTACCGGCAGGCGGTGTCCATGCTTCCCTCCGGTCAGCCGCCGGAGGCCATTGTCCTGGCTGACGAGGGCTGGCATCAGGGTGTGGTGGGCATTGTGGCCAGCCGGATCGCAGAAGAATACGCCTGTCCCACTTTCCTGATCTGTCTGGACGGAGAGCATGGCAAGGCCAGCTCCCGCAGCCACGGGGGCTTTAACCTCTTTGCCTCCCTGACGGTGCTGTCCCCCCTGCTGGAAAGCTATGGCGGGCACGAACTGGCCGCCGGATTCACCATCACCCGTCAGAATATTCCCGAATTCCGCCGCCAGATCTGTGCCCTGGCTGCAGGATACTATGATGACGATACGCCCAGAACCACCCTGGAGCTGGACTGTGCCATCCCCCCGGAGCTGCTCACCGTACCAAATGTGGACTCCCTGCAGGTGCTGGAACCCTGCGGGAACAGCTGCCCCAAACCGGTGCTGGCCATGGAGCACCTGGTCCTGGAGCGCATCTTCCTGGTAGGCGGCGGGCGGCATATGCGGCTGCGGCTGCGCAGCGGGCGGCACGTTGTCAACGCAATCTACTTCTCCGCCACCCCTCAGAGCGCCTCCATTCAGCCCGGCGATCTGGTGGACGTGGCCTTTACCCCCCAGATCAACGACTACCGGGGGGAGCGCACCGTGCAGATGAACGTACTGGACATCCGTCCCTCCTGCACCGCCTGCTGCTCGGTTGAAATTGCCGGGTATCGGGCGCTGCGTCAGGATACCCTCAGTGCGGAGCTGGCCGCCCGGATTCTGCCGGGGCGGGCCATGCTGGCCACGGTATGGCGCTACCTGTCCGCCAGCGCCGGACCGGTGCAGGAGTCCCCCCTGTGCCTGTGCCGGAAGATCGTCCGCTGGTCCAACAAGCCATTGTCGCTGGGGCAGCTGCTGACCTGCCTGGATATTTTCCGGGATGTGGGTCTGCTGGAGCTGACCCGGCAGCACAAGGACCTTACCATCCGTCTGACCCCAGGCCCCGAGAAAGCCGACCTGAACCAAAGCCAGACCATGCAGCGGCTGCTGCAAGCGAAAGAGAGCTGAGAAATCATGGAAACCTTTCAGGATCATTATGCCTCCATGCGAGATTCCATTGCCAAGCATCTGCCCGGCGCAGATATGCAGCTGATTGACCGTGCGGTGGAATACGCCAACGTCAAGCACCAGTTCCAGAAACGCAAGGACGGCTCCCCCTATATCATCCACCCCCTGGCCGTGGCGGAAATCGTGGCGGAAATGGGACTGGACATTGACGCCATTCTGGGCGCTCTGCTCCACGACTGCATTGAGGACACCGACGCCTCCCACGAGGACATCGAGAAAATCTTCGGCGTCACTGTGGCGGAACTGGTGGAGGGTGTCACCAAGCTGACCCGGGCCAATTTCTCCACCTCCGAGCAGGCCCAGATGGAAAACCTGCGCAAAATGTTCATGGCCATGAGCAAGGACATCCGGGTGGTGCTCATCAAAATTGCCGACCGGCTGCACAACATGCGCACCATGCAGTACCAGACTCCGGAGAAGCAGATCAAGAAGTGCCAGGAGACCATGGATATTTACGCCCCCCTGGCCCACCGCCTCGGCATGCAGCGAATCAAGTGGGAGCTGGAGGACCTGTCCCTGCGGTACCTGGCCCCCACTGCCTATGATGAGATTACCTCTTACCTGAAAGCCCACGAAGAGCAGGATGAAGCCTTCATGCGCAACATTCAGGAAAAGATCACCCAGCGGCTCACCGGCATGGGCATCCGCAACAAGACCTACGGCCGGATCAAGCACGTCTACTCCATCTACCGGAAGATGCAGGCCCAGGGCAAGACCATGGACGAGCTGTACGACATCTATGCCTTCCGGGTGATTGTGGACTCCATTCCCGACTGCTACAATGTGCTGGGCCACGTCCACGACCTGTTCAATCTGGTGCCGGGCCGGTTCAAGGACTATATCTCCACCCCCAAGCCCAATATGTACCAGTCCCTGCACACCACCGTCATCGGCACCGAGGGCATCCCCTTTGAGGTGCAGATCCGCACCTGGGAGATGCACGAAACCGCAGAATACGGCATTGCCGCTCACTGGAAGTACAAGCAGGGTACCGGCGCCGGCTCGGAAAAGGACTTCGAATGGGTCCGCCGCCTGCTGGAGAGCCAGCAGGACTCCGACGCCGAGGAATTCGTCCAGTCCCTGAAGATCGATATGTTCGACGACGAGGTCTTTGTCTATACCCCCAAGGGCCGGATTGTCTCCCTTCCCGCCGGGTCCACCCCCATCGACTTTGCTTATGCCATCCATTCCGGCGTCGGCAACGCCATGATCGGCGCCAAAATCGACAACCGGATCGCCAACATCGACGCCAAACTGAAAAACGGCGACATTGTGGAGATTCTCACCTCCAAGGCCGCCAAGGGTCCCAGCCGGGACTGGCTGACCATCTGCAAGAGCAACCAGGCCCGGACCAAGATCAAGCAGTGGTTCAAGAAGGAAAAGCGGGAGGAAAACATCCTTCACGGGCGCTCCTCCTTTGAGTCCGAGATGAAGCGGGAGGGGCTGCCCCTGAGCGCCCTGTCCGACCCGGAGCTGGAGAGCCACCTGCTGAAAAAGCTCTCCTTCGACAACTGGGACGATATGTACGCCGCCATCGGCTACGGCGGTCTCACCGCCACCAAGGCGGTGGGCCGGATTCGGGACGACATCAACCGGGCCTTGAAGGCCCAGGCCGCAGAGCGGATGCCGGTCAGCCCCCTGCGGGTGCGGCCCGACTCCGATGCGGTGCTTCAGAATCGCCATGCCGTCAACGGGGTGATCGTGGAGGACATTGACTCGTGCATGATTAAATTCGCCAAGTGCTGCACCCCCGTCCCCGGGGACGCCATTGTGGGCTTTATCACCAAGGGATACGGCGTCAGCATTCACCGGGCCGACTGTCCCAACGCCCGGAACCGGGAAGATCCCCGGCAGGCTGCCCGCTGGGTCCGGGTCCGCTGGGCTGCCGAGGAGGAGAAACCCTTTGAGACCACCCTGGAGCTGGACTGCATCACCCGGGACGGCCTGCTGCTGGACGTGGCCACGGTGATGACCACCGCCCGGGTGCGGGTCAAGGAGCTGGTGGGCAAAGACCTGCCCGGCGGCCGCAGCACCTTCACCGTCCGCTTTGAAGTCAAGAACGTCAACGAGCTGGAAACCATCCGGCAGAAGCTGCTGAACATCCGGGATGTCACCGGCTCCCGGAGAGGACAAAACTAATTTGAGGAGGAATCATGATGCTGACCAAACTGGAAAAACACTGGAACGAACTGAACGAGATGATTCTGATCAACAAGCAGGATTTGGTACTGGGAGCCGCAGTGTGCGCCCTGGCAGGCATGCTGGCAGGCATCCTTCTGAGCCCCCGCAAGACCATGCGCATCTGCACAAACCACTATGCCGCCGGGAGCGACCCGGAAGCCCAGGAAGCCGAATGCCCGGAGGACTGATTCCATGCGGGCAGTTTTGACCCGGGTCAGCTCTGCCAGCGTGACCATTGACGGGGAAGTGACAGGGCAGATCGGCCGGGGCTTTCTGATTCTGCTGGGCATCGGCCCGGAGGACACCGAGGCCCAGTGCCGGTATCTGGCGGAGAAGGCCTTGAGTCTGCGGATTTTCGAGGACGAAAACGGAAAAATGAACCTGGGATTGGACCAGGTGGGCGGACAGGTGCTGGTAGTCAGCCAGTTCACCCTCTACGGCAACTGCCGCAAGGGCCGCCGCCCCAGCTTCACCGATGCCGCCGGTCCGGAACTGGGCAACGCCCTGTATGAGCGGTTCCTGGCAATCTGCGGCGAATTGGGGTATCCGCCCCAGCATGGCCGCTTCGGCGCCGACATGAAGGTTGCTTCCATCAACGACGGTCCCGTCACTTTGATTCTGGATACCGACGCCCTGATGGACACCCCCAGAAGAACATAATCCAAAAACAGTTTGTCGGAAAGCCTCTTCGGGGCTTTCCGACACTCTCACCCAGGAAGGAGCGCTTATGCTGACCGTTCAATCCCTGGTTCTGGGCGCCTACCAGACCAACTGCTACATCATCCACGACCAGCATTCCTCTGGATGCTGCGTCATCGACCCGGGCTACGACCCGGAAACCATCCTGGGAACCCTGGAAAGCCAGGGGCTGACCCTGGAAGCGATTCTGCTGACCCACGGCCACTTTGACCATGTAGGTGCAGTGCGGGATCTGGCCGCCGATACCGGCTGCCAGGTCTATGTGTGCGCCGAGGACCTGGCGCTGCCCCAGCAGCTCACTGCCGGACCGCTGTACCACACCCAGACCTACGCTGAGGGCGCCCGGCTGCATCTGGCAGGGCTGGACATCACCGTGCTCCACACCCCGGGCCACACCCCTGGTTCCGTATGCCTGCAGGTGGAGGACGCCCTGTTCTCCGGAGACACCCTGTTCGCCGGAAGCTGCGGCCGCACCGATCTGCCCGGAGGCAGCTGGGAGGATATGACCCGCTCCCTGGCCCGGCTGGCTTCCCTGGAGCCCAACTATTGGGTGCTTCCCGGTCACGGTGAGAGCACCTCCCTCTCCGAAGAAAAGAAACACAATCCCTATATGCGCTCCGTCTGAGAACGCCGGAAGGACTGCCATGAATCTGACGCTCATTGGTCACGACGACCGCTACGCCGTGGAGCAGCTGCAATTATCCCTGTTCCCTGAGGGCACCGAGGGGGAAGCCGTCTCCGCCCTCCACCGGGGGAAAACCTGGCTCACTGCCACGGCAAAAATCACCCTGGACGGCAAAACCGTCCGGGCCGCCCGGCGGATTCCCGCCGGAGAAGAGACCGTCCGGCTCCGCCGCCGGGCGCTGCAGCAGAGCTATTACCTGGCCGCCTGCCAGCTGCTGCCCGCTCCGCCCCCCTGGGGGGCCCTGGCCGGCGTCCGGCCCACCAAGCTGTCTACCAAGCACCTGCTGGAAGGGGGCACCCCCCGGTCTGCGGAAAAAATGCTGAAGGACGTCTACTACGTCACCGAAAGCCGCCGAAAACTGGCTGTTGACTGTTCCACCGCCACCGTCCGGGCTGCCGGGCTGCTGGAACCCCAGGATTTGTCGGTGTACATCGGCATTCCCTTCTGCCCCAGCCGCTGTGCCTACTGCAGCTTTGTCAGCCGGACCATCGGCAAGAAAACCGAGCTGCTGGAGCCCTATCTTCAGGCATTGCTGCAGGAGATTTCCCTCACCGGAGAACTGCTCCGGGCATCCGGCAAAACCATCCGCAGCCTGTACATCGGCGGCGGCACCCCCACCACCCTGTCCACCCCTCAGATGATCCGGCTTCTGGACGGGATTTCCCAGCATTTTGACCTGAGCCGCTGCCTGGAATTCACCGTGGAGGGCGGCCGTCCCGATACCCTGGACGAAGAAAAGCTCCGGGCCATCCGCAGTCACGGCGCCGACCGGATGAGCATCAATCCCCAGACCATGGAGGACGGGGTGCTCCGGGCCTGCGGCCGGATTCACAAGGCCCAGGACATTCTCCGGGCCTATGACCAGGCCCGGGAGGCAGGCTTCGACGCCATCAACATGGATCTGATTGCGGGACTTCCCACCGACACCCCTGCAGGGTTTCGCCATTCCCTGGAGACCGTTGCCCGGCTGAACCCCGCCAACATCACCGTCCATACCCTGGCCCTGAAGAAGGGCGCCGACCTGTTCGAGCACCGGGAAAATCTGCCCACCGCCCAGGACGTATCGGAAATGGTGGCCTGGGCGGAGGACTTTCTCCGGGACTCCGGCTACAGCCCCTATTACCTCTACCGGCAGAAATACATGTCCGGCAGCTTTGAAAACGTGGGCTGGAGCCGGGATAACATGGACTGCCTGTATAACATCTACATGATGGAGGAACTGCACACCATCGTCTCCCTGGGAGGCGGGGGCATGAACAAGGTCAGTCTCCCCGATGGAAGTCTGCGCCGGTTCCATAATCCCAAATTCCCCGAGCAGTACATCGAAATGCTGGACACCGTCCTGCAGCAGAAGCGGGAGCTGTTCTCGCTGATGCCCTAATCTCCAACGAAAGGAAGCAATCCCTTGGACACTTTAATTTCCAATGTTACCGCCGTCACTATGAATCCCCGGATGGAGGTCGTTTTCGGGGCGTATATCGGCATCCAGGACGGGAAAATTTTCTCTATTTCCAAAACGCCGCCAAAAGAGGCGCCGAAAACCATCATCGACGGCACCGGCATGGTAGCCATCCCCGGTCTGATCAACTGCCACACCCAGCTGGCCACCTCGGTGCTTCGCTGCTATACCGATGACCTGGGCAATGCCGAAGCCCTCCAGGCCCTGCTGCAGAAGGAAGCCAAAATGGACTCCCGGTGCGCCAAGGCTGCGGCGCTGCTGGCCATTGCCGAATGTCTGCGCTTTGGCGTAACCTCCGTCTCCGACCTGTACTACTACCCCGACGCCACCGCCGAGGCCGTGGCGGAATCCGGCATCAAGGCCAACATCGCCCTGTCCAGCTACCGGTTCATCGATCCCAGCGAGGATTTCGACTTTGAAACCGACGAGCAGTGCCGGGAGCTGGTGCGGATGGTGGAGAAATGGAACGGCTACGACCAGGGCCGCATCAAAATCGACGCCGGCATCTACGCCGAGTACACCAGCAACTACAAGCTCTGGGAGGCCCTGGCAGGCTATGCCAGTGAGGCCGGCATCGGAATGCAGCTGAATCTGGCCCAGACCCCGGGAGAGGTGGACTCCTGCCTGGACCGCACCGGCATGGGCCCGGGCGAGCTGCTGAACTGCCACAATCTGTTCTGTGTGCCCACAACCGCCGCCGGCTGTACATACCTGACCCAGGAGGAGCGTAAACTACTGGGGAAGAAAAACGTTACCGCCGTGGCCCTTCCCGTCACCGCCAGCAAATCCGGCCAGGGCTGTACCCCCATCCGGGACACCGTCCAGGCTGGGATGAACGTCGCCCTGGGCACCGGCGGCGCCGTTGCCAGCGGCAATCTGGATCTGTTCGAGGTCATGCGCTATGCCGCCATGTCCGCCCGGCAGGAAAGCGGCGACCCCTCTGCCCTGCCTGCTTCCGCCGCCCTGATGATGGCCACCGTCACCGGTGCCCGGGCCCAGGGACGGAGCCAGCAGTGCGGCATGCTCCAGCCGGGCATGGACGCAGACCTGGCTCTGGTGGATTTTTCCGCTCCCCACCTGATTCCCTGCCACAACGTGCTTAACGGACTGGTCTGGTCCGCTAAGGGCGGGGATGTGGCCATGACCATGGTGCGGGGCAGGATTCTCTATCAGAACGGCAAGTTCCCCACCATCGATCTGAATGCGGTGGTTCAGGAACTCACCGACTATGCCATGGGCCGGTTGTTTGACGACGCCAAGTAAGGAGGCTGTGTATGTCCGATTCCCAGAAGAAGCAGAATTTCCTCCAGGGCACCGCCCTGCTGGCCATGGCCACCGCCATTGTCAAGGTTTTGGGCGCCTTTTATAAAATTCCCCTGAACGCCATCATTGGCGAACAGGGCTTCGGCTACTTCAACACCGCCTACGACATCTACAACGTGCTGCTGATGATCTCCACCGCCGGTCTGCCGGTGGCCATGAGCCGGATGATCTCCCAGGCCAGTTCCCTGCGCCACTACAACCAGGTTCGCCGGATCTACCGCACCGCCCGGGGCATCTTCCTGGGGCTGGGCATCGCCGGCGCCTTTCTGATGACGGTATTCTGCCGTCAGCTGGCTCAGTTCCAGAACCAGCCCGATGCCTGGGCAGCCATTGGCTTCCTCGGCCCCAGTGCCCTGCTGATCTGCGTGATGAGCACCTACCGGGGCTTCTTCCAGGGCCAGAGCAACATGATTCCCACCTCCGTTTCCCAGGTAATCGAGGCCATTGTGAAGCTGATTGTGGGCATGGTAGCAGCTCTGATCCTGCTGGAATTCACCAACAGCATTCCCCTGGCCGCCGGCGGCGCCATTCTGGGCGTCACTGTCAGCTGTCTTGTCTCTGCAATTTATTTGTTTGTGTGCTGCCGGAAAAGTTTTGCCCTGCTCCCCCAAACAGAGGAAGCACCCCGCAGTTATGCAGATACCGCCAAAGGGCTGCTGATCATTGCCATCCCCATCACCCTGGGCTCGGCAGGATTGCAGCTGATGACCATGCTGGAAACCAAAATTTACATGGGTCAGCTGCTGGAAGCCGGGCACAGCCAGGCCGCCGCGGACACCATGCGGGGCATTTACAGCATGACCCTGACGATTTTCAACATGCCCTGTGCCTTCATAACGCCCATCACCGTCAGCATTATCCCTGCCATTACCGCCCAGCTGACATTGTGCCGGGAACATGAAGCCAAGGAAATTGAAGAATCCTCCGTCCGGATCACCGGGCTGATCTCCATGCCCTGCGCCTTTGGCCTGGCCATTCTGGCGGAGCCGGTTACCGCCCTGCTGGGATTCTACCGGGGCGACAATCTGGTGCTGGCCACAAAGCTCATGGCGGTGCTGGCCGTTGCCATTGCCTTCGACGCCGTGGTGCTGCTGACCACCGCCATCATGCAGGCCCACGGTTACGCCCGGCAGTCCGTGAACAACATGCTTCTGGGCGGCCTTCTGAATCTGGCTGCGGTATATATCCTGACCAAGAATCCTCACATCGGTATTGTGGGCACCCCCATCGGAATCCTGCTGGGCTACATGGCCATTTCTGCCCTGAATCTGTTCTCCATGCGCCATCTGCTGGAGGACTCCCCCGCCGTGATAAAGAACCTTGTCCGCCCCTTCCTGGCCTCTTCCGTCATGGGGATTTGCGTGGCGCTCAGTCTGTGGGGCCTGAAGGCGCTGCACATCAGCAGCAATCTGATTCTTTGCGTCATCCCCATTGCCGTGGGCGTGGTGGTATATGCCCTGGCCGCCGTTGTGTTCAAAGTGGTCACCCGGGAGGACTGCCTGCTCCTGCCCAAAGGCGAAAAAATTGCCAAGCTCCTGAGATTGTGAGAAAATATCCCAAAATAACTTGCTTTTTTCTGAATATTATGTTAATCTAGGTTCGATTTCGTCACAAGAAAAGAGGATCAAGCAACATGAACAAAACCGAATTGATTGCCGTCATTTCCGAAAACGCCGGTATGTCCAAGAAGGACGCCGAGCGGGTTCTGGGCGCCGCCATTGACGCCATCACCGCCGCCCTGGTCCGGGGCGAAAAGGTCCAGCTCAGCGGGTTCGGCACCTTCGAGACCAAGGACCGGAAGGCACGGGTGGGCCGCAACCCCCACACCAAAGAGGCCATCGAAATCCCCGCCACCCGGATTCCGGCCTTCAGTCCCAGCAAAGCCCTGAAGGATACCGTGGGCAGATAATGCGCCTGGACAAATTTCTGAAGGTCTCCCGTCTGATCAAGCGCCGCACCGTGGCCAATGAGGCCTGCGACAACGGGCGCATCATGGCCAATGGCCGGGTGGTAAAGGCCAGCTACGATGTAAAAGTGGGAGACAAACTGGAGATTTCCATGGGAAACCGCACCATTGCGGTGGAAGTGCTGGAGGTGGCGGACAACGTCCGCAAGGACGACGCCTCCGGGATGTACCGGGAAATTTAAAACAGGAGGGAAGCGAAAATGCTTCCCTCCTGTTTTTTTATTTCGGATCTGCTTCAGGCGGGAAGCGTGCCGCTTCCCGCCTGACTATTTATTCAGCCCCGGCAGCTGTTGGGGAACAGCCGGGCGTCGGTGTGGGGCAGGAAACAGGCCGCCACAAAGGAATCCATGTATCCGGGGTAGGTACTCAGCTCCAGATAGGTCATGTTGGAGGCGACCTCGGCGGTTTTCTCCGCAGCGGCATCGCTCATGACCATGGCGTAGGCGCCGCTGAGGGAGGAGTTTCCGATGTAATGGAATTTTTCCAGGTCCACATCCGGGAACATTCCGATGTTCACTGCATTCTTCATATTGATGCCGCTGCCGATGCCGCCGGCTACATAGACCCGGTCAATCGTGTCCACCGTCATGTCCACAGACTTCAGCAGGGTATCAATGGCAGAGAAAATGGCGCCTTTGGCCCGGATGAAGTTGTCGATGTCCACCTCGTTGATGGAGATCTCCCGACCGGTTTCACTCTCTTCCGCCCAGGCCAGTACATAACGCCCCATGCCGTGGTCGTCCCGCTTCACCCGTTCTCCCTCCCGGACGAACAGGCCCTTGGCATTGATGATGCCGGTGCGGAACAGCTCCGAAATCAGGTCAATGATGCCGCTGCCGCAGATGCCCACCGGCCGCTGATCCGGGTCTCCTACAATACCCAGGGCAGGCTCCATGGTCTCCTTGTCGATGGTACAGGCTTCCACTGCCCCATCGGTAGCCCGCATGCCGCAGGAAATATCGCCGCCCTCAAAGGCGGGACCTGCGGAGCAGGCGCAGCTCATCAGGAAATCCCGGTTGCCGAACACAATCTCTCCGTTGGTTCCCAGGTCAATGAACAGGCTCATTTCATCCTTGTCCCAGATGCCGGAGGCCAGGGTTCCGGCGGTGATGTCTCCCCCTACATAGGAGCCGATGTTGGGCGCAATGATGACCGGGGCAAGAGGGTTGGCCGGCAGCTTCAGGTCCCCGGCCAGCAGCCCTTCCCAGGAGAAGAAGCTGGGTACATATGGCTCCATCCGCACCGGCTCGGCATCCACTCCCACAAACAGGTGGTTCATGGTGGTGTTGGCGCCCACACAGAGCCGCAGGATGCTCCGGGCGGAGACCCCGGCAGACTTGCATAGGTTGACCAGGATGGGCGTCAAAGTCTCCTTGATAATGGCATCCTGGAGTTTCTTTCTGCCCCCCGGACGTCCCTGCTGGATAATCCGGTTGATGACATCCGCTCCGTAGCGAATCTGCCCGTTGCCGGAAGAACCCTTGGCCAGGATTTTCCCGGTGGTCAGATCCGTCAGCACCATGGTCACCGTGGTGGTGCCGATGTCAATGGCAGCACCCACCAGCGCCGTATCCGCCACCCCGGTGATCTCCATGCAGCGGAAGGCATCCCCCAGAAGCTGGCCCTTGACACAGACTGCGAAGCCTTCCTGCCGGAGGATATGGGACAGGTGAACCATCACCCCGAAGGGGATCTCCACCTTTTCCACCCCCAATGCCTCCCGGATGCCCCAGGACAGCCGTTCATTGTCCGGCATGGTGTCCTCCAGACTGGGCGCAGACAGGTGCAGCACCACCGCCCGGAAGGGATTTTCAAACCGGATGCCGCTGGCATGGAGCTGGTTCTGGCACTCCTGGAAGATGGCGACCTCCTGAGGGCTGCTCAGGTCGGCAGTTTTCATCCTGGACTGGTAGGCGCTGGCAATATCCGGGACGAACACCGTGCAATCTCCCACCACCTTGCAGTTGCAGCTCAGCCGCCAGCCGGCAGCGTATTCCTCATCACTCAGATGGCGGCTTTGCAGGGATTCCACTTCCCCCTCCACCAGCCGAATCCGGCATTTGCCGCAGGAACCATTGCCGGAGCAGGGGGCGTCAATGGCCACATTGGCCCGGCGGGCCAGTTCCAGCAGATTGTCTCCGGCATTGCATTCAATGATAACAGGGGATGCCCCCTCGATCTGGAAGGTTACTTTCATATTGGGCCGTTCCTTTCGGGATGAATTATATCTCTCGGACCACTTTGGTCCGGCGGTAAGCTGGTTCCGGCATGCGGGAACCCCGTCAGTCCGGTTTTGTGTTATCTTCCGGAATGGAAGTTTCCGTCTTTTCCGGTTCGTTTATTTTGATTGTCCCAAGTTCCAGGGATTTTTTGACAGTCTGGGAATGGTCGCAGACCGATTCCAGAACGCCGGTCATCTGGCTCTCCTCCAGATCGATGTCCACAATTACCGGGAATCCCAGGGCGATGGCCCCGGCGCCGGCGGAAACCACCACGGCGTCAATCGCTCCAAAGGTATTCACCACGGCAGGCACCCGATTCCGGGTAAATTCCCGCAGGGCGGGCAGATCCCCCGGCTTTACTTCGCCTCCGATCAAGGCGCCGCGCACTGTCAGCGTCAGGGCATGCACCACCGAGGTTATGTCGTGTCCCAGGGGGATAATCCCTTGTTCCAGCCCCATTTCAACGCCGCCCTGGGCACATTGTTCAATTATGTCCCCCTCCAGAAAAACTAGGACGCCGTTCTTCCGATAATCTGACACAATGTTCAAAAGGTCCTCGGTATTTTCCGCTTTTCCCAGCAGGGCAGCCGCACCGGGAATTTCCCCGGAGAGCAGCGCTTTTCCCAGGGTGCGCACTGCGGAATCCGGAAGAAAGCCAAGGCCGGTGTCCGTTTCATAAGGGTGAGAATTGCCGGCATATTTCAGTCCCTCAATGATTTCCGCTCCCATTATGGCCGCCAGCCCCGCATTCAGCGCCAGGTACAGGTCCTCCTGGTTGGAGATCATCTTCTTCATTGCGGCCACGCAGTTGTTCAGATCCTCCAGCGTCTGAACCTTGGCCCCTGTGGCAGCATAGAGAAATGGGAAATAATATTCAGTGTCCGGGAAGGCAATTTCTTTTTGCGGGCCGTACTTGGCGATGGCATCCCGCAGGCCTGCTTCGGTTAATCCTACCAGGACTGTGCTGCCACCGTAAATCAGGTCTATCAATACGCTCAAATCGATTCCTCCCAAATTGATTTATCTGTATACTAAGCCGTTTCCGGCGGGTTTTCCAGGGAAATTCGTTGGCTTCAGGGCTTATTTTTTCCCTTCCGTCTGGATTTGTTTCGATACTGCTTCAGCTGTCTGACCAGCGAAGCAAATTCCGGCGCCCGGTTTTCCAGAATGTGGCTCTGGTCTGTTTTTACCACCAGGCGGGCCATCTTTCCGGGGGATGCAGTGGTCTTTCCCCCGCTGTCCTGTCCTTGCAGGCTCTTGATTTTTGAAAATGGGATGGCCAGGAATCCATCCTTCGTCTCCAGCAGCAGCCGGCGGGATGTGAGAATCCAGTGGTCATGCCGGTTGGGGCAGACCACCTTCACCGTCTCCCGGGGCTGCAGCACCGTCTCCAGAGTACGGGTAAAATCCCGTTCCAGCCGGAGCCTGCGCTTGATGACGGCGGAACGGACAGCCAGCGCCAGGACGCCAGCTCCCGCTGCCGCTGCCAGCAGATACTGCCAAATTTCCATGCAGCCGTCCTCTCCGTGGTTGACACGCAAATGGGCTGGGAGGGAGTTCCCTCCCAGCCGCAAACGCCAGGGATTGATTGATTCTGTCTTACAGATCCAGGTAGGAATCGGAGTACAGAACGTGGTTCTTGAAGATGTCGCAGGACTTGATGGTCTCCATCAGGCGCAGGTCACAGGGGTTGACAATGGCGGAGGTCAGACCCTGCATCATGGCCATGGCCACCAGAGCGGAATCCATGATGGGACGGACGTTCTTGGGTGCGCCGTTGGAGTTGTTGGACAGGCCGCCGGTGGACTTCAGGCCCTCGTCGGCGAACATCTTGATGGCGTTCAGCACGTCCATCTGCTTGTCCTGCATACCCTTGACAACCAGGAACAGGGGGTCGAACCACAGGTCGTCGGAGGTCATGCCCAGGCTCAGGCCACGCTCCAGCATGTCGTGGCAGTGCTTCATCCGCTCGTCGTTGTCCTTGGCAATGCCGTCGGCAGAGCACAGGGCGATACAGATGGCGTCGTTGGCAGCAGCCAGGTCGATGTTGGAGATACGGGAGCCGGCGTCGGCGGAGTTCACGATGGGCTTGCCGTTGGTCCGGTTGTAGACCTTGATACCGGCCTCGATGGCCTTCTTATTGGCGGTATCCAGAGCCAGAGGAACATTGTTGAAGTTCTCCTGCAGCAGCTTGACCGCCCACATCATGCGCTCGGGGCCGTCCTTCTCAGCAGGTCCGATGTTCACATCCAGGTAGGTGGCGCCGGCAGCGATCTGCTCGGCAGCACGCTTCAGGATGGGAGCGGGATCCCGCTCGTCCATTGCCTTGCGGATGGCGGGGGAGATGCAATGGATCCGTTCGCCGATGGTAACGAAGGTCTTGCTCTCGGGGTTGTGGCCCTTGTACTTGACGCCCATGTCCACCACTTCGATGGCGGGCACCTTGGTGGCCAGCAGTTCGTCGAAGGACAGCTCCTTCACTTCCTCCACGGGGGCAGCGGCGGCCTTGGCGGCAGCCTCAGCAGCGGCAGCCTTGGCGGCAGCCTCGTACTCCTTGTCCTTCATGTACTTAGGCAGCTGCACAGCCTCAGCAGGAGCAACAACCACGTTCCAGCCGGGGAGCTTCTCCTGAATCTCACCCTTCATCACGGCCACCTTGCCGGGGATGATCAGGGTGCGGTTCTTGATCTTGTTCTCAATGTCCAGATCCTGGAAGGTCTTTTTCACGGTGGAGGAGGAGAACTTGCCGGCGGCCCAGGCGGTCAGGACGGACATACCGGAAGCGTCGGTGATAATCAGGTTCACAGGCTCGTTGGAGCGCTCCAGCTCGCCGGAAACCAGGAAGTAGGTCAGAGCGAAGTCCACAGTCAGGGCGCAGGGGCTGTTCTCGTCGGCGCCGTTCAGGGGGTAGATCTTGGACTCTACCTTCATGGGCTTCTGGGGATCGGTGAAGATGTTCTGGCGCAGGCCATACAGCGGCAGAGCCTGGGCATAGGTCATGTTCTCCATGACGATGATGGAGCCGTACTTCTCCACAAACGCAGTGGCGTAAGCGGTCTGCAGACGGTCATCGCCCTGGGCAATGGCAGCCAGGTTCACGATGGAGGGATAGCCGAAGGAGCGGTCGCCGTCCTTCAGAGCGGTGCGGCGGACCAGCACGGCGTTGGCCAGGGTCTCCTTGGCGGTCTTGCCGGTGACGTCCAGAACCAGGTTCTTATTGCCCTTGGCTTCCAGATTCTTCACGGTGTCGTACAGGTCGGACAGGTTCTCTGCCCACACGCCCAGGGTCACGCCGGCGGCGGTGGCCGCCTCGTTCATGGCCTCCCAGTTGGCGGGGGTGGCGCCGTCCAGGATCACGTTCTTGCCGGCGACAGCCAGAGCAGCCTTGGCGCACTCCACGTCCCAGCACTCCAGAACCAGGCACAGGCCGGTGGCGGCAGCCTTCTGCACCAGCTTGGTGTAGGCGGCGGCGTCGGTGCCGGCATTGCGCAGGAACAGGAATTCCACATACATCCGCTCACCGATCCGCTCGTAGTCCACCTTGGCCACTTCTGCCAGCTTGGCGTCCACTTCGGCATCGGTCATGGCGGTGCTCAGGGCAACGGCAAACAGGTTCTTGTTCACCAGGGTCTTTTCGTGACGATACAGAACGGTCTCACCGCCCAGCTTGTGGTCGCCGACGGTAATGGTCTTCATGGGAGGTGCAGTCTGCTCGTTCAGGGTTGCCTTCGCCTCATCGGAGAAGTAGGGGCACTTGTCGATGGACACCGCGCCCTGGGCCACCTTCATACAGAACGCCATACAGGTGGGGCTGCCGCACTCCTTACAGTTCTTCTTCGGAGACAGCTTAAAAATGTCAAGACCTTTCAAAGCCATGGTTATGTATCCTCCTTCCGATTAGACAAGTTCCGTAATGAACTTCTTGATGGTTGCGATGGCAGCGGGGTGACGCATGATGACGGCGTCAGCGCCGCCGATCAGGTTGGCAGCGGCGGTGGAGACTTCCATCTCGATGCCGCGCTCTTCCCGGCAGCCCCATGCGGGTTCATCTTCCTCGGAAGCGGTGGACTCCTTCACGCTCCAGGTGTCGGGAGACACCGGGGAAACAATGGGCATCTGCAGGTCGGCGTCGGACTGGGCCAGGGCAGCCATGCGGACACGGTCCAGAGTGGAAGCCACATACTCAAAGCCGTAGCCCACCGCAGCGGTGCCCACGTTCATCACGATGCTCTCCGGGGCGATGGACAGACCCTTGAGCATGATGTTCAGCTGCTTGGCCAGGTTGATGTCATCGGCGGTTTCTGCGCCCACCTTCTGGCCGTAAGCCAGCACGACGGAGGCGCCCACGGTCTTGTAGTCCTCGTTCTTGGCGGACATGACCAGGATGTTCTTGCCCTGCAGGGCTTCGGCGATCTTGGAGAACAGCTCGCCGTCCTTCTCCAGGTTCTTGCAGCCCAGGATCACGATGGGCATGGACACGGCCTCGGCCACAGCCTTGGCGTCGGCCACGCAATCGGCAACGGAGCGGTTGGCGCCGTTGGGGTCAGCAGACTCAAAGTGCAGGCACAGGAAGTCCACGCCGGGCATGGTTTCGGCCTTCTTGGCGTAGTCGGCCATGGTGGTGCATCCAGCATAGAATTCCTTCAGCGCCGGCACATCCCACTGGGCAGCCAGGTCGGAAATCTCCACGCCGATCTTGGGTGCGTTTTCGATGGGTGCATCGAAAGTGTAGAACGGCATCACATTCTGGCCGCCGATGACAACCGCCTTGTCACCGGTGCCCAGGGTCACGGCATTGATCTTGCCGCTGTAGGGAGCCGTCTTGGGAGTGAAAGCCATAGTAAAGTATCCCCCTTGTTAAAATAGTTTGAAATGACTTTTATAATTTTGCACACGGCTTACAGGCCTTGTGCAGAATTTCCGTGAATTGCGGGGCCGTTTTCCGCAGGGAGCCGCCCCTGAACAGGGCATTACAGGCCGATGTCCCTCAGGATTTTGTTCAGCGCCGCCTTCATGGGATCGTCCTCCGACAGATAGGCGGAGGGTTTTCCGTCGCAGTCGCAGCGATACACCGCCTCGTCGTGGGGCAGCACGCCGAACAGCTTCAGGCCGTGCTTGTCAATTTCCTCCCGGATGCCCGGGTCCAGATCCCCCTGGGGCGCCCGGTTGATAATCAGGCCCATCTGGCCGGGATTCAGGTTCATCTGCCCGATCATTTCGGCAATCCGGGCCACCGCCTGGACACCCCGGCGGGAGCAGTCGGAAATCAGAAGCATGGTGTCCACATGGGGCAGGGTTCCCCGGGCAATGTGTTCCAGGCCCGCCTCGTTGTCCATAACCACATAGGCGTAGTTGGCGGCGTACTTGGCCACCTGGGACTGGAGCACGCCGTTGACATAACAGTAGCAGCCCTTCCCCTGGGTGCGCCCCATCACCAGCATATCAAAGTCGTCATCCTCAATCAAAGCGGAGCTGAACTTCATCTCAGCGTAGTCCGCCTTGGTCATGCCGGAGGGAATGGTTCCCTTCAGCTCTGCCTGGGCCATCTCCTCCCGGATCTGGCCCAGAGAGGTTTCCACCTCCACCCCCAGCACTTCGTTGAGGTTGGAGTTGGCGTCGGCGTCCACCACCAGGACGGGGCCTTTCTTCTTCTTGCACAGATAATCAATAAGCATGCCGCAGGTAGTGGTTTTGCCCACACCCCCCTTACCGGCAACGGCAATGGTATGAGGTGCCATAATTTCGGTTCTCCTTAGAAAATGGTGTTGCCCGGGGGAAGTTTCCTCCCCCCGGTGTGAAAATCAGATCAGGTCCAGCAGACCGGCGGCCTTGGCGATGTAGGCAACATCCTCGTACTTGTTCAGGGCGTACAGATGGATGCCATTGATGCCGCAGGCACGGTACTCGTCGATCTGGTTGATGGTGTACTCGATGCCGGCAGCCTTGAAGGAGGCCTTCTTGCCCTCTACGTCGGCATCGAAGGGATCCTTGACGAAGGGGTTGGGGAAGATCCAGTTCTTGGAGATGATCTCGCACAGAGCCCGGGGCATGACGCAGCCGTTGCGGGACAGGGCCATGTTGATGGTTGCGGCCTGGTCCAGAATGGGCATGATGCCCACGTCCACCGGCATCCAGATTCCGGCGGCCCGGATGGCGTCCAGCCAGTACCGGAACTGGTCCATATCCCAGCACAGCTGGGTCATGATGTAGTCGGCGCCGTTGTCCTGCTTCTGCTTCAGGAAGGCGATATCCGCCTCCAGGGAGCGGCAGGCGATGTGGCCCTCGGGAGAGCCGGCCACCGCAATGGTGAACTTGTCGCCGAACTCCTGACGGACGAACTTCACCAGCTCGGTTGCGTAATGCAGGTCGCCGCCGGTGCCGGTCCAGCCGAAGGGCAGGTCGCCCCGCAGGGCCAGCATATGGTTGATGCCATGATCCAGATAGGTCTGCAGCTGCTCCTTGATGCCTTCCTTGGTGTTGCCAATGCAGGTGAAGTGGGTCACGCCGATGGTCTTACCGTCCTTGACGATCTTGTCCAGCACTTCCAGGTTCTTGCCCACGTTGGTGCCGCCGGCGCCATAGGTGCAGGAGATGTAGTCCGGGTTCAGGGTGTACAGCTTCTCCAGGACGCCGCCCTCACCGCAGAGCTTTTCCATGCCCACATCCGTCTTGGGGGGGAAAACCTCAAACGAGAACGCAGCGCGCTTATCCAGGATATCCATTACAGACATGCTTTTTACCTCCTAAATAATTCCATTTTCATGGATAACAGGTTCCTCACCGAATGGGCGCACTCCGCCCATATCGATACGACAATATCGTATCATACCCAGCGGATAAATTCAACCCAAATTTTACAGGATTTACAAAAAAACTTCCTCCTGTTCATCCGCTTCACAGCGGAGTGAACACATACTTCTCCATCATCCCGTCCACCAGGGCATGGATGGTTACAGCGCCCTCCGGCCCCGGTTCCACCGTCAGCTCCAGCCGCTTGCCCTGAAGCCGCCGGCGCAGGTAGCTTTCCGGGTCATCGCATTCCACTTCCTCGAAAAAAATGTCCCGCATCTGGTTGTTCCGGCACAAATTCTTAATTTCGCGCACCAATTCGTATTCCGCCATGGTATCTTCTCCCCTTTCACTTAAAACACTGAATGACCTGCCGTCCGGCCTGTTCCGGATAGTGCTCCGCTATCCACTGCACAATCACCGGATTGTCCTCATCGAGAATGATGATATAATCGTAGTCCTTCTCAATCTCCATCTGAGACGCCTGGGCAACCTGAATCTGGGCAACCCGATCCGTATCCAGGCAGTAGCGATAGACGTAGGCCTCATAATGATATACCCCGTCCTGCGCACAGATCAGATAGGAATATCCTTTTTCCACCCCATATTCGTCCAGAATGGATTCCAGATACTGTCTCTGGGAAGAGTCGCTGCGGGATTGAAACACCGTCTGGAACCCCTCCAGGCTCCCCCACATCCCCACAAGTGCCGTGAGGAGCAGCGCACCCGCAGCCATCCGTCTGCCCCCTGGAGCCGTCTGTTCCAGAAGGAATACGCTCCAGGCGACCGCCCCGTATAAGATGGCCGTATCGATTGTTTTCATATATCGGTCAATGCACTCCAGTCCCAAGGCGCCGTCCAACCCCATGGAGAAGATATACATTCCGGTCAAAGACAGCGCGTACAGCACGTAGCCGGCCCCGCTCCAGCCCGCCAGAACAGCCCATTGCGTTTTTCTCTTAGGCAGCAGGACGCAGGTCAGTCCTCCCAGCCCCGCAAGCCAGCCCACCAGCCACCAGAGCTCCTTCCGGGTCACGGCATATACCGCCACCCCTTCCAGGATCCGGGCCATATCTTCCAAGGATTTTTCTCCCAGGCGCATCTGAAAATAGGACAGCGAAACCGCATGCTGGCCTCCCGCCGCATTCCGGAACACATAATTGCAGTGTCGGTTCCACAGGAAGTAACCCGCAAGCAGCAGCAGGCAGAGCTTCCCCAGCGCCGCCAGGCCGCCTTTCTCTTTCCGGGTACGCCAATACAGCAGGACCAGCAGCGCCGCCGCAAAAAACGGTGCGGAATTTTTCACGTTCAGGACAAAAAACAGCAGGGGAAATCCGAAGAGAATCTGTTCCCGCTGGCCCCGGGCGCCAAGCTTCTCCCACTGGGACCACAGCAGCAGGCCGCTGCTCATGGCCGCCAGAGGCAGCAGGGTATCCACCAGCAGTTCCGTCACCGGGACATTGTAGCACAGCAGGAAATTTGCCGTTCCCAGGAGAAATACCGCCTCAAGCCAGCTCCGTCTGCCTGCCAGGGCAAACAGGGGCAGAATCAGGCACACCATGACGAATCCCTGAGCCAGCATCTGTACACCTTCCCCGGTGCCCGTCATCCGGCAGAAGTAGTAGATCAGCGTAGAACCTCCCAGCGGATAGTCCATGAACCCCACTGCCGACTGCGCAAACGTGGGGAACCGGTCGGCAGCGAGCATATTTTTCACCACCACCGCCCAGTGGGTAAAGCTGTCAAACCAGGTGAACACCTGGTCATTGACCGTTACCCCGATCGCCGCTGTCATCACCGCCAGGAACAGGAAGCCGGGGACCGCATAAGGCCGCAGAAGCGCCTGCTTCCGCCGGTACAGTTCCCGGAACAGCAGCACGAAGCCCCCGGCATACAGGCAGAAGGCCGCCTCCGGCAAAAAGTTCAGCAGTCCCGGCAGGAACAGCGCTGCAAACTGTGCCGCCAGGGTATACGCCGGGGCAAAGCAGGCCGGCATCTCCCACTTTTTCCGAAAATACTCCCAATACCCCAGGTTGGAAAGCATCAGCAGCAGCAATTTTGCCGCCATCACAATCACGCTTGCGTCACCTCTTCCCGTTCCAGGCGTGCCAGCAGGTCACCCAGCTGGGACAGAGTCTGAATTTCATAGTCCGGCCGAATTCCGTCAGCCTGTTTTCCTTCCCCGTTCACCCAGACGGTGGGGATTCCGGCATTGATCCCGCCCTGGATATCCGAGGTCAGGCTGTCGCCCACCATCACCGCCCGCTCCCGGTCAAAACCGGGAATCCGGTCAAAGCAGGCTTCAAAGAATTCCCGGGCGGGCTTGTTATAGCCCACCTCCTGGGAGATGAACACCTGTTCAAAGAACCGGTACAGATTGGCGTCGGTCAGGCGGCTGTGCTGTACTGTGGCGGTGCCGTTGCTGGCAAGGAACAGCCGGTATGTTTTTCCCAGCTCCTCCAGGGCCTCCTGGGCACCGGGGAGAAATGCGTGTTCCCGGGACAGGTTATATTCGTAGCTCCGGGCGCAGTGCGCCGGATTCACCGCCAGCCCCAGTTCTTCAAACAGCACGGCGAACCGGTTCTCCAGCACCTGTTCCCGGGTCAGATTCCCCAGTTCCAGCTGCTGCCAGTGCCAGCGGTTAATCTCGTGGTAGCGGGCCAGGATGTCCGGGGTGGGGTCTGCCCCGAATTCCCGGATGGTTTTCGCAACCGCAGCGGCCTCCGCCTTATGAAAGTCCAGAATGGTATCGTCCAGGTCCAAAAACAGAAATTCAATCATGCCTCTATCCTTTATTCCTTTGTTCCTTTTTTCTTCTCAGCTTCAGGGAGATCCCCCGCTCCCGGGCCGCCGCCTCCAGAATCCGGGCCGCCGTAGCAGCCGCCTCCCGGGTATCCAGCCCCTGGGCATCGGCCCGGAGACAATCCACGGCCTGCCGCAGTTCCGGCAGGTCCAGCAGGTTCACCGCCTGGCAGAACAGGGTCTTTCTCCGTCCGTCGTTGAACCCGGCCAATAGAAAATCCAGAATTTCCCGTTTTTCCCGCTGCTCCCGATTATAGGCCTCGATTCCCAGCTCCCGGGCCCGCTCCAGATCAGCCATCCGCCGCTGATGGGTGATGAAAGAGTCGGCGGCATCCTCCCGGCAATGCTCCGGGCAGGGATAGTTTGGACACTGGAAGCAGTATTCCACGTTTCCATGGGTCATGGCGCACCGGGCAATGGCGCAGGACTGGTTTCCGTTGCCGCAGCCCCCGCAGTAGCCCCCCAGCTCCATGGGGCACAGGGCGCAGTTCAGCCCGCACAGGCTCAGCAGCTGGTTGTGCCGGGCGAATCCTTTCACAGCTCATTCCCCCTGCGGTGGATTTCCCGGGCCAGGGCGGCAAATTCCGGAATGCCCAGGGTCTCTCCCCGGACGTTGGGGTCAATGCCTGCGGCGGCAATCACCTCCGCCGCCCCAGCCTTCCCCAGCTCCGGGAACCCCGAGGCAAGGCCGTTGGACAGCTTTTTCCGCCGCTGGGCGAAGCTGGCCCGGACCACCCGGAAGAAGGTATCCGGATTGGGAATGTCCCAGGGGCGGTCCTGCCGAACCCGCAGCTGCACCACTGCCGAGGTCACCTTAGGCTGGGGCAGAAAGCACCCGGCCGGAACCTCAAAGAGCAGCTCCGGCTGGGCGTAATACTGGCAGAACACGGAGAAGGCCCCGTAATCCGCCGTCCCCGGCGCCGCCGCAATCCGCTGGGCAACCTCTTTCTGCACCATAACGGTGACGGAGTCAAAGCAGTCCGCCTCCAGCAGTGCCGAGAGGATGGGGGTGGTAATATAGTAGGGAAGGTTGGCGCAGGCCATGGGCCGCAGTCCGGCGAATTTCTCCCCCACCAGGGCGGGAATGTTCAGCTTCAGCACATCCTCCCAGAGGATTTCCAGATTGGAGAACTCTCCCACCGTCTGCTCCAGAATGGGCCTGAGCCGGGTATCCACCTCCACGGCGCAGACCTTCCCCGCCCGGAGGCACAGCTGCTGGGTCAGGGGGCCGATGCCCGGTCCGATTTCCAGCACCCCGGCGGTCCCGTCCACCCCCGCATCCTCCGCAATGGACCGGGGCACCCAGGAGGCGGTCAGGAAATTCTGCCCCTTGGCCTTGGAAAAGTGGAAGCCGTGGAGGGCCAGCAAAGGCTTCATCACCTGAATATCGCACACATCAATCATAAATAACAAAACCGCCTTTCTTCTGCTGCCATCATAGCAGAAGAAAGGCGGTTTGGCAAGATTATCCCAAAAAGTACAGGGTGCAGGTCCGGCGTCCGAACTGCATGCATTCCTCATAGGTGGAGAAATACAGGTCCATCCGGTCCCCCTTGATGTCGCCGCCGCAGTCCTCGGCCACGGCAATGCCGTAGACATATTCCCCGTCGGTGGAAACGATGAACATCCGGGTGCCGTAGGGAATGTTCCGGGGGTCCACCGCCACGGTTCCCTGCCGGACGGTGGTTCCGGTGGCAGTGATCATGTCGCAGCCGGCATCGGTGTGAGTATAGGCAGTGGCCCGGACCGTCTCCTTCCGGGTGTAGGTCAGCACTTCACCGGTGGGAAGAATGATGTATCCATCCTCAATAATGGGCATGGCGTCAGGGTCCGCTGTCACAGACTGGGTCCCGGTTCCCACCCCGATCACCGCATCCACCGGCGGGGTGATGACCGTTTCCGAAAGCACGGTCCGTTCCGCCTCTTCCCCATTGACATAAGTCACGCCGGCGGTGCAGCGCATCTCCCCATCCTGTCCGGGGGTCAGCACCTCCTCCACCCCGGCCGGGATGGAGGCGTCGCTGCAATAGGTGGTCTCGTAGGGAATGGTGGTGGTGTAGGTTTCCTGCATGGTCACAATCCGGTCAACCCGCAGCTCCATTCCGTCGTAAACCATTGTATCCAAACCATGGGAGACCACGTCCTCTCCGGACACCTCCAGATTCAGCTTCTGCAGCAGCTGACCCACTGTCTCGCCGAATGCGGCAGTCCTCGTGGTCTGCCCATGGTAATGGACGGTTACTTCCTGGGCACGCTGGACCGTGATGGTCTGGGTGCCCGCCACCGCTTCGGTGGTATAGGTGTCATGCTCGCTCAGGGATACCCCCGCCTGGCCCAGAACCTCGTCCGGATCTGTGGCGAAGGTGGTATATGTAACCACCCGGTCCCCGTCGGTGATGACATAGGTTTTGGCGAAAGCCGTCTGCGCCAGGACCCCTGTCAGGGCAAGCAGGAAAATCAACGACAGAACCATAATATAGAGACGGATCAATCGTCTCGTGCGTTTGTTCCTCCGTGATTTTGTCTGGTACATGGCGACCCCTCCTCCGAAAAAGTTACAAAAGTGTCGAAGCAGAGACAACGGTGTCAAATTATTACATTTCGTATACCCCGTATGCTTCGATGGCTTTATTATATCAAATAACTTCAAAAAGTCAAGCTTTTCTTTGTTTTTCAATTGTTTCGTCAACTTTTTACATAATTTTCATGTATAAATTATGTAAACTCAAACACTATATATCGGTCGGAGCCTGTCTGATTTTGCGATATATTGTGTCAAAAGATTACATTTGTTAACATAAGTCGTCGCATTATGTAATCTCCTGTAATTTACAGTTACCTTTTGATTATGTCTCCTGATCCGGCCAACGGAGGCCGGATTTTCAGGCATTTACAGGGAATTCTTCCCCGGGGGATTGACTTTCCAAAAAAATGTGTTATGATTCTTCTATTCAAAAGGCTGTGACGAAGACACGCCTTCCCGGTCAGATTCCCAGAGAGGGGCCTGTTTGCTGCGATGGTCCTGTATTCCTGCCGGGCGGGTTACCACTTCCGAGCCGTATCGGCGGAAATGCCATGCCGGGTGCGCCCGTTACCGCGTCAATGAGTGACGGCAGTCTCTGCCGTAACCAGGGTGGAACCGTGGAATACTGCTTTGTATCCCACCCCTGAGCTTGTTCAGGGGTGGGTATTTTTTATACCCTCCCCGCCACATACCCAAAAGGAGGCTATCTGTATGTCCGAAGAAAACCTGTACACCTTTGAAAATCCGGAATACCGGAAAACCTACTGGCACACCTGCTCCCACATCATGGCCCAGGCCGTGAAGCGGCTGTGGCCGGAGGTGCAGCTGGCCATCGGCCCCGCCATCGACGAGGGCTGGTACTACGATTTCGACGCTCCCTTCTCCTTCACCCCGGAGCACCTGGAGAAGATCGAGGCGGAGATGAAGAAAATCTGCAAGGAGCGGCTGCGCATCGAGCGCAGTGAAAAGCCCCGGGCGGAGGCCATCGCCTACATGCAGGAGAAAAATGAACCTTACAAGGTGGAGCTGATTGAGGACCTGCCCGAGGACGCCCACATCTCCTTCTACACTCAGGGCGAGTTCACCGACCTGTGCGCCGGTCCCCACCTGGACCACACCGGCCGGGTCAAGCACAACGGCTTCAAGCTCACCCAGTGCTGCGGTGCCTATTGGCGGGGCGACTCCAACCGGAAGATGCTCCAGCGGATTTACGGCGTGGCTTTCCCCAGCAAGGACGAGCTGGACGCCTACCTGAAGCAGCAGGAGGAAGCCCTGAAGCGGGACCACAACAAGCTGGGCCGGGAGCTGGAGTTCTTCACCACCGTGGATGTTATCGGCCAGGGCCTGCCCATTCTGCTGCCCAAGGGTGCCCGGGTCATCCAGACCCTCCAGCGCTGGGTGGAGGACGAAGAGCAGAAGCGGGGCTACCTTCTGACCAAGACCCCCCTGATGGCCAAGCGGGAACTGTACAAGATTTCCGGCCACTGGGATCACTACCTGGACGGCATGTTCATTCTGGGCGACCCCTATGACGAAGAGAAGGAATGCTTCGCCCTGCGGCCCATGACCTGCCCGTTCCAGTATCAGGTGTTCCTGAACCGGGCCCGCTCCTACCGGGACCTGCCCATGCGTCTGGGCGAGACCTCTACCCTGTTCCGCAAC
This sequence comes from uncultured Eubacteriales bacterium, assembly GCA_949296115.1. GTDB lineage: Bacteria > Bacillota > Clostridia > Oscillospirales > Oscillospiraceae > Faecousia. The sequence continues at coordinate 45,954 of CASFNR010000002.1, read as the reverse complement.
GAGGATTCCGGCGAAATGCACGGCCTGATCCGGGTGCGGCAGTTCACCATCTCCGAGGGACACATCATCCTGCGCCCCGAGCAGCTGGAAGAGGAGTTCAAGAACTGTCTGGATCTGGCGAAATACTGCCTGGATACCGTGGGCATGCTGGACAACTGTACCTTCCGCTTCTCCCAGTGGGACCCCGCCCGGGCCGGTGTCAAGTACGAAGGCACCGCCGAGCAATGGGAAGAGGCCCAGCGGGTCATGGAGCAGATTCTGGGCGACCTGGGTGTGGAGTACACCATCGGCATTGATGAGGCCGCCTTCTACGGCCCCAAGCTGGACATTCAGTACAAGAACGTGTTCGGCAAGGAGGATACCATCGTCACCATTCAGATCGATATGCTCCTGGCCCAGAAGTTCGGCATGGAGTACACCGACGTGGACGGCCAAAAGAAGACCCCCTATATCATCCACCGCACCTCCCTGGGCTGCTATGAGCGGACGCTGGCCTACCTGATCGAGCGGTACGCCGGTGCTCTGCCCCTGTGGATGATGCCCACCCAGGTGAAGGTTCTGCCCGTCACCGACCGGGCCCATGACTACGCCAAGAGCCTGGTCAGCCAGCTGCTGGCCGCCGGCATTCAGGGCGAGGGCGACTATCGCAGTGAAAAGCTGGGCTACAAGATCCGGGAGGCCCAGCTGCAGAAGATTCCCTATATGCTGGTGGTGGGTGACCGGGATATGGAAAACGGCACCGTCTCCGTCCGGACCCGGGGCGGCGAGGACCTGGGCGCCATGTCCATTGCCGACTTCATCGCCAAGTGCCGCCACGAAATCGACACCAAAGCAAAATAACCAAGCAAAATCGTCCGGCTGCAGACGCAGCCGGACGACTTTCTATCGCAAAGCAGCCGCTCACTTTGTCCGTGAGCGGCTGCTGTCTTATCTTCTGGCCTCCACTTCCTCGGCGACCTCGATGGAGCGGAGAATTCCATATTCATCATACCGGGTGTCGCCGGAATCGGCCAGGAACACCAGCCGCACCTCCGGGTCCTCGAAGGTGACCTGGGACGCCACCTGACTGATGTTTCCCGCAGCGGCGGCGTCGATGTAGAGCCGGCACCGGTCCCCGGGCAGCGTAAAGGTCGGATCATCCGTCTGGAAGGAGAGGACAAAATCCGACGAGCCGCAGGTGGCCAGCAGGGTGCTGGCGGCGGACTTCAGGGCCTCCGTCTTGTCCCCTTCAAACAGATACCCGTTGGAGTTGGGGAAGCGGAAATCCGCCAGCATGACCTCGTTGAAGCCCATGTTTTTCAGCTCCATGACCACCTGAGAAATCCAGGTGGTCGTGGTGGACTTGGTGGGGTCCAGCCAGTACATATGCTCCTCGTCCTCCCACAGGCCGATTTTGCTGGGAAGGAACAGCCCGCTGCTGACATTCTTGAGTCCAAAACTCCAGTCCTGCAGGGAGCTGATCTGGGCGATGGTGTAGAAGCCCTTGGACTTGAGCTTGGCCACCAGGGACTCATAGGCGGCGATGTCGGTGCTCTGGGAGACAGTGGCCCCGCTCAGGCCGGTATTGTAGAAGAAGGAACCGTAGGGGCCCTTCATCTCAATCATCACCGCCGTGTCCGCAGAGAGCCGCTCCACCTGGAGCAGCACATTGTCCAGATCGTTCTTGACCATGTCGTTGGTGATGTAGTAGCCAAAGAGCTGCTTGAGCTCGTTGGTGGTGTCAATGGCGTTGGCGCCTTCGTTGTAGAAGATGGACACGTTGGCCTCCGCCACCGGCGGCACCGCAACCTCGCCTACAATGTCGTTGGCTGACTGGGAAAAGTCCAGGGTGGCGCCTTCGTCGGTGTAGACAATGTACCGCTGGAGCCACATGACCCAGCAGACCCAGGCAACGATGCCCACAATCATCAGCACCAGCAGCACGGTGCCCACCCGGTTCAGCACCCGCTGGGTGCGATAGGGAATGTTCATAGGGTTACTCCTTTACAGAATCCGCTTTTTTGAGGGCCCGGACACATCGCCAGTCCTCCTGCGCCGCCACCTGAGCAACAGACAGTCCCGCAGCTTCCAGGGCGGCAAGCACCTCCGGCAGCCGGACATCCAGGATGCCGGAGCAGATCAAGGTGCTCCGGGGTGTCAGGAACCGGGGCAGCACCGGAGCCAGACCGATGATCACATCGGCCACAATGTTCACCAGCACCAGGTCGTATTCCGCCGCTGCCAGCCGGGCCATCAGCTTCCGGTCCTGGGTGACGTTGCCGGTGAGGGCGGTGAATTCCGGGGCGGCAAAGCCGTTGTAGGCCGCATTCTCCCGGGCGATGTCCTCGGCCTTGGGGTCAATATCCACCCCCACGGCGCTGGCAGCCCCCAGCCGCAGGGCGGCGATGGAGAGGATGCCGCTGCCGCTGCCCAGGTCCAGGCACCGGAATCCCGGCTTCACCGTCTGCTCCATGGCCTCCAGCACCATCCGGGTGGAGGGGTGGGCGCCGGTGCCGAAGGTCAGGCCCGGGTCCAGAATCACCTTTTTCCGGTCCGAGGGCTCCTCCGCCAGCCAGTAGGGCAGCACCACCAGGGACTGCCCGATCTCCTGGGGCGGATAATTATCCTTCCAGCTTTCCGCCCAGTCGGTCTCCGCCAGGGGCTGCACCTCCGGCTTCAGTCCCAGGCCCGCTGCCGTCTCCTCCAGCCGGGCCATGCCCGCCTGGTCCGTATCCTCCAGGTACAGCTTGATCCGGGAGAGTCCTTCCAGGGTTTTCTGAAGGTTCTCGTCAATATAATCCCAGTAAGCCCGATTCTCCTCCAGGAAGGTCTCAAATTCCTGCTGGTCCTCAATCACCAGGTCGGAAAAACCGCGGGCGGTGAGGGCAGCGGTCACCGCCTCAATCCGATCCGGGGCGGTATTCAGGGTAATTTCCAGCCAGGCCAAGGCCGATTCCTCCTTGTGCAGTATACTTCGCCCCCTATTCTAGCGCAAAAGGCCGGAAATGACAACAGAAAATCTCTTAAATTTTTGTGTCCTACTTCCTATTTCGGAAAAAATGGTATATAATACCCTTTACATGACTATTTTGGGAATCGTCAGGGGCATTCCCCTCTTCCCGTTAGGAGCAACCTATGATTCAAACCATTTCCCTTCAGCCCGGGGTGACCCTGCGCTGCTTCCGGGACGGGCGGTTCAAGCAGGGCTGTCTCAGCTTCCAGCTGGTGCGGCCCATGTGCCGGGAAGAAGCCGCCCTGAACGCCCTGCTCCCCGCCGTGCTGCTCCGGGGCACCCGGCAGCACCCGGATCTGCGCTCCATTACGGAGCATCTGGACACCCTCTACGGCGCCAGCGTCAGCGCTCTGGTCCGCCGGGTAGGCGACTATCAGACCACCGGCCTGTACTGCAGCTTTATGGACGACCGGTTCGCCCTGCCTGGGGACGCCGTGCTGGCCCCCATGGCGGAGTTTCTGGCGGAACTGCTGCTGGAGTGCCCGGTGGAGGACGGGGGTTATCTCCCCGCCTTTGTGGAGAGCGAGAAGAAGAACCTCATCGCCACCATCGACTCCGAGCGCAACGACAAGCGGATTTACGCCATGAGCCGGCTGCTGAAAATTCTCTGCCGGGAGGACAGCTTCGGTCTGCCCCGGCTGGGTGAGTCTCAGCAGGTGGAGGTTATCACCCCCCAGTCCCTCTATCGGCACGCACAGACCATTCTGAAAACCAGCACCCTGGACCTGTTCTATGTGGGCAGCGCCCCGGCGGAGCAGGTGGCCCAGCTGCTCCGGCCCCTGCTCTCCCGGCTGGACCGGGACTGGCAGTCCCTGCCCCCCCAGACGCCCCTGCGCAGCACCCCGGGAGACGAGGTGGAGCGGATGGACGTTTCTCAGGGCAAGCTGTGCATGGGATTCGTCACCCCCATTACCAACCGGAGTCCCCAATTTGCCGCCATGCAGGTGCTCAACGCCCTGTTCGGGGCGGGCATGACCAGCAAGCTTTTTGTGAACGTCCGGGAGAAGCAGTCCCTGTGCTACGCCATCGGCTCCTCTTACTACAGCGTCAAGGGCGCGGTGGCTGTCTCCGCAGGCATTGATTTTGACAAGGAAGCCCAGACCCGGGCCGAAATTCTCCGGCAGCTGGATGCCTGCCGGGAAGGCGACATCACCCCGGAGGAACTGCGGGCCGCCAAGGAGGCCATTCTCAGCAGTCTCCGGGCCACCCATGACTCCCCCAGCGCCATCGAGGGCTACTACGCCACCGCCGCCCTCAGCGGCTTGTCTCTCACCGTAGCGGATTACCAGGCCGCCGTGACCCGGGTCACCCTGGAGGATGTGGTGTCCGCCGCCCGGCAGCTGGAGCTGCGGGCCACCTATTTCCTGAGAGGAGGGAGCCAATGAATTCTACCTATTATCCGGAGCTGGATGAGACCATTTTCCGGGGCACCTTGGAAAACGGCCTGCCGGTGGTGGTGATTCCCCGGAAGGGCTTTACCAAAAAGCTGGCCTATTTCGTCACGGATTACGGCTCCATCCACACCAGCTTTGACTGGGAGGGCCGTTCCTTCACTGCGCCCGCCGGGGTCGCCCACTATCTGGAGCACAAGCTCTTCGACATGCCCGGCGGACGGGATGTAAGCGGGGAGTTTGCCGCCCTGGGCGCCTCCACCAACGCCTTCACCAGCTACGACATGACCGCCTATTATTTCTCCTGCACCGAACATTTTGACGAATGCCTGCGTCTGCTTCTGGAATTCGTCAGCACTCCCTATTTCACAGCGGAGAGCGTGGAAAAGGAGCGGGGCATCATCGACCAGGAAATCGGCATGAACGAGGACGCCCCGGACAGCCGGGTCTTTGAAAGTCTGGTGCAGGCCATGTATTCCAGTCATCCCATCCGGGTGCCCATTCTGGGAACCTCCGCCTCCATCCGGGAGATCACCCCAGAGGTGCTTCACCAGTGCCACCAGGCCTTCTATACTCCGGAGAATATGCTGCTGTGCGTCATCGGGGATGTGGACCCGGAAGGGGTATCCCGGACTGCCGCAGAGGTCCTGGGCACAGCGCATCGCCCCGCCGGAAACAAGAACCGCTCCTGGCCGGAGGAAATGGCTGTAGAGACCCCGGAGACCGCCCTGTCCATGGAAGTGGCCATGCCCATGTTCAATCTGGCCTTCAAGTGCGAAAGTCTTGGCACCGGCACAGCGGCCATCCGCACGGAAATGGTGGCGGATCTGGCGGCGGAGGCCCTGTTCGGCGAGTCCTCGGCGCTGTACCTGCAGCTGTACGAGGACGGACTGATCGATTCCTCCTTCGGCGGCGGCTTTGAGACCATCGACGGCTGCGCCCTGCTGCTGTGTTCCGGGGACTCCGAGAATCCCCAGGCCGTCCGGGAGGCCATTCTGGCCCGGGGCCGGGAACTGGCGGCGGAAGGGGTACCGGAGGAAACCTTCCTGCGGATGAAGCGCAGCGCCCTGGGCCGGCGCATCCGGAGTCTGGACAGCTTTGACGCCACCTGCTTCCGGGTATGCGCCTATCATTTCTCTGATTTTGATTATTTCCGGTTCCCGGAGGTATACCGGGACATCACCGCCGAGGAAATCCGGCTGTTCCTGGACCGGGTTATCCAGCCGGAGCGGTGCAGCCTTTCTGTGGTATATCCCCTGGAGGAGGGAGGAGACACGATCCATGAATCCGTTTGATTACAGCTCCATTTCCTTTCCGGCCTTCGGGCTGGAGTGCAACCCGCCCCGGGAGTTTTCCCTGGGGCCCCTGACCATCCATCTGTACGGGCTGGTCATCGCCGTCGGCCTGCTGCTGGCGGCGCTTTACGCCAACCGCCGGAGCAAGGAATTTGGGCTGAAGGAGGACACCATTCTCGACGGCGTTCTGTGGGTAACGCCTTTCGCCATTGTCTGCGCCCGGCTCTACTATGTGATCTTCTCCTGGGAGGCCTATGCCGCCAACCCCATCAAGATTCTCTACATCTGGGAGGGCGGGCTGGCCATTTACGGCGGCGTGCTAGGGGCCATTGCGGGCATTGCGATTTTCTGCCGGGTGCGGAAAGTGAAAATGCTGGCAGTGCTGGATGTGGTGCTGCTGGGCTTTCTCATTGGTCAGAGCATCGGCCGCTGGGGCAACTTCTTCAACCGGGAAGCCTTCGGCGCCGCCACGGACAGTTTCCTGCGGATGGGGCTGTTCAACACCCGCACCGGCCAGTGGGAATACTACCACCCCACCTTCCTGTACGAGTCGGTGTGGAATCTGATTGGTCTGCTTCTCCTGCACCGGTTCTCCAAGCGCCGCCGCTACGACGGGCAGGTGGCCCTGGGCTATGCTGCCTGGTACGGCCTGGGCCGGGCCATGATTGAGGGGCTACGGGTGGACAGCCTGTACTGGGGGCCTGTCCGGGTAAGCCAGCTGCTGGCCGCCCTGAGCTGCGCCGCTGCGGTGTCGGTGCTGCTGTGGCAGCATTTCCGTCCCCACGATCCGGCGAAGCTTTATGTCAACCAAGTTGCCCAATCCAACTGAGTTTGCCGGGAGCGCAGCAGCGCTCCCGGATTTTCTTTGAAAAATTCAGGAAGTGTTTACATCCAGCCCACTTTTTCTTTCCCGGCGGATGTGATAAAATGATGAAAAACAGGAGGTGACGGCTTTGGGCAACTGCATTGTATTCTGTGCGGCGGAATTTGACCGCCTGATTGCCCCCATTTCTCCGACGGATTATGTCATCGCCGCCGACGGCGGGCTGCGGCATACCCAGGCCCTGGGGATTGTGCCCCAGGAAATTCTGGGGGACTTTGATTCCCTGGGCTATACTCCGGCGGGGGCTCAGGTCTTTCCGGTGGAGAAAGATGATACCGACGCCATGCTGGCGGCCCGCCGGGGGCTGGCCCTGGGGTTCCGGGAATTCTGGTACTACGGCAGTCTGGACGGCCCCCGGCTGGATCACACCCTGGCCAATTACCAGACCCTGCAATATCTGGCGGACCACGGGGCTGCGGGCTATCTGATCGGCCGGGACTTTCTGGCTACGGTGGTAAAAAACGGCGCCGTCGCCTTCCCCGCCGGCGGGGAAGGGCTGATTTCCCTGTTCTGTCTGGGTGCAGACGCCCGGGGCGTGGACATTGAGGGCCTGTACTATCCCCTCCAGGGAGGCACCCTCACCGCCGGGTTTCCTTTGGGGGTGAGCAATCACTTTACCGGCGCCCCCGTCCGGATTTCCGTGGCGTCCGGGAGCCTGCTGGTGCTCTGGGAGCGGAAAAACGGACTTCCCCAGAGACTGTGACCATTTCGGGAGGCTTGGATTATGGAACAGAGACAGAACATCCCCGTTGTTCAGGCAGACCCGGACCAGGGACTGACCAACGCCCAGGCAGAAGCACGGATCGCCTCCGGCTGGGTCAGCGGCCCGCCCCGGCCTGCGGGGAAAAGCGAACGGGAAATCCTGCTGTCCAGGTGCTTTACCTTTTTCAATCTGATTTTTGCGGTGCTGGCGGTGCTGCTGGTGGTGAGCCGCTCCTCGGTGATGAACATGGGGTTCCTGCTGGTGGCCGTCATCAACACAGCCATCGGCGTGGTCCAGGAAATCCGGGCCAAGCGGGCGGTGGACCAGCTCACCCTGGTGGCCGCTCGTCCCGTGGCGGTAATCCGGGAAGGGGTCCGTCAGACCATCGGGCCGGAATTTTTGGTCCGGGACGAAATCGCAGAATTCGGCCAGGGCGAGCAGCTCTGCGCTGACGGCATCATCCGGCAGGGAACCCTCTGGCTGGACGAGTCCCTGATTTCCGGAGAACCCGACGCCGTGGAGCGAGGGGTAGGGGACACCGTGCGCTCCGGCAGCATTGTGCTGGCGGGCCGGGCCCGGGTGCAGCTGACAGCGGTGGGCGAGGACGCCTTCGCCGTCCGGCTGTCCCGGGAGGCAAAGGCCAATCCCGGCGCCCGGACCTCTGAGATGATGCGCTCCCTGGACCGACTGATTCTGGTGGTGGGCATTGCCCTGGTACCGGTGGGACTGATTTTGTTCTACCAGGAATTCTTTGTGCTGGGACTGGGCTTTCAGGGCAGCGTGGAAGGCACCGTGGCGGCCCTGGTGGGAATGATCCCCGAGGGGCTGTATCTGCTGACCTCCATCGCCATGGCAGCCTCCGCCCTGAAGCTCAGCCGGAGCCGGGTACTGGTTCAGGACATGAACTGCATGGAAACCCTGGCCCGGGTGGATGTGCTGTGCTTGGACAAAACCGGCACCATCACCCAGCCGGAGATGCGCATGGAGCATCTGATTCCCCTGGCGGGGCATCAGCCGGAATACCTGGATGCCATTCTCGGCGCCCTGTACGGAGGCCGGGAGCCGGACAACGCCACCGCCCGGGCCATCGGAGAGCTGTTCCCCACCCCGCCGGACTGGAAGGAAACGAAACGGATTCCCTTCTCCCCGGAGACCAAATGGAGCGGCGCGGTGTTTGAAACTGCCGGTGCCTTCCTGGTGGGCGCTCCCGGGGCCATTCTGGGCAGCCGGGTGGAGCAGCTGAAATCCCAGCTGGCGGATTGGACCGGTCAGGGCCGTCGGGTCCTGCTGCTGGCCCAGTACGCCGGAACCCTCCGGGCCGGGCAGCTGGAGCCGGAGCGGGTCACCCCCCTGGCGCTGCTGGTTCTGTCCAACCCCATCCGGGACACCGCCCCCAAGACCTTCTCCTATTTCACGGAGCAGGGGGTATCCGTCCGGGTAATTTCCGGCGACGACCCCAAAACCGCCAGCGAAGTGGCCCGGCAGGCGGGCATTCCCGGGGCGGAGCGGTGGGTGGACTGCACCACGCTGGACACCCTCGGAGACTATGCCCGGGCAGCGGCAGAGTCGGTGGTTTTCGGCCGGGTAACGCCGGAACAGAAGCGGCAGCTGGTCCAGGCCCTCCAGGCCCAGGGCCACACCGTGGCCATGACCGGCGACGGCGTCAACGACCTGCTGGCCATGAAGCAGGCGGACTGCTCCGTGGCCATGGCCTCCGGCGCCCAGGCCGCCAGCCAGCTGGCCAGTCTGGTGCTGCTGGATTCGGATTTTGCCGCCATGCCCGGCATTGTGGCGGAGGGCCGCCGGGTCATCAACAACATCCAGCGGGCCGCCACCTTGTTCCTGGTGAAAAATATCTTCTCCCTGTTTCTGTCGGTGATCTCCCTGTTCACCGACTGGCCCTATCCCCTGCAGCCCATGCACCTGACGGTGATCTCCGCCCTGACCATCGGCATCCCCTCCTTCTTCCTGGCCATGGAGCCCAACTACGATCGGGTAACGGGACATTTCCTCCGGGGTGTGCTCCGCCGGGCCTTCCCCGGCGGGCTGACCAACGTGTTCGCCGTGCTGGTGTGCCAGGCTTTCATGGATGTATTCTCCCTGCCGGCTCCGGGCATCGCCACGGTGTGCGCCGGCATTCTGGCGGTGGTTGGCATGATGGTGCTGTTCCAGGTCTGCAAGCCCTTCGACCGGTTCCGGAAGATCATCTGGTGCCTGATGCTGGCGGGGCTGGTGCTGGTGTTTACCCAGCTGGGGCAGCTTTTTGAGCTTCACGCCGGGAACCGGGCCAACAAGCTGGTGATGATGACCCTGCTGCTCATGACTCCCACGGTATTTTTCGCCATGCAGCGGCTGTTCGACTGGGGAGAGCAGCTCTACAACCGGGTATTTTCCTGGGTGACCCGGAAAACGGCAAAAGGATGACGATGTTATGGTAACCTATCAGCTGAAGAAATCCCCGGGGGTTCCCCTGTACGAGGCCCTGTACCGCTGCCTGCGGGCAGACATTCTGGCCGGAACCCTTAGCCCCGGGCAGAAGCTTCCCTCCAAGCGGGCCCTGGCTCAACATCTGGAGGTGAGCAAAATCACCGTGGAAACCGCCTACAACCAGCTGCTGTCGGAGGGCTATATCCGTTCCCAGGAGAAGGTGGGGTATTTTGTGGAGTCCGTGGAACGGCAGGCCGTCCCCTCCCCCGCCCGGGTTTCCCCGCCGGAGCCTCAGCCCAGCTGGCTGCTGGACCTGACCGGCAGCGGTACGGAGCAGTTCCCCTTCTCCGTCTGGACCCGGCTTCAGCGGGAGGTGATTCTGGACTATGGGGAAAAGCTGCTGCTTCCCCTGCCAAACCAGGGGGTGGCAGAGCTTCGCAGTGCCATTGCCCGCCATCTGACCGACTTCCGGGGTATGCAGGTGGACCCGGAGAATATTCTCATCGGCGCAGGAACGGACTTCCTGTACAATCTGCTGATGCAGCTGCTGGGCCGGGACAAGGTCTATGCGGTGGAGGAGCCGGGCTACGGCAAAATCCGGAAAATTTACGCCGCCGGCGGTGTCCGGTGCGTCAGCGCCCCCATGGACGATCAGGGAGTGCTGCCCGGCCCCCTGGGCGGAGCGGATGTGCTCCACTGCTCCCCCTCTCATCATTTCCCCACCGGACTGGTCACCCCGGTGGGCCGCCGCCTGGCGCTGCTGGATTGGGCCGGGGCGAAAAAATGGATTATTGAGGACGACTACGACTCCGAGTTCCGCTTCGATGCCCACCCCATGCCCGCCATGCAGTCTCTGGACCGGCAGGGCCGGGTGATCTATATGAACACCTTCTCCAAAACCCTGGCTCCCTCCATCCGGATCAGCTATATGGTCCTGCCTCCGGCGCTGATGGCCCGGTTCCGGCAGGAACTGGGGTTCTACAGCTGCACCGTGGCCAGCTTTGAGCAGTACACCCTGGCCCGGTTTCTCAGCCGGGGCTATTTTGAAAAGCACATCAACCGGATGCGGAAATTCTACCGCAGCCGGAGAAACGCCCTGGTGTCCCTGTTGGAAACCTGCCCCTTCGCCGAGCGGCTTACCATTCTGGAGCAGGACGCCGGCCTCCATTTTCTGCTGAAAGTGGACACCGACCGGTCCGATCAGGAAATGCGGGCGCTGCTGGCGTCTGCGGGCATCCGGGTTCACACCCTCAGCGAATACTACCATGACAGCCGGGAGGACCGGCACTGTCTGGTGGTGAATTACGCCGGCATCCGGGAGGAGGAGGTAGCAGAAGCCCTGAATCGGCTGGAAAATATTATGTAAACTTTTGAGGTTCCTTCCGGATTTTCCCTTGCCTTTTCCCCCGGAAAACGATATAATAAGAAAAATCCACATGAAACGGCAAAGGAGGGGTCCGCAATGGCCGCACAACCCACAAACTACCGGGGCTGCCTGCTGGGTCTGGCAGTGGGCGACGCCATGGGCTATACCGTGGACAACCGCAGCTGGCGGGAAATCCAGGAGGATTATGGCCCCAACGGCCTGCTGGGCTATGATCTGGTCAACGGCTATGCGGATGTGACCTCCTACACCCAGCTGGCGGCCTTCACCTGCAACGGTCTGCTCTTCGGCCTGACCCGGGGGCAGATGCTGGGGAAAATGGCCCCCTTCATCAAATACATCGGTCTGAGCAGCCGGGAATGGGCAGCCTCCCAACGTCCCTGGGGCCGTCCCAGCCGGAGCTACTGCTGGCTGCTGCGCCGCCCGGAGCTTTGCCGCCGGCACTGCATGGATACCCGGATGCTGGACACCCTGAGCCGGGAGAATCTGGGCACCCTGGAGCAGCCCGCCAACAGTTTCTCCTCCCCCGGGGGACTGACCAGCGCCATCGGGGTAGGACTGTTCTTCCACGAGGACCGGATGGATCAGGAGGAGATTGACCGTTTGGGTGCAGAAGCGGTGGCTCTGACCCACGGAAACCCCACCGCCTTTCTCTCCGGCAGCGTGCTGGCCCACATCATCAGCAAGCTGCTGGAAAATCCCGCCGCCCCCCTGAAGCCCCTGATTCTGGAGGCTGCCGAGTCCATGAAGGAGCAGTTCGGCCACCAGTACAGCCAGGCCTATGAAATCGGAACCCTGATCCGCCACGCCGTCACCTATGCCGAGTCCCCCAATCTCCGGCCGGTGGATGTGATGGAGCGGCTGGGATGCGACAACGCCGCCCAGGTGCTGGCCGGTGCGGTTTACGCCTGCCTGGGCTGGGAGGAGGACTTTGACGGCGCCATGATTGCGGCGGTGAACCACTCCGGCCGCAGCGCAGGGGTAGGGGCTCTCACCGGCGCCATTCTGGGCATCCGGCTGGGAGAAGAAGCCCTGCCGGACTTCTACATCGAGTGTCTGGAACCGGCGGAGGTGCTCCGGGAACTGGCGGACGACCTCTACACCGGCTGCCCCATGGAGATGGGCAACAAGCTCTTCGACCTGGACTGGGACTACAAATACCTCCATGGCGGACAATAAGCAGAATCTGCATACATCCCCTCCTGCGGACATAGGATTGTCCCAGCAGGAGGGGATGTTTGTGCGCAAACGGGATATTCTGATCCTATTGGCAGCCGCGGCGGCTGCGGCAGCGGTGGCCCTGACGGTGTTCGCCCAGAGCAGTCTGCCCACCGGGTCCTGGGGGCTGAGCTTTCGGCAGGAGGGAGCGGCCCCCATCGGCAACGCAGGGGTGGACCAGCTGAAACGCTACGACGCCGCCTACCTGGGGGATACCCAGGAAAAGGTCATCTACCTGACCTTCGACGCCGGATACGAAAACGGCTGCACGGAGCAGGTGCTGGACACCCTGAAGGCCCACCATGTTCAGGCCGCCTTTTTTCTGGTGGGCAACTACATCCAGCGCAACGCCGATCTGGTGCGGCGGATGGCCCAGGAGGGGCACATTGTGGGCAACCATACCATGCACCACTATGACATGAGCAAAATTTCCGACAAGGAAGCCTTCGCCAAGGAACTGAAGGACCTGGAGGACCTGTACCGGGAAACCACCGGCCAGGAGCTGGCCAAGTTCTACCGCCCGCCCCAGGGCATCTACAGCCCGGACAATCTGTCCATGGCCCAGGAACTGGGCTACAAAACCGTGTTCTGGAGTCTGGCCTATGTGGACTGGTACAACGACGCCCAGCCCACCCGGGAGCAGGCCTTCGCCAAGCTGCTGCCCCGGACCCACTGCGGGGCGGTGGTGCTGCTCCACTCCACCTCCCAGACAAACGCTCAGATTCTCGACGAACTGCTGACCTGCTGGGAAAAGGAGGGCTACCGGTTCGGCACCCTGCCGGAGCTGTTTGAATCGCTCTGACAGCGGAACCAACCCCACAAAATTTGCCCGGCGGAATCAATTCCGCCGGGCTTTTTCTGTTAGATTCGGTTCATGGGGTTGGACTTGTCCTGGGCCAGGAGCAGATCGGTGATGATGTCGTTGCTCACCAGATAGCCCTTGGGGGTCAGCACCCACCGTCCGGTATCGGTCTGGGTGGCGTGGAAGAACCGCCGCCGCTTCTCCAGCACCTCCTCCAGAGGCGCAAAGGGCAGCAGGAACATCTTCTCATACTCCTGGGCCTCGATGCCCACATTGGTCCGCAGCCGGAGCATGAGATACTCCCCTGCCCGCTCCCGCATGGGAATCTCCTGCAGGTCCTCCATGATGTCCCCGCCCTCCCGGATGCCGGTGATGTAGGCCTGGAGGTCCCGTTTCAGGGTGTAGCGTTTGCCTGCAAAGTCGGAACTGGCGCTGGGTCCGAAGCCCAGATATTCCCCGCCGGTCCAATACTTCATATTGTGCTTGGAAATCAGGCCCTTCCGGCAGAAATTGGAGATCTCGTACTGCCGGAAGCCCCGGCCCCGGAGAGTCTCCACTGCGGTGAGGTACATGTCCGCCTGGGTGTCGTCATCGGGCAGGTTCAGCGCCTCCCGGTAGCCGGCAAAGGGGGTACCCTCCTCGATTTTCAGGGCATAGCAGCTGATGTGCTCCGGGTTCAGCCGCAGCACATTGTCCAGGGTTTCCTGCCAGTCCTGCAGGTCCTGGCCGGGCAGCCCATACATCAGGTCCACCGACACATTCCGGAAGCCCGCCTTCCGGATCTTGTAGTAAGCGGACACTGCCTGGGAATAGGTGTGGGGGCGGCCCAGCTTCTTGAGCATCTCGTCGTCATCGGACTGGATGCCCAGGCTCACCCGGTTGAATCCCTCTGCCCGGAGCCGGTGAAGCAGCCGGTCGGAGACAGAGTCCGGGTTGGCCTCGAAGGTGATCTCCGCATTGTTGTCCACGTCGAAATTCCGGCGGATGGTGGTGAGAATCACCGCCATGCCCTCCGCACCGAAGAAAGAGGGGGTGCCGCCGCCGAAGTAGATGGTATCCACTTTATAGCCCGGGGCCAGGTCTCCGGCCTCCTTGATGTGGTCGCACACCGCATCCAGATAGCCGTCAATCAGCTTGTCGTCCTTGGTTGCCAGGGAGTAAAAGTCGCAGTACTGGCATTTGCTCCGGCAGAAGGGAACATGAATATACAGCCCCAGAGGGGTCTTGTTGGGTCGTTTGGTCAGAATGGGCATGAATCGGTTACCTCCCTCAATCTTCGTCCAGTTTCAGCACGGCCATGAAGGCCTCGGAGGGCACGGATACGGTGCCGAAGGTACGCATCCGCTTCTTGCCTTCCTTCTGCTTTTCCAGCAGCTTCTTCTTCCGGGTGATGTCGCCGCCGTAGCATTTGGCCAGCACGTCCTTGCGCAGGGCCTTGATGGTCTCCCGGGCGATGATCTTGCCGCCGATGGCAGCCTGCACCGGAATCTCGAACTGGGCGCGGGGGATGTTCTCCTTCAGCTTCTCGCAGATCTTCCGGGCCCGGGGATAGGCGTTGTCCGCAAAAAGGATAAAGCTCAGGGCGTCCACAATGTCCCCGTTAAGCAGGATGTCCAGCTTCACCAGCCGGCTGGGCCGGTAGCCGATGAGCTCGTAGTCCAAGCTGCCGTAGCCCCGGGTCCGGGATTTCAGAGCATCAAAGAAATCGTAGATGATTTCGTTCAGGGGCATCTCGTAGTGCAGCTCCACCCGCCGGGCATCCAGGTACACCATGTCCTTGAATTCTCCCCGGCGCTGCTGGCACAGGTCCATAATGTTGCCCACATAGTCCTGGGGGGCAATCAGATTCACCTTGGCGTAGGGTTCCTCCGCCAGCTGGATTTCCATGGGGTCGGGGTAGTCCAGGGGGGTGTAGACCATCATCACCTCGCCGTTGGTCTTGGTCACCCGGTAAACCACGTTGGGGGCGGTGGTAATCAGATCCAGATTGTACTCCCGTTCCAGCCGTTCCTGGATAATCTCCATATGGAGCAGTCCCAGGAAGCCGCAGCGGAAGCCAAAGCCCAGGGCGATGGAGCTTTCCATTTCATAGCTCATGGAGGCGTCGTTGAGCTTCAGCTTTTCCAGGGCGTCCCGCAGGTCCTGGTACTTGGCCCCGTCGGCGGGATAGATGCCGGAGAACACCATGGGCTGCACCGCCCGGTAGCCGGGCAGGGGCTCCTGGGCGGGGTTCTCCACCCCGGTGATGGTGTCGCCCACCTGGGTATCCGCCACGGTTTTGATAGAGGCGGTGATGTAGCCCACCTCGCCGGCTCCCAGGGCCTCCCGGGGGCACAGGCCGCCCGGGCTCATGGTGCCCACTTCCACTACCTTGTATTCTGCGCCGGTGGCCATCATCCGGATGTCCATACCCGGCTTCACCGTACCCTGCTTCACCCGGGTGTAGACAATAACACCCCGGTAGGAATCGTACTGGCTGTCGAAAATCAGCGCCTGGAGGGGACCCTCCCGGTCCCCCTGGGGGGCGGGCACCTCCCGGACGATCATCTCCAGGACGGAATGGATGTTGATGCCGTTTTTGGCGGAAATCTCCGGGGATTCTTCGGCGGGAATGCCGATGATGTCCTCAATCTCCGCCTTCACCTCTGCAGGGCGGGCGGAGGGCAGGTCAATTTTATTGATAACCGGCAGAACTTCCAGCCCGGCGTCAATGGCCAGATAGGTATTGGCCAGGGTCTGGGCCTCCACACCCTGGGATGCGTCCACCACCAGCACTGCCCCCTCGCAGGCGGCCAGGGACCGGGACACCTCATAGTTGAAGTCCACATGGCCCGGAGTGTCAATCAGGTTCAGGGCATAACTTTCCCCGTCGTCGGCGGTATAGTTCAGGGTGACGGCGGTTGCCTTGATGGTAATCCCCCGCTCCCGCTCCAGCTCCATGGAGTCCAGGAGCTGCTCCGCCCGGGTCCGCTGGTCGATGGCGTGGCACGCCTCCAGCAGCCGGTCGGCCAGGGTGGACTTGCCATGGTCAATGTGGGCGATAATGGAAAAATTTCGGATGTGCTGCAAATCAGTCATATCAGGTGCACCTCATGGGAAAGTAAAAAATCCGCCGGAAAGCCAAACCGCCCCTCCGGCGCAAGGGCAGAATCACACATTTTCTCAATTATAGCGAAATTTTCCCCAAAAGTAAACCGTATGTTTTCGAGAAAAAGCGGGGAAACTGTCTGCACAGCTAAAAATTCTGCCCTTGTCCATGCAATTTCCAGAAAAAATTCTGCAAAATCCCCTTGCCAATCCGCAAAAATTGGGGTATAGTTTAACGGCACAAGTGTAAAATGCTGTACATAGACAAAAGAGGGGATTTTCTATGAGCAATGCCAAGAAAACGCCGAAAGAAAATCTGGAAGATGTTTACGCCGCGCTGCAGGCGTTGATCGCCCAGGGAAAGAAAGACGGCATGATCCGGGCCGCCGATCTGAATGCTCAGCTGGAAAAAATGCAGCTGACCCCGGAGAAAATTGAAGAAATTTACGACCGGTTTGACTCCATGAACATCCAGATTGTCACCGCTGATCTGGAGCTGGATCTGGGGGACGATGACTTGGGTCTGGACGATGGGGACATCGACCTGTCCAGCCTGGAGGAAGAGGACCTGGTTGATCCGGTGGACCTGGCCGCGGAATATAGTCTGGATGACCCGGTGCGGATGTACCTGAAGGAAATCGGTCAGGTGAAGCTGCTCTCCGCTGACGAAGAGGTGGAGCTGGCCAAGCGGATTGCGGCCGGTGACCAGGCCGCCAAGAACAAGCTCACCGAGGCCAACCTCCGGCTGGTGGTTTCCATCGCCAAGAAATACTCCGGGCGGGGCCTGCACATCCTGGACCTGATTCAGGAGGGCAACACCGGCCTGATCCGGGCGGTGGACAAGTTTGATTGGACAAAGGGAAACAAATTCTCTACATATGCCACCTGGTGGATCCGGCAGGCCATCACCCGGGCCATCGCCGACCAGGCCCGGACCATCCGGGTGCCGGTGCATATGGTAGAGGTCATCAACAAGGCTACCCGGTGCAACCGGAAGCTGGTGCAGGAGCTGGGCCGGGAGCCCACCGTGGAGGAAATCGCCGCCGAGCTGAATCTGCCGGTGGAGAAGATCATTGAGGCCAACCGCACCGCCGCCGACACCTTGAGTCTGGACACCCCTGTGGGCGATGAAGAGGACACCTCCATCGGTTCTTTCGTGGAGGACGAGCGGACACCCGGTCCCGCCGACGCCACCTCCAACGCCTTGCTTGCCGAGGCCCTGAAGGAAATTCTGGACACCCTCACCGAGCGGGAAGCGGACGTGCTCCGGATGCGCTTCGGCATGTACGATGGCCGGACCCACACCCTGGAAGAGGTTGGTCAGATTTTCGGGGTCACCCGGGAGCGGATCCGCCAGATCGAGAACAAGGCCATCCGCAAGCTCCGTCACCCCAGCCGGGCCAAGAAAATCCGGGACTTCTATTGCTGAGAAAAACACATCCGCCGAAAAATCGGCGGATGTGTTTTCAGTCTGTCAGCTCCCCAGCTTTCGCCAAATGAAAGCTGGGGAGTTTTTGTTTTATTCAGATCATCTGCTCCGGATGGAACACCTCATCAAACCGCTCTGCGGTGAGAAAGCCCAGGGCAACACAGGCTTCCTTCAGGGAAATATTCTCGGCGTATGCCTTTTTTGCGGTTTTCGCCGCATTTTCATAGCCGATATAGGGATTCAGGGCAGTCACCAGCATCAGGGAATTGCGGAGATTCCCCGCCATCTTCTCCCGGTTTGCCCGGATGCCCGTCACGCAGTGGTCGTGGAAGGACGCCATGCACTCCGCCAGGAGCCGGGCGGACTGGAGGAAGTTGTAAATCAGCACCGGCATGAACACGTTGAGCTGGAAGTTGCCCTGGCTGGCCGCCAGCCCAACCGCGGTATCATTGCCCATCACCTGCACCGCCACCATGGTCACCGCCTCACACTGGGTGGGATTGACCTTACCGGGCATGATGGAGGAACCGGGTTCGTTTTCGGGAATGGTGATCTCCCCCAGCCCCAGCCGTGGTCCGGAAGCCAGCCAGCGGACATCGTTGGCAATCTTCATCAGGTCGCAGGCAAGGGCCTTCAGGGCGCCGTGGGCAAAGACCAGCTCGTCCTTGGAGGTCAGTGCGTGGAACTTGTTGGGGGCCGTGCGAAATGCCTTACCTGTCAGCTTGGAAACCTCCTCCGCCACGGCGGTGTCAAAGCCCTTGGGGGCGTTCAGCCCGGTGCCCACGGCGGTGCCCCCCAGCGCCAGCTCCTTCAGGGGCTCCAGGGCCAGCTGCAGCAGCTCCCGGTCCCGCTCCAGGCTGGTGCGCCAGCCGGAAATCTCCTGGGAGAAGGCAATGGGGGTTGCGTCCTGAAGGTGGGTCCGGCCGGACTTCACCACTCCCGCATTCTCCTTCTCCAGCCGGGCGAAGGCGGCGGTGAGCACGTCAATGGCGGGCAGCACCCGGTCCTCCACGGCACAGACTGCGGCAATGTGCATGGCGGTGGGGAAGGTATCGTTGGAGGATTGGGACATGTTGATGTCATCATTGGGGTGGAGCAGCTTTTTCCCGGCGATTTCATTGCCCCGGTTGGCAATCACCTCATTGGCGTTCATGTTGGACTGGGTGCCGGAACCGGTCTGCCAGACCACCAGGGGAAAATGGGCCCCCAGGACGCCGGAAATCACCTCGTCGCAGGCGGCGCAGATGGCGTTCCGCTTTTCTTCCGTCATCCGCTCCGGCCGCAGGGCATGATTGGCCAGGGCCGCCGCCTTTTTCAGCACGCCGAAGGCATGAATGATCTCCCGGGGCATGGTCTCCAGTCCCACGCCGATGGGAAAATTCCCCACAGAGCGCTGGGTCTGGGCGCCCCAGTATTTGTCCGCAGGCACCTGGACCTGTCCCATGGAGTCATGTTCAATCCGGTATTCCATCGTGATTCCTCCTGTTTTTCGATGGAACCATCATAGCAAGGGCCGGGAAAAATGTCAAGGCCGCTCCAGCGCCGGAAATTTTCGGAAACAGCCCCCGGAAGGATTGCAAGAACCGTCATAATTTGATAAAATAGGGAGCGAGAATTGAGAGGGGGATCATGCCCCCGGCAGAATCGGGTGAATTCATGAATTCCAAGGACGACGCCATCGGAGTCTTTGACTCCGGTGTAGGGGGGATCAGCGTGCTGCGGCATTTATGGCGGCTGATGCCCAACGAGTGTTATGTCTACTACGGTGACTCCGCCAATGCCCCCTATGGCAGCCGGAGCACCGAGGACGTCCGCCGGCTGACCCTGGCCGCAGTGGAGAAACTGGTGCAGGAGCACCGGATCAAGGCCCTGGTGGTGGCCTGCAACACCGCCACTGCGGCGGCAGTGGTTCAGCTGCGCCAGCGGTATCCTCTGGTCATCGG
Source organism: uncultured Eubacteriales bacterium (assembly GCA_949296115.1). Lineage (GTDB taxonomy): Bacteria > Bacillota > Clostridia > Oscillospirales > Oscillospiraceae > Faecousia. Next base: position 26,400 of record CASFNR010000002.1, on the reverse strand, counting down.
CATTGAACCGGCGCTGAAGGTGGCCGCCGACCATTTCCCCGGGGGACGAGTGGGGGTCATGGCCACGGCGGTTACCCTCCGGGAGGAAAAGTTTGATACCCTGCTGCACCGCTTTGACGAAAACTGCGCCGTGGCGAAGATTCCCGCCCCGGGGGTGGTGGATCTAGTGGAGTCCGGGAAGGCGGATTCCCCGGAAATGGAGGCCCTGCTGGAAACCGTTCTGGGACCCTACCGGGGGCGGCTGGACGCCCTGGTGCTGGGCTGCACCCACTATCCCTTTGCCGCACCGGCCATTGCCCGGGTGCTGGGGCCGGAGGTGGCCCTGCTGGACGGCGGGGAAGGCACCGCCCGGGAAACCAAACGGCGGCTGGCTGCGGCGGGACTTCTCCGGGATACGGCGGCCCCGGGCACTGTTCTTCTGGAAAACAGCCGTCCGGACCCGGAAATTCTGGCGCTTTGCCGTCATCTGCTGGAGCAGTAAAACAGAGGGGAGAAACACAATGAAAAACGGCATTCTGGTCATCGGCATCGCCGGGGGTACCGGCAGCGGAAAAACCACCCTGATGAATAATCTGATTGCGGAATTTTCCGATGTGGTAACCATTCTCAGCCATGACAATTACTACAAGCGGCACGACGAGCTGACCTACGAGCAGCGGTGCCTGCTGAACTACGACGAGCCCGACGCCCTGGAGACGGACTTGATGGCCCGGCATCTGGACCAGCTGCGCCGGGGGGAGCCCATTGACTGCCCGGTGTATGACTTCACCCTCCACAACCGGTCGGACAAGACCATCCGGATTGTGCCGAAAAAGGTCATCATTGTAGAAGGCATCCTGATCTTTGAGAACAAGGAGCTCCGGGACCTGATGGACATCCGGATTTTTGTGGACACGGATGCGGATGTGCGGCTGTGCCGTCGGATCAAGCGGGACGTGAACAAGCGGGGCCGGACCCTGGAGAGTGTGCTGACCCAGTACCTGCAGACCGTCAAGCCCATGCACGAGCGGTATGTGGAGCCAAGCAAAAAATATGCCGACCTGGTGGTTCCCGAAGGGGGCAAAAACCTGGTGGCCCTGGATATGATCGAGGGCCGGATTCGTCGGCACCTGGAGGAAGCATGAACTACGAAAGTCTGATTTTTGACATTGACGGCACCCTGTGGGACTCCCGGTCCCTGGTGGCGGAAGGATACAACCTGCAATTGAAGGACGAGGGGCTGGAGCACCTGTTTGTGGATGCGCAGCGGCTGAAGTCCCTGTTTGGAAAGGTGATGACGGAAATTGCCGACATTCTCTTCGCCGAAATCCCCCTGCCGGAGCGCTATGCCCTGATGGAGCGGTGCATGGCCCGGGAAAACCAATATTTGCAGGACAATCCCTGTGCCATCGGCTATCCCGGGGTGAAGGAAACTCTCACCCGGCTGGCGGAAACCCACCGGCTGTTCATCGTCAGCAACAGCCAGTGCGGGTATCCGGAGCTGTGCATCCGCAAGCTGGGTCTGGAACAGTATATCACCGCCCACCTGTGCTTCGGGGACACCGGCACCAGCAAGGGCAAAACCATCCGCACCCTGATGGAGCGGCAGGGCATTACCTCCTGCGCCTACATCGGCGATACCCAGGGGGATTACGAGGCTACCCTGGAAGCTGGGATTCCCTTTGTCTGGGCCAGCTACGGCTTCGGCGTCCCGGCGGGGTACGTGGCCAAAATAGACGCTCTGTCCGATTTGCTGACCCTGTAAGGAAACGGAATCTCCCGTTTTTTCATTCAGAAAGGAAGGATTATCATGATCGTATGTCCCTTTAAGGATCTGGGCCGCTACGCCCCCGTCATCCCCGGCCTGGAAGAGGCCCTGAACGCTGTCGCCGCCATGACCGAATGGGTGCCCGGCACCACCCAGCTGTCCGGCGGCAACCGGATTATGGCACAGGAAGGCACCACCGGCGCTTGGGACAGCAAGCTCAGCGAGGCCCACCGCCAGTACCTGGACCTGCAGTACATTGTGGAGGGCGAGGAAACCGTGGGCTGGGCGCCTCTGGAAACCATGACCCTCAGCGGCGAATTCAACGAGTCCGGCGACATCGGCCGCTACGATGGTCCCATGGACTATATGCGCATTGGTCAGGGCTACTGCTATGTGGTGTTCCCCGAGGATGCCCACAAGCCCGGCGTGCACCTGGACGTGCCCCACAACTTCAAGAAACTGGTCATCAAGCTGAAAGTATGAGTTTAGCCATTGATTCTCAGTGCCTGCTGTGCCACCTGAACCGGAACATTGAGCTGGCCCGCTCCCTTGGGACCGAGGCGCAGACCATGGCCTTCATCCGGGATCTGATGCGGATGTATCTGGCCGCACCGGCCGATATCAGTTCCCCCTGGTTCAATCCTTTGGTCTCTCAGTTGCTGCATCAGCATTATGGCCTGCCTCTGGACCGGTTCCGGCAGGAAAAGGCAGACTCCAATCGGTTCGTGCTGGAGCGGATGGACGACATCCGGGCGCGGATTGCCCAAGCGGAGGACCCGGTGCTGGCGGGACTGCAATTCGCCATTCTGGGCAACTACCTGGATTTCTCCGCCCTTCAGGGAAAGGTCAGCTTTGAAAAGCTGTCGGATATGCTGGATGAGGCCCAGAAGATGGAGCTGGATGGGGCGGTTTACCGCACCTTCCGCCGTCAGCTGGCGGAGGGGAAGAAGCTGCTGTATCTGACGGACAACGCCGGAGAAATCGGCTTTGACCGGCTGTTTGCCGAGGAAATCGCCAAGGCCCATCCCCAGCTGGAAATCACCTTCTGCGTCCGGGGAGACATCGCCGTCAACGACGCCACCCGGGAAGATGCCGAAGCGGTGGGGATTCCCTTCCGGGTCATCGACAACGGCAACAACATTCCCGGCACCCAGCTGGACCGGCTGGGGGAAGAAGCCCGGCAGGCCCTCGCCGAATCCGACGTGATTCTGGCCAAGGGTATGGCCAACGCAGAGACCATGGTGGGCTGCGGGTACAACGTGTACTACGCCTTCCTGGTGAAGTGCCAGCGGTTTGTGGACCGATACCACAGGCCTCTGTTCACCCCCATGCTGGTCCGGGAGCTGGGATAATCCGAATACGCACAAGCCCCGCCTGATGTTTCAGGCGGGGCAATTTGCTGTTTGTTACTTTTTCTTTGGCGGACATTTAACCGTAGGCTGCCTGAACAATTACATCCCAGGTAATCCCCACACTCTCCGCCCAGGCCAGCACATTCTCACTGTCGGGGAACAAGCGGAGATTGTAAGAAAGGTATCTTCCTTCTTTTCCCGTGGGCAAGGCTGCTTCCAGCCACATATAATCCAGGTACACATTGTCCCCGTCCTCCGTCTGGTATACCTTGGTGGGATGCAGCGCAGAAATGGGGGAAAGGGTTCCCGCTTCACAGTCGGCGATGATCGCTTCAAACAAACTGCGCACCGTTTCCTCCGTCAGCAGTTCTTCCGGCAATTTATAACCAGATACCGTAATGTATTCCGGTTTTCCCACGCAAGCCATCAGCTTCTGGGGAGAGGTAATTTCATCACGTCTTAATACGAAAGGCAGTTTGGACGTCAGGCTCCGCAGCAGGTCGCCCGCCTGGCTGTCGGAGGCAACATAATACTCCCGGATTGCCCCCATGCCATTGTTTTTGGTATAGACAATTTGAATTCTTGCATATTTTGGCAAGCTTGCATCATCTGTTGCCAGATAGGGTTCCACATCTTCTTCTGTCAGATGTTCTTCCAAGGCAAGTTCCTGCACCTGGATGACCTGAGCCAGTTCCTCCGGTGTGTCCACATAATAACTGCCGTTTATCCTTGCCCCCCTGATTTCCGACACCTCCGGCACCCAATCGTCGATGCCCATGGGGTCCAGCTTGGTCAGGCCCATGGCGCCGGCGGCCAAGGCCAGCATCACCAGCAGTCCCGCCCATTTCTTTGGCCCGAACACCCGGGTGGTCCGCTCCAGGAACATCTGCCCGGCAAACCAGCCCACAGTCAGGCCTACGAAGGCGAATCCCAGCTGCTCCGTCATGCCATAGCTGTATCCGAACAGCTTCAGGACTGCCAACGCCGCAGATGCGCCCAAAATGGCCAGGCATCCGCCAATCAACGGGCGCAGTCTGGGTACCGCCAGGAAATCTCCGGCGGATTCCAGATTCCGTCTGCGGTAGAGCAGATAGGCCAGAACCAGAAATACCAGGCCCAGCCCAGCCAGCAGGAACAGGGTAGGCCATCCCTGACCCAATGTAAAGGAGCCGTGATACCATACGGTGCCATCCGCCAGAACCTCAGACCGGTCATCAATCACAATCAAGTCATTGCGTGTGATCAGCAAATTGAGCGGGCTGAGCATGGCATAGGGATCAGAGTTCAGCGTCACGCCGAACAGCAGCGGCGCAAGCAAAGCGTCCGCCGGAAGATACAGCAGTATAGAGCCAACCATCAGCATTCCGTATATGGCCGTCTGACCAAACCGGTTTCCGGCGCACATGGCGGCGAACACCCCAATACCGAAGAAAGTCAGATATTGCAGGTTCATGTCCACAAACAGATAGAATCCCAGCTGCCAACCCTGTTCCAGTTCCACGGCGTTCAGCAGGGGAATGGATGCTGCCGCCACGAGAGCGGTGGGAATCAGGCTGAACAGCAGCCCGGACAGAATATGGGTGCCGAACCAGCAGCCCCGGGTCATGGGCAGGGCATGGGTGCCATAGCACATTCGGGTGTTGTACAGGTCGCCGAACAGCATGGCTGCCACCGCCAGAGCATACACCCCGTTGTACAGAGCCACGTTGGGGAGCAAAGTCCGAAAAGCGTAAATGTTGTTGAAAGGAATGGACTTATCATCCCAGGTCAGAAACAGCAGCATCAGCAGTCCCAGGGTATACACCCCCCACAGGGGCGCAAACCGGGTCAGGTCCTTTTTCAGCAGGGTTTTGTTACAGCAGGATGTCTTGAACTGCATCGTGCACACCTCCCAATTCATAGATGAAGATTTCCTCCAACGACAGCGGCAGCAGGTCATAATAGGCAGGCTTGGCAGCCGCGGCCTTGGTGCTGATCTCCCAGGCCTGGCCCCGGACAATCAGGGTTTTCAGCCGTCCGGAGGTGGATTCGTGGAGAATTTCCAGACCTTCCGGGGTGTCCCCCACGATCTGCAGCTTGTGGGTGTTGCCCTGCATATCCGCCAGGCTCCGCTCCAGGAGCATCTTCCCCTTGTCCATAATGCCCACATGGTCGCACACGTCCTCCAGCTCCCGCAGGTTATGGGAGGAAATCAGCACCGTGGTGCCGTGCTCCGCCACATCCGCCAGAATCACGCTCATCACCTGCCGGCGCATCACCGGGTCCAGGCCGTCCACTGGCTCGTCCAGAATCAGCACCTCCGGCCGGATGCTGACAGTCAGGTGGAAGGCCGCCTGCTTCTGCATCCCCTTGGAATACCGGCGGATGGGGGTCTTGTCCGGCAGCTGGAAGATTTCCCTCAGCCGGTTGAACAGGCCGTCGTCAAAATTGGGGTAGATGCCCTTGTAGAATTTCCGCATTTCCTCCAGGGTGGCCCCGGGATAGTAGAACACATCGTCGGGGATACAGCCAATCCGGCCCTTGGCCCTGGGATTCTCAAAAATCGGCATTCCCTCCAGGGTCACTTCCCCGCTGTCCGCCCGGTAAACCCCGGTCAGATGCCGGATCGCCGTGGATTTGCCCGCACCGTTGGGACCAACCAGGCCGTAGACCGCTCCCTGGGGCACCGTCAGGCTCAGGTCATCCAGGGCCCGGAAGGTCCCGAAAGACTTCACCACATGTTTCATTTCAAGCATTGCTGCTTCCTCCTTCCTCTAACCGCTGAATCAGCGTCTGGCGCAGGACCCCCAGGGCCATCAGCGCCGCGGCGGATTCGTCAAATGCGGAGTACCACCGCTCCCGTTCCCGCTGGGTATTCTGTTCGCCGCCGCAGACGAAGCACCCTTTTCCCGGCACCGTGGCAATCCATCCCTCCGCTTCCAGCTGGCGGTAGGACCGCTGGATGGTGTTGGGATTGATGGTCAGGGCGGCGGCCAGCTCCCGCACGCTGGGCAGCTTCTCTCCGGGCTGCAAGACGCCGGTGGCAATCTGCTCCCGGAAGCCGTCAATGATTTGGGTATAGATGGGACGGGAATCCCGGTAGTCCAGATGAATCATGGTATCCCTCCTTCACCGTATGAACTGCACTAACTGTACTAGTTATCCTAGTACAGTTAGTATAGCACGCCCGCCGCTTTCTGTCAATCGGGGCAATTCTTAAGTTTTGTTTCAGAGATTGCCGGGAAATTCCCCGGGGGTTCGGAGAACCTGTCGGGAACTTTCCCCGGCGCCCGGGCTGTTTTCGCTGGTTTTCCCGCCGGAGCGGGGGATACAATGAATTCACCATTTACAGAGGAGGACGGGCAATGCAATGCCAGAAGCTGAAAACCTATATGGAAACCGGTCGGGTGGTATTCCTTCCCGCCTGCTCCATCCGCCCCAATCCGGCTCAGCCCCGGAAAATCTTCAAGCCCGAGGCCCTGGACGAGCTGTCGGACTCTATCCGGCAGCATGGAATCCTCCAGCCCCTGTCCGTCCGCCGATGCGGCGCCGGCTATGAGCTGATTTCCGGGGAGCGGCGGCTTCGGGCGGCGGAATTGGCGGGGGTGACGGACATTCCCTGCATCATCATGCGCATGGACGACAAGGAGTCCGGCATGGCCGCCCTGGTGGAGAACCTCCAGCGCCAGGACCTGGACTATATCGAGGAAGCCCAGGGCATTGCCCGGCTGCTCCGGGAGTGGGGCATGAGCCAGGAACAGGCCGCCCGAGTGCTGGGGAAAAGCCAGAGCGCCGTGGCCAACAAACTGCGCCTGCTCAAGCACAGCGATGCGGTGCTGGAAGCCCTCCGGGCCGGGGACCTGACCGAGCGCCACGCCCGGGCACTGCTCCGGCTGGGCAGCGAAGAAGCGAAGCTCTCCGCCATCGCCGAAATTCTCCGGCAGGGCATGAGCGTGGCCCGGGCGGAAAAATACATCGACTCCCTGCTCACCCAGTCTGCGCCCCGGCAGCCGAAAGCCAACGTGGGGGCGTTCCTCAACAGCCTGACCCAGAACCTGCAAAAAATCCAGCTCTCCGGCATTCCCGCTGTGTCCGAGCGCCGGGAGACGGACAGCCAGATTGTGCTGACCATTACCATCCCCAAATGAAAACATGGAATTTTTTCCGAAAAATAGGAAATTTCTCTTTACTTTCTCCCTGACTTGCGCTATAGTGGGTCTCGAACAGAGTAGGAAACCCTGCGTGAAGTGCTGTCAAGATGGGGAGTTGTGTGGCAGACGAAGGATTCATGGTCCGCGATAGGGTATCCGCACCCGCTGCGCCATAATGGACTGACCTCCTTTATGTAGCAACGATACTCGGTCGGGCGATTGGTTCGGCTAGGGGCGGCGCGCCGCCTGAATGTTGCAGCCTATTCCCCCCAGGGTAGTCCGGAAACTTTGTATGATTTCTCCCCAGCGGCATTGCGCCGCCGGGGATTTTTTGTTTCCGTCCTTCCGGGGTGCTGCTGCAGAACATCGCCTACAAAAAGGAGGAAACATTATGTCAACCAAGCAAAAGTCCACCACCCTGTACAAGACCCCCTTCTCCCCTGCCTACTGGCGGGATGCAGCCCTGGAGCTGAAGGACACCAAAATGCTGGTGTTCGCCGCCCTGATGATTGCCCTCCGGGTAGCCCTGAAGCTGGTGGCCATTCCCCTGGCCCCCAATCTGAAGATCAACACCGCTTTCCTGGCCAACGCCCTGGGCGCCATGGTCTATGGCCCGGTGGTAGCCTCCCTGTCCGCCATTGTCTCCGACGTGCTGGGGGTTATGATTACCGGCGACACCTACTTCCCGCCCTTCGTGCTGACTGAAATTGCAGGCTCTCTGATTTTCGCCCTGTTCCTGTACCGGGCCAGAATCACCCCCACCCGGGTGATGCTCAGCCGGTTCTGCATCTGCCTGTTCGTGAACATCCTGCTCCAGACCCCCATTATGATGCTGTACTATCAGGTGATGATGGGCGGCAAGAGCTATGTGCTCACCATCCCCGGCATCATCAAGAACCTGTTCATGTTCCCCATCGAGTCCGTGGTGCTCACCATTTTCCTGGCCTTCATCCAGCCCATCACCTACCGGATGAAGCTGACCTACAACCCCGACAAGAGCCTGCGCTTTGACAAAAAGCAGCTGGGCCTGCTGGCTGCCCTGTTCATCTTCGGCAGCGGCTGTGTGGCCGGGTACCTGTCCTACCACTACCAGACCACCTCCATCACCACCGGCTATACCACCGCAGAGCGGGTGGAGAAGAATCAGGAGATGTACGACATCATCCTGACCCAAGAGCCGGACGCCGCCGACGGTCCCGCCGTGGCCATCATCGACGCCGCTTACAAGCCCTTCCTGGGGAAGGACACCACCTACCAGATTTCCTTCTACGCTGTGGACCCGGCGGTGGCCGAAACCGAGGAAATGGACGGTCTGTGGGAGCTGAAAAAGACTCCCGCCTCCCAGCACGAGGCTCTGACCAAGCTGGCGGATGTGGAGATCGTGGAGAACAACGATACCGGAGAAGTTCTGGAATTCACCTACGAGCCGGTGGCCTGATTCGCCGCCTTTCTTAAGTTTCCCTTACAATGCAAGCCGTCCCAGCCGGGACGGCTTGTTTTCTTGAGGGGACTATGGTAAAATAGGGACAATTCCTGTTAGCGAGGTTACCCTATGAAAGAGAAAACTGCCTTCCGTCCGCTGGCCTGGCTGGTGTGCGCCCTGCTGGCGTTGGCCGCCTTCGTGCTGCGGTTTCTGCTGCCGGGCTACAGCTTCTCCGCCCTGGTGTGCTGCTGCCTCATCGGCATCATCGCCTTTTACGAAATCACCCGGATGCTCCGGGAAAAACACCCCAGGCCCGTGAAGCTGCTGCGGCGAATCTTCACCGCCTGCCTGATCCTCGGCCTGCTGGTGGTGGGCGCCACCGAAGCCGTCATCATCCGCTACAGCTTGGGCAATCCGGAAGAGCCGGTGGACTATGTGGTGGTGCTGGGGGCCAAAATCCGGGACATCGGCCCCTCCGCCAGTCTGTGGGACCGGATCCACGGCGCCTATGATTACCTTGCGGCCCACCCGGACGTGACCGCTGTTCTCTCCGGCGGTCAGGGGGCTGACGAGCCCATCCCCGAGGCCCAGGCCATGTATGACGAGCTGGTGAAACTGGGCATCGACGAAAACCGACTCTGGATGGAGGACCAGGCCACCTCCACCTGGGAAAATCTGAATTTCAGCCTGGACCTGATCGAAGCCAAAACCGGCGTCCGTCCGGAAACGCTGGGGATAATCTCCAGTGAATACCACCTGTTCCGCTCCAGCCTGTTCGCCAGGAAATGCGGCGTGGACTTTGTGGGCATCCCTGCAAAAACCACCCAGCCCGGGCAAAAAATCAACCACTTCATGCGGGAGGTTGCGGGGGTCTGGCACTTTTTGATTTTAGGAGGACAATATGATTGATCAGAAATACGCAGAATCCGCCTGGGAACAGGCGGCGGCCCTGCTGGCCATTGACTCTCCCTCCGGCTTTGCCGGACGGGCAGCGGCCTGGGTAAAGAACGCCTTTGAAGCCCTGGGCTTCCCGGCAGAAATCACTGCAAAGGGCGGGGTACTGGCCTGCCTGGGGGGCGAGGGGGAAGGCCTTCTTCTGGAGGCCCACGCCGATACCCTGGGCGGCATGGTCAGCCGGATCAAGGCTGACGGCCGTCTCACCCTGACCCCCGTCGGCGGCATGCGGGCGGAAAACGGCGAGGCGGAGAATGTCACCGTCTACGCCCGGGATGGCCGTACCGTCAGCGGCACCTTCCAGCTGTGCAACGCCTCGGTTCACGTCAACGGCGGCTACGGTGACGCCAAACGGGACTACGCCGGCATGGAAGTGGTGCTGGACGAGAACGTGACCTCCGCCGAGGAAACCCGGAAGCTGGGCATTGAGGTGGGGGACTATGTGTGCTTCGACCCCCGGACCCGGCGCACCGCCTCCGGCTACCTGAAGAGCCGGTTCCTGGATGACAAGCTCAGCGTGGGCATTCTGCTGGGCTTTGCCCAATATCTGTCGGATCACGCCATCACCCCCGCCCGGAAGGTGTACGTCCATGTAACGGTATACGAGGAAGTGGGCCACGGCGGCTCCGCCTCCGTCCCCGCCGGGGTTACCGAGGCCATCTCCGTGGATATGGGCTGCGTGGGCGAGGGCCTGGGCTGCACCGAACGGCAGGTCAGCATCTGCGCCAAGGATTCCGGCGGCCCCTACAGCTACGAGGTGGTGGGCAAGCTCATCGCTGCCGCCAAGAAAACGGAAGCAGATTACGCAGTGGATGTGTACCCCTATTACGGCTCCGACGTGGAGGCCACCCTCCGGGCGGGCTATGACCTGCGCCACGGGCTCATCGGCCCCGGCGTCTATGCCAGCCACGGCTATGAGCGCAGCCACATGGATGGCGTATACAACACCCTGAAGGTGCTCTGCGGCTATCTGGAGGTGTGACCATGGACCGGGACACCGAACGAAAGGCCGGGAAGGCCATGACCCTGGGCATGAGCGTGTTCGCCCTGGTGTTTTCTCTGATCTGGTGCGCCATGGTATATGCCATGGGGGCCTGGTTCATGCTGATTCCCGGGATTCTTTTCGTGGGACTTTCCGGCTACCGGCTGGCCATTCTCTGGAAACTCAGCCGGGAAGATCCGAAGAAGCCGCCCCAGGACCGGCCGGAACCCTGGACCAAACCGGACGTTGCTCCGCCCCGGCAGCCTGCCGGTGAGGGCAGCCGGTTCTGTCCCTACTGCGCAGAGCCTCTGGAACCCCAATTCGCCTTCTGCCCCAAGTGCGGCAGAAGATTATAAAAAATGTGCGGACAGCCGTTTGGCTGTCCGCATCTTCTATTCAGGGTTCTCATCGCCGCAGGGCCTTGCGCAGCACCGGCACAATCGCCAGGGCGACGGCGCCGCCGATGAGGGCGGTGATCAGCTGGGGCCAGGCAAACATGGCGGGTAGCACATTGAGCATGGGCTCCTTCAGAGCGCCGGAGGCCAGCAGCGGCGCAGAGGCGATGCCGCAGATGATCTGCACCACCAGAAGGTACAGCACGGCGAACTTGGCCAGGGCTGCCACAATCCAGGCAGCAATCTGCTTGCCCAGCACCTTGCTGTCGGTGCCGGCAATCAGCCGCAACAGCACCACAAACACGGTGTTGCCCACCATGATGGCAGGGACCGTCACTGCCTGGGGCGCAATGCCCAGCAGGAAGGCCAGCACCGGGGAAATCAAGGCGATGACCACCCCGCTGCCCAGTCCCGCCACCAGGGCGGCAATGGCCAGCACCGCATTGACGCAGGAGCCGGTGACGATCTGGCCGAAGCTCTTGGTTGCCGCCTGCAGAACAATCAGCATGGCCAGCAGCAGGGCGGTCTCCGTAATCCAGCGAATTTTCTTACTCATATTTGGTTCCTCTCTTTCTTATTCCTTTTCCGGGGTGATTACTGTGGAATAGGCGGTTTTCACGCTGATTCCCGGCAGTCCCCCGACTTTTCCCGCCAGAGTTGAAATGGTGTCCTGGGGGGCGTCCAGGGCAATGGCGATGATGTTGATGCCCCGCTTGCGGTAGGGGATTCCCATCCGGCCGATGATCCACTCCCCATAGGCATGGAGCAGGGCATTCAGCTTCTCCACCGAGTCCGCATCCTCCACGATGATGCTCATGACGGCAACTCTTGTCTGCATTTTTATCCCTCCCAACAAAAAATCTGCCGCACCCTGAAGGGGTGCGGCAGCATCCGCCCGCCCCGGGAACATCCCGGAGCGTCAGGTATTCTAAGCCGCACCTTTCACGCAGCGCCCTGGGCGCTTAATGTCAGGATTGCCTGGGTATCATAGCACGGAATCAGGGATTTGTCTACCGAAAACCGCTTACACCTTGCTCTTCAGGCGCTGCTCCTTGGTCTTGGCGAAGCACTCCAGCTGGGGCACCAGCAGAATGCAGATCAGCGCCGCGGTAAAGCCGCCATTGTACAGGCAGAAGCCGCCATGGAGGGTGGGCACTGAGGTGACCAGCAGATAATGCATTCCCCCCGCCAGGATGCCGAAGGGCCAGCCGTACTTCCCGGACACCGGGCTCAGGCCGTTGGCGTAGCACAAACCCACGCAGATCGCCTGGGCGCTGATGGGCTGGGAGAAGCTGCCTCCCGCCAGACCGGAAATCCAGCCGCAGATCAGGGAGGTCAGGAAATAACCTGCGATAATGGGCCAGACGTTCCCGGGATGGGAGCCGGAGTTGCAGGTGGCCAGCATGCAGAAAATAATGCCCATGGTCACCCCGTTGAAGCTTACACCCACCAGATTGTAGTAGGCCAGGATGAACAGGCCGAATACGCCCACATTCATCAGGGCCACGGCATTGCCGTAGGTACCGGTGAAGCTGGTGACGTAAGTGGGGCTCATCAGCAGCTTGCCGTAGTCCCGGGGGGTGCAGCCCATGGCCAGGGCCAGCACCACGCATACGCCGAACAGCGCAACGCAGAACAGGTTCACTGTGAACTTGGAAGCCACCGCCAGCTGGGCCGCATCCGCTCCATCCGGCAAAGTCATCCCCAGGGTCTTGAACAGCACTGCATTGAGGAAGAAGGCCGTCATGCCGATGGGCAGCGCAGCGGAATACAGGTCGAAGCCCTTATGCACCTGGGGGGCGAAGGCCATGCCCGCAGGCAGGAAGAAGCCGATGAACAGGCCCACCACCAGGGCAATCACAATGCCCCCAGGGTTGAAGCCCACCGCCTCGGCATAGGGATAGCGGATCATCAGATCCGTCAGCAGCGGAGCAATGCCGGTGGAGAAGAGCATGGCATTGACCATGGTGCCGGGCTTCACCCGCTTCACCAGACAGTACAGCAGCACCCCCAGCACCGTGGGCCACATATTCAGGATGTTGATGCCCCAGGCAGAGAAGCCCAAAGTCAGGATCACCGCCAGTGTGGACACATTATTGGGCGTTCCCCGGAACACCTGGAACAGCCCCAGGCTGATCAGGCCCACCAGGCCGATGTTCAGGAAGGTAGCGGCGTATCCGCCCACGGCAAAATAGTTGGTGGACAGCTTGCTGGGCTGGCTGATGACCTGCCAGAGTCCCCCCAGCATCTGTCCCCGGTCCGGCATGCACACCGCCGCCGCCAGGAAAGCCAGGCTGAACAGTGCAAACAGGAATTTCAGAAAATCTCCCTCGGAAAGACCACGCAATTTTTTCATAGGAAACACCCCTTTTTGGTTGCCGCCGCCCTGCGCAAGGTGCAAAAAGGGCGATCCAGTTCGTTGACTAGATCGCCCAGACGGTCGGCATTACAGCTCCTGCACTCCCCCGCGTAAACCCGCGTATTCCGTCAGTCATACAGGATGGTTTCTTCATTGTAAGCAAAATGGAACGGTTTGTCAACCGCATTTTCCAGAAAAGGGCAATTGTCCCTCTCCCCGGATTTTCTCAGCTGCCCCGCTTCTTCTTCGGTGCAGGCTCTCCCTGCTTCTTTTTGCGGTATTCTCCCTTGCGGTTGAAGCGCATGGCAGCGCTGACACGGATGGTCACGGTAGCCAGCAGCACCAGCACCGCCTGCCAGATCAGGCAGTCCGCCGCCCGCCAGACCATATCCGTCACTTCCATTTCCCCGAAGCCGCCGGACACAGCCAGCATAATCAGTGTCAGGACCAGGCCCAGGCCCGCATACAGGGCCCCTGCCAGGCGCTGGGTAAACCGCCAGGCCTGGACGCTGCCCATGCCGTAATAGCAGCGGTAGCCGAAGTAATAGTTTGCCTCTTTGGGCGAGAAGAACAGGTACGCCAGCCCCAGCACCAGCAGGATCACCGGACCGATCATCACGGCGACCCGGCAGACCGTGGCAAGGCTGCCGAACACATCGCTGAGCTCCGGCAGCAGCGCCGCCGGATCGAAGGCATCCATGATTTCCTTGATAGATTCAATGTCCAGCGCCGCCTCGGTGGCAGCGGTGGGGTCGGAAGCCGCCGCAGCTGTAGTCTCCAGGGCCGCCAGGGTGGTTTCCAGAATTTCAGTGGGGATTGTGCTCATTATTTTTCCTCCAGGAATTTGCTGATCTCCCGCATAAAGCTGCCCGCATCCTGGAACCGGTGGTAGATGGAGGCAAAGCGGATGTAGGCCACCTCATCCAGGGGCTTCAGCCGCTCCATGACCATCTCTCCCAGCTTGTCGGTGCTGATTTCCCGCTCCAGGGTGTTCTGGATGGTCTGCTCGATTTCGGTGGTAATCCGGTCCAGATCGTTGACGTCCACCTTCCGCTTGTCAAAGGCCCGGATCATGGAATTAAGAATCTTATTGCGGTCAAAATTCTGCCGGGAGCCGTCCCGCTTCACCACAATAATGGGCAGGGTTTCCACAATTTCGTAGGTGGTGAAGCGCCGCTGGCAGTTCATGCACTCCCGGCGGCGGCGGATGCTCAGGCCGTCCTCACTGTGTCGGGAATCCACAACCTTGCTCTCCTGATCCCCGCAAAACGGACATTTCATGGGAAATTCCCTCCCTTTCCCTGGATGATTCCTTGTATTATACCAGATAATCCCTCCACTGTCCAGCTTTTTTTATCCCCTGGGATTCGACAGGAAAAGCCCTTGCCAAGGTCCTCCCAATGGGGTAAAATAGGAGGGTCCTCTTTTTTTCCATCATGCGAAGGAGAATCTTATGTCAAACAAAACCTTGTTTATTCTCTGGGCGGCGCTGTTCGCCCTGTGCGCCGCCCTGGGGTTCCTGCCGGAGCCGGAGGGAGCGGCAGGCGTTGTCCTCACCGGGCTGGCCCTGGTCAGCTTTGTCCCCCCGGCGGTCCTTCTTTATCGGGCCGTTCATCACGGCGACCGGCATACGGTGCTGCTGATCCGGAATCTGGCCGGACTGTCCCTGGGGCTGACTCTGGGGCTGCTGATGCTGAACTTCTGGTCTGCCCTGGGTTCGGAAACCCTGGGCGCCATTCTCTACGGCCTGCTGGTGGTGGTGTCCAGCCCCATGATCTGCAGCGGCCACTGGGCCATGAGCATGTTCCTGTGGGCCTGCCTGCTGATGGTGAGCCTTCGTTACCGGAAAGCGGGCTGATCAGCTGTTGAAGGAAGCGGCGTCGAAGGTAATATGCAGATGGTACTCCCGCTCTCCCTGCCGATTCATGCCGGCCTCCAGGAAGTGAAGGATCTCCTTCTCTTTCCCCTGCAGGTCGCTGGGCAGAGCCACGTCGAATACCAGGTTCAGGTGTCTCCTGCCCTGGGTCATCCGGAAATCATGGAGATTCAGCCGGGGATCCTTCTGCCCCAGCAGAAGGCGCACCTGTTCCTTCAGCCGGTTCAGCTCCGGGTCGTCCACAACCACCGGGTCGTAGTGAATCACCAGATGGACATTGTGGCTGCGCAGACATTCCCGCTCCATGTCATCAATCAGCTCATGACACTCCAGCGGGTCCTCCCGGTAGTCCATCTCCACATGGAGGCTGGCAAACCGCTGACCCGGGCCGTAGTCATGGACCATCAGATCGTGGTAGCCCAGCACCTTGGGCTGGCGGGCAATATAATCCACAATTTTCTGCTGCAGTTCCGGGTTGGCGCTCTCCCCCAGCAGGGGAGAAATGGTGTCCTTGGCCAGCTGCACCCCGCTGTAGAGGATGAACAGGGCTACCCCCAGGCCGATGTAGCCATCGGCAGGCAGGTTCCAGAAATGTTCAATCAGCGCTGCCGCCAGCACCGCCGAGGTGGTAATGCAGTCATTGCGGCTGTCCTCCGCCGTGGCCCGCAGGGCGGTGGAGTCAATCCGCTTTCCCAGGCTGTTGTTGAACAGGAACATCCACAGCTTGACGCCGATGGATGCCAGAAGCACCGCCGCCACCACGGGGGTAAACTCCACCGGGGTCGGGTGCAGAATCTTATCCATGGAGCTTTTCACCAGCTCCACGCCAATAATCAGGATCAGTGCCGCCACCGCCAGGCCGCTGAGATACTCGGCCCGGGCGTGGCCGAAGGGATGATCCTCGTCCGCCGGCTTATCCGCCAGGCGGAATCCGATCAGGGTCACAATGGAGCCGGATGCGTCGGA
The DNA here is from genome assembly GCA_949296115.1 of uncultured Eubacteriales bacterium. Classification (GTDB taxonomy): domain Bacteria; phylum Bacillota; class Clostridia; order Oscillospirales; family Oscillospiraceae; genus Faecousia. The sequence continues at coordinate 10,216 of CASFNR010000002.1, read as the reverse complement.
GAGGTTATTCAGGGCATCGGCGGCAATGGACACTGAGCCGGTGAGCACGCCTGCAATCCCCTTGCCCAGGGACAGCATCAGATTACAGAAAATACCCACCCAGCCTGACAGCACGCCGATAGCCGCCCGGGTGCCGGGGTCGGTCAGGTCCCGGTTTCCTTTTAAAAAAATACGAAGCAAAAGCGAAGTCATATCCTACCTCCTGTTCCAGATACGTCCTTTTCCCTCTCTACCCCGGGTAGAGTCCGGATTCTACCGCCGGTAGGCGGCGTCGGCCGGGGAATTCTCCCAGAAATGGTGTGACACCGGGCCCTTTTTTCGTTATGATAGAGGGGAGCGGGGCAGCGCCTTCGTTTCAGTATAGCGCAAAACCTTTGCTCTGTCTATTACTTTTTGGGAGTGTGAATCACTGTGTCTTATAAAATTCTTACCGATTCCTGCTGCGATTTTCCCAGCGCCATGTACGCCGAGCTGGGCCTCGTCATGGTACCCCTGACCGTGGAATTCGGGGGCAAGGTCTTTGACGACCGGAACGACGATTCCCTCAAGTCCCTCTACGACGGCCTACGGGCCGGACAGGCCGCCAAAACCTCCGCCGTCAACCCGGGTCGCTGGGCCCAGGCCATGGCGCCCATCCTGTCCGCCGGAGAGGACATTCTGGTGCTGGCCTTTTCTTCCGGCCTTTCCACCACCTACCAGTCTGCGGTCATTGCCGCAGAGGAGCTCCGGGAGAAGTTCCCCCAGCGGAAAATTCTGGTGACGGACACCCTGGCTGCCTCCATGGGCCAGGGGCTGCTGGTTTGGTACGCCTGCAAGAAGCGGGATGCGGGACTGTCCCTGGAGGAAGTTCACGCCTGGGTGGAGGAGAATAAGCTCCACCTGTGCCACTGGTTTACCGTGGATGACCTGATGCACCTGAAGCGGGGCGGACGGGTCAGCGCCACCACGGCTCTGGTGGGCACCATGCTGCAAATCAAACCTGTGCTTCATGTGGACAACGACGGCCACCTGATCAACATGGCCAAGGCCCGGGGGCGGAAGGCCTCCCTGGATGCCCTGGCCCGGAAGGTGTCCGAACTGGGCGGCGGCTATGACAACAGCACCATGTTCATCTCCCACGGCGACTGCCGGGAGGATGCGGAATATCTGGCCCAGCAGCTGAAGGAGCACTACGGTGCCAAGGAAGTCATCATCAGCTATGTTGGCTCCGTCATCGGCTCTCACTCCGGCCCGGGCACGGTGGCCCTCTTCTTCCTGGGGGATCATCGCTGAGCGGAAATTCCCATATGGTTCGGTGCCGCGGACATTCTGCGGCGCCGTTTTCTTACCAAAATTTTAGCCGCCGCCCCGAAAGAATCCCTCTGAAAGCGATTGATTTCCGGCATTGACTGTGATATAATTTCCCTAACTCCATAACCCACCTGCTGAAGTGCCGCTGTGCTTGTTCTGGAGGCAGCGGAGAATAGGGAATCCGGTCAGAATCCGGAACGGTAACCGCCGCTGTATGCGCGGAGGAGCTGTGCGGGACGAAAGTCGGTCATTGGGAATCTTCCTGAGAAGGCTGCACAGCTGCCTGTGAGGCGCAAGTCAGAAGACCTGCTTATAGCATTTCGAGTCCTTTCCCTGGGGGCTGGACTTTTTGGTACGCGGAAATACGGCTGCGGCAATCCCAATCGGATTGCCGCAGCTTTCTTTTTCCGGGTACCCGTATGCCATGGGCAGTTTCGGCGGTATTTCCTCCCGGACACAGCCTGTGGGCCATCAAAATACGGAAAGGAATGTCTCTATGAAACGCTCTTTGGTCAACACCTATTTCCTTCTGGCTCTGGCCTGTCTGATTCCCCTGCGGGCCAGCGCCATGCACATCGGCGAGGGGATGCTGCCTGTGGGATGGAGCATCGCCTGGGGCGTGGTGTGTCTGCCCTTTGTGGTCTACGGCTTCCGCAGCATCGGCAAGCGGGTCAGCGCCACCCCCAAGGTGAAAATCCTGCTTGCCATGTGCGGGGCTTTTGCCTTCGTTCTCTCGGCGCTGAAGATTCCCTCCGTCACCGGCTCCTGCAGCCACCCCACCGGCGTGGGACTGGCGGCAATTCTGTTCGGACCCACCATCACCTCGGTGCTGGGATTGATCGTTCTGGTGTTCCAGGCCCTGCTGCTGGCCCATGGAGGCATCACCACCCTGGGGGCAAACACCTTCTCCATGGCCATCGCCGGGCCCATTGTGTCCTGGCTGGTATTCCGGGGAATGAAAAAGCTGAAGGCTTCCACCGGACTGTCCGTGTTCTTTGCCGCCGCCCTGGGAGATCTGGCCACCTATGTGGTAACCTCCCTGCAATTGGGCGTGGTCTACGGCGGGCTGGTCAAGTTCCTGGCAGTATTCGCCCTGACCCAGATTCCCCTGGCCATTGCCGAGGGTCTGCTTACTGTGGTAATTTTCAACATCCTGGAAAAGTACAGCAAAACCGAGCTGGAAGAGCTGGCCGTGGTATAAGGAGGACGACATCATGAAGCTTTGGCAGAAAAACACGATTCTCATTGTTCTCGTCGTCCTCCTGGCGGCAATCCCCCTGGTGTTGTGCCGGGATGCCGCCTTCGGCGGCGCCGACGGAGAGGCGGAGAGCCTGATTTATGAGCTGAACCCGGATTATGAGCCCATCTCTTCTCCCCTGCTGGAGCCTGCCAGCGGAGAGATTGAGTCCCTGCTTTTCGCCCTTCAGGCTGCCATCGGCTCCGGTGTGGTATTCTTCTGCATCGGGTATTTGGTGGGAAAAAACAGGAAAGAGAGCTGACCTTCCATGGGCACCGATCGATACGCCTATGCCTCCCGGCTGCGCCGGATGGACCCCATCGCCAAAATCTTATTTTCCGCCCTGGTGCTGGGAATCTGCCTGTGCTGCCCGGGCATTGTCCCGGGACTGGTTACATTGCTCCTGATGGGGCTGCTCTGCGTCCGCTGGGGCGGCGTGCCGGGACGGGTATTCTTCCGGTTTCTGGGCATTCCCCTGGCCTTTCTGCTGCTGGGCTGCCTGACCATCGTGATAGAGCGCCACGCCCCCGGCACGTCGGTGCTGCTGGGGATCCCGGTGGGAGGCTGGGTGTGGGGCATTTCCTCCTCCGGGCTGTACCGGGGCGCCCGGATTGTCAGCAAGTCCCTGGGGGCGATCTCCGCCATGTATTTTCTGGCTCTGAACACGCCGATGACCGACGTGACTCTGGGTCTGCGGCGGCTGAAGGTGCCGACGCTGATGATTGAGCTGATGGATCTGATCTACCGCTTTATTTTCGTGCTGTGGGAGACGGCGGCGGACATCCGCACCGCCCAGGATTCCCGGCTGGGCTACTCCAGTTTCCGGCGGGGCATTTCCTCCCTGGGGAGCCTGAGCTCCATGGTGTTTCTCCGGGCCTGGAACAAGGCCGACGCCATTTATTCCGCCCTGGAATCCCGGGGCTATACCGGCAGCCTCGACACCCTCGCCGGGAACTATCAATCAGGCAAACTATGTTATATGCTCGCCCCGGCAGTGGGGTGTGCGCAGCTGCTGTGCTGCTGGCTGGAGGTGCATTGTTTTGGCTGAATATGCCATTGAGGCCAGAGACCTGGTCTATACCTACGAGGACGGAACCCGTGCCCTGGACGGGATCAGCTTCCGGGCGGAAACCGGAAAAATCACCGGAATTCTCGGCTCCAACGGGGCGGGAAAATCCACCCTGTTTCTGAATCTCAACGGGGTGCGCACCCCCCACTCCGGTCAGGTGCTCCTGGACGGGGAGCCGGTGACCTTCAACAAGCAGGGAATCCAGCGGCTGCGCCGGGAAGTGGGGATTGTGTTCCAGGACCCGGACAACCAGCTGTTCTCCGCAGACGTGTACCGGGACATTTCCTTTGGTGCTGTCAACCTGGGGCTGCCCCCCGAGGAGGTCCGCCGCCGGGTGGAGTGGGCCATGGAGAAAACCGGCACCGCCGCCCTCCGGGACAAGCCCACCCACGCCCTGTCCTACGGGCAGAAGAAGCGGGTGGCCATTGCCGGGGTACTGGTGATGGAGCCGAGAATCGTCATTCTGGACGAGCCCACCGCCGGGTTGGACCCTCAGGGGGTCAGCGACATTATGCACCTGCTTGCGGACATCCGGGACCAGATGGGCATCAGCATCATCGTCTCCACCCATGATATGGACATTGTGCCGCTGTACTGCGACTACACCTACCTGCTCTGCGGCGGTGGAATGAAAGCCGCCGGAACCCCGGAGGAATTGTTCTCCCATCCGGAAATTCTCCGGGAGAACCATCTGCGGCTGCCCCGGATTGCCCATCTGATGGAGATTCTCCGGGACAAGGACGGGCTGGACACGGAAATCTGGGTGTCCACCATTGCCCAGGCCCGCCGGGAGATCAAGCGGATGGTGGAACAAAACAAAGAATCCACCGGCTGACGCCGGTGGATTTGGACTGTTAAAAACCCCCTTGGGGGTTTTTAACAAGTATTTTGCAGTCTGCCGCGCGCATAATTTGGCCCCCGTCGGGGGCCAAATTCCACACTTGCAGCCTGTAAAGTATGTTCCGCCAGGTACACGCCCCGGCGGAACATCGGTTTGAAAACGACTTAATTCCCAATGGTGATAAGGAATGGGCAAGTTTTCGATATGCTGAATCCACCGGCTGACGTCAGCCGGTGGATTTTCACATATTCAGGATTCTTCGTCATCCGGCAGCTTAATCCGCTCCTTGATTCGCTGCAGCGCTTTCTCCATAGACTCCTTGCAGGTAACCGTCACTTTGTCCAGATAGTTGCCCTCATAGGCATCCAGTGCTTCTTCAATCCGGACCACCCGGCGCTTCTTGTCCGGCGCTTCGCTCTCCGTCACCGTATAGATGGGGGTGTAGCTGTAGCCGGTTACTTTGGTCACGCCGGAGGTGCTGTCCTTGGTCACCTCAATGTCCAGAATAATGGAATAGTTGGTGCCGCCCCGGGAGGCGTCCCCAAAGAAATCCCCCAGGGAATAGGCGACCAGCGTTCCCTTGGCCTGGTCAAATACAATGGGCTGCACAATGTGGGGATGGGTGCCGATAATCACATCCACACCCCGCTTCTGCATCAGGGAAATCAGAGAATTCTGATAGCGGCTGGTATCGTCGCTGAATTCGTTGTACTCACTGCCCCAATGCACCAGCGCCACCACCAGATCCGGCTTTTCCGCCTCTACGTTGCGCAGAATGGTTTCAATCCGGTCCGTGGCAATCTTTTCGTAGGTGCTGTCGTAATCCTCATAAAGCAGGTTCACCAGGTCCTCGCTGCCGGCAGGCATTCCCCGTCCGCCCAGGCCCTTGGTAAATCCCACAAAGGCGATCTTGATCCCCTGGGCTTCCGTAATGGTGTAGCCCTTGGCGTTATCAAACTCCGCCTGGGAGGCGAAAGCCCCCACCGGCTCCATCCCCGCCGAGCGAATGCTCTGCAGCGTGGCAGTCAGGCCGTTCAGTCCGTTGTTGATGGAGCAGGAATTGGCCATTTGCAGCAGATCCACGCCGCACCGCCGCAGGCTTTCCAACAGTTCATAAGGCGCAGAGGTGGTGGCGCTGCCATAGGGCTGGCCGAACACATTTCCCTCGAAATTCATCACCGTCAGGTCCGCCTCAGAGAGTACCGCAGAAACGTCCTTGAATACGCCGCTGTAGTCATAGCCCCCCACGGAGACGCCGGCGGAAATCACGCTGTCAGTGACGTTCAGGTCCCCTGCCGCCCGGATGTGGACGGTGGTAATGGGATTGCGCTGCAGGGGAGACGTGGCTTTCGTGGCTTCCTCCGTGGGTGCCTCCGTCTGGACTGCGGCCTGCTGCTGGCCGGCTTCTTCCGTCCCCGCCTGGTTCCGGGTCAACCGCCAGATGCCCACGCCGCAGGCAATCAGCACCAGTGCCGCCAGCACCGCTGTGCGGCGCATCCGTTTGGCCTGGGCCTGCTGCTTTCTGCGCTGGTTCTCCCGTCGTTCACGGCGCTTATTCATTTCTTCGTCGTGAAGGGCCATGGCCGTTCCTCCTGCTTTTCAAGTGATAGTCTATTATACCGCATTTTTCCCGTCAAAACAAGGGGGTAGAATGTGAACGTTGTTTGAATCCTCAGATTTCCAGCTGTTCAAAGAATTCCCTGGTCTGCCGGGCATTCCGGTGAATTTCCTCCTGGAGCGCTTCCAACGAGGGGAACTTCTGCTCCGGGCGGAGAAAATAGTAAAATTCCAGGGTGATTTCCACTCCGTACAGGTCCCCCTGGTAGTCCAAAATCCATGGCTCCACGGTAACGGCGTGGCCGGATACCGTAGGCCGGGTGCCGATGTTGGTCACGGCGGGGTAGGCTTTTCCATCCACCCAGGCCCGGCAGGCGTACACCCCGAATTTGGGAGCCGCCAGCTCCGGCGGGAGCTGAAGGTTTGCGGTGGGAATCCCCAGGCGGCGGCCCAGGGCCTGGCCGTGTACCACCTGGCCCCGGAGAATGTGGGGGTGGCCCAAAAAGGCCACGGCAGTTTTCATATCCCCGGTTTCCAGCTGCCGGCGGATGTAGGTGCTGGAAATCCGGATGCCGTCCCGGGTCTGCTCCGGAATCACCGCCCAGGGAAGGCCCGCCGCCCGGCAATACTGCCCCAGGCTCTCCGCGTTTCCCGCCCCCCGGCGGCCGAAGCGGAAGTCCTCCCCGCAGACAAAGCCGGCGGCGTCATAGTCCGCCCGGAGCATCTCCAGGAAATCCCGCCAGTCCATATCCCGCATCTTCCGGTCAAAAGGCAGGGTAATCACCTGCTCCATGTGGAATCGTTCCCGGAGCAGCCATTCCCGGTCCCGGGCCGTGTTGATCAACCGGGGGGGCTGTCCCAGCACCAGTCCATCGGGATGGGTACCGAAGGTCACCACCCCCGCCCGGCACCCCCGGGGGGCTGCCAGTCCCCGGCAGGCGGACAGTAAAGCCGCATGGCCGATGTGTACCCCGTCAAAAAAGCCCAGGGCGTAGATTGTTTCGTTCATGGGTTTCCCACTCCCTTCCCCACCGGTGTCAGTCCTGACCGGATACGTCAAAAAAGCTTTTGATTGTCGTCATCACCCCGGACTCCACCTTCGCCAGCATGAGGAATTCTCCGCTCCGGCTGTAGGCCCGGTAGGTTCCCTCCGCCGCTTCCAGAGAGAAGGCATTGCCGTTGCGGCACCGCTTTTCCTGATTGGCGGAGAGGGTCACAGCGGGATACTGCAGGAACAGGCTGTCCACCGGCAGCAGATACGCCCCGGGGTCCTGGGACTCCAGCAGCTGGGCCAGGGGCACCGCCTGGTCAGCGGTGTAGCTCCCCGCGGCAACCCGCCGGAGCCGGGCCATGCAGCCGCCGCAGCCCAGGACTTCCCCAATGTCCTTGCACAAGGTCCGGATATAAGTGCCTTTGGAGCAGCGCACCCGCAGTCTCAGGTCATTCCCTTCCCTGCCCAGGAGATTCAGCTCGTGAATGGTGACCGGGCGGGGCTTTCGCTCCACCTCCCGGCCCTTCCGGGCCAGGTCGCAGAGCTTCTGACCGTTGATTTTCAGGGCCGAGTACATGGGGGGCACCTGAAGAATCTCCCCCCGGAAGGAATCCAGTGCCTGCTCCACCCGGTCATCGGCAACGGATACCGGCCGGCTGTTCAGGAGCGTTCCGGTGGTATCCTCGGTGTCGGTGGTAATTCCCAGCCGGAGCACGGTTTCATAGGTTTTTTCCGCGTGCTCAAAATACTCCACCGCCCGGGTGGCCCGGCCCACAAACACCGGCAGCACCCCGGTGGCCATGGGGTCCAGGGTGCCGCCGTGGCCGATGCGCCGGGTCTGAAACACCCGCCGCAGCCGGGCCGTCACATCCTGGCTGGTCCAGTCCTGGGGCTTATCTACAATCACGATGCCGTTCATTGGGGCTCCAGTTCCAGCATGGCCTGGGCCACGGCCTCTGCAGCCTGCTCCAGAGGCAGCCGCAGGAAGGCGCCCGCTGCGCCCTTATGTCCGCCGCCCCCGAATTTCACCGTCACCCGGGTGGCGTCCAGTCCGGGAATGGCCCGGACGGAGAGTTTGGTGTTGCCGTCGCTGGTCTCCCGGAGGGTGGCCGCCATCTGCACCCCCGCCACGGTCCGGGGGAAGGAGGAGATGTTGTCCATATCATCCTCAGTGACACCCAGCTCCAGTTCCTTGGACTTGGGGATGGCGCACACCGCCATGGAGCCTTCCCGGAGCAGCCGCATATGGTCCACAATCCAGGCCTGCATCCGCAGGCGGCCCAGGGTGTTGGTTTCAAACAGGTCCTGGTTCATCTGGTAAATCCGGGCGTTGGCCTTGGCGCAGGCCGCTGCCACCAGGAAGGTATGGGCAGTGGTGTTGGCATAGCGGAAGCATCCGGTGTCCGTGGACAATCCCACATACGCCGCCTCCGCCAAGTCCCGGTCCGGAGCAGCCCCCATCTCCAGCAGAATATCCCACACCACCTCGGCGCAGGAGGCGCTGGAAGCATCCACCAGTTCCCGCTCCGTAAAGGAAGTCGCCGTTGCGTGATGGTCAATCCGCAGGGCAATGCTTCCCAGCAGATGGGCATAGCAGTTGGGAATCAGCTGGGGGGACGCCACATCCACACTGACAATGGTGTCCCCCTCCTCCACGGCGTCCTTGGTCAGCCCTGTATGCAGCCAGGCAAATCGTTCCGACAGGTCGGGATTGGTGAGAATATGGGCGGTCTTGCCCAGGGACCGCAGGCCCCGGCACAGGGCGGCGGCGGAGCCCAGGGTATCCCCGTCCGGCCGCCGGTGGGTCAGGATGGCATAGTGGTCCCCCTCCAGCAGGAAACGGGCCACTTCAGTTCTGTTCAGTGTCATCATCGTGGGATACCTCAAGAGAATTGATGAGTTTCAGCATTTTGGCGCCGTAGACGATGGAATCGTCGGCGCTCCACACGATTTCCGGGCTGTAGCGCAGCCGCAGATTCCGCCCCAGCTCCCGGCGCAGATAGCCGGCGGCGGATTTCAGCCCCGCCATGGCGTCGGCGGTCTTGTCCTCGGGAAGGAAGCTGACGTAAACCTTGGTATAGCGCAGGTCCGGGGTGGTTTCCACCCGGGTAATGGAGATCATCACGTCCTGCACCCGGGGGTCTTTCACCGTGCGCAGCAGGGCGGACAGCTCCTTCTGAATTTCTTCGTTAATCAGCAAAATACGGTTGGATGCCATAATTTGCCTCCTTTCTATCAAAACACCCGCCGCGCCGCGGATGCGGTGCGGCGGGTTGGTGTTATATGCGGCGAGGGCCGCCCTGTTTCAGGGCCGGCTCAGCGCTTGACCTCCTGCATGGCGAAGCATTCGAAAATGTCGCCTTCCTTGATGTCGTTGTACTTGACCACGCTCATGCCGCACTCGTAGCCCGCAGTGACTTCCTTCACCGCATCCTTGAAGCGCTGCAGAGAGCCGATCTCACCCTCGTGGATGACAATGTTGTCCCGGAGGATCCGCACCTGGGCGTCCCGGGTGACCTTGCCGTCCTTGACCATGCAGCCGGCGATGGTGCCGATGGCGCTGACCTTGTAGGTCATGCGGACCTCGGCGTGGCCGATGACCACTTCCTCGTACTTGGGTGCCAGCATGCCCTTCATGGCGGCCTCGATCTCGTCGATGGCATCGTAAATCACCCGGTAGAACCGCATATCCACATTGGCCCGGTGAGCGGAAGCCTGAGCGGCGGCATCGGGGCGGACGTTGAAGCCCACGATGATGGCGCCGGAGGTAGAGGCCAGCAGGATGTCGCTCTCGTTGATGGCGCCGACACCGGCGTGAATCACCCGGACCCGGACCTCCTCGTTGCTCAGCTTCTCCAGAGAGGCCTTGATGGCTTCGGCGGAACCCTGGACGTCGGCCTTGACGATCAGGTTCAGTTCCTTCATCTCGCCCTCCTGCATCTTGGCGAACAGATTATCCAGGGTGACCTTCTGGGTCAGCTTGGCGGCGGCGTCCTTCTGGGCCTGGCGGCGCTGCTCCACCAGTTCCCGGGCCATCCGCTCGTCGGTGACCACATTGAACTCGTCGCCGGGGGCGGGCACATCGGCCAGGCCGGTGATCTCCACAGGCACGGAAGGCCCGGCGGTCTTGACGGTGCGGCCCTTGTCGCTGGTCATCACCCGGACACGGCCCACGGCGGTGCCGGCAATGACGATGTCGCCCTGCTTCAGGGTGCCGTTCTGCACCAGCAG
>CASFNR010000001.1 GCA_949296115.1 uncultured Eubacteriales bacterium | reverse complement strand
GCCCTCCGCTACCTTACCAGAGGGATTGTGCTGAAAAATACTCTTTCCTTCTGCGGTGGTTTCCTTGGCCCGGACGGAATGGGGAATCTCGCTGCGGAAGACTTTGATCTTTCTGCCATAGGTCTCCCGAAGCAGATTGGAAATTTCCTTGGAAAAGTTGGTACGGCTGTCCACCATTGTCATGAGAATGCCGTCAATCTGAAGCCTGGGGTTGATCTGCCGTTTCACCTTATTAACAGTTTGCAGCAGAAGTTCCAGACCTTTGGCGGGCAGATATTCTGCCTGCACCGGAATGAGAACCCGGTTGGCGGCGGCTAGAGAATTGATGGTCAGCATGCCCAGGGAGGGCGGACAGTCGATGAGAATGTGGGTGTAATCCGCTTTGAGGGTATCCAGGTACTGCCGGAGAATGGTTTCCCGGCTCATGGCGGTTACCAGGGACACCTCGAAGGCGGAAAGGTCGATGCTGGCGGGAACCAGGTCAACTCCCTCCGGATGATGGAGAATGCCCTCACCGGACTGGATTGGCTCGTCGTTTAGGATGCGGTTCAGAGCGGTGGATACAGTAAAAGGCAGCTTGTCCGGTCTGGAATGTCCCAGACTGATGGTCAAGCTGCCTTGCGGGTCTGCGTCAAGAAGCAGGACTTTCTTTCCTTGCTTTGCCAGGGCGACGCCCAGGTTGACGCAGGTGGTAGTTTTGCCAACGCCGCCTTTCTGGTTGACGATGGCGATGATTTGGGTGTTCATTGCTTGTGGTCTCCTTCCTTATGTTTTTTCAAAATCATGGCAACTAGGCCATATTTTGCGATGAGCAGTCCGTTGATAACCAAACGGAACATCTGGTCACTGATCAGTTCTTCGTCTGCCAGTTCACCCAGCGTAACGCCGCCTTCCTTGGTATAATAGCAAACAGCGGCTTTATACAGGATGTAATCATCCAGGGAGATTCTGGGCATTGTCGCAAAAGAAAAGTCAATGTCGGTATCGGTGAAGCATTTTATTGTTCGGGAGAGAAGCGTGTCGCTTGCGGTGAGCAGATACATGGCGGCATAGTATCTGGGTGTATTCCTTTTCTTAGTGAAGCCCAGGCGGTCGTGCAGCCGCTTCATCCGCGCCTTGTGGTGTTCATCCAGCCAAAAGGAATCCGGATATTCTGCAATCAGGAAAAGAAGCCGCTTGCGTACCTTTCGGTTTGGAAAGCAAATGGCAGTGAGCACATCGCCATAAGTGACAGTGTTTGCTTCGATCCTCTGATCCATGTAGGGACATTTCCTTTTTTTGCAACTGCCACCTGGCAAGTACTCAGTACAGTTGCGACAGCTCATTTCTTCAGCGGTGAAGTTATATTTTCTGGTGTACATAAAATCCTCCTTGTAATTTCATAGGACAATTGAAATAAAAAAATCGGGCAAGCTGGGCTTGTCCGGTAAAAACGGTTTCAAAAAGGGGGGGGTAACGAATAGGAAGAAGAGGGGAGAGGGATTGCGCATCTGGGAATCGTAATGCCATATGGCAACTAGATTGCGCCTGATAAGTGCGTGATAGTTGGTGGACTTTGGGATGGACTCCTGATATGATTTGACTGGATCACACAAAGGAGGAGATCACAATGTTTAGAATGACCGTTTTATTTTTCATCATCGGGATTCCAATTTTAGCGGCAGTCATTTTCCTAATCTACAGTATCATCCGGGCACTATGGAAGTATATTGGGTCAAAGGATGCCCGGCAGGAAAAAGAGACAATAAAGGTGTCACTTGGGGAGACGATCAAGTCGCACCGGATGCGCTGTAAAATGACACAGGAATTTGTTGCGGACGCACTGGGCGTCAGCAGACAGTCTGTTTCCAAATGGGAAAACGGGACGTGCGATCCAAGCACGAGTAATCTCATTGCGCTGGCGAAGCTGTTTCAAATCTCCCCGGAAGAGCTATTGCGCGAAATATCCTGACATCCTTCCAATGCAGGAAGTATCGATTAAGGAAACACTGCAAGGGCAATCCAGCAAGGCCTGGTAATAGAAAAAGTCGCCGCTTCAAAAATTAAGTGTGACGGCCTTTTCTGATCACGGAATGAAATGCCCCGGAAACGCAAAAAGCGCCCAATAAAAAATACTGAGCGCTTGGCGATTAGATTTATTCTGTTGTATTCAAATTAGGTCAGATTATCTCAAACCAATCAGATGAAAATGGTCGATGAAGGAGAAGAAAAAGGCCTCTCTCCAAAGGGCAAAAAACGGCCTGCGGTTATCCTATTTGGTAACCACTTGGCCCTCTTTTTAGCCCGTTTTTTGCCGGTTATCCACTTGGTAACCACTAAAAATTGGGTGAAACTAGTTCATATTTGGTCAAACTGTGTCAAAAGCTTCAAAACTATTTAGATGCAAAAATCCCCGAAAACCAATGGTTTCCGGGGATTTCGAACATTTTTGAAGTAAAATCAGCGCTTGCTGAACTGGGGAGCGCGACGGGCGGCTTTGAGGCCGTACTTCTTCCGTTCCTTCATTCTGGGGTCGCGGGTCATGAAGCCGGCGGCCTTCAGAGCGGCACGGTTTTCGGGGTTCAGGGTAACCAGCGCCCGGGCCAGACCATGACGGATGGCGCCGGCCTGACCGGACACGCCGCCGCCGGTGACGGTGACAACCACGTCAACCTTGCCCAGCATATCGGTGGTAACCAGGGGCTGACGAACAATCAGCTTCAGGGTTTCCAGACCAAAGTAGTCATCAATATCGCGGCCATTGACAATGATGGAGCCGGTGCCGTTCTCGTAAACGCGAACACGGGCAACGGAGGACTTACGACGGCCGGTGCCGTAAAAATATTTCTTCTTGCTCTCGTACATTCTAAGTTACCTCCAAATTAGTCCTGAGTCCAGGCTTCGGGCTTCTGGGCGGCATGGGGATGCTCGGCGCCCTTGTACAGGTGCAGACGGGTCAGTGCGTGCTTGCCCAGGGTATTCTTGGGCAGCATACCCTTCACAGCCAGCTCCATGGCGTAGTCGGAACGATTGTTCATCATATCCCGGGCCTTGGTTTCCTTCAGACCACCGATCCAACCGGACACACGATAGTAGATCTTCTGATCAGCCTTTTTGCCAGTCAGAATGGCCTTGTCGGTGTTGATGATGATGACGAAGTCGCCGCAGTCGACGTTGGGGGTGAAGTCAGACTTGTGCTTGCCCCGCAGCAGATTGGCAGCGATGACAGCGGTACGGCCCAGAGGCTTACCGGCAGCGTCGATCACATACCACTTACGCTCCAGGGTCTCCTTCTTCAGCAGAGTAGTGGACATTATGATTTCCTCCAATTTGGATAAAAATATTTTGACAATTTCAGGCGCTTACAGTACAATATCTGCCAGACGCTTGATCTTTATATCACAGTCAAAATCAAATGTCAACACTAATTTTTAGAAAATTGACGGAATACAGAAAATACTCCGGAATGCTTTTAAATGCTCTCGGATACTCTGTTTTTCTTTCATCCCAATTTTACAACATTTTGGAGGAAACGGAACGATGCAGAAGCTTATGGGACTGGTTCGCCGCTGCGTGGATGATTATCATATGATTGAAGCGGGGGACAAAATTGCCGTTGGTGTGTCCGGCGGCAAAGACTCTTTGGTATTGCTGATGCTTCTGGCAGGACTGCGGGAGTATTTCGACAAGCCGTTCGAGCTGGAGGCGATTACCATCGATATGGGGCTGGGGATGGACTACTCCGGCATTGCAGAATTGTGTGAGCAATGGAAGGTTCCCTATCATATTGTCAAAACAGAGATCGGCCCGATTATTTTTGACTACCGGAAGGAGAAAAATCCCTGTTCCATGTGTGCAAAAATGCGCCGGGGTGCGCTGAATCAGGCAATTTTGGACCGTGGATTTCACAAACTTGCCTTGGGCCACCATTACGATGATGCGGTGGAGACATTTGTGATGTCTCTTTTGTTCGAGGGGCGGATCAGCTGCTTTCAGCCGGTGACCAATCTGGACCGGACGGGCATCATTCAGATCCGGCCCATGCTCTACATTCATGAAAAAACGGTGGATCATTTTGCGCTGCAACAGGGTCTGCCCATCATCGCCAACCGGTGCCCGGTAGACAAGACAACCAAGCGGGAAGAGGTCAAGCAGCTGATTTTCCAGCTGAGTCAGACCTACCCGGATTTGAAGGAACGGATTTTTGGAGCCATGCAGCGCTATCCGCTGCCAGAGTGGGAGCCGAAAGGACGATACAAACGCCCCAAGGAGCAATAAGGGGAAGAGAAACATCATATTTTCCCAACTTCCCCTTTACAGAATTTGATTTATCCGTTATAATAAAGTGGATTTTGCAATTTAATGAAATGAGTGTTACGCTATGAATATTGAATTTGATATGTACAAGCAGAAATTGAATGACTGCCGTCCTGCGCTGGAGGGATTGGCGGATTCTCTGAACATTGAGGGCTTGCGTAATGAGCTGGAGCGTCTGCACGCCATGCAGGAGGCTCCCGGATTCTGGGATGATCCGGAAAAAAGTCAGAAGATCGTTGTGAAAACCCGGCAGACCGAGAACAAGCTGGAACAGTATGAGAAAATGCTGTCCAACTGGGATGATTTAATGACCATTTGCGAGATGGCGGCGGAGGAAGACGACGACTCCATGCTGGAGGAACTGAAAGAAGGCTTTGAAAAGCTGTCGGAGGAGATGGAGACCTGTCGGCTGGAAACGCTGCTTACTGGTCATTATGACAAGAACAATGCTCTGATGAGTTTCCACGCCGGCGCCGGCGGTACGGAGGCCCAGGACTGGGCACAGATGCTCTACCGGATGTATACCCGGTGGGCGGAGCGTCATGGCTTCACCTATAAGATCATGGATTACCAAGAGGGCGATGAGGCCGGTCTGAAGTCTGCCGATATTCTCATTGAAGGAGAGAATGCCTATGGTTTCCTGAAAGGGGAAAACGGCGTGCATCGGCTGGTCCGGGTGTCTCCCTTTGACGCCAATGCCCGTCGGCAGACTTCCTTCTCCGCAGTGGAAGTGATCCCGGATATTGAGGACGACAGCCAGGATGTGGAGATTCGCCCGGAAGATTATGAGATGCAGGTCTACCGCTCCTCCGGCGCCGGCGGCCAGCATATCAACAAGACGTCCTCCGCTGTCCGGCTGATTCACAAGGCAACGGGGATTGTAGTTTCCTGCCAGACGGAACGGAGCCAGTTCCAGAACAAGGAAACCTGTCTGCGGATGCTGCGCAGCAAGCTGGTGGAAATTAAGGAGCGGGAGCATCTGGACAAGATTTCGGATATCAAGGGTGTTCAGCAGAAGATTGAGTGGGGCAGCCAGATCCGCAACTATGTGTTCATGCCCTATACCCTGGTAAAGGATACCCGAACCGGCTGCGAAACTTCCAATGTCAATGCGGTCATGGACGGGGCGCTGGACCCGTTTATTGAAAGCTACCTGAATTGTCTGGCAACCGGAAACTGGGTACAGAAATAATTTTCCCAAGAAAAAGCCTGAATCCTATTTTTTTGTCTTGCTATTTGCATTGTCCTGTGCTATACTGTACGGGCTATTATCAGGTTCATCCTATGGGGTGACCCATCTACCATTCGCTGTCTGCGGATTAGACGGAGGGAGGTTACGTTAAATGGGCGTTTTGGAAATGGTTCTCATTGTTCTGGAGGCGATCTGCAGTCTGGCATTGATTGTTGTGGTGCTGCTGCAGTCCGGTAAGGAGGCTGGCTTGTCCGGCGCGCTGACCGGTTCTTCCGACTCTTATCTGAGCAAAAACAAGCGCGGCGGTCTGGATCAGATGCTTGCAACATCTACCAAATGGATTGCCATTGCGTGGGTTTTGCTGACGCTGGCGCTGAGTCTTGTATAATCTGCCATGAACGGGGCTGCGGTTTGCCGCAGCCCTTTTTCTGTTCATAATTTCGAAATTTATTACGAATTCTTACAGAAATACCAGCTTTTTTTAAGAAAGAAGTAACGAATTTACTGGAAGAAATCCCCATTAGTTTGGGTAGATTTTTTGGGTAAGCTGTGGTAAGATACTACCGTAATCTGAGATAAGGAGTGTCTGCTATGGAAACCAATAAACTGGCTGATTTGCAGCCTGCTTGCGTATTTGGTTACTTTGAGGAGATCTGCGCAATTCCCCATGGCTCGCGGAATACAAAGATGATTTCGGATTATCTGGTATCCTTTGCCCAGGACCATGGGTTAAAATATATTCAGGATGATGCAAATAATGTGATTCTGTTCGTTGAGGGTACCTGCGGGATGGAGAAACATGCGCCGGTGATTCTTCAGGGGCACATGGACATGGTCTGCGAGAAGGATGCCGACTGTGCCCTTGACATGACCAAGGATGGCTTGAATGTGGATCATGACGATACCGTGGTGTTCGCAAAAGGGACTACCTTGGGAGCCGACAACGGAATTGCCGTTGCGATCATTCTGGCCCTTGCTGCGGACCCGAACATTCCGCATCCTCCTCTGGAACTGGTCCTTACGGCGGACGAGGAAATTGGCTTGCTGGGAGCCAACGCCATTGATCTTTCTGTATTGAAAGGCCGCAGGCTTATCAATCTTGACTCCGAAGGGGAGGGCGTTTTTACCGTTTCTTGTGCCGGCGGATGCCGAACCTCGATCTCCGTCCCGGTGGAGCGTCGGGCCGTGTACGGTCCTTGCGTGCGCCTGGTGGTGGATGGACTGCGTGGAGGCCATTCCGGAACAGAAATCGATAAGAAATACGCCAACGCCAACAAGGTGATGGGTGAATTTCTGAACCGCATTCAGAAGATCATGCCGCTGTGCCTGACCAGTCTGGCGGGGGGCAGCAAGGATAACGCCATTCCCCACAGCTGCCAGGCAATGCTGGTGGCAATGGGAATCCACCTGGAGCGAATCAATACCATTGCGCAGGAGCTTCAGAACGAAATCCGAGAAAAATACGACGAGCCGGATGCATCGGTGCAGGCGTATGATGTGGATGCCCTGGGCGGGAATGCCCTGTCCACGGAATCCACGTCGAAAATTATCAGCCTGCTCTGCTCCCACCCCAATGGCATTCAATCCATGAGTCAGGATATCCCCGGCCTGGTTCAGACGAGCCTGAATATGGGGGTCATCAAGCTTGGGGAGCGTTTTACCGTCTCCTGCTCCGTGCGCAGCAGTGTGAATGCGGAGAAGGAGGAACTTCTGGCGCAGCTCAAGAAGCTTTCTGAGTTGTTTGAGGGAACCTACAGCCAATCCGGTGAGTATCCCGCCTGGGAGTTCCGAAAGGAGTCCAGCCTGCGGGAGACCATGGTTCGGGTATATACCCGTTTGTTTGGACAGGCACCTCAGGTGGTGGCCCTCCATGCGGGGCTGGAATGCGGACTGTTCAGCAAAAAACTGCCGGATCTGGACTGCGTAAGCATCGGACCGCAGATGCACGACGTGCATACCACCCGGGAGCGGGTTGAGATTGCCTCTGTGGAACGCACATGGAAGTTTATTCTGGCAGTGCTTCAGGAACTGTAAAAAAATGACCCGGATATCCGGGTCATTTTTTCATTTCAACTTTGTTTGCCCGGATTAAACCGTTGAGCCAACGGAGATCTTCCTTCCCGATGACTTGAAAAAGTGACAGCAAGCTCATCAGCAGTCCCAGGTAGGCGGCGACCCGGACTGCAGGGCTGGAAAATTGAGAGGCGCCCCAGACGGCGCAAATCATTCCCGCTGCGGAAAAAAGCGGGACAGCAGGGGAGAGGGCTACCTTGGTTATCTGCAGCAAACGGCGCAGACTGAGGATGAAATTGATCAAATGGGTTACCAGGAAGCTGACAAAATATCCCTGCATTCCATAGACAGGAAGCAGAAAATACAGAAATGCCACATCCAGGGCAGAGGTGGTGATATTGTACCGCACACAGGCCTGCTGCTGCCCCAGACCCTTGGTCATGGCGTCCGTGATGGCATCACAGTAGAGCATCGGAACCACCCAGGCATAAAGCTGGAGGGTCTCTCCCGCCTGGGAATTATGATAGAGTTTGTCGCAGAGCGTTTCCGCCAGCAGGTACATGAGTCCACTGAACACAATCCCATATAGCATGGCAACTTTCAGGCTCCTGCGGGTCAGGTAGGAAATCCTTCCATGACGTTCACCGGCAGCGCATCGGGCCAATTCCGGGATGAGAAGTTCGGCCAATCCGAACAAGATGCACGCAGGGAACATCAGAATGGGAAAAACCATGCCGCTGAGGCATCCAAACGCAGCCAGTGGATCTGCAATGGATGCGTTGAGCCCAAGGCGACGGGGGACCATCAGATTTTCGGTGGTGTTGATACCGGATTTCACCACATCTGCCAGGGCCAGCGGCAGGGCGGCATGACATAACCTGCCTGCGATGGGAATCTTCGGGCCAGTGCCGGCCCGTTCCCGCAGCCGAAGTGCGGCCAGGATAGACAGCGTCAGCGCATTTCCCAGGTTTCCGCCCAGGACCACACACAGGCAGGCCTTACCTGGGTCCTGTCCCGCCCACAGCGTCAGGCAGAGCATGGTGATGGCCATGGAGCAAAGCTGCTCACCCATTCCAACCGCTGCCAGGGTCCCGATTTTGTTGGCGGCGGTAAAATAACCGGTCATGACGCCGCACAGACATGTAACCGGGAGAAAGGAGGCGAACAGCCGCAGTGCCGGCAAGGTTCGGATGTCTCCGATCCATCCTTCTGCGATGCGGGGTGCCAAAAAATAGAGGGCCGCAGCGCAGCCGCCGCTGAATAATGCGCTGTACAGGAAACAGCCGGATAAAACCCACGTCACATTTTCAGGGTGCTTTCTGCCCAGCTCCTCTGCGGTCAGATACATGGAAGCGGTGCGGATTCCGGCCATGCCCGCTACCATGGCCAGAGAGCCCACGGACATGGTCAACTGAAGCAAACCGACTCCTGCGGCGCCCAGGGCGGCGGAAAGGTACACCTGGAAGGTGGTACCCACCAGCCGGAGCAGCAGATTGACGCCGGTCAGCAGCAAAGCGGAATAAAAAATCGGCAGTGATTTGGGCAAAACAATCCCCCCTTGTCCACAGCCTATGCGGACAAGGGGGGATTCAGAACAACGCTCAGACTGTAAAAGTGGGACAGTGCATCCGAAGGGGACACTGACCGCATTGGGGATTTCTTGCGGTGCAGACATCCCGCCCGAACAGGACAATCCGGTGACAGAAATCGGAGCTTTCCTCTGGGGGAAGAATGGCCCGCAGCTGCTTCTCAACCTTCTCCGGGTCTTTGCCTTGGGACAAGCCCAACCGCCCGCAGATCCGGATGCAGTGGGTGTCACAGACTACACTTCCTGGAACAGCATATAAATCCCCCAGAAGCAGATTGGCTGTTTTACGGCCGACTCCCGGCAGACGCAAAAGATCGTCCATGTTGTCCGGGACCTTTCCTCCGAATTCTTCCAACAGCATCTGGCAGGCCAGGACAATATCCCGGGCCTTGTGCTTATAGAATCCACAGGAGTGAACCAGCTCCTCCACGTGAGAAATATCCGCATGGGCCATGGCCTCCAAAGTGGGGTAGGCGGAAAATAAGGCGGGGGTAACCAGATTGACCCGGGCGTCTGTACACTGGGCGGACAGACGAACCGCAATCATCAGTTCGTAATCCTTCTGATAATGGAGGGCACAGACGGAGTCGGGGTAACGTTCCTTCAGCAGTTCAATTATTTCTAACACTTTTTGTTCCATGTCCAGCTTTCCTTTTCTAGATATGCCCTCACAGTACCACAATTCGACCAGAAATGCAAGAGGAGAACAGACTTTCAGACCGAGGCCGGCGGAAACTGGGCGCTCAGGGCAGAGATCTCATAGGCGGTTCGTTCTTCGCTGCCGGTGGGTGTAACCTTGGTGTAAATTCGGCTTTGAAGCCGGCCGCAGATTTGGATCCGATCTCGGGTGTGGCATTGGGATGCTTCCAGTGCAGTGCGTCCCCAAAGGATACAGGGCAGGTAATCTGCCCGCTGAAAGGCGCGGGGAACAGCCAGCATCAAATCGCAGATCTCCCGGCCCAATGGAGTCCGGCGGTACACCGGCTCCCGGCACAGGATACCCTCCAGCGTTACCTCGTTCAGGGGATCGCCGTCCTCACAGACGATTTTGGACGGAAAGACGAAAATCAACAGGTGCCGCTGGCCATCGGTCCGTACATTGTGGGAGCGGATTTGCCCAGTAACGGTGAGTTGAGCTCCACCGGTCAAATCCGGTTCCTGGAGGATGGATTCCTCCACAACCACCGGCAGCGTGTCCGATACGCCGGACAACCGGGGAACCTCCAGAAAAAAACGGAAGAATCGCCTGCCGTGATTTTCATGGGAGAACTGCGGGAGGGAAACCAGAGAGCCTCGAAGCGTGATTTGATTTGTGCTTTGTTCCATTGTACCACCTCAAACAACAGATGTATGAAACATTCTATGTGTCTGAGGAGAAAACAGAACAGGCTTGACTCCAGCTGCATGGTCAGCGAAAAATGCTATTTTGCCCAGCCTCCCGTGCGGGAAATGGCCTTTTTCCATCCATCCAGCCGTGTTCTTCGTTCTTTCACACTGATTTGCGGCGCAAACTCCCGGTCAACCGACCAATTTCGGGAGATCTCTTCCGTGCTGTTCCAATAGCTTACGGCCAGGCCGGCCAGGTAAGCGGCGCCCATGGCGGTGGTTTCCACACAGCGGGGGCGCAGAACCGGTGCTGCACTGATATCCGCCTGGGTCTGAGCCAGGTAGCTGTTGGAGGAGGCCCCGCCGTCTACTTTCAGCGCAGACAGGCGGATCTTGGAGTCTGCTTCCATGGCGGTCAGGACATCGTTGGTCTGATATGCAATGGAATCCAGGGTTGCCCGGATGATATGATACTTGTTTACACCTCTGGTCAGACCCATAATCGCTCCACGGGCATATGCATCCCAGTAGGGAGCACCGAGGCCGGTGAAGGCGGGGACAACATAGCAGCCGTTGGTATCCCGGACCTTTTGGGCCATATATTCGGAGTCAGCGGCGGATTCAATAAAGCGCAGTTCGTCCCGCAGCCACTGGATTGCCGCTCCCGCAACGAAGATAGAGCCCTCCAACGCATAGTAGACTTCGCCATCCAATCCCCAGGCGATGGTGGTAACCAGACCGTTCCGGGAGAAGATCGGCTGTTTTCCAGTATTCATCAGGAGAAAGGCGCCTGTTCCATAGGTAACCTTGGCGTCCCCGGAGGCAAAGCAGGCTTGCCCGAACAGTGCAGCCTGCTGGTCGCCGGCAGCGCCGGCAATCGGGATGGGGGCACCAAAGTATTGGGCATCTGTCCTTCCGTAAACTTGGCTGGATGGTGCCGGAGTCGGCAGCATAGACACCGGGATTTCCATCAAATCCAGAATCTCCTGATCCCATTGCAGCGTATTGATGTTGAAAAGCATGGTCCGGGAAGCGTTGGAATAGTCCGTCACATGGATCCTGCCGCCGGTTAATTTCCAGATCAGCCAGGTTTCTACAGTGCCGAAAAGTAGTTCCCCAGCCTGGGCTTGCTCTTTTGCACCGGGTACATTCTGTAAGATCCAGCGTATCTTAGTGGCGGAAAAATAAGGATCGATCACAAGGCCGGTTTTGCTGCGAATGGTATCCACCAGTCCCTGGGCAGCCAATTGATCACAGTAGGGAGCTGTACGACGGCACTGCCATACGATGGCGTTGCAAACCGGCTGGCCGGAAACTTTGTTCCAGACGATGGTGGTTTCCCGCTGATTGGTGATGCCGATGGCGGCGATGTCTGCGGCAGTGGCGCCAATGTTCGCCAGGGCCTGCTTGGCAACTTCCAATTGGGTGGAGAAAATCTCATCAGCGTCATGTTCCACCCAGCCTGGCTTTGGAAAAATCTGGGTGAATTCTTTCTGGGCAACGCTGCAAATCTCGCCCTGCGCATCGAAGAGAATGCAGCGGTTGGAGGTGGTTCCGGAATCCAGTGCCATGATGTATTTTGACATGTGCCGTCGTCCTTTCTTTTTGAGTTAAGACTACTATAGCATAGATTTCCTTTTGTGACAATGTTGATTTGAATGTTGGCACAAAATAGCGAAACGCTGTGCGCTGCAGTAAAACGCAGCGCACAGCGTAAACTATTGAATATGAACATGATTGTTAATGTGGTCCTGGCAATAACAGTAATACCCCTTGCAGCGGGAGCAATAGCGGAACTCCAGCTCCGGATTTGACACATCCGTCCGCCCGCAAACCGTGCAGCGGTGGGTGTAGGGAGCTTTGGGAGTCGCTTTGGATGCCTCATAGGAGCCGGCGTCGAACCGGATCACTTTAGCCTTTTTGGGAGCGGCAGGTCTGCCCCCGAAGAGCCGCCGGGCGTTGGCGCGCCAGGACATGGGGATTACATTCAGCACGTCCTTCCCAAAGAACAGGAAATAGTTCGCCAGAGAAATCACGGAGAACAGGCTGTAGGGGAAGGGGAGGGTGAACAGATCCAGCAGGACAATTGCCAAATCAACCAGTGCGAAGATCCATGCTTTGATGGGAATGATGAAGAACAGCAGAAACTGGGCGTCTGGAAACAGGGTGGCATAGCTCAGGAACAGACTCAAATTCAGATAGGTGGCGCTGGCCACACCCCCGAAGATCATGCAGTACACATCCATCATCACCACGCCGGTCAGATAGAACAGGTTGAACCGAAGAGTACCCCAGATGTTCTCCATGGCCCGACCAAGAGAATAGTAGCAGAACAGGGAGATTGCCATCAAAAGCGTACTGCTCACGCCATAGGTCAGAGGATAGGTGATCAGGCGCCAGACCTCCCCCTGCAGAATTCGCTGCCGATCAAAACAGAGAATATCGTACAGCAGATAGTTCCCAGACATCTGACTTATCAAATAAACCACAGCTGTGCCGAGCACAATGTACAGCATCAGGTTCGGGATTCCCTTGCTGCGATTCTTGTAGCAGAACAAATCAAATTTCCTGCGCAGATTTTTCAAGGCATTCAACTCCTATAGAATACATTTTTACCATTCTAACAGCAAACAAGTAAAATGTCTATAGCGGAATTGTGAATATTTTGGCCATTCGGAAATGAAAAAGATGTTGACATTTGAAAGAAATCCATTACAATATACTCTGAAAACTGCATACAGCCTTATCAAGAGTGGTGGAGGGAACGGCCCGATGAAACCCGGCAACCTGTCCGACAGGACAAGGTGCCAAATCCGGCGGCAAACGAAAGATGAGGATTCGATACACGCACATCGGATTCTCGGTGTGCGGTTTTTCTTTGCGTAAAAACAGGGGCTTGCTCTCGGGCGGAGCCAGCACAGAGAAAGGAACACAATATGGAAAAAAGACTGTTTACTTCAGAATGCGTAACCAATGGGCACCCGGATAAGGTGGCGGATTCCATCTCCGATGCGATTTTGGACGCCTGCCTTGCCCAGGACCCGGAGTCTCGGGTGGCGTGTGAGACCATGGTGACCACCAATTTCTGCCTGATCTGCGGAGAAATCACCACCAAGGCCCGGGTGGACTATGAGGCAATTGCCAGGGAGACAATCCGGAAAATTGGATATGTCTATCCGGGAGACGGCTTCGATGCCGACAGTGTGGAGATTCAGTGCCGGATTCATACCCAGTCTGCGGATATTGCCCTGGGTACCAATGATGAAGTTGGCGGTGCAGGAGACCAGGGAATGATGTTCGGCGGCGCCTGCACCCAGACGCCGGAGCTGATGCCGCTGCCTGCCGCACTGAGCCGGGCGCTGTGCAGACGCCTGACCCGGTGCGTCCGGGAGAACAGCCTGCTTCGCCCTGACGGAAAGACGCAGGTGACGGTTGAGTTTGATGAGGATGGAAAGGTGGCTGGAATTGATACCGTTGTGGTGTCGGTGATGCACAGCGCAGAATTTGCCATGGAGGACCTTCGTACCTATGTCCGGGAGCAGGTTATTGCCCCTGTTCTGCGGGATTATGGATTTGATATCAAGGAGGTCGGAAACATTTTTATCAATCCGACGGGGAATTTCGTCATCGGTGGGCCCAACGGTGATACCGGCCTGACGGGACGGAAGATCATTGTAGACACCTACGGCGGATTCTTCTCCCACGGCGGCGGCGCATTCTCCGGCAAGGACCCCACCAAGGTGGACCGAAGCGCTGCCTACATGGCCCGGTATATGGCGAAGAATCTGGTGGCGGCGGGACTGGCTTCCCAGGTGCAGGTTCAGCTGGCCTATGCGATTGGCGTTGCCCAGCCGGTGTCTCTGCGGGTGGACAGCTTTGGCACAGGCACGATCTCCGATGAGGAAATGACCAGTCTGCTGCGGCGGACCTGCGACCTGACTCCCGGCGGCATTATCCGGAAACTCAACTTGCGTCGGCCAATCTATGCTGCGACTGCGGCGGAGGGTCACTTCGGCTTGTCGGACCGTCCCTGGGAGCAGACTGATCTGGCGGAGACCCTGCGGACGATGGCTAACGCCTGATTGATATGGATTGAGAAATTCCCCTTGGGTTCCTGCTTGTAACCCAAGGGGAATTTTTGCTGAATCCCAATTCGCATGAATATAAACTTGCAAAATTGTCTCTTGACAAAAAATAGAATAAAAAATGACGATTTTGTAACCTGCGACGGAAAATATGAAATTTCCAGCTGGTGATTTTTCGAAGGGGTTGTGGATAAACCTGTGGAAAGTGTGTATAACTCAGTGGATACCAAAAAAAATATGAAAGATTCCCTATGGGTTGACAACATTTTGGGGTTTTCCCGCTAAAAAGCTGCGAATGTTTTCCACAACACAGTCCAGCAGCCGCTGCCGGCTCTCCACAGGGGCCCAGGCCATGTGTGGGGTGATGATGCAGTTTGGGGCGTATAGAAGCGGGTTGTCTGCAGCCATGGGCTCCTGGCACACCACATCCAATGCGGCGCCCCGCAGTTTCCCAAGCGTCAAAGCCTGTGCAAGGTCCGCTTCGTTGATCAGCCCGCCCCTGGCGGTGTTGATGAGCATGGCGCCGTCTTTCATTTTACTGATGGTGCTGGCGTTGATGATCTGATTGGTATCGGGAAACAGGGGGCAGTGCAGGCTCAGAATGTCGGATTTGGCCAACAGGGTATCCAGGTCTACATATTCCGCAAGCTGACGGCCCTGTGCCGTTTGGCGGGGACTGTGCGCCAACACGCTCATGCCAAAGGCAGCGCCCAGCTTTGCCACGGCCTGACCAATCCGGCCAAAGCCGAGGATGCCCAAGGTCTTTCCGGACAGTTCCATTTGGGGCGTAAGCCAGTAGCAAAAAGCTTCGGATTGAATCCAGTCTCCCTGATGGACAGAATGATTGTGTACACCGATCTGATGACACAGCTCCAGAATCAGACCCATAGTGAACTGGGCCACGGCGGCGGTGCCGTAGCTGGGTACGTTGGTGACGGGAATCCCTCTTTTTTTACAGGCGTCCAAATCCACCACATTGTATCCCGTTGCCTGGATGCAGATCAGGCGGATGTTCGGACAAGCGGCCAGAATTTCCTCAGTGATTGGAACTTTGTTAATCAGCACGATTTCGCTGTCGGCAATCCGCTGTATGGTTTCCTCTGGCGTATCTGTTTTGTCATAGAGAGTGACTGTCCCGAATTGGCGGAGACAATCATAGGACAAATCTCCGGGATTCAGCGCTCGTCCGTCAAGAACCACTAGCTTCATATATTTTCCTCCTGCGGCTTGCATATCCGCTGCGTTTTTGATAGGATATTCGAAAAAAGAGTTGTGAGGTTATTATGGAATTGCTGTATAGCGACCGGGATATTGTTGTCTGCATCAAGCCACCTCGGGTACTGTCTACGGATGAGCCGGGAGGATTGCCTGAACTGGTTCGCAGGGAACTGGGGGATGAGAAAGCCGATGTACGGACGGTGCACCGCCTGGACCGGGTGGTCAGCGGGGTGATGGTTTTGGCGAGAAACCCATCGGCTGCTTCAGAGTTATCCAGACAGATCCGGGAAAATGAATTCCGGAAGGAATATCTGGCGGTGGTCCACGGCGAACTGAAGCCGGAGCAGGGGGTCCTGGAGGACCTTCTGTATCGGGACAAGGCCCGCCGTATGACCTTTGTCACGGACGATCCGGGAAAGGGCGTGCGGCCTGCAAAACTGGACTACCGGGTGCTGGCGAGGAGAGACGGAATGACAAAAGTTGCAGTTCATCTGCATACCGGCAGAACCCATCAGATTCGGGTCCAATTCTCCAGCCGGGGATTTCCTTTGGCAGGAGAACGGAAGTATGCGGTCTTGCAGGATGCCTGTGAACTGGCATTGTGGTCATGCAGGGTTGGGTTTCGCCATCCGTCCTCCGGAAAGTGGGTGACGTTTTCGCAGGAGCCGCCGGAGACGGAGCCGTGGACACTGTTTTAAATGAAATCTTCCGCCATTGCGGAAACCTCCGCTGTCATGACAGCGGAGGATTTTTTCCATATTTTCTGGCGATTTCCTTTACCATTTCCGCATCGGCAGGACAAAACGGATACTGCTCTCCCTGACTTGGATGAATCCACCGCAGTGCGTTATGCTCCAGGGCCTGGGGAAAGCCGGAGGGAATGGTGCAGTGGAACAGGGTAAGGCGAATGAGCATGTCGGGATATTCATGAACAACCTGCATGAATTGATTCCCAACATTGACGGTAATGGCCAGTTCCTCGGCGCATTCCCTGGCAAGGGCCTGTTCCATGGTCTCTCCCGGCTCTACTTTACCGCCTACAAATTCCCACAAAAGTCCCCGGGATTTCTCGGCGGCACGCTGGCAGATCAAATATTTGTCCTTTTCCCAGATCAGGGCTGCCACCACATCCACAGGCTTCTTCCGGGAAAGAACCAGTGCGCTGATGGGCGGGACCGACACTGTTCCGCTGACAGTTTCCAAAGTGTCGGTTCCGGCCAGCGTGTCCCGGATATTCACACTCCAGGGACCGTCCGGCAGACGATGGGTGTATTCACTGGTATCGGCATTGAAAATAACGAAGAGTTCGGAAATTCCCTCATCGATCTGGAACCCAACCACCCGCCCGTGGGGGCAGGGAACTGAGCGTACCTTCTGCCGCACCTGTTCCTGGGTGGACAGGCGCAAAGCGGGATGCGACTTTCGGAAGGAAATCAGTCCCCGATAATATTCTACGGTCTTTGAAACTTCTTCCTTGTCCAGGTCTTCCCATTTGATGGAATTTATCCGATCAGGAGAGCGGTAGCTGTTTTCATCAAACAGCCCTTTCTTTCCAGGCTTGGTCCGAAGCATTTCTTCCCCTGCCTGGAAAAACGGAACACCCTGAGACAGCATATAAAACGCAGCGGCGAGGCGGCTCATTCTGGCCCGAATTTCCAGGGGGGCATCCGGCGCAGACAGAGTCAGGCGGTCGAGGAGGGTGTTGTTGTCATGACAGGAGGCGTAGTTCACACATTGGCTTGGCTGAGCCGCCCAGGATGGCATCCCCATGAAGCAGGCTTCCAGCTGATTCTTGGCGCAATATCCACCGGAAACGAAGCCAAGGGCGGTGCTGTAAAACACGGAGCCACGGAGCAAATCCCGGATGGTGTCACTGAAGAAGGCAAATCCCGGAAGCTTGCCGGAGTTTGCCTGAATGGCCAGGGGGACGTTGGGTTTGGTGGTTTGCGTCGCCATTGTCCACCCCTCACCGTAGAAAATGACATTGGGGTGGGATTGGCGGACTGTGCGCATGACCTCCCGGATGGTGAAGAGATCCAGCAAGCCCACCAGGTCAAAACGAAAACCGTCAATGTGGTATTCATCAGCCCAATAATTGACCGAATCCACAATATATTTACGCACCATGGCCCGCTCCGACGCTGTATCATTGCCGCAGGCGGAGCCATTGGAGTAGGTGCCGTCAGAAGAAATGCGGCTGAAATACCCGGGAACAATTCGATTGAAGCAGAAATCATCCCCGTCATAGACATGATTATAAACCACATCCATTACCACGCTGAGCCCTGCGTCGTGGAGACACTTGACCAGCCGCTTCAGTTCACGCACCCGAACAGCGCCGATTCTGGGATTGGTGGAGTAGGAACCCTCAGGCACATTGAAATTCACCGGGTCATAGCCCCAGTTGTACTGGGGACGGCGCTGTGTTTCATCTGTGTAGCCAAAGTCAAAAACAGGCAGCAGGTGAACATGGGTCACACCCAGATTTCGGATGTACTCCAAACCGATAGAAGCGCCGCCCTTGGTTTTCAGTTTCGTTTCGGCAAAGGCAAGATATTTGCCTTTGTGCCGGAACGGGGCATTGCGGCCGGAGGAAAAGTCCCGGACGTGAAGCTCATATATGACAGCGTCTGTAATTTGCTGGCCGGCATGGGGGTCGTGATCGGCATCCCAGCCTTTCGGGTTGGTGCTTTTCAGATCCAGAACCATGGCGCGCTCCCCGTTAATCCCGGTGGTTCTGGCATAAGGATCGCAGGCCTCATTGATTTGCCCGTCTACCATCACCAAATAAGTGTAGTAAACGCCGTTTAAATTGCCCGACTCCTGGGCAACCCAGGTTCCACAGACATCCCGCTGCATCGGGATTTGCCGGAGAATGGTCTGGGAATTGGGATCTCCGGTTGGGTACAGATTGATGGTTACCTCCTGTGCCGTAGGCGCCCACAAACGAAAGGTGGTTTTTTCTGCTGTCCAGACAGCCCCCAGGTCGTCACCGGTATAGGTAAAATCCGCCTCAAACTGCGGGGAAGAGTATTCTTCGTACATAAATAAAATCGGCTCCTTGTAATTCGGAAATCAGGACCTTAATGGAATTATATCACAGGGCAGGGTGCGTGTAAAGAAAGAAGAAACGATTTCATACGCGATTTTTTGAATAATTTTACAAAGATTTGATGGAAATTTTCCGGAAAGGGGATATACTGAGAGGGAATTACACAATCAGATATTTTAGAAGGAGTCCGAGATCATGACTTATGAAGAAGTCCGCCGGGATGCGGCGGTTAAAGTGTACATTGCCCAGGCGGATGCGTCCATGGAAGCCTTGGGATTTACAGAGCATAGCTTCGCCCATGTGACCCGTGTAGCGGAAATTGCAGGAGGAATTTTGGAATCTCTTGGTTATCCGGAGCGAACAGTGGAACTGGCTAAAATTGCAGGGTATCTGCACGATATTGGAAACATAGTCAATCGGGTGGACCACAGCCAGAGCGGCGCAGTGATGGCCTTCCGAATTTTGGACCGGATGAATTTTCCGCCGGAGGAGATTGCAACCATTGTTACTGCCATTGGCAACCATGACGAGGGAACCGGCGTTCCGGTGAACGCGGTGGCGGCTGCGCTGTTCATTGCGGACAAATCGGACGTTCGCCGCAGCCGGGTGCGCAGCAAGGACAGCGTGGCCCGGGACATCCATGACCGGGTGAACTATTCCGTAACCGATTCCCAACTGCTGCTGGATGTACAGCGGCAGACCATTGAACTGAAGCTGACGGTGGATACCCAGGTCAGCTCCGTGATGGAGTATTTTGAGATTTTCATGAAGCGGATGCTGCTTTGCATTCAGGCAGCCAAGCGTTTGAATCAGACCTTTCACCTGACCATCAATGGACAGTCCTTGCTGTAATAAACAGGAGCCTGAGGCATTGATAGCGGCTTCCTTGAGCGAATAGACCAAAGTCGGTACTCTTTTATTGACAAGTCCGTGCAATTTGACTATAATGTAGGTAAGAGAAGCACAGGCGTTCTCGAAAGGAGGCATATATAAATGGAAAAGAAAATTATTACCATCAGCCGTGAGTTTGGTTCCGGCGGCCGGACCGTTGGCCGGATGGTCGCCGAGAGGCTGGGGATTCCTTTCTATGACAAGGAACTGGTGGATCAGATTGCCTTGGAGTCCGGATTTGCTCCCAAGTTTGTGGAGGAAAACGGAGAGCATTCTCCCGGCAGCAGCCTGTTCTCCTATGCCTTTGCGCACCAGGGAATTCCCGGTGTAATGAACGGTTTGTCTACGGCGGATTTCCTGTGGAACATTCAGTGCAGTGTGATTCTGCAGCTGGCGGAGAAGGGGCCCTGCGTTATTGTCGGACGGAACGCAGATTACATCCTCAAGGACAGACAGGACGCGCTCCATGTCTATGTTTTTGCAGACATTCCCTTCCGGGCAGACCGGATTGTACGCCGGTACGGCGAATCGGACAAGAGTCCGGAGGCCCGGCTCCAGGAAAAGGACAAACGCCGCCGTGTGAACTACCAGCACTATACCGGGCGCAACTGGGGCCAGTCCCAGAACTATGATGTCTGCCTGGATACCGGCGTGCTGGGCATTCAGCAGTGCGTGGATATTATCTGCGGCATTGTGGAGCGCTCCAAGACGGAAATGACACCGGAGGAGAAAAATCTGTAATTCATGATAATTGCCCTGCACCTGAATGGTGCAGGGCAAATTTTGCGCTCAGACAGTGGCCGCTTCGGGCTGGGAATCCGGGATGTGAATGTTGACGCCGTTGACCTCCACGTTTTCATCGGCGCAGATAAGGATGTACTTGACTCCGCCGATGGTGCGGGTTTCCACCAGATCGCTCCGGGTTGGATCAACCTTGATGATGACGTCCGGGGTTTTCAGCTCAAAATGCTTGCTGTCAATGATGTTTTTCGGATGCAGTTCTGCTTCAAAACCGAAGGCGGCATCGTAATCCACACTGAATTTTGCCAGATGTTCCTCGGACACTCCGCAGGAACTGAGAACCTGGGAGACATCCTTTTTGGAGATCATGAGAGGCTCCGCAGCTTTGCTTTCTTTGTGCAGTTCAATGCGCTGACACAGCTGGTCGTGGACGCTCTGAACCACATCCAGGCTGCAATCTTCTCCCAGTGCTGTGGTCAGCAGGGCCTCAAAGGCCTTCTTCTGCTCATCGGCGGGCTTTGGAACCGGCGTATTGAAAAGCGCTTCGATGAGCGCATCCTGCCCCTGCTTCACGTCGTGAGTGTAATACAGGGCGTTGTAGATGTTGGTGGAGCGCTGGTCAAAGGCGGGGAAGAGAAAGCCCAGCAGGGGAGCGGAGACGGTGTTCTGCATCCCGCCGTCGTGGAAGAGTTTCTCCTCCGGCACATAGTGCAGATTTGCTTTGGTCTGCTTGACGGGACAGACCGTGCAAAGCAGGTAGCGGTACACTTCCTCGCTGTTATCCTGCTGGAGCGCATCGTCTCTGGATTTGAAGGGCACATCATAGCTGTCGAAGGCAAGCAGAATCAGATAGCTTCCTTCAAAGACCAGAGAGGCAATGATCTTCTGATAGAGCGCCTGCCGCTTTTCCTCGTCCTTCAGCTGGGTCTCCCGCAGTTCCATCAG
Source organism: uncultured Eubacteriales bacterium (assembly GCA_949296115.1). Lineage (GTDB taxonomy): Bacteria > Bacillota > Clostridia > Oscillospirales > Oscillospiraceae > Faecousia. Next base: position 209,652 of record CASFNR010000001.1, on the reverse strand, counting down.
GAGCTTGTGCTCCGGGCTGTCTGCCACCTGGGCGGTGCGAAAGGTAATGTCGATGAGATTCTTTCCAATGGCGCCGGACAGGGTCCGACGGAGCAGGGCGAAATACTTGTCCGACTCATTTTCCGGCATCATCGCCACGGAATGCTGAAATTCGGTGACGATTTCTCCGGCATCATTGACATAACAGCCGTACAGATGGGTAATGCCGCTGCGGTCCCGGCGCAGATGACGGCGGATTTCGCCGATTTCTTTATCAATCATGGTGTTACCTCGCTTATGTAATGGATTGCCCGGGCATTATATCACACGGTCAGAAAAAAATCCAGTGAAATCCCTTGCAGTCCAATCATGGGCGGGAAAATCCTTGACTTTTCCCCGGGGCGATGATATAGTGCAAGGGTATGGAGAGATGTCCGAGCGGTTTAAGGAGCCAGTCTTGAAAACTGGTGATGGGGCAACCCACCGTGGGTTCGAATCCCACTCTCTCCGCCATGACAGGACACGGCGGCGTGTCCTGTTTTCATATTACAAAGGATGGTGTTGCGATATGGCAGTTCGTTTGAACGAGGATAAGGAGATGGTCCAGACCATTCGGGACGGCTTGAAGCGTACCGGTGGATATTGCCCCTGCCGACTGGAGCGGACGGAGGACAACAAGTGTATGTGCAAGGAATTCCGGGAGCAGATTGCGGACCCAAATTTCAAGGGCTACTGTCACTGTATGCTCTACTACAAGGATTGATGGGCAGTTTGGAAAAAAACTGTTGACAAATTCCCACCGCTGTGCTATCATACACAGGCACTGAGCGAAAGCCAGGAAGCAGATATGGGCGAGTGGTGGAATTGGTAGACTCGCTAGATTCAGGTTCTAGTGTTCACTGCGGACGTGCGGGTTCAAGTCCCGCCTCGCCCACCAAAATGGAGCAAGCGAAACGCTTGCTCCATTTTTTGTATGCTGAAGAAGCGGCGTCGAGAAACAAAAAGAAAAGGCCCGGAGCGCATTGGCTCCAGGCCCTGCCTGGCTTTTGGAAGGCGAATTCCCGGAAGGAATTCGGTTACCGGGCACAGCGTTTGGATAACGGGAAAGGCCCGGAGCACAACGGCTCCAGGCCCTGCCTGGTGGCGGAGACGGTGGGATTCGAACCCACGTGCCCTTGCGGACAACTTGATTTCGAGTCAAGCTCGTTGCGACCACTTCGATACGTCTCCAGCTGAAAGAATTGGAGTCCAGATGACCCAATCCCGGCTATTATATCAGCAGAGGCGGAAAAAATCAAGTTGTTTCCGGGAAAAATCATTTTTGCAGCAAAATCGGCTGAATTTGTCTCCCGGCCATGGCTTCGTCCAACGCCTGCGGGATCTTTTGAAAATCCGCCACTAGGCTGGTTGGCTTTCCCAGGGCGTCATCCTGGCCGAAGGGGACAAAATAATAGTGTTTTCGTGTCAGAAGTTTTCCAATGTTTTCCGCAGCGCCTGCCAGGGCGTCGTTGGTGGAGATGGCCAGAAGAATTGGCCTTCCGTTCCGCAGATGACTCTTAGCCGCCATGGTGACAGGCCCGTCGGCGATGCTGTGGGCCAGCTTTGCCAGCGTGTTGCCGGTGCAGGGGGCGATGACCAGAATGTCCAATAGCTTTTTGGGACCGATGGGTTCTACCTCTGCCAGAGTGTGCAGGGGGGGTGTCCCGCAAATCTGCTCTGCTTTTGCCCGGTTTTCCTGTGCGGTGCCGAACCGGCTGTCTACCTGGCAGGCGGCATCGGAAAAGATGGGAATCACGGTATGCTTCCTGCTCAATTCTTCCAGGACGGGAAACACAGCGGCATATGTACAAAATGAGCCGCACATGGCAAATCCTACCCGCATGTCAGTTCCTCCCTAGCTTTCTTAAAATGGTTTTCGCAATCAAACTTCCGGATGACACAGGCGCATACTTTCCGGGCAGTCCCCGGGCGGATACAACACCTTCGCCGGCCATTCCGGGGCTGGACGCAAGGTCGATTTTCAGAAGTCCCGGTCCGTCCGGCAGCTGATCTCCTGGAATCAACGGCTGGGGTACGGTATTCCAAAGAATCCGGAACCGGCCCAGGGCAGCAGTGAGATCGGCGGTATCCAGAGCACGGTACCCCAGGGCATGAAGCATGGCCCGGTCGGTTTCTTTTCGGGCCGCAACCGTGACATCTGCCCCCAGCCCCCGGAGGAGCATCGCCAGGCACTTGCCAATCCGCCCCCAGCCAATCACAAGCGAAGGCGCATCCGCAAAGGTCACATCCAGCAGGGGAGCGGCCACCTTCAGCGCACATTGGGCGGTGATGGCCGCATTTTCTGCCAGATATTCCGGGTCTTGCAGCAGGTCCATGGTGTGGTATCCTTCCAGCGCCGGATTGTTCAGATTCCCGCCGATGATCGTCAGTTCCGGGGGCAGCATCTGCAAGAGAGGCTCCACGTTCCCGCCGCCCCGGAGCGCTCCTGAACTGTCAAAGCTCGGCACATCCAGCAGCAGGTGGGTGATCTCTGGTGTGGGGTGATCCACCTGGGCGATGCCCGCATGGGCCAGGATGGCGCTTGCGTGACGGCAGGCGGCGGTTGTTCCAAGAGGAAGCATCAAAATCGGATTTTCCAAACACATCCCTCCCTTACATTCAGAATATGCGCCGGGATTTTTGGTTGTGCTTGATTTTTCATAAGGATTCTGTATAATGAAACTAAGAGGTGAACGATATGCAGAGACTTGGATTTATCCACGATATGCTGGATGTGAAAGTGCTGATTCTGTGTGTGATGGCCCGGGTGAACTACCCTGTGACCATGCAGCAGATTTACGAGCTGTGCTACCAGGATGATTGCCTGAGTTATTTCGACGTATGCACTGCCATTCCGGAGATGGTCAAATCCGGCCATCTGAAGGAAGTGGAAGGGGAGTGCTACGAAATTACCGAAAAAGGGCGGGCGGACGGCGCCCTGACGGAGGATTCCATTGCCTTTACGGTGAAGCAGCGGGCAGAGAATGCGGTGGCACGATTCAACCGCCAGATCCGCCGCAGCAGTTTCGTAAAGACCCAGGTGATACCCCGGGAGAGCGGGGATTACTCGGTGGTCATGGCCCTGGACGATGAAATGGGCAATCTGATGACCCTGGAGCTGCTTGCCCCCAACCAGCGCCAGGCGGTGCGTCTGAGCCGGCTGTTTGAGAAAAAGGCCGAGGCAGTCTATAACCTGACCATGGCGGAACTTTTGGATGATGAGGACGAATTGGACGAATAACAGCCCTTGCCCTTTGTGCAAAATTGTGCTATAATTACAATACACCGGAGAACCGGTGACACGAAAGGAGCTGCCGCATATGAAATTTCAGTTCAGTGAAAAGAAAGTAAAACTTCCTGACAACGTCCACGCCTATGCTGAAAAAAAGGTAATGAAGCTGGCACGGTTTTTTGATGAGGATGCGGAAGCGTTGATTGTCTTCTCCGTGGAGCGGAACCGGAACAATGTGGAACTCACCGTCCATGGTGCGGGAACCTGGTTCCGGGCAAGCGAGAGCACATCGGATATGTTCGCCTCCATTGACGCAGCGGTGGGAACCATTGAGGGTCAGATCCGCAAGAATAAAACAAGACTTGCCCGCCGCCTGAAGCAGGGCGCTTTCAACCGCAGCGTGCAGGAGGAGGAGACCTCCTTCGCACCGGATTCAGCCGAGGATGAGCTGAATATTGTCCGCATCAAGAAGTTCTACTTCAAGCCCATGACCCGGGAAGAAGCCGTGCTGCAGATGAACCTGCTGAACCACAATTTCTTCGCCTTCCGGGATGAAGACAACGGAGGAAGCTTTGCGGTTGTTTACCGCAGAAATGATGGCGGCTATGGCCTGCTGGATGATGTTCAGTAACCATAATGGATTGAGGGTCTCTTCGGAGGCCCTCTTTTGTTGTATGGGTTTGTTGCAATCTGTCTGATTTGTGGTATAATATTCCCAATTCAAGGTGAAATGAAAAATAGGAGGACTTGCCTGTGGGAATTGTGGTGCTGGGGGCAGTGTTTGTGGACATCAAGGGCTATCCGGAGGCGGCGTTCGTCCCCACCGGACGGAACGTGGGCCGAGTAGAGACCATTCACGGCGGCGTGGGACGGAATGTGGTGGAGGATGTGGCAAACTGCGAGCTGCGCCCGACTTTTATCAGTCTGGTTGATGAGAGCGGCGCCGGAATTGACGTCATCCGCAAACTCAAGAGTCACAAGGTCAATACCAATTACATCCGGGCAACCCGGGACGGCATGGGAACCTGGCTGGCGGTGTTTGACAACGACGGGGATGTGGCGGCGTCTATTTCCAGACGGCCGGATCTGATGCCCATTGTGGATATTCTGCGGGAGCATGGAGACGAAATCTTCCAGGACGCTGACAGCGTGATTATGGAAATTGATGTGGACAAGGAAATTGTCAAGCAGGCCCTCCACTACGCCCAGAAATATGGGAAAAAGGTATATGGCGTGGTGGCAAACATGAGCATTGCCTTGGAGCGCCGGGATTTTTTGCAGTCCATTGATTGCTTCGTCTGCAATCTGCTGGAAGCGGGAATTCTGTTCTCGGATAACTACGAGGGAAAGTCTACCGAGGAAATGGTGGAAATTCTTGCCAGCAAGGTGCAGGCAGCGAGAATCCCCAGCATGATTGTGACCATGGGCAGTGAGGGGGCGGTATATGCGGACCTTCACGGTGACAGGGGCTACTGTCCGGCCCGGAATGTGAAGGTGAAGGATACCACGGGAGCCGGCGACGCCTTCTGCGCCGGTGCAGCCATCGGCCTGACTTACGGCAAGGGCCTGAAGGAGGCCTGTGAAATCGGCGCCCATCTGGCGGCCTCTGTGATTGTAACCTCCGAGAATGTTTGTCCCCGGTTTCTGCCCCGAGAGCTGGGACTGGATATGGATGTGGAGGACTGAATGGGCTATCCGCGTGTATTGACCATCCAGGACATCTCCTGTGTGGGGCAGTGCTCCATGGCGGTTGCGCTGCCGATTCTGTCCGCCTGCGGCCTGGAAACCTGTCTGCTTCCAACGGCCATTCTGTCTACCCACACCGGGGGATTCGGAAAGCCTGCGGTGACGCACCTGGACGATGCGCTGCCCGGCATCTGGCGCCACTGGCAGGACTGCGGTATTACGTTTGACGGTATTTTGGTGGGGTATCTGGGCAGTATCCCGGCAATCCAGGCTGCGGAAGAAATTCTGGATCATCTGCTGGCGCCAGGAGGATTGGCGATAATTGACCCTGTCATGGGGGACAACGGCAGACTTTATTCCGGCTTTGACCAGGCTTATGTCCAGGCCATGAAGGGACTCTGCCGCCGGGGGGATGTGCTGCTGCCGAACCTGACCGAGGCGGCGCTCCTGGCCGGGGTTGCCTATCGGGATTCCCTGGGGGAAGCCCCGGCGGAACTGATGACCTGTTTGAGACATCCCTGCACGGTCCTTACCGGTATGGGAGCGGGGCCGGAAACCACCGGCGCCCTGCTTTGGCAGAAGGGAGAGCTGTTCCGCTATACCCATCCCAGAATCAACCGGAATTTCCATGGAACGGGAGACATCTTCGCCGCCAGTTTTGCGGGAGCGCTTTTTCAGGGGAAACCCATTCAGGACGCAGTGACTGTGGCGGCGGATTTCACCTACCGATGTGTGGAGGAGACGGCGAGAAACCCCGCTCACTGGTATGGGGTGAAGTTCGAGCCGCTGCTGCCGCTTCTTGGTCATCTGGCCAAAGGGTAACCAGGATTTTTCCGGGGAAAGATATTGACAATTCCCGAATTTGTGGTAAAATACGGTGGATATGCAAAAACAATGAGGAAGCAAAGCAGAAGTGAAGTCTGACAGAGAGAGGGTATTGGTGCGAACCCTCGGCGTGATTCTGCAAGCCACTTTCTCCGTTGCCCGGGAGGACCGGGACGGGTGCTCCCGTTATCGGGCGCTAAGAGATCTGCCTGGCAGATGAATTAGGGTGGTACCGCGATTGATAGTCGCCCCTAGGTTTAGGGGCGGCTTTTTTGCGTCCACCCCACCCATGTTGAATTTTATTTGGAGGTCGATACCCATGAATCCCAAGCCTTACGGCGTAAACGAGCTGCGGGAAATGTTCCTGTCCTTCTTTGAGAGCAAGGGCCACCTGCGGCTGCCCAGCTTTTCCCTGATTCCCCAGAATGACCAGTCCCTGCTGCTGATCAACTCCGGCATGGCGCCCATGAAGCCTTACTTCACCGGTGAGGTGGAGCCGCCCCGGCACCGGGTCTGCACTTGCCAGAAGTGCATCCGCACCGGCGACATCGAGAATATTGGCAAAACTGCCCGCCACGGCACCTACTTTGAGATGCTGGGCAACTTCTCCTTCGGCGATTACTTCAAGCGGGAGGCCATCACCTGGAGCTGGGAATTCCTGACTAAGGTGGTGGGGCTGGATGAGAACCGCCTGTACCCCTCCATCTATGAAAATGATGACGAAGCCTTTGAAATCTGGAACAAGGAAGTGGGCGTGCCTGCGGAGCGGATTTTCCGCTTCGGCAAGTCCGACAACTTCTGGGAGCATGGCTCCGGCCCCTGCGGTCCCTGCTCCGAGATTTACTATGACCGGGGCGAAAAGTACGGCTGCGGCAAGGAAGGCTGCACCGTGGGCTGCGACTGCGACCGCTACATGGCCAGTTCAACAACGACGGCAACGGCAACTACACCGAGCTGGCCCAGAAGAACATTGACACCGGCATGGGCCTGGAGCGGCTGGCGGTGGTCTGCCAGGATGTGAATTCCCTGTTCGATGTGGATACGGTCATGAACATCACCAATAAGGTGACGGAGCTGACCGGCGCCTCCTATGGCCAGAGTGTGAAGATGGACGTGTCCCTGCGGGTCATCACGGACCACATCCGGGCCTCTACCTTCATGATTGCCGACGGCGTTCTGCCCAGCAACGAGGGCCGGGGCTATGTGCTGCGCCGTCTGCTCCGCCGGGCAGCCCGCCATGGCAAGCTGCTGGGCGTAAACCATCCCTTCCTGTACCAGGTGGTGGAGACCGTCATCCGGGAGAACGAAAACCACTACACTTACCTGCGGGAGCGGGCGGAGTATATCACCAAGGTAGTCAAGGTGGAGGAAGAGAACTTCGCCCGGACCATCGACGGCGGCATGGCCATCTTTGCCAACATGCTGGCGGAGCACAAGGCCAAAGGGGAGACGGAATTCTCCGGCGCCGATGCCTTCAAGCTGTATGACACCTATGGATTCCCCATCGACCTGACCCTGGAGATGGTGGCGGATGAGGACATGACCCTGAATCAGAAGGAGTTTGCTCAGCTGATGCAGGAGCAGAAGGTCCGTGCCCGGGAAGCCCGGAAGGCCCTGGGTGATCTGGCCTGGGCGGGCATTGATCTGGGCCTGGACAATACCCCCACCACCTTTGTGGGTTACACCCAGAACAACTGTGAGGCCAAGGTCCTGGCAGTCTGTGTGGGAGAAGAGGTTTCCGGTACCATCGCCGGCGGCGAAAGCGGCATTCTGGTGCTGGATAAGACTCCCTTCTATGCGGAGATGGGCGGTCAGGTCGCCGATCAGGGTGTAATTCTGGTGGGGAACAGCCGGTTCCAGGTCACCAATGTCCAGAAGGACAAGGGCGGCAAGTACCTGCACTACGGCAAGATGCTCAACGGTTCTGTGAAGGTGGACGATCTGGTCTGCGCCTCCATCGATGTGGACCGCCGCAAGGCGATCATGCGGGCCCACTCTGCAACCCATCTGCTGCAAAAGGCACTGCAGAGCGTGCTGGGCGACCATGTCCACCAGGCCGGTTCTTATGTAGAGCCGGACCGGCTGCGTTTTGACTTTACTCATTACTCTGCGCTGACTGCAGAAGAGCTGGCGAAGGTTAACTCTCTGGTGCAGAACGCAGTGCTGGAAGGCTATCCCATTGAAACCCGGGAGATGCCCATTGAAGATGCCAAGGCCATGGGCGCAACCGCTCTGTTCAGCGAAAAGTATGGCGATACGGTACGGGTTGTCAATATGGGCAACTATTCCATTGAGCTGTGCGGCGGCACCCATCTGGATAATACCGCAAAGGTTGGCCCCTTTGAGCTGGAGAGTGAATCCTCCGTTGCCTCCGGTGTGCGCCGGATTGAGGCAATTACGGGCAAGGCATGCCTGGAGAAGATGGAGCACAGCCAGCAGATGCTCTTTGATGCGGCCATGAAAATGAAGACCAAGCCAACGGATCTGCTGGCTCGGATTCAGGCCCATATGGAGGAACTGAAGGAACTGAAGCGTACTATTGAGCAGTACAAAGCCAAAGAGGCTTCCGGTGAGGTGGAGCGGTTCCTGTTCGGCTCTCACAATGTGGGAGGCTTCAAGGTGCTGACGGCCATGGTCCCCAATGCCGATGCGGCGAAGCTGCGCCAGATGGGTGACCTGCTCCGGGAGAAGGACCCCAATGTGGTGGCGGTTCTGGCAACGGTAAATGGAGACAAGCCCACCTTCCTGGCCGTCTGCGGCAAGGAAGCGGTATCCAGCGGCATTAAGGCCGGTGAACTGGTGAAGCTGGTGTGCACCACCTGCGATGGCTCCGGCGGCGGCAAGCCGGATTCCGCCATGGGCGGCGGCAAGAATGTGACCAAGGTGGATAACGCTTTGGCCATGGTGGATGACTTTGTCACTTCCAAATTGCATTGATTGAAGAGGGCGCCGCAACCTGCGGCGCCCTGTCTCGTCCAGAATGGTCTGAAAGGGGAGAAAACGGGCGTGCGAAAACTGATGTGGTTTGTGCTGGGAATGGGATTCAGCTGCGTCTTGTGCGCCTACTGGCTCCAGGAAGGCCGGCTGCCCTGGCTTGCGCTTCTTTCTGTCTGCCTCGGCCTGATGCTGGTTGGATTCGGGAGCGGAAACCCTGTGCTGCGCCGGGCTGGAGCTGCTCTGCTGGGCTGTGCGGCGGGCTTCGCCTGGTTTTACGGCTATAACCTGTATTATCTCAGCACAGCGGTTTCACTGGATTCTTGTACACAGCATGCCCGGTTCTCCGTAACCGACGACCCCTGGGAAACAGACTATGGAATTGGGACAGAGTGCCGGATGACGCTGGATGGGAAGGATTACCGGGTATGCGTCTACCTGGATGGAGAAGAAAAAATCCAGGCCGGTGACCGCATTCAGGGGGAATTCCGGTTTCGGGTGACCACACCGGAAGGGGAAGCGGGCGCTACCTACCACAGGGGAAACGGAATCTTTCTGCTGGCGTACCAGACGGATCAGATAACGGTGGAGCGGGGCTCGGATTCCGCCTGGAGCCTGATTCCGGTTCGCCTGCGCCGGGCCGTGGCGGATATTCTGGAGCAGCATCTCGCCCCGGACACGCTGCCCTTTGCGAAGGCGCTGCTCCTGGGGGATACCTCGGGACTGGATTATGCACTGGATACCGCCCTGAAAGTCAGCGGCATTCGGCATGTGGCGGCGGTTTCCGGGCTTCATGTGTCCATCCTGGTGGCGCTTTTGACCATGGTGACGTTCCGCAAGCGGATTCTGCTGGCGGCGGCGGGGATTCCGGTGCTGGTTTTGTTTGCGGCGGTTGCTGGGTTCACTCCGTCGGTGACCCGGGCGTGCGTGATGTCGGCCCTGCTGCTTTTGGCACAGCTGGCGAATCGGGAGTACGACGGTCCGACGGCACTGAGTGGAGCGTGCTTGCTGATGATGCTTGTCAATCCCCTGGTGGTAACCTCTGTTGGATTCCAGCTGTCGGTGGGAAGTGTTGCGGGAATTTACCTGTTTTCACCCGGCATCCGGGGGTGGATTTACAGCCGTCTGCGGCAGAAGAAGCCCTGGGAAAAGGCGGCGGCAAAATGGTTTGCAGGTTCTGTTTCTGTCTCCCTGGGTGCGACGCTGATGACCACCCCGCTGACCGCCGGATATTTTGGCATGGTAAGTCTGATCGGCGTTATTACCAATCTGCTGGTTCTTTGGCTGATCGGACTGGTGTTTTACGGACTTGTGGGGATGTGCCTGCTGGCTCTCCTCTGGCAGCCGCTCAGCGCGCTGATTGGGGCGATGCTGAATCCGGCAATCCGGGTCGTTCTCTGGATTGCCCGTACGCTCAGCGATTTCCCCTTGGCTGCGGTATACACCCGAAGCGTTTACATCGTTGGTTGGCTGGTGCTTGTGTATGGACTGCTGGCAGTGTTTCTGCTCAGCCGGAATAAAAGACCGGGACTGCTGGCTGGATGTGCCGCTGCCGGTCTGTTCCTTGCGCTGCTTGCCTCCTGGATAGAGCCGGCGCTGCCGGGAACCCGGATGACGGTTTTGGATGTGGGGCAGGGCCAGTGCATCCTCCTGCAAAGTCAGGGGAGGACCTATCTGGTGGATTGCGGCGGAGACACGGATGACGGCGCCGCGGATGTGGCAGCTTCCGCTCTGCTCAGCCAGGGAATCTCACGGCTGGACGGCCTGATTCTGACGCACTGTGACCGGGATCATGCCGGGGCAGTCAGCAATCTGCTCAGCCGGGTCAAGACGGACCTGCTGGTTCTCCCGGAGGAAGCGTCACCTTTGGCGGACGAAGCGGGATGCACGGTGCTCTATGCCTCCGAAGTCCTGACCCTTTCTTTTGGAGACGCAGAAATTACCATTTATCCCCCGCTTTACCCCGGAGAGGGAAATGAAAGCAGCTTGTGCGTCTTGTTTGATTCGGAAAACTGTGATATACTCATTACCGGAGACCGGGACGGCTTTGGAGAGCGTTCTCTGCTTCGGAACGCCCAAATCCCGCAGGTGGATGTGCTGATTGCCGGACATCATGGCTCTAAAAACTCCACCTGTGAGGAACTGCTCCAGGCCGTGAAGCCGAAAATTGTATGCATCAGCGTGGGTGCGGATAATCCCTATGGGCATCCAGCGCCGGAATTGCTGCAGCGGTTGGCGGCGTATGGCTGTCAGGTTTATCGGACAGATCTGAACGGCGATCTGGTATACAGGAGGTGAGCCCCATGGCAAAAAAAGCAGATACAGGTACTGCGATTCAGGAATTGAAGCAGGCATTGAAAGCAAAAGAAATCGGGCGGCTATATGTATTCCATGGGGAAGAGGTATTCCTGCTGCACCATTATCTGAGTCAGATCAAAAAACAGCTGCTGGATGAACTGACGGAGTCTTTCAACTTCCATCAGCTGAATAATGAAACCTTTGACTTGCAGACCTTTGCGGATGCGGTGGAAAATCTTCCCATGATGGCGGAGAAAACCCTGATTGTGGTAGACGAGGTGGATTTTTTTAGATTCAACGAAACAGACCGGAATAAAATGGTTCAGATTCTGGAGGATATTCCGGATTACTGCACGGTGATTTTCACCTATACGGCTGCTGCCTGGAAACCGGACAAGCGCCAGAAAAAACTCTGGGATGCGCTGGATAAACACGGCCAGATCGTGGAGTTTGCAAAGCAGAACCAGCGGGATTTGATTGCCTGGATTGCCCGGCACTTTGCGGCCCGGAAGAAACGGATCTCCAATGACCTGTGCGCCTATCTGATTGACATTACGGGGGGGACCATGACGGCCCTCAGCGGAGAAATTGACAAAATCTGCGCTTACTCCGGGGCGGATGAAATCAAAAAATCCGACATAGATGCGGTGACAGAACCGGTGCTGGATGCGGTTGTTTTCCAGATGACGGACTTACTCAGCGCCGGACGATACGATCAGGCGCTGGTCAAATTGCAGCAGCTGCTGAAAATGCAGCAGGAGCCGTTGGCGATCCTGGGCGCCGTGGGAGCGCATTTCCGCCGCATCGGAACCGCCCGGACCCTGCTGGACGGGGGAAGGCCCGCTTCGGAACTGCAAAAGCTATGCGGCATTCCGGACTATCCGGCCCGGAAAACCATGGATGCGGCCCGGCGTTTTTCTGCCGCTTTCTGTGCCAGGGCGGCTGCTTTGATTGTGGAGACGGACTATCAGATGAAAACATCCTTTGACGACAGTGAACGTTTGCTGGAACTGCTGATTCTTCAGCTGGCGCAGGAGGCAAAGCGTGGTTAAAATCAAGGAAGCCATTGTGGTGGAGGGACGATATGATAAGAATACCCTCTCGCAGATTGTGGATGCGCCGATCTTGGAAACCTCCGGATTCGGTATTTTCAAGAACAAAGAGCAAATGGATTTGCTGCGCCGGGTGGCAAAGGAGCGGGGATTGATTGTGTTCACCGACTCCGATGGAGCGGGATTTGTGATCCGCAGCCGAATTAAAAGCGCCATTCCTTCCTCCCAGCTGAAGCATGCCTATATTCCGGACATTCCCGGTAAGGAGAAACGGAAATCCGCCCCGGGAAAAGAAGGAAAACTAGGAGTGGAGGGCATGTCCCGGGAAGTCATTCTGGAGGCGCTGCGCCGTGCGGGCGCCACCATGGAGGACGCTTCATGCCAGAGTGAGAAAGGACTGACCAAGCAGGATTTAATGGAACTGGGCCTTTCCGGCGGAGAAAATGCCAGTGTTCTGCGGGGGAAATTGCTGAAAGCCTGCCGCTTGCCGGAGCACATGAGCGCCAACGCCATGCTGCAGGCATTGAATTTGCTCTACACCCGGGAGGAAATCCGGAAGATTCTGTCGGAGCTGTAGAACGGGAGAACAGATATGGTTGATATACAGGTAAAGAACTTAACAAAATTCTTTGTGATCGGAGAATATCTGCTGGACGGCCTGAGCTTTGAGATTCAGGAAGGGGAGCGGGTGGCGATTCTCGGCCGGAATGGCTGTGGGAAAACCACCCTGTTCAATATCCTCACCGGACAGATGGACTACGATGGGGGAGAGGTTTACGTCAATCCCAACAAGCGGATGGGCCTGATTTCCCAGATTCCCCACTTTCCCGAGGGCTACACGGTGGAGGATGTGCTTCGCTCTGCCTATGCGGAGCTTTTGTCGGATCGAAAAAAGATGGAGCAGCTGGAGTGCCAGATGTCCGCCGGCGCAACGGAGGAGCAGCTGCGGGAGTATGACCGGCTTTCCAACCGTTTCCAGTCGGGCGGCGGCTATGAAATGGACGTGGAAGTGGACAAGATCTGCAACGGTCTGGGCATTTCCCGGGAGCAGCGGGAGCAGAGCTTTTCCAGCCTGTCCGGCGGCGAAAAGACCCGGGTGAACCTGGCCCGGCTGCTGCTGGAAAAGACGGACATTCTGCTGCTGGACGAACCCACCAACCACCTGGATCTGAACAGTGTGGAATGGCTGGAACAGTATATCCGAGCCTTCAAGGGGACCGTCCTGGCCATTTCCCATGACCGGTACTTCATCGATCAGATTGCCCAGCGGGTCATTGAGATTACACAGGGCCATGGGGAGTTCTATTCCGGCAACTATTCCTTCTACATGGATGAAAAGCAGGCCCGGTTTGATCTGCAAATGAAGCAGTACCAGCAGGAGCAGGCCAAACTGAAGCAGCTGGGCTATACGGTGGAGCGGATGAAGGGCTGGGGCATCAACAACCGGACCCTCTACCGCCGGGCCATGTCCATCCAGCACCGGATGGAGCGGATCCGCAAGACGGAGAAACCCCAGAAAGAACGGACCATGAAGGCATCCTTCGGCGAAAAGGATTTCTCCGGAGATGTGGTATTCAAAATGAAGGGCGTGTCCAAATCCTTTGGAGACCGGACCCTGTTTTCGGATGTAAACCTGAACGTGGAGGCGGGGGAGCGGATTGCCCTGCTGGGAGACAACGGCACGGGCAAATCCACCTTCATCAAATGCCTTCTGGGGGAGGAGGACTGCACCGGCAAAATCCAGTTTGGCCCCACGGTCAAGTGGGGGTATCTGCCCCAGATTATCCATTTTGACCATCCGGAGCGCAGCCTGTACGATACCATGCTCTATGAGAAGAACTGCACGCCCCAAGTTGCCCGGGACCGGCTGGGAGCCTTCCTGTTCCAGGGGGAGGATGTATTCAAGCAGGTGCAGAATCTCTCTGGCGGAGAGCAGTCCCGGCTGCGGCTGTGCATGCTGATGGATGAAAAAATCAACCTGCTGATTCTGGACGAACCCACCAACCACCTGGATATTGCGTCACGGGAGTGGGTGGAGGCGGCCATTGAGGAATTCGAAGGCGTCCTGCTGTTCGTGTCCCATGACCGGTATTTCATCGAAAAATTTGCGGAACGCATCTGGCTCCTGGAGGATGGAACCATCCGGGATTTCCCCTGCGGTTATGCAAAATACCGTTCCATTCTGGCGCATGAGGCGGCGTCCAAGCCTGCTGCTGTGCCCGTCCCGAAGCCCAAAAAGGAGAAACCCAAGGGCGGCACCAAGGAGTCTGAAAAGCTGGTTCGCAGACTGGAACGGGAAATTGAAAAGCAGGAGAGCCTGATTGCCCAGCTGGATGTGAAAATCGAGGAAGCGGCTGCGGATTACCAGCAGCTGACCAAAGCCCTGGAAGAAAAAGAAGCGGCGGAAGCAGCGCTGATGGAGCTGATGGAGCAGTGGGAGGCTGCCCAGGAGTAAAGTGGGACTGCCTGGCATTCAATCCCAGCTGCGATGCATACACGGTACTGCAGCAGCGGCAGGAAACTTCTGACGATGCTTGACAGGGTGGGGGGAATTGCCTATAATGGTCGAAGTGAAATATGAAAATGCGAATGGGGTAGAACCCGACGCAAAGGAGTGTAAAAGTAATGAGTTCTTGTAATGGAAATTGCTCCAGCTGTGGCAGCACTTCCTGCGGCGACCGGAAGGCGGAGAGCCTGCTGGAAACCCTGAATCCCAAGTCCACGGTGAAAAAGGTGATTGCGGTTGTCTCCGGCAAGGGCGGTGTTGGCAAGTCCACGGTTACCTCCATGCTGGCGGTCGCTATGGCCCGGAAGGGAAAGCGGGTAGCTGTTCTGGATGCGGATATTACTGGCCCCTCCGCTCCGAAGGCCTTTGGTGTAACAGAGTGCCAGGGGGCCAATGAGGATGGCCTCTATCCTGCGCTCACCCGCAGCGGCATTCAGGTCATGTCCATCAATCTGCTGCTGGATAACCCGGACGATCCGGTTGTCTGGCGCGGCCCGGTGATTGCCGGTGCAGTGAAGCAGTTCTGGACGGATGTGATCTGGGAGGATGTGGACTATATGTTCGTGGATATGCCTCCCGGAACCGGCGATGTGCCGCTGACGGTGTTCCAGAGTCTGCCGGTTAACGGCATTGTCATCGTGACCAGCCCCCAGGATCTGGTATCCATGATCGTGTCCAAGGCGGTGAAGATGGCCAACATGATGCACATCCCGGTGCTGGGGCTGGTGGAGAACTACTCCTACCTGCGCTGCCCGGACTGCGGCAAGGAGATTCAGGTGTTCGGCAAATCCCACCTGGACCAGATTGCCTCCCAGTTTGAGTTGCCGGTGCTGGCAAAGCTGCCCATCGACCCCGGTGTTGCGGAGGCGTATGACAGCGGCCTGATGGAGACGGTGAATACCGATGCCTTGGCGGATGCGGTGGCAGCCATCGAAAAAGCGGAATAATGACACGGGAAGGCGGGGTCAGGCAGTTTGCCAGACCCCACCTCTTTTGCAAAAAACAACCCACAAGCCTCCATTGGGAAGCTTGTGGGTATCTTGCTGACAGGGATCAGCCGGTGGGCACATTGCCCCGGGCGGCACTGTCAATTACCAGGGACGCATCGAAGAGCGTGTAGTTGGTGTTGTTGAAGTAGCTGGCAAAGTGCTGCAGATATTCACCCGTCACCATCAGACGATTCTGCCGGACGTAATTGGTGTTGACCTCGGCCCAGGGCTGTGTGCCGTGGGTGATGAAGTACCGGAAACCGCTGTTGTAGATGGCGTTGAAGGCCTGATTTGTGGTGCCGTAGCCGGACAGTCCGCTGGTCTTTGCGAAAATAAAGATGTTGGACTCGCCGAGAATCGGCAATACCTGCTGCACCCAGGACTGGATGTCAGAGGAAATTTGCTGTACACTCTTATCCGCATAAGGAATATCCTCAAAGGTGTAGCAAGCGAAGGTATAACCTTTTTCCTTCAGGGCATTTGCCACAGCGGTAGCGCTGGCCTTCTCCTGATCCACGTAATCCTGACCCTTGGTGGCAACAAAGCTGTTCACGCAGCGATAGCCGAATACGCCATCATAGCCGCTGACCGCAAGGGTTGCCCGGGCACCCTGGTAAGAGAAGTCCGGATGCTCCTTGATAAAGGTCTCCAGAATGGGAACCAGATCGTAGTCGCCCACCAGAGTTTCACCGCTGGAAGTGACGTACTCGTTCTTGATTTCTCCGTTGCTCACCACCAGCTTGCTGGCAAAGCCGTCGCCGCTGGCATCTGCCACACCGTCATCATTGCCGTCTACCATGTACAGATAGTAATTTACCATGGTTTCGGTAATCATCACCGGCTTTTTCCCGGCGGGCAGATAGATGGGGATGGTCTGGAAGATGTCATTGCCGGAGGTGTCCTTGCTGGAGCCGGTAAAGCTGTTGAAGTCAACCAGGACGTAGTTGTTATCATACAGCTGCTGGAGAATCTTCCGGAATTCACCGGTGGTGACAAAGTTCCGGTTGTACTGGCCGCCGTAAGTGGCGTCGCTGAAAGCTCTGGCCGTATCCTCAATGAGCACATGGAAACTCAGATTGGGAATGGTGGAGGGGTCCTGATAGGCTTGAAGCTGCTCCTTCGCCAGGGAGTAATCCCGGATTTTGGCAGCGACCTCCTCGTTGGAGACATCCAATGTCTGTAGCAGGGCAATGGCGCCGTCATAGTCGTATCCAGTCACCAGACTCTCCGCTTCCGCCATGACCTGCTGAACCCGCTGGGCTTCCTGTTCTGCAGCGCTGATGGAAGAGCTCAGGTGGCTCTGCTGACGCTCCGCCTCATCCTGCTTCGCCTGGATAAAGTCAGACAATGCGCCGATGGCAAAGGACAGGACCAGAATCAGACAGACACAGGCGATGATGGGGGGCAGGTATACCTCTTTGAAAATCTGCATGGGCGTCTTACGCCGTCTCCGCCTGGGATTTTTTGGATCAGGAGCCGGCTCCCGCATCCCTTTGTCAAAGACAGGGGCGAAATACACGTCATAGAATTTGCCGAAGATATTGGGCATTGCAATCTTGGGAAGATTGATTTTCGGCGCCTGCCGTTTTTTACGAGGACGCTCTTTCCGATGGCGGGACGGCTGCTCCTCATCTTCCGGCTGGTAGTCCGGATCATATTCCTCCGGATCGTACGGCTGTTCGTCCTCCGGATATGATGTCTGCTCTGTGCCCATTTTTTCCGGATACGCCTCCTCTGTTAACTCCTGTTCCTCAGGATAGGCATCTTCTTCCGGAAATTCCTCCGGATCCTCCTCCGGGAGATCCGCAGAATCGTCCTCTTGTCCCATCTTCAGAAAATCATCCAGATCCGCATCCAGATCAAAGTCATCCCGCATATCTTCGTCCTCAAAAACGGGGCCGCCGGCAGAGCTTTTACTCGATCCTCCCTGGGGGGTCAGGCCCAGTTCTTCATCAGAAAATTGATTCAGGTCGACACTATCATCATCCGCATCGGACCCAAGGAAAGCCTTAGGATCGAAGCCGTATTCTTTCTCAAAGTCGAAATCGATATCGAAATCGTTCTTACCCATTTATGCATCCCTACCTTTTGGTACCATCCATGGTATAGTCATAGCTATTCTATCATTGCAAACGAAAAAATGCAAGAACATTTGGCACATTTGCAAAAAAAAGCGAATCCGGTCAACCAAGAAAATCTGCCTTAAGAGCTGACGGAATGAACGAAATTTCCTTTACATTCGGGCCTGGAAAACAACCCCCTTGCAAAGAAAAATGGGCTGTGATATGATGGGGCGAAAGGAGGCGAAGTCATGTATCTGTATATCAAACAGCGGTTCTTTTCCTGGACGGACAGCTATGACGTCTACGACGAGTCCGGCGAAGCCCGCTATGAAGTATCTGCGGAGCTGCTGGCCCTGGGGCATCAGATTCACGTTTATGACAAACGAAGCGGCCAGGAAGTGGGCTCCATTCATCAGAAACTGTTTGCGCTGCTGCCCCGGTTCGAAATTGTGGTGGATGGAAGAAGCCAGGGCTGGGTCAGCAAGGAATTCACCTTTTTTCGCCCCCGCTACCGGGTGGATTACCACGGCTGGGATGTGGAGGGGGATTTTCTGGGCTGGGACTACCGGGTCACGGCCAGCGGCCGGGAAGTCATGTCCATTTCCAAGGAACTGTTTCATTTGACCGATGCCTATGTGCTGCGCTATGACCGACCGGAGTCTGAAATCCCCGGATTGCTGCTGGTATTGGCAATCGACGCAGCCAACTGCGGTAAATAACACAGGAATCATTCCAGAAAGAGGAGCACTGCATGGAAAAAATAACAAGCTTCACCATCGATCACCTGCGGCTGTTGCCGGGGCTCTATGTTTCAAGAAAAGATCAGGTGGGGGACCAGATTGTCACAACCTTTGACCTGCGGCTGACGAAACCCAATGCAGAACCGGTGATGAACACCGCAGAGGTTCACACCATGGAGCACCTTGGCGCCACCTTCCTGCGCAATGAGCCTGCCTGGAAGGAGAAAGTTCTTTATTTTGGCCCTATGGGCTGCCGGACTGGGTTTTATCTGCTCCTGGCAGGGGATTATACGGTACAGCAGGTCTTGCCGCTGGTGCTGGACTGTTTCCGCTTCATCCGGGATTACCGGGGGGAGGTTCCCGGCGCAAGCGCGCGGGACTGCGGCAACTACCTGGACATGAATTTGTCCATGGCGAATTACTGGGGCAGAAAGTACAGTGACATTCTGGAGCATATTACGCCGGAGCGGATGAGCTACCCGGCAGAAGAGGGGACAGGTCTATGATCAAGTTAGGTATCATCGGTGCGATGGAAGTTGAGGTGGAAACCCTGCTGGGCCAGATGGAACACCAGACACCCACCCAGAAGGCGGGTAGCGTATTCTACGAAGGCATTCTCTCCGGTCTCCCGGTTGTGGTTGTCCGCTGCGGCGTGGGCAAGGTCAATGCGGCGCTGTGCGTGCAGATCCTGTGCGACTGCTTTGGCGTGACCCACATTGTCAATACCGGTGTTGCAGGTTCTCTGTGTGCAGAGCTGGACATCGGGGACCTGGTGGTGAGCCGGGACGCCATGTACCATGATTTTGACTGCCATGTGATCAATGACGCTTACCAGGTAGGGCAGGTTCCAGGCTTTGATACGGTGGCGTTTCCGGCGGACGACGATTTGGTGAAGGATGCGTTTGCAGCAGCGGAGTCCGTGAACCCCGGCCATACCCGGATCGGACGGATTGCCAGCGGCGATCAGTTTATCTGCCAGAAGGACAAGAAGCAGTGGATTGTTTCCCTGACCCAGGCGCTGTGTACGGAAATGGAAGGAGCGGGCATTGCCCAGACCGCTTACCGCAACAAGGTGCCCTTTGTAATTATCCGGGCCATTTCCGACAAGGCGGATGACAGCGCCGAAATGGACTATCCTACCTTTGAAAAAATTGCGGCCCACCGCTGCGCCCAGGTGACCGCCAGTCTGGCCCGCCAGCTGAAACAGGCGGAATAAATTTGGAAGGGAGACGATGACCGTGCAGGATGTTGTGGAGCGCTTTCTGCGCTATGTTTCTTTTGATACCCAATCGGATGAAACTTCCGAGACCTGCCCCTCTACCCAAAAGCAGAAGCTGCTCGGGGCGGCGCTGGTGGAGGAAATGAAACAGATGGGCATTGCGGATGCCCGAATGGATGAATACGGCTATGTTTACGGCACGATTCCCGGAGATCCGACCTTGCCTGTTATCGGACTGATTGCACACATGGACACTTCCCCCGATGCCTCCGGCGCCAATATCCGCCCCCGGGTGGTGGACTATCAGGGCGGAGACATCTGCCTGAATGAGGAGAAGCAAATATTCCTCCGGGAAGGGGACTATGCCTCTCTCAAACGCCATGTCGGGAAGCATCTGATTGTCACAGACGGGACCACCCTCCTTGGCGCAGATGACAAGGCAGGCATTGCGGAAATCCTTGCAGCGGCTGAGACGTTGCTTCAGCAGGGAGGAAAACATGCAACCGTTAAGATTGGCTTTACGCCGGACGAGGAAGTGGGCCGGGGTGCAGATCGGTTTGATGTTCCCGGATTCGGGGCGGACTATGCCTATACCATGGACGGCGGCACGGTGGGGGAAATTGAATATGAGAACTTCAATGCGGCGGATGCCAGAGTCGTTGTGCATGGGCTGAACATTCACCCTGGGGCGGCGAAAGACAAAATGGTCAATTCCCAGCTGATTGCCATGGAATTTGCGGGGCTGCTTCCGGTACAGCAGCGTCCGGAGCATACTCAGGGCTATGAAGGATTTTTCCACCTGACCCAGATGGCAGGGGAGGTGGAACATTCGCAGCTGCATTACATTATCCGGGACCATGATCGTCAGAAATTTGAGGAAAAGAAGGAAATGATGACTGCCGCTGCCGGTTTCATCAACGCAAAATACGGAGAGGGCACCCTGGAACTGACCATCCGGGACAGCTACTACAATATGAAGCAGTGCATTGAACCCCATCTGTATGTGGTGGAGCGGGCGAAAGCCGCCATGAAGGCGGTAGGGATGGGGGCCCGGGAGGTTCCCATCCGGGGCGGTACCGATGGCGCCCGGCTGAGCTATCAGGGCTTGCCTTGCCCGAACCTCTGTACCGGCGGAGAAAACTACCACGGCCGCTTTGAGTATATCCCGGTAGAGGATATGGAGCTGTGCGTGAAAATGCTGGTGGAAATCCTGACCGCCTTTTGAAGAAGCCCCCTGTCCGTTTATCGGACAGGGGGCTTGCTGTGTCTCAGTATTTTTTGAAATAGTACAGCTTACATAACACACAGATGATGGACAGCGTAAAAACACAGGCCAGAATGGAGAGACTTACAACCATGTGAAAATATCCGGAAATGATTGCGGCAACCAACCCTAGAATGAGGAAACTGCGGCAGCCTGCCGCCAGAGCGGCGGTCTGGACCTGAATGGTGCGCTCGTCGTGGGATTTGACATAGTGCTTTCTCAGCTTGCTTTCATCTCTGATCGCCCTGCAATTCCGAACCAATCCTACAGCCAGCATGACCAGGAGCGCAAACGATGCGCCGGTGATGCCGCCCCGCCAGCGGGACTGCCAATGGATGTCTCCGCCTATGGGAGTCAGCTCCACCAGGCCCATTTCTGCCAGAAGTCCAACGAGACAGAAAACAGCCAGAAGAAAACAGGACAACCCCAGGACCCAATTTTCCAGTTTCAGTTTTTCTCTGTATGATTCCATATTCCATCCTCCAAATCCGAGAAGTCGAAAACTTCTTCAATGGTGAGCCCAAAATACCGGGCAATTTTATAGGCGAGGGGAAGGGAGGCCACATATTTTCCCACCTCGATGGAGGTGATGGTCTGCCGCGTGGTGCCCACCGCGTCTGCCAATTCCTCCTGAGAGAGCTTGCGGGCCTTCCGTAGTTCCCGGATGCGGGTTTTCATGGATACACTCCTTTCCTAGAAATTAAAATGCTAAGTTAACTTTGCATAAAAAGCATAGCATACTTTGCAGAAAATGTCAAGCCAACTATGCAAAAAAATATCCCGGAACAGCAAATGCCATTCCGGGATCCTGATCGATTGATGCGGTTCTGAAAATTACTCGGCGAAATCGGCCTCTTCCGCCACGGGCTCATGCTCGGAAACCACAACCTCGGGAGCGGGCTCTTCCGCAGGCTCTGCGGGGGCGTTCTCTTCCGCAGCAGGTGCCTCTTCCACGGGAGTCTCATCTTCACCGGCGGCATCGAATACCACCTCGGCATCACAGGGGCACTTGGGAAGAGCGGCGAGCATCCGCTTGGCCCAGGCGACAATCTGTTCGCCATAGGTTGCGATGATGTAGATCGCACCGGCGACAGCGGCAATCGCGGTGAGAACCTTCAAAACAGTATTGAATGCTTTCATAAGATTGACCTCCAGATTCAAAATAAATCATTATGCTCAGTATAACCAATACGAGAAGAAAATGCAATAGTTTTTCGGATTTTTCCCGCTGAACTTACACATAGCCGTACATTCCCCGGACGCTGACTTCCCCCGAATTCACGGCACGGACGGTACCGTCTGAGAATGCCACAACCAGCGCTCCGTTTTCGTCCACGTCCAGTGCGGTGCCCCGGGTTATTTCCTGCCCCCGAACCAGGGAAATTTCCTTGCCGATGGTAACGCAGTCCCTGCGGTACTGCTCCAGCATGGCTCCTTTTCCCGTGAGCAGGTTCCGGGACATTTCGAACAGCGACTCCATCATAGAGGCAGCAAGCGCTTCTCTCTGAATCGTCGCCCCGGTGACCATTTCCAAAGATGTAGCCATGGAGCGGATCTCAGGAGGGAAGTCCTCCGCTTTTTGCAGGCAATTCAACCCAATACCGGCGATGAGATAGGAGATGTCTCCACTGACCGTCAATCCCAGCTCCGTAAGGATGCCGCCCAGCTTCCTTTTTTCCACAACCAGATCGTTGGTCCATTTGACAGAAGGACGGAAACCTGTGACCCGTTCCACCGCATCGCACATCGCCACACCGACGGCGCAGGTGGCATGGAGCAGGTCCGGCGGTGCGCATTTGGGACGGAGAAGGACACTCAGATATACACCGGAACCAGGAGGGGAGTAGAAGCTGCGCCCCAGGCGGCCATGGCCGTTGATCTGCTGATCCGCAATCACAACGGTTCCCTCCGCAGCCCCTTCCCGGGCAAGCTGCTTAAGAACGTCATTGGTGGAGCCGGTCTGGGAGAGCCAGCAGAACCGGTCTTTCCAAGGATAGGATTGGGACAGATGCGCTGCCACGGCGGCTTCCCGCTCAGTCAATGTCACGCAGAACCTCCTCAGGGGGATGATCCAGAATCTCCGGATGCTGCATAATCCGATTGTAGTGCTTGAAGAAAGCAGCATAGTAGAACCCGTCCACAATACGCTCATCCATGGTGAACTTGATGTCCACATATTTGCGCTGGACCACGGAGCCGTCCTCGGTGACCTCGAAAGCCCGCCGCTTCATGCCGAAGGATCCGAACACAGGCAGATTGCCGAAGTCATACAGGTGGTGATAAATGGGCTTGATGCCCAGACTGCCCATAGACGTGAGGAAGAGGGAACCGTGGAAGGGGCTGACCTCCAGCAGGAAGGCAGGGAGCAGACCGAAATAATCCAGGGTCTTCAGCAGCCATACCACGAATTTCAGGAAAACGCCTGGAATCAGCATCAGGGCGCCGGCGGTGTTGTCAAAATCCGAATCCAGCGGCGTATTTTTTACGTTCTCAATGGCGGCCTGCACTTTCTTGTACACATCCCCCGCCGTGTCCCGGGGGCTGAGGTGTACTTTGATCACCGTGTCAGGAGACTCGGAGGTCATTTCCTTTTTGATGGTCATGCAGAACTGCACATCTTCTCCCCGGGAATATACCCGCTGACCGGCCAGGAACCGGTTCAGTCCGGGATACTTGCACAGGGTGCGGACATAGCAGGCCAGCAGCACATGGGTAATACCAAAGCTGGTCAGGCCTTCCCGCCGCTTTTGCCGGATATAGCGGTCGATGTGCGTGATCTCCATGGAATCCTCATAGTAATTGGTGGAGGTGTTCCGGGTGACCATGATGTAGGGGGAAACCTGACTCATGGCGGGCAGGGTACGGATACGCCGCCCGTCTGTGCGATCACCCCAGGTGGGGTGGTATTCTCCCAGGGGATGAATCCGGATGGCAAACACCAGGACAATCACGCCCGACAGCATCAGCACATCCGGCAGGCAGGCCCGCAGGGCCTCCGGATCTCCTCCCAACAGCCCCGACCGATAAAAGTAGAGGATGAAGCCCAGAGGAACGCACATCAAAGGCAGCAGGAGCAGCACGGCATGTGCCCGGCCGGAGGTGATGTCAGTGTACAGGTAAGCAAAGAACACCAGGGCAATCCAGAACAGCCACACCATCATCTGCGTGGTGACATTGTCCTGAACCCACACGGCGGCGTATGCTACCATCATCCACACCGGAATGGCAGTCTTGTAGAACAGCTCCTTGCCGCTCAGAAGGGCGATGGCGGGATACAGCAGGGTTGCCGCAATCGGCAGAACGATTTGACTCCACATGTATAAGGTGTCTCCGGTCCCTTTCCCACCGGAGAACACCATGCGGGTCAGTGCCGAAGCAACCATGCACAGTGCCATCAGCCAGGTCAGCGCATTTTTACGGCTGACATAGAGATGAATTCTGTTTTTCATAGGACACACTATAGCAAATTCCGACAAATTTGGCAATAGGAAATGCGGACATTCCGGTTCCGCATTTGCACGGAATCGGGTTTCATTCCTGCAATGCTCTGACTGCGGCAATAAACTCCGGTGTGGTGCCGCAGCACCCGCCCAGCAGCGTGGCGCCATTTTCCACACACTGGGCCATAATGTCCCGAAATTCGTCCGGTGTCTGATGATATTCCGCAATACCGGCGCTGTTGATCACCGGCATCCCCGCATTCGGCTTGCAGATCAGCGGTCCTGTGACGAAGCGCCGAAGCTTGCTCACCAGGTAGGGCGTCATCATATCCGCCGCCACGCAGTTGAAGCCTACGGCAGCAGCGCCAGCGTGCTCCAATTCCCGAAGCACGGGACCCACTTCCGCCCCGGAGAACAGAGAACCGTCAGACTGCATGGTAAAGCTGTACATGGCGGCCCCGGCGCCTTCCAGTTCCGCAGCGGTGAGAATGGCTTCTGCTTCCTGGGGATAAAGGAGGGTTTCTCCCACCAGAAGGTCGCATCCGCCGTCCATCAGTCCCCGGATCTGCCGGCGATAATTGTCCACCAGCAGGTCGAAGCTGTCCGGGTTCCAGCTGTCGCAGAAGGTGGCCAGGGTGGTCAGGTCACCGGCAATCAGACAGTCCGGGGCAGCGGAACGGCTCAGGGCAACCAGCCGGGCGTTGACTTTTTCCGTCTGGCCATCCAGACCCACTGCTTTCAGGGCAATGGGCTGGGCCTGAAAGGTGGGGGCATAGATAATCTGGCTGCCCGCCTGGGCATATCCCCGCTGGAGGGTGAGCAGCGGCTCCGGATTTTCCAGGATCCACTGTTCCGTGCAGCAGCCCTTGGGCATGCCAACGGCCCGGAGATTGGAGCCGGTGGCGCCGTCCAGCAGCCGGAGTCCCTGCCTGATTTTCTCTTGAAAGGATTCTCTTGTCAGCATATTTTCCACCTCTCAGGGTAAACTGGACAAAATATTTACCCAAAATCAAAAATTCAAAACAAAGTTGTCCATCTGGAAGATTATAAAACATTTCCCGGGGGAATGCAAGAATCATTGACCTTTTGGATAAAATCTGATACGATAGCGAAAGTTCTGAAAGAAAGGAAGCAAAGTACCATGAAGAAAACCGTTCTCAGAGAATATGCCAGGCTGATTGTCCGCTGCGGTGTGAATGTCCAGAAGGGACAGGATGTTGTGATCTACGCCGATCTGGACCAGCCGGAGTTTGTAAAAATGCTGGTTGAGGAAGCCTACAAGGCCAAGGCCCGGAAGGTCACCGTGGAGTGGGATTATCCGGAACTGGCGAAGCTTCACGTGCGCTACCAGTCTGTCAAGACCATGGGAACCGTGGAAGCCTGGAAGGAAGCCAAGCAGGAGCATTTCTGCCAGACCCTGCCCGCCCGCATCCATCTGGAATCCTCGGACCCGGACGGCCTGAAGGGCATCAACATGGAGAAGGTCTCCAAAGCCCGGCAGATGTCCTACCCCATTCTGAAGCCCTACCAGGACCGCCGGGAGAACATGGAGCAGTGGTGCATCGCCGCGGTTCCGGGTGCCGCCTGGGCCAAGAAGGTTTTCCCCGGCATGCGCACCAGTGCGGCCATGGAGAAGCTGTGGGAGGCGATCCTCTTCACCGCCCGGGTGACAGACGACCCGGTAAAGGCCTGGGAAGAGCACAACGCCGACCTGAAAGGCCGCTGTGACTACCTGAACAGCCTCGGCATCCGTTCCCTGCACTATACCGCTGACAACGGCACGGATCTGACGGTGGGCATGCTGGAGCGGGGGCACTGGCAGGGCGGACGGGACGTCAACCGCCGGGGCATTGCCTACAACCCCAATATTCCCACAGAAGAATGCTTCATTTCCCCGAAAAAGGGGGAGGCGGAGGGCATTGTGTATGCCACCAAGCCCCTGTCTTATCGGGGCCAGCTGATTGAGGGATTCTCCGTCCGCTTTGAAAACGGCAGGGCGGTGGAGGTCCATGCGGAGAAGGGCGAGGACCTGCTCAAGAGCATGATCGCCATGGACGAAGGCGCCGCCTGCCTGGGCGAGTGCGCCTTGGTGCCCCAGAAGAGCCCCATCAGCGAAAGCGGAATCCTGTTCTACAACACCCTGTTTGACGAAAACGCCGCCTGCCACCTGGCGCTGGGCATGGGTTTTGCCGACACGATTGAAGGATTCCAGGAGATGACCCTGGAGGAATGCCGGGCGATGGGCCTGAACGATTCCATGATCCATGAGGACTTCATGATCGGCTGCGATACCATGAACATCGACGCCATCTGCGCTGACGGACGGACGGTTCCTATTTTCCGGGGAGGAAACTGGGCATTCTGAGGAAAAGACCATGACCATTCAGGAAAAACAGCACAGCGGGGAAATCTACCAGCCCATGGACCAGGAAATTCTGGACAAGCAGCTGGGATATCTGGATCGTCTCCGGGACTACAATTCCATTCCCCATGTCCGGATGGCGGACCGGGAAGCCAAGCTGAAGGAGCTGTTTGCCGAGGTGGGGGAGGGGTGCTATGTGGAGTCCCCCTTCTATGCCAACTTCGGCGGCCGCCATGTGCATCTGGGGAAAAATGTCTATACCAACTTCAACCTGACCCTGGTGGATGACACCCATATTTATATTGGGGACTATACCATGATCGGACCCAATGTAACCATCGCCACGGCGGGACACCCCGTGGAACCGGGACTTCGCCGGCAGGGATTGCAGTATAATATGCCCGTCCACATCGGCAGCAACTGCTGGCTGGGCGCCGGAGTGATTGTCATGCCCGGGGTCACCATTGGGGACAATACCGTGATCGGGGCGGGGAGCATTGTGACCCGGGACATTCCGTCCAACGTGGTGGCCGTGGGGAATCCCTGCCGGGTGATGCGCCCTGTGGGGGAGCATGACCGGGAATTCTATTTCCGTGACCGCAGAATACCCCCGGAACTGCTGCAAGTTGAGGCAGAGGAAAAATAGACGCCGGGATTTTAAAAAAAACTGAAAAAAATGCTTGCATTTTGACTGGCGCTGTGTTATGATATCCGGGCGATTCAAGATTGCTGGGGCGATCATGCCCTTTAACTGATAAGAAAGAGGTGAACGAAATGAAGGAAGGTATCCATCCCAAGTACGAACAGACCACGATTCGCTGTGCATGCGGTAATGTCTTTACCACTGGTTCCACCAAGAAGGACATTCGTGTTGAGATCTGCTCCAAGTGCCACTCTGCTCCAAGTGCCACCCTTTCTATACCGGCAAGCAGAAGCTGGTTGACACCGGTGGACGTGTTGATCGCTTCAACAAGCGGTTCGGCCTGAAGTAAGGTTCCTGCAAATCCGCACCACGTTTTGTGGTGCGGATTTTTTTGTATCTTTTCAAAAAATGGGTTGGGATCCGTTGTTTCCAGCGGGGCGGATATGGTATACTATGGACAAGCGACAGGGGGCGCATAGCCCTGGGAGGTAACATGGAGTCAAATTTTGAAAAATCGATTCAAGAGCGGGCGGTTCTGGTTGGACTGAATGCGGACTGCTTCACCAAGGAGCAGACTGCAACAGAGGAAACCCTGGAGGAGCTGGATGCGCTGCTGGAGACGGCAGGGGGATTCTGTACCGGCAAGGTGCTGCAAAATCGTCACACACCGGATTCTCACAGCTTTATCGGGGAGGGAAAGGCCCTGGAGGTAAAAATGCTGGTAGAGGCCACCGCCTCAACCATGGTTATTTTTGACAATGAGCTTTCCCCGGGAAATATCCGGGCGCTGGAGGAAATCATCGGAGTCCCGGTGCTGGACCGCAGTGCGCTCATTCTGGATATTTTCGCCCAGCGGGCAAAGACGAAGGAGGGCCGCCTTCAGGTGGAACTGGCCCAGTATAAATATCTGCTGCCCCGGCTGTCCGGTATGGGAAAAAGTCTGAGCCGTCAGGGCGGCGGCATTGGTACCCGGGGTCCCGGTGAAACCAAGCTGGAATCGGACCGGCGCCACATCCGGGAGCGGATTACCCGCCTGGAGCAGGAATTGGAGCAGGTGCGCAAGGTTCGGGGAGTCCAGCGGGAACGGAGAATGAAAAATTCCATCCCCGTGGTGGCCATCGTGGGCTATACCAATGCGGGAAAATCCACTCTGCTGAACCAGCTGACAGGGGCGGGAATCCCTGCCAACAACCGGCTGTTTGATACCCTGGATACCACCTCCAGGCTGCTGACGGTTTCGGATAACCTGGATGTGATTCTGTCCGATACGGTGGGATTCATTGCAAAGCTTCCCCACCACCTGGTCAATGCTTTCCATGCCACACTGGAAGAACTGGAGTATGCAGATTTGCTGCTGCATGTGATCGACGCATCCGACCCCCATCGGGAGGACCACATTGCGGTGGTGGAAAAGCTGATTGCCAAACTGGCAAAGCCGGAAACTCCGGTGCTGCGCTGCTATAACAAGGCAGACCTGGTTTACCCGGAGGACATTCCTTTTGGAGAAAACATTGTAGCCATCTCAGCCAGCCAGGGGAAAAACATGGATGGACTGCTTGCGGCGATTGAAAAGGCGCTGAATCATGCACGGCATCACGTCCGGCTTCAGCTGCCCTACTCCATGGGCGGCATGGTGGAAACGCTCCACGACGGCGCTCAGGTGAACAGCGTGGATTATACCGCAGAAGGAATTGTGGTGGATGCTGTTCTGGACGAGATTCTCTACGGCAGACTGCGGGAGTATGTGGTGAAGGAGTGTTGACCCTTGGACGAATACCTGGTTCCGACTCAATACGGACAGGATGAGTTTGTGGAGAAGAAGTCACGGTTTATCGGCAGAGTCTGGCCGGTTGAAACAGAAGAAGAAGCACTTCAGCGAATCCAGGAGATGAAAAAGCAGCATTACGACGCCACCCATAACTGCTGGGCTTATATCATCCGGGATGGGGCCGTCCGGTTTTCTGACGACGGAGAGCCGGGGGGCACTGCCGGAATGCCCATGCTCCAGGTTTTGCAGCGGGAAGGGCTGTTTAACGTGGTATGTGTGGTGACCCGCTATTTTGGGGGCATTCTCCTGGGTGCAGGCGGCCTGGTCCGGGCCTACACCAAAGGGGCGAAGATTGGGGTGGATGCCGCCGGGAAATCCATGAAGCGTGTCTGGACCGCCCTGTATGTGCCGTGTCCCTATCCATATTACGAGCGGGTGCGGCTGGAGGTCAGCGCCTTTGGCGGAATCATCCGCCAGACCGAGTTTGGTGCAGAAGTGGAGCTGGAGCTGCTGTTCCCGGAGAAACAGGCGCAGCCTTTCTTGGAACGGTTGACCGACTTGACCGCCGGAACGGTGGACGCAATGGAGATTGGACAGGAATACCGGGCGTTCCCGGTGGCGGATACATAAGGGGGAAAAGAAAATGACGGTCCGGGAGGAAATTGAGTATCAGGAGCACAGACGGCTGAATCCGTTGGCGGCGTTTGCGGACCAGAGCCGGGGCAGACCCCGGTATGAGGAACCCCGGGAGCAGGATGTGCGAACCTGCTATCAGCGGGATATTGACCGGATTGTACATAGCAAGGCTTTCCGCAGGCTGATGCATAAAACCCAGGTCTTCCTCCGCCCGGAGGGGGACCACTACCGGACCCGGATGACCCACACCCTGGAGGTGTCCCGGATCGCCGGCACCATCACCCGCGCCTTGGGCCTGAACGAAGACCTGGCGGAAGCCATTGCCATGGGGCATGACCTGGGCCATACGCCCTTCGGTCATGCAGGCGAGGCGGCCTTGAGCCAGTGCCTGGGAAAGCCCTTCCGCCACAATGAACAGAGCCTGCGGGTGGTGGACTTTCTGGAAAAGGACGGCCAGGGACTGAATCTGACCTATGAGGTGCGCATGGGCATTCTCATGCACACCGGCCCCAAATGGACGGAGACTTTAGAGGGGCAGATTGTCCGCCGCTCCGACCAGATTGCCTATGTCAATCATGACATCGACGATGCCATCCGGGCGGGCATTCTGGAGAATGAGGACATCCCCAAGGCGATCTCCGATGTGCTGGGGCATACCCACAGCGCCCGGATCAACACCCTGGTCACGGATGCCATCCGGGTTTCCCGGGAGGCGGGGGAGGTATGCCTGTCTCCGGAAGTGGACAAGGCGCTGAAGGACCTGCGCTCGTTCATGTTTGAGCGGGTTTACCGCAACCCGGTGGCAAAAGGGGAGGAGGGCAAGGCCAAGGCCATGCTGACCCGGCTGTTTGAGTATTACAGCGCCCATCCCCAGGCGCTGCCGGAGGACTTCCAGCCGCAGCTGAGTTTCGACGGAATGGAACGGACAGTGTGTGACTATATTGCCGGAATGACAGATAACTATGCCGTTGACAAATATACAGAAATTTTCATCCCCATGGGCTGGAATGTCCGGGGATGATGTGCTATAATATCTGCGAATATGTTTCATTTCAGAAAAGAGAAGGAAGTATGGCTTTTCCACCTGGATTTTTAGATGAGCTGACCGCACGCAATCCAATTGAGGACGTGGTTGGGGAGTATGTGCGCCTGAAGCGCTCCGGCTCCAACCTGTTCGGCCTGTGCCCTTTTCATGGGGAAAAGACCGCTTCTTTCTCGGTTTCCCCGGAGAAGGGAATCTATTATTGCTTTGGCTGTCACAAGGGGGGCAGCGTCATCAATTTCGAAATGGAAATTGAGGGGCTGAGCTATCCGGACGCCGTCCGCGCCCTGGCCAAGCGGGCGGGAATGGAAGTTCCGGAGGATGAGCGGTACCAGAGCCGCTATCGTCAGCAGGAGCGGCTTTGGGCGCTCCACAAGGAGGCGGCCCGTTTTTTTTACGACCAGCTGTATGCCCCCGCCGGGAAGGATGCACTGAGCTATGCATTGGGGCGGGGCATGACGAAAGGAACCCTCATTCGCTTTGGCATCGGTTATGCGCCGGACAGCTGGTCGAACCTGACGGATGCCCTGCGGAGAAAGGGTTACACGGACCAGGAACTGCGGGATTCGGGACTGGTGACGGTTTCCCGGAAAAACGGAAATCTGTTTGATCGTTTCCGGGACCGGCTGATGTTCCCGATTATCGATGTCCGGGGCAATGTGATCGGCTTTGGCGGACGGATTATGAGTGACAAAGACAAGTCTGCCGCAAAATATCTGAATTCCCCTGAAACCCTGATTTTCAACAAGCGGAAGAATCTGTTCGCTTTGAATCTGGCAAAGAAGAGCAAACTGGGCTACCTGATTCTGGTGGAGGGGTATATGGATGCCATCGCCCTGCACCAATATGGCTTTGACTGTGCCGTGGCCTCCCTGGGGACGGCCCTGACGGAGGACGGCGCCACACTGCTGAGCAAGTACACCGATCAGGTTGTGCTCATTTATGACGGGGACACGGCAGGCCAGAATGCAACCCAGCGGGCCATTCCGATTTTGGAGCGGGCGGGGCTGCAGGTGAAGGTCCTGCAAATGCGGGATGCCAAGGACCCGGATGAGTTCCTGAAGAAGTTCGGGGCTGACCGGTTTAAGCTTTTGCTGGAAGAATCCTCCAATCGGGTGGAGTATCAGCTGAAAGCCATTGCCCGGAACTATGATTTGCAGGATGATGACCAAAAGGTAAAATTTCTTCAGGAGTCGGCGGAGCTGGTGGGAACGCTGTCCAGTGCGGTCCAGCGGGAGGTCTACTCCGGACGGGTGGCGGAGGCTGCGGGAATCAGCATGGAGGCCATGCGGCTGGAAGTGGACCGGGCCAGGAAGCGCCGCATCGCCCGGGAGAAGAAGCAGCAGGAGAAGATTGACCTGGCGCCTGCCCGGGCGCTTCAGCCCAAAAGCCGGAATATCCGCTATGATAACCTGAAATCCGCCATGGCGGAGGAGCAAATCCTGGGACAGATTTTGAAGGAGCCGGCGCTGCTGGAGCAAATCCCTCAGCTTCAGCCGGAGATGTTCTCCTCAGAACTGCTGGGCAGTGTATTCCGTCAGCTGTCCCAGCGGCACAGCCAGGGATTCGAGGTATCCCTGAGCGGACTGGAAGAACTGACGCCGGAGGAAATGTCCCACATTGCCGGAATTGCCCAGCGGCAGACCGGCCCAGTGAACGAGGAAGCCCTCAGGGACTGTGTGGAAACCGTTCTGCGGGAACATCAGGCCGCTGCGGTCAAATCAAAGGATGATTTGATGGCAATGCGGGATAGTTTGAAGAAACGAAAAGGATACAGGCAATGACAGAACTGATCGATAAGCAAACGGATACCCCGGTGAGCGCGGGGGAAGATGATGTCCGCCAATTCCTGCGGGAAATCCGGGAATACCCCCGGCTTACCCCGGAAGAAGAGCGGGATCTGGCAAAGCGCTGTGCGGCGGGGGATGAAGATGCCATTCGGCAAATGGTGAATTCCAATCTCCGCTTGGTTGTTTCCGTTGCGCGGGAATATGCCGGACGAGGCGTAGGCCTGCTGGACCTGATCCAGGAGGGAAGCATCGGCCTGCTGGCAGCCGCCCGAAAGTTTGATTATACCCGGGATTATCGATTTTCCACCTATGCCACGAAATGGATTCGGCAAGGGGTAACCCGCTGCCTGATGAACCACGCGGGGCCTATCCGTGTGCCGCTACATACGGCGGAGAGAATCCGGAAGATTCAGATGGCGGAAACGGCGCTCCGCCAGGAGAACGGGGAAGAGCCTACAGTGGATCAGGTTGCGCAGAGAAGCGGCTTGCCCCGGGACAAGGTGCTGGAATTGAAGAAATTGATGCCGGATGTGTGTTCTCTGGATGTGCCCGTTGGGGCAGATGAAGATGGAGCGCTGCAATCTCTGGTGGAGGACATTCAGGCGCCCCAGCCCTATGAGACGCTGGTGCGGCAGGAGCTGGAACATACGCTGGACACGCTGCTGTCCACCTTGACCAGCCGCCAGCAGGAGATCCTGCGCCTGCATTTTGGAATGGAGGACGGGACCAGCTATTCCCTGGAGGATATTGGGAAACGTCTGGGAATTTCCAAAGAACGGGTCCGGCAGATTGAGCGTCAAGCCATGGAAAAGCTTCAGAAAAACGGGGCGAGCCTGGGATTGGAGGATTTTCTCAATGAATGAATTGGATATTTCTTTTGAAGATGCTCCCTGGGAGATGCTCTTGAATGACCTTCGCCCCGGCGCAAAGGTGTCTGCGGCCAATCTGCTGGTGCTGCTGGAGGATGAAGGAGAGGACGCGGTAGAAGACGCATTCCTGACGATGGAAACCAGGAATTTGGAACTGGATGTGTCGGATCTTCCCCGGGTGAAAGCGGCTGGAGAGGCTACGGCCCGGCTGCTCCAGGAGATGGAGATGAGCAAAACCGGCATTGCGGCGGATCAGCTGGAACCCAACGACCCTCTGCGGCTGTATTTGGAGGAAGTGGCTGCCACGCCTGCCTTTGGAGATGAGCAGGTTCTGGCCCGGGAGGCCGCCGGTGGGGATTTCCGGGCACAGGAGCAGCTGACCAATCTGGGCCTGTCCCGGGTGCTGGAACTTGCCCGGACATTCACCGGCTATGGAATTTTCCTGCTGGACCTGATTCAGGAGGGCAGCCTGGGGTTGTGGAAGGCTGTGAGCGGCTACACAGGCGGCGCCTATTCTCAGCAGCGGGACCACTGGATTCGATTCTATATGGCCAAGGCAGTGGCGCTTCAGGCACGGGCGAACGGCGTTGGTCAGAAGGCCCGCCAAGGGATGGAGGATTACCGTCAGGTGGATGAACGCCTGCTCAGCGAACTTGGACGCAATCCTACTCTGGAAGAGATTGCCTGGCAAATGCATATCAGTCAGGAAGAGGCGGAGTCTCTGCGGAAGATGGTGGATGATGCACGTCTGATGGCCCAGATGAAGCAGCCGGAAGAACCGGAGGAAAAGGAACAGGACCAGGCGGTGGAAGATACGGCTGCGTTCCAGAGCCGGGCACGGATTCTGGATCTCCTGTCCGGATTGGACGAAAAGCAGGCCCGTCTGCTGACGCTTCGCTTCGGATTGGAGGGAAAACCGCCGCTGACGCCGGAGGAAACCGGAAAGCGGCTTGGTCTGTCCGCCCAGGAAGTGGTCCGGCAGGAGGCGGAGGCGCTTGCCAAACTCCGCCGGAAACAGGCAGACTAGAATTCTTGTGATATTCAGAAAGGAACTACATATGGAAAAAAAGATTTCCATTGCCATTGACGGCCCTGCCGGAGCGGGGAAGAGCACCATTGCCCGGCGGCTGGCCCAGGAATTGGGATATTATTATGTGGATACCGGTGCGATTTACCGGACAGTGGCCTATTTCTTCGACCTGTGGGGGATCAGCCCCAAGGATGCCGACGGCATTGCCCGGTATATTGATGAGCTGACCATCGGCATGGAATACGATGCAGACGGTGTGCAGCACATGATAATGAACGGGATGGATGTGACCGGAGACATCCGCAGCCAGGAAATCTCCCAGAAGGCCAGCCTGGTGTCCGCCCAGCCCCTGGTCCGGGAGCTGCTGCTGGATATGCAGCGGGAGGTAGCCAGAAAGCATAACGTCATCATGGATGGCCGGGACATCGGAACCGTTGTGCTGCCCAAGGCGACGGTGAAGATTTTCCTGACCGCTA
The DNA here is from genome assembly GCA_949296115.1 of uncultured Eubacteriales bacterium. Taxonomy (GTDB): domain Bacteria; phylum Bacillota; class Clostridia; order Oscillospirales; family Oscillospiraceae; genus Faecousia. The sequence continues at coordinate 174,770 of CASFNR010000001.1, read as the reverse complement.
CTCCGGAAATCCGGGCGGAGCGGAGGACAAAAGAACTGCTGGCCCGGGGGGAGAAGGCAGACTTTGCGAAGATCCTGAAGGAAATTCAGCAGCGGGACTATCAGGACACCCATCGGGAAATTGCCCCCCTGAAGATGGCCCGGGATTCCATCAAGGTGGATACCCAATGAGTGTTCGGATTGCCAAGAGTGCGGGCTTCTGCTTCGGCGTCAGCCGTGCGGTGGAAATTGTGGAGCAGGCGGCTCAGGCGGGAAAACGGGTGTGTACCCTGGGACCCATTATCCACAACAGCCATGTGGTGCGTCACTTTGAGGAAATGGGCGTCCATGTGATTGACCGCCCGGAACAGGCGCAGCCCGGGGACACGGTGATTATCCGTTCCCATGGCGTGACAAAGGTCGTCTATGAGGAATTGGAGCGGCGGGGGGTGGAGACCATTGACGCCACCTGTCCCTTTGTCAAGCGCATTCACACCATTGTCAGCCGGGCGGAAGCAGAGGGGAGGCTTCCGGTGATCATTGGAACTCCCACGCACCCGGAGGTTGTGGGAATTGCGGGCTGGTGCAGGGACTGCCGCGTTTTTGAGAGCAAGGAAGCCCTGGAGAACTGGGCGCAATCGCAAGAAAATCTTAAAAATTTGGCGATATGCATGGTTTCACAGACCACATCCACGGAATTTTTGTGGAAATCGTGCGTTGATTTTGCAAAAAAACAGTTTACTAACTTGAAAATTTTTGATACAATATGTAGAGCAACTGAGTATAGGCAAAGCGAAGCAGCGGAATTAAGCCAATCTTGTCAGGCCATGGTTGTTGTCGGAGACCCCAAAAGTTCCAACACAGGCCGTCTCGCTATGATTTGCCGAGAACACTGCAGCCAGGTTTTCCTGGTGGATCATGCCGGTGAGCTGAAACCGGAGGATTTTCGCGGTGTCACCGATGTTGGGATCACAGCCGGTGCGTCGACGCCGGCGTGGATTATAAAGGAGGTCAATAAGACGATGAGCGAAATTACGAATGTTGAGGCTGTGCAGGAGGAGAGCTTTGCCGAACTTCTGGAGCAGTCCATCAAAACTTTAAATACAGGAGATAAGGTTACGGGCATCGTTACAGGCATCGGCAATACCGAGGTCCAGGTTGATCTGGGCACCAAGCATGCCGGTTACATCCCCTACGACGAAGTCAGCACCGATCCTTCCGTGAAGCCGGAGGACGTTCTGAAGGTGGGCGACGAGATCGAGGTCTTTGTGGTTCGTGTGAACGACCAGGAAGGCACCGTGCAGCTGTCCAAGAAGAAGCTGGACGGCCTGAAGGTTTGGGATGAGATGGCTTCCTGGGTGGAGGAAAAGACCACTGTGGAAGGCACCATCACCGAGGAGAACAAGGGCGGCCTGGTTGCCAACGTGAAGGGCATCCGTGTCTTTATTCCCGCTTCCCAGTCCGGCATCGCCAAGGGCGGCGACATGAGCTCCATGGTGGGCAAGACTGTCCAGATGAAGATCACCGAGGTAAACCGTGCCCGCCGCCGTGTCATCGGCTCCATCCGTGCCGTGACCTCCGAGGCCCGCAAGGCTGCCCAGGAGAAGATTTGGGCTGAGATTGAGAATGGCAAGAAGTATCATGGCGTTGTGAAGTCTCTGACTTCCTACGGTGCCTTTGTTGACATCGGCGGCGTGGACGGCATGGTGCATGTTTCCGAGCTGAGCTGGAACCGGATCAAGACCCCTGCCGATGTGGTGAAGGTTGGCGACGAGATCGACGTTTACGTCATCTCCTTTGACCCCGAGAAGCATAAGATTTCTCTGGGCTATAAGACTGCCGAGATGAACCCCTGGAACCAGTTCATGGCCAAGTACAGTGTTGGCGATGTGGTGGATGCCAAGGTTGTGAAGCTGATGACCTTCGGCGCTTTTGCTGAGATCCTGCCCGGTGTGGACGGCCTGATCCACATCTCCCAGATTGCAGACCGCCGCATCGGCAAGCCCGAGGATGTGCTGTCCGAGGGTCAGGATGTGAAGGTGAAGATCACCGACGTGGACGCTGAGAACAAGCGTATCTCCCTGTCCATCCGCGCTCTGCTGGAGCAGCCTGCGGAGGACGCTGAGTAATTTGCAACAGGATACCGGGGCTGCGCGCAGTCCCGGTATTTTTTACACCGCTGGAAAACAGGAGGAATCCGTTATGGTGAAACATATTGTGCTGTATACCTTGAAAGACGGCGTGGACAAGCAGGAGGCTGTAAAGCTGATTGCGTCTGTGCTGGAGCCTTTGGTGGGGAAGATTCCCGGTCTGAAACACCTGGAAATCCGCCGGGCCTTCCAGGGAATGGATTATGCCCTTTATTCCGAGTTTGAAAGCAGACAGGCACTGACGGATTATGCGTCTCATCCGCTGCATCTGGAGGCAAAGACCCACTTTGCCCATCTTTTGAATACACGGGTTTCCGCTGACTACGAAGTCTGACGAGCCCCCAGAAAGAGAAAGGATCGCTGAATATGAAAGCAATTGTTACGGTTGTCGGCAAAGACCGGGTCGGTATTATTGCCAGTGTCTGTACCGCCTTGGCCAACTACAATGTCAATGTCCTGGACATCAGCCAGACTGTTATGCAGGGATACTTCACCATGATGATGGTGACGGAGGTTTCCATGTGCAATCTCCCGTTGGGGGAACTTGTAACCAAGATGGAGGAAATCGGTAAAGAAATGGGACTGTCCATCCGGGTTCAGCGGGAGGACATTTTCGAGGCCATGCACCGAATCTGAGGTAACGCCATGCTGAATCGGAATGATATTTTACAGACCCAGGATATGATTGACAAGCGGCATCTGGACATCCGTACCATCACCATGGGCATCAGCCTGATGGACTGCTGCGATCCCGACCTGAGCGTCTGCTGCGCCAAGATTTATAAGAAAATCACCACCTGCGCCAAGGACCTGGTGAAGGTGGGAGAGGACATTGAGAAGGAATTTGGAATTCCCATCGTAAACAAGCGGATATCTGTCACCCCGATTTCCATTGTCGCAGGCTCCTGCCAAGCGGAATCTTATGTGGAAATTGCCAGAACCCTGGATGCTGCCGCGGCAGCCTGCGGCGTGAACTTTATCGGCGGCTTTTCTGCGCTGGTTCAGAAGGGTGCTACCACCGGGGACTGGAAGCTGATTCGTTCCATCCCTCAGGCCATGGCTGTCACGGAGCGTGTGTGCGCCAGCGTGAATGTGGGCTCCACCAAGGCTGGCATCAATATGGATGCCGTTGCGGAAATGGGCCGGATTATCAAGAAAACTGCGGAACTGACGGCGGACAACCAGGGCCTGGGCTGTGCCAAGCTGGTGGTGTTTGCCAATGCGGTGGAGGATAACCCCTTCATGGCGGGCGCCTTCCACGGAGTGGGGGAGCCGGAGTGCGTGCTGAATGTGGGCGTTTCCGGCCCCGGCGTGGTGTATCATGCCCTGCAGGGAATCAAGGGTCAGCCCTTTGACGTGGTTGCGGAGACCATCAAGAAAACTGCCTTTCAGATTACCCGGATGGGGCAGCTGGTGGGCATGGAAGCCTCCCGCCGACTGGGCATTCCTTTCGGCATTGTGGATTTGAGTCTTGCGCCTACCCCGGCGGTGGGCGACAGCGTGGCCCGGATTCTGGAGGAAATGGGCCTGGAGATCTGCGGCACCCACGGAACTACCGCTGCACTGGCACTGCTGAATGATGCGGTGAAGAAGGGCGGCGTGATGGCGTCCAACCATGTGGGCGGCCTGTCCGGCGCCTTTATCCCGGTGTCGGAGGACGAGGGCATGATTGCGGCAGCGGAGTCCGGCACCCTGGTGATGGACAAGCTGGAGGCGATGACCTGCGTCTGCTCCGTGGGCCTGGACATGATAGCCGTGCCGGGAGATACTTCCGCAGCTACCATTTCCGCCATCATTGCGGACGAAGCGGCAATCGGAATGGTGAATTCCAAAACAACGGCAGTCCGGATTATACCGGCCCCTGGAATGAAGGTCGGCGACCGGGTGGAGATGGGCGGCCTGCTGGGCAGCGCTCCGGTGATGCCGGTACATGAGCCGAACAGCGAGGTGTTTATTGCCCGAGGTGGGCGAATTCCTGCGCCTCTTCAGAGCCTGAAAAACTGACATAAAAATCCTGCCTGTGGATGTTCACAGGCAGGATTTTTTCTAATCAATAATAAAGAAGGTCGGAGTAGGTGGGATATGGCCAGTAGGACTTGTCAGTGAGCGTTTCCAATGTGTCTGCATCCTGGCGCAAATCCCGCATGGCGGGAATCACCACGGTGTGGTAGTAATTGGCAGCCGTTGCGGGTTCTTTCGGCACAGCGGCCAGGGCAAACCGAAGGGTTTCCACATGGTCGTAAAGCGCATCGGTGGCAGCGCTGAGACGGGAAACCAATTCTGTCTCGGCTTTCGCCGCCAGATGGAGGGGTTTCTTTGCAGCAATGGTGTCACACAGGCTTTGGCTGTAATGGATGGCGGCCGGCAGAATCTGATGCAGGGCCATGTCCATCATGGTCCGGGCTTCGATGCGCACAATCTTGTTGTAGGATTCCAGGTGGATGGTGTAACGGGCCCGGAATTCATCCTCCGTGAAAATACCCCGGCGGGTGACCAGATCGATGTTCCGTTCCGAGACATAGGTAGGAAGCGCCTCGGCGGTGGACGCAAGATTGTGCAAGCCCCGACGGACAGCCTCTTCTTTCCATTCCTCGCTGTATCCGTTTCCTCCGAAGATAATCCGCTGATGGTCGGTCAGGGCCTTGCATACAAGCTTCTGTAGTTCCGCATCAAAATCCTGGGCATTTTCCAATACATCTGCGAATTTCCCCAGTTCCTCGGCCATAATGGTATTGAGAGCAATATTCGGCCCGGCGATGGACTGGGAGGAGCCGGGCATCCGGAACTCGAACTTATTTCCGGTGAAAGCCAGGGGACTGGTCCGGTTACGGTCTGTGGTGTCCTTAGGGATAGCGGGCAGCACATCTACGCCAATGCGCAGCATGCTCTTCTCCGGCTCGGTATAGTTGGTGCCGTCGATGATAGAGCGGATAATGGCATCCAGCTCTTCCCCCAGGAAGATGGAGACAATGGCGGGCGGGGCTTCGCTGGCGCCCAATCGGTGATCGTTGCCAGCAAACGCCACGGTACAGCGCAGGAAATCCTGGTATTCGTCTACACCGGCGATAAATGCCGCCAGAAAAACCAGGAAACGGGCATTCTGGCTGGGGGTTTTTCCAGGGCTGAACAGATTTTTTCCGGAATCCGTGGACAGCGACCAGTTGTTGTGCTTGCCGGAACCGTTCACACCGGCGAAGGGCTTCTCATGGAGCAGACAAACCAGGTTGTGCTTGGCCGCGCATTTCTTCATGATCTCCATAATCAGCTGGTTGTCGTCGCAGGCGGTGTTGGCGTCGGTATAGATGGGGGCCATCTCATGCTGGCAGGGGGCACCTTCATTGTGCTTGGTCTTGCTGAGAATTCCAAGCCGCCACAGCTGCTCATCCAGGTCTTTCATGAAGGAGGAAACCCGGGTCCGAATGGTGCCGAAGTAATGATCGTCCAGTTCCTGGCCCTTGGGAGGCTGAGCGCCGAACAGGGTGCGCCCGGTGAGCCGCAGATCTTCCCGCTGGGCATACAGGTCCTTGGGCAGAAGGAAATATTCCTGCTCGGCGCCCACGGAAGGAATGACCCGCTGGGTTTGGGTGTCGCCAAAGAGCCGCAGAATCCGCAGGGCTTCCCGGGAGACTTCGTCGATGGAACGCAGCAGCGGGGTTTTCTTGTCCAGAGACTGGCCGGTATAGGAGAAGAAACAGGTGGGAATATAAAGACTGCCGTCCTTCACAAAGGCGCAGGAGGTGGGGTCCCAGGCGGTGTAGCCCCGGGCCTCGAAGGTTGCCCGCAGACCACCGGAAGGGAAGGAACTGGCATCCGGCTCTCCGCGAACCAGTTCGCTGCCGGAAAATTCCATAATAACCCGTCCGTCACCGGTGGGCGCAATGAAGGAATCGTGCTTTTCGGCGGTGATGCCGGTCATGGGCTGGAACCAGTGGGTGTAGTGGGTGGCGCCTTTCTGGATTGCCCAGAGCTTCATGGCTTCCGCAATTTCGTTGGCTACATCCAGCGGAAGCTGGGAGCCGGTGGTGACGCAATGCTTCCAGGCCAGGTAAATATCGGTTGGAAGCCGCTGCTTCATAATTGCTTCATTAAATACGTCGCTGCCAAAGATCTCCGGGACGTTTATGACATCGCTCATGGGAGGGGCACATCCTTTCAAAATCGAAATAACGCAGACTTTTCAATTCATCGGAAAGAAAAAAGGGAAACTACTCCAATCCAAAGGGATTTTTTATACATTATTCAAATAAATTGTATGCAACTTTCCTGCAAAATGCAAGGAGTGATTGTGTCGAAAAAGAAATGGGGGGCAGAATCTGGTTTTGTGCATTCCTCCAATTCTTTGAAAAATGAATCTGAAAATGAAATTTTCTGTATTTACATATTGCATTTTTCGTTTTGAAAGCATATAATAAGCCAGGAAATTCAAGAAATTCTCTGGAAGGATGATGGATGTGACCCCGTATTCTTGCATGACACGTTCCCAGCTGGAGCGTGAATACCAAACTGTACAGGCCGCCTACAAGCAGTGCCAGGAGAAAAAGTGGAATCTGAATATGTCCCGCGGCAAGCCCTCCAAGGCGCAGCTGGATATGGTCAGCGGGCTGCTGACCCAGCTGCAAAAGCCGGAGGACTGCATTGACGGCGGTGTGGATACCCGCAATTACGGGGAATTGGCCGGCCTGCCCAGTGCCCGGGCCTACTGGGCGGATATGCTGGACTGCAAGCCTTCTCAGATTTTTGTGGGCGGAGTTGCGTCTTTGAATCTGATGTTTGATGTGGTATCCCGGGCCTATACCCATGGCCTGCCGGACAGCCCCCGCCCCTGGTGCCGGGAGGAGAAAGTAAAATTCCTTTGTCCTGCGCCTGGCTACGATCGGCATTTCTTCATCGGCGAATCCTTCGGCGCCGAGATGATTCCCATCCCCATGACGCCCACCGGCCCGGACATGGACCTGGTGGAGGAATATGTGAAGGATCCCCAGGTGAAGCTGATTTGGAATGTGCCCAAGTATTCCAATCCGGACGGCATCATCTACTCCGAGGAGACAATTCACCGCTTTGCCAATCTGAAGCCCGCAGCCCCGGATTTTGCGATTATGTGGGATAACGCGTACTGCGTTCACCAGTTCCAGGGAGAATATGTTCCGTTCCCGGATATTATCTCCCTGTGCGCAGAGGCAGGGCGGCCCAATATGGTCTATGAATTCGCCTCTACTTCCAAGATTACCTTCTCCGGCGGCGGCATCAGCTGTCTGGCCTCCAGCGAGAGCAACATCCGTTATTTCACCAAGCTCTTCGGGATTCAGATGATCTCCAACGACAAGGTGAATCAGCTGCGCCATGTCCGTTATTTGCAGAACAAGGCCCATACCCTGGAGATTATGAAGAGCCACGCCGCCATCATGGCGCCCAAGTTCCAGGTGGTGTCGGAGTACCTGAACCGGGAAATTGCGCCGTTGGGCATTGCCCACTGGAATGATCCGAAGGGCGGCTACTTTGTCAGCCTGTATGCCATGCCGGGAACGGCGAAGCGGGTCTGGGAACTGTGCCGGGATGCCGGCATCACCATGACCGAGGCAGGGGCCACCTATCCCTATGGCAAAGATCCCCAGGATTCCAATCTCCGCATTGCACCCAGCCTTCCTCCGGTTTCGGAGCTGGAGCAGGCCATGGAAGTTCTCTGTGTCTGCCTGAAGCTGGCCGCGCTGGAAAAGCTGCTGAACGTCTGATATTCAGTGTTGTGAAAGGGACCGCCAACGGCGGTCCCTTTGGTTTGCTGTACCGGAACCCCGGCTGTGGTTTAACCGTAGCCGGGGTTCTTGATTATGTGGTTTCCTGCTTGGCAGTGCGCTTCCGGGTTGACTTCTTTTCCGCAACAGGATCGGCGGGAGACTCCGCCTTTTTAGGGGCGCGCTTGCGTACCGGAGCCACCGGGTCCGAAGGTTCTGCTTCCTTCTTCACGGCCTGTTTGGAACCTGTGTCAGAGGCCGCCTCTATGGTCTCCTTGGAGGCTTTTTTCCGTGGCGTCCGTTTGGGGGCTTCATCCGCAGCAGCATCCTCGGGCAAAATGACATGCTCTTTCAGAACGATTGCGGTTCTGGCAGGAATGTACAGCTCCACATAATGCTTCCCATCGAACATCTTGGTGGGGTAAACCATATGGGCAACCAGATTCTGACCGCCGTACTTTTCATCATCGCTGCACAGGGCCACCGTGTATTCGCCGGGCTGATGCACCGGCACCAGGACATTGGTCAGGGACAGGCTGGGATGGAAGTTCAGGGCGAACAGCAGACCATGACGATAGAAAACAATGGTCTTTTCCGGCTCCTTCAGCAGCATCAGATCCGCCATCCGCTGCTCAAACATATGGTTTTCCTTGGTCAGCTTCACCATGTCCTCGTCAAAATCGTTGAGCCACTGGTACTTCAGGAACCCATTTTCCTTCAGGCTCCACTGACGGCGGCAATAGTGGAAGCTCCAGCCGTTGCCCTCCCGGGGGAAGTCAATCCATTCCGGATGGCCGAATTCATTGCCCATGAAGTTCAGGTAGGCTTCTCCGCCGCCGCCCAGGGTGAACAGCCGGATCATCTTGTGCAGGGCGATGGCCCGGTCAATGACGGGGTTGTGGGTGGTCTTGTTCATGTCGGTGTACATGGCGGCGTCCGCCAGGCGGAAGATCATGGTCTTGTCGCCCACCAGAGCCTGGTCATGGGACTCCACATAGGCCACGGTGTTCTCGCCGGGACGGCGCAGGCACATATCGCCCCACATCTGGCCGATGTTCCAGTCCTCGTCCTTCTTTTCCTTCACGGTCTTGATCCACATATCCGGCAGACCCATGCCCAGGCGGTAGTCGAAGCCGATGCCGCCATCGGAAATGGGCAGACACATACCCGGCATTCCGGACATATCCTCCGCAATGGTGATGGCCTTGGGATTGACCTGGCGGATCAGCTCATTGGCCAGCTGGAGGTAGGTGATGGCCTCGGTGTGGGTGTTGTAAGAGAAATACTTGTCATTGGTGTTGAAGTCCGTGCCCAGACCGTGGTCATGGTAGAGCATGGAGGTCACCCCGTCGAAGCGGAAGCCGTCGAAGTGATATTCCGTCATCCAGAACTTCAGGTTGCTCAGCAGGAAGTGAAGGACGCCGGTTTTGCCGTAGTCAAAGCACTTGGTATCCCAAGCGGGATGATCGCCCTTGGCGCCGTCATGGAAGAATTGCCAGGTGGTGCCGTCAAACATATTGATGCCTTCCGTGGTATTCTTCACAGCGTGGGAGTGAACCACGTCCAGCAGCACCCGGATTCCCATTCCATGGGCTTTGTTGATCAGGTATTTCAGATCCTGGGGCTTGCCGAACCAGGAGGAGGCGGCATAGAAGTTGGAGACCTGATAGCCGAAGGAGCCGTAATAGGGGTGCTCCATAATGGCCATCAGCTGCACGGTGTTGTAGCCCGCCTGCTTGATCCGGGGAAGGACATTCTCGGCAAATTCCAGGTAGGTGCCGACTTTTCCCTCTTCCTGGGCCATGCCCACATGGGCCTCATAGATGTACAGCTCGTCCTCACCGGTGAAGTCCTGGTCCGTCCAGGAGAAGGCGTTCCGCTCGTCCTGAACTTCACAGGTAAAGGTAATGGTCTTGGGGTCCTGCACCACCCGGCGGGCGTACAGGGGGATGTGCTCGGTTCGGGTCATGTTGGCATCTACCACGGTTTTGACCTTGCAGCCTTCCCACAGCGCGTCGTCGCCCTCCAGGTACAGCTCCCAGTTGCCGTTGCCAACATGCTTCAGGGGGTGACTGGTCTGGTTCCAGTCGTTGAATTCGCCCTCCAGGTACAGCTGATAGGCGCTGGGAGCCCACTCCCGGTAGTACCAGCCGCCGTCTACATGATGGAACCCATAATAGTTATAAGCATTGGCAAAATCCGACAGAGTCTGGTCACCGGTAAGCAGACGGCCCTTGGTGGAGTGGTACAGGAACATCCGCAGATCAATGTCCCCGGCAAACGGCTGAAGCTGGGGATTCAATTCCAAAATTCGATACATAGCGTCACCTTCCGATTGAATTTGCGCTGGATTCCGAGAGGCAAACAACATCCATAACCCCTCTGCTTGTATTTTAGAAGAAGTTGTGCAATCTGTCAAGCGTTTTTGCCAAATCCCGGAAAGACGGGTAATGAAAAGAATTACTGTAATCTGAAGAAAATCTTACAGTCCTTTTCCTTGTTTTTACATAATGAGGATTTCTGATTTTACAATCTCCCGGTATGATGAGAGCCGTAGGATACATCCCACGAATCCAACAATAAGGAGATAAGAACAATGAAGAGAATACTATCTGCCATTACAGCAATGACCCTGATGCTGACCCTGGCTGCCTGCGGCAGCAACAGTGGCACAGACGCCAACGTTTCCACCACCGTGGGCAGCACCACTGCGGCTGCCGCCCCCAGTGAAAGCGCTGACCTGACCGGCAGCGTTTCCACCGACGGCTCCACTTCCATGGAATCCGTGATCGGCGCTCTGGGTGAGGCATTCACGGAGGCCAACGTCAAGGTCACCTTTACCTACAACCCCACCGGCTCCAGCGCAGGCATTCAGGCTGTGCAGGAGGGCCGCTGCGACATCGGCCTTTCCTCCCGGGCGCTGAAAGACGAGGAGAAGGCCTCCGGCCTGACGGAAACGGTCCTGGCCTATGACGGCATTGCCATGATCGTCAATCCCGCCAACACCGTGGAAGACCTGACGGTGGAGCAGATTGCCGCCATCTACACCGGTGAGATCACCAACTGGTCGGAAGTGGGCGGCGAGGATGCGGAGATCGTCCTCATCGGACGGGAAGCCGGCTCCGGCACCCGCAGCGGCTTTGAGGAAATCACCGGCACCGAGGATGCCTGCAAGTATCGTCAGGAGCTGACTTCTACCGGCGACGTGATCACCGCCGTTGCCCAGAACCCCGGCGCCATCGGCTATGCCTCTCTGGCCTCTGTAAAGGACACCGTGAAGGCGCTGAAGGTTGACGGCGTAACGCCCAGCGAGGAAACCGTGAAGGACGGCAGCTACAAGATTCAGCGTCCCTTCGTCCTGGCTACCAAGGACGGTGTGGAACTCAGCGAAACCGCCCAGGCTTTCTTCGACTACATCACCTCCGGCGAGGCCAATGAAATCATCATCGCCGCCGGTGTAGTGCCCGCCAACTGATTGCCGAATCCTGGGAGAAACTCCGGGGCCACGCCTTCCGGCCGGAATCCCAGTCCAATATGCGGAAGGGAGGCGGAAGCCTCCCTTTCTGAACTGTGAAACTGTGACAAAGAGTTGATAGGATGAAAACGAAAACCAATTTGTTTGAAACCATTGTCCACGGCGTTTTCCTGCTGCTGGGATTGATTACGGTGGGCTGTGTTCTGCTGATTTCCATTTACCTGATTATCAGCGGCATTCCTGCCATCCGGGAGATTGGACTGCTGGATTTCCTCTTCGGGGATACCTGGGCGTCTACGGCTGCCCAGCCACAGTACGGCATTCTTCCGTTTATCCTCACCAGCATCTACGGCACGGCTGGGGCCATCCTTCTGGGGGTGCCTGTGGGCTTTCTCACTGCCATGTACCTTGCCAAAATGGCGCCCAAGCGCATCAAGTCCGTGATGGAGCAGGCGGTGAGCCTGCTGGCGGGAATTCCTTCTGTGGTCTATGGTCTGGTGGGCATGATGGTGCTGGTTCCCGGCATCCGGAATCTGTTCCATATTCCGGACGGTGCGGGACTGCTGGCGGCCATTGTGGTGCTGGCGGTGATGATTCTCCCCTCCATTATCAAAATGTCCATTACCGCCCTGGAGGCTGTACCCAAGGAATATGAGGACGCCTCTCTGGCGCTGGGGGCAACCCCGGAGGAGACCTATTTCCGGGTCAGCGCCCCCGCAGCAAAAAGCGGCGTTGCCGCTGCGGTTGTGCTGGGCGTGGGCCGGGCCATCGGGGAAGCCATGGCGGTGATGATGGTTGCGGGAAATGCCGCCAATATGCCGGACTCCCTGTTCCAGAGCGTCCGATTCCTGACCACCGCCGTGGCCAGTGAAATGTCTTATTCCAGCGGCCTGCAGCGGCAGGCGCTGTTCTCCATCGCGCTGGTGCTGTTCCTGTTCATCATGCTGATCAACGCAGCCCTGAATTTCTTCCTGAAAGGAGAGAAAAAGCCATGATTTCCAACAGAAGAAGGCTGTTTCTCTGGACGGTCCGGGGCGGAATGTACCTGGCCGCCGCACTTACCGGGATCCTGACGCTGTTTTTGGTGGGATATGTGATGGCCAAGGGCATCCCCAACATCACCTGGCAGCTGCTCAGTACCAAGCCCAGCTACTTAAGCGGAAACATCGGCATTCTGCCGGACATTCTGAACACCCTGTATGTGGTGATCGCCTCATTGGCCATTGTGCTGCCCCTGGGCGTGGGGGCCGCAGTCTACCTGACGGAGTATGCTTCCAGCAAGCGCCTGGTGGGCGTCATTGAATATGCCGCCGAGGCGCTGTCCGGCATTCCCTCCATCATTTACGGCCTGGTGGGTATGCTGATGTTCTCCAACAATTTCGGCACCTGCCTGCTCTCCGGCGCCTTGACGCTGGTGATTATGAACCTGCCCACCATCATGCGCAACACCCAGGAGAGCCTGAAAACCGTACCCCAGGCGTACCGGGAGGGCGCCTTTGGACTGGGGGCAGGGAAGTGGCGTGTGGTGCGCACCGTGGTGCTTCCCGGCTGCATCGACGGCGTACTCACCGGTTGCATCCTGTCGGTGGGCCGGATTCTGGGAGAGTCCGCAGCCCTGCTGTTCACCGCCGGATTTGCCCATGCCCTGAATGGCTTCTGGGACGGCCTGTCCAGCGCCGGCGCCACATTGACGGTTGCCCTGTATGTTTACGCCAAGGAGCAGGGAGAATTTGGGGTTGCCTTTGCCATCGCCGCCATTCTGATGGTGCTGTCGTTGCTGATCAACCTGGCGGCAGTGCTGGTTACCAAGTATTTTCAAAGGAGAAATGCAGTTTGAATCGACCGGTTATTACCGTTAACGGCCTGAACCTCTGGTACGGCCAGACCCAGGCGCTGAAAAACATCAGTCTGGACATCCCGGAAAAAAGCATTACGGCCCTGATCGGCCCCTCCGGCTGCGGAAAGTCCACCTTCCTAAAGACTCTGAACCGGATGAACGACCTGGTGCCCGGTGTACGGATCACCGGCAGTGTCCGCTATGAGGGCCAGGATATTTTTGAGACCAACGTCAATCAGCTCCGGAAGGAAGTTGGCATGGTGTTCCAGAAGCCCAATCCATTCCCCATGAGCATCTACAATAACATCGCCTACGGCCCTAGGACCCACGGCATCACCAACCGACAGGAACTGGATGAAATTGTGGAAAAGGCCCTCCGGGGCGCCGCAATCTGGGACGAAGTCAAGGATCGCCTGAAGAAGAATGCCCTGGGTCTGTCCGGCGGACAGCAGCAGCGGCTGTGCATTGCCCGTGCGCTGGCGGTGCAGCCCAAGGTGCTGCTGATGGACGAGCCTACTTCGGCCCTGGACCCCATTGCCACCTCCCGGATTGAGGATCTGGTGATGGAGCTGAAGAGCCAATACACCATTGTCATTGTCACCCACAATATGCAGCAGGCCGTGCGGATTTCCGATCAGACCGCCTTCTTCCTGCTGGGCGATCTGGTGGAGTACGGTGAGACGGAGAAGCTGTTCTCCCGGCCCGTAGACAAGCGGACTGAGGAATATATTACGGGAAGGTTTGGTTAAACATGAGAGTGAATTATGACCGTCAGCTGGAACAGCTGAATCAGGAACTGACCCAAATGGGGCAGCTGTGCGAGCAGATCATTGATCTGGCTTCCCGGCTTCTGGACGCTTGGGATACCGGACTGGTGGGGCAGGTGAAAACCATCGGCGGAGAAATTGACGAAATGGAGCGGTCCATTGAAACGGTGTGTATGCGGCTCCTGCTGCGCCAGCAGCCAGTGGCACGGGACCTGCGCTTTATTTCCGCCGCCCTGAAAATTATCACCGATCTGGAGCGCATCGGGGATCAGGCAGAGGATATTGTGGAAATCCTGCCGCAGATTCAGACCAAAACCAAGACCAATCTCAATAAAATCCAGGAAATGGCAAAGCACGCCATGCTGATGGTAAATCAGAGCGTGGACGCTTATATCCGGCAGGATATGACGCTGGCGAAGGCAGTTTTGGTTCACGACGACGTTGTAGACGCTGATTTTATGCAGATCAAGACGGAACTGATTCAGGCCATTGCCCGGAATCCGGAGCAGGGGGAGGATACCCTGGATCTGCTGATGATTGCCAAGTATTTTGAGCGGATTGCCGACCATGCCACCAATGTGGCGGAATGGGTGATCTACGGTGTCACCGGGACCCATGTCCAGGCGTAAAAAATCCGCGGCCAGAGGAACCTGCCTCTTGCCGCGGACTTTTTTATGATTTTACCTGCTTCATGGAAAGGCTGATCCGGTGCCGCTTCTCATCTACATTCAGAACCACAACCTTCACAATGTCGCCTACCTTTACCATTTCACTGGGATGGCGCAAACGGCGGTTACAGACTTCCGAAATATGCACCAGTCCGTCCTGGTGAACGCCGATGTCCACAAAGACGCCGAAGTCAATGACGTTGCGCACGGTACCGGTGAGCTCCATGCCGGGCTTCAGGTCTTTCATTTCCAGCACATCCTTGCGCAGAATGGGGGCGGGAAGCTCATCACGGGGATCACGGCCGGGCTTGGAAAGCTCTTTGGCGATGTCCCGGAGGGTAGGCTCGCCCACAGCGCACTCCGCCGCCGCTTTGCTCAGTCCGTAGGCTTCCAGCTTTCGGGTCAGGTCTGCCAGGTTGTCTCCTTTTTTGCAGCCCAGCAGATTCAGCAGCGCCTTTGCTGCCGGATAGGATTCCGGATGCACGCCCGTGTTGTCCAGCAGTTCCTTGCTTTCGGGAACCCGCAGGAAGCCGGCGCACTGCTCAAAAGCCTTCGGCCCCAACTTGGGCACTTTCTTCAGCTGGGAGCGGCTGGTGAAGGGGCCGTTTTCCTCCCGATAGGTCACAATGTTCTTTGCGGTGGCGCTGGTCAGGCCGGATACCTGCTGCAGCAGGCTCTGGGAGGCTGTGTTGGCATCCACGCCCACGGAGTTGACGCAGTCCTCCACCACGGCGCCCAGGGCGCTGTCCAGCTCCTTCTGGGGACAGTCGTGCTGATACTGCCCGACACCGATGGCCTTGGGGTCGATTTTCACCAGCTCCGCCAGGGGGTCCTGGAGACGGCGGGCAATGGAGACGGCGGAGCGCAGATTCACATCGTAGTCCGGGAACTCCGCAGCGGCCAGGGGAGAGGCGGAGTAGACGGAAGCGCCGGCCTCGTTGACGATCATATACCGCACATCGGGGAAGGCAGCCAGCATTTCCGCTGTCATGGCCTCCGTCTCCCGGGAGGCGGTGCCGTTGCCGATGGCAATGTTTTGAACACCGTGCTTGCGAATCAATCCGGAGAGGAATGCAATGGCCTCCTGCTTCTTTTTCTGACTGAAGGTGGGGTAAACCACGGCGGTGTCCAGCACCTTTCCTGTGGGGTCCACCACGGCAACCTTGCAGCCGTTGCGGTACCCAGGGTCCAGACCCATGGTAACGAATCCCTTCACCGGGGGCTGCATCAGCAGGGGCTTCAGATTCAGGGCAAAGTTGTGGATGGCTCCGGCGTAGGCCCGGTCGGACAGGTCGCTGCGGACCTCCCGCTGAATGGAGGGGAAAATCAGCCGCTCGTAGGCGTCCTCCGCAGCGGCACGAACAAAGGCAGAAACCTGGGCGGTGGGCTTCAAAGCGGCCCGGCAGACCAGGGCGGCCCCCTCGTTTCCCGGCAGAGTGACGGCGGGCTTGAGGACGCCTTCCTTTTCTCCCCGGTTGATGGCCAGAATCTGGTGATCCAGCATCCGGGAGACAGGCTGGGTAAAGTCGTAATACAGCTGATACACCCCGTCGGTTTCCGCGTCCTCCGCTGCCTTGCAGGTAAAGACGCCCCGCCGGGTCACCAGATTGCGAAGACCCTTGCGGATGTCGGCATCGTCAGAGAGATCCTCGGCAATGATGTCGCTGGCCCCTTGGAGTGCGTCCTCCACACATTCCACGCCTTTCTCCGGGTCCACAAAGGCTGCGGCCAGCACGGCGGGGTCTTGACCATCCTGGGCAAAAATCGCCGCTGCCAGGGGCGCCAGGCCCTTCTCCCGGGCAATGGAGCCACGGGTGCGACGCTTCTGCTTGTAAGGGCGGTACAGGTCCTCCACCTCTGTCATGGTAGCTGCTGCGTCGATGGCCTGGGAGAGTTCTTCGGTGAGCTTTCCCTGGTTTTCGATGGATTTTTTGACTTCCTCCCGGCGCTGCTGCAAATTCCGCAGGTAAGTCAGGCGGGTTTCCAGGGCGCGCAGGGTAGTGTCATCCATGGCCCCGTGCATTTCTTTTCGGTATCGGGCAATAAAGGGAATGGTGTTGCCATCGTCCATCAGGGTAACCACATTCTCTACATATTCCAACTTCTGCCCCAGTTCTCTGGCCAGAATTTGACAGATGGATTCCATAATGCTTCTCCTTCATTTGGTTTCGGCCCCTATCCTACCACATTTTTCTCCAAAAGGGAAGGGGAATTTCAGCGGGGGCAAAAACAGGAGAAGTTTTGCTTGACATTTTCGTCCAACCGCTGTATAATCCCATGTAGTTCGCATGGGCCCGTAGCGCAGCTGGGAGCGCATTACATTCGCATTGTAGGGGTCGGGAGTTCGAATCTCCTCGGGTCCACCAAAAGAGCACCGCAATTTTGATGCAATGGGTATCGAGGTTGCGGTGCTTTCTTTTTGCCAGAAAGTCCCGATTTCAAGGGCTTTGGGGCTTTTATTGCGCTGGTTATTTCCGGGTAAAGAGTAAAAGGATAAGGCTGCTGCCATATCCGCATCCATAATACCGCCGACAGGCTGAAATGATGTGGATTTGTTTATGGTTTTGTGCTATACTTTTTTAGAAAATCGAGCGATAAATCGGAAGTTGGAGAAATAAAGATGAATCAGGGCAGAATTATTGTAATCACAGGTTCTCCGGGAACAGGAAAGAGTACGACGGCATCTCTTATTGCCAAGGAATCTGACATGGATAAGTCTGTGCATATGCACACAGATGACTTTTATCATTATTTGAGCAAGGGAGCGATACCGCCACATTTGCCAGAGTCAAATGAGCAAAATTTGGTTGTCATTGAAGCCTTTTTAGAAGCTGCGAAGCGATATGCTCGTGGGGGATATGATGTAATTGTTGACGGTATTATCGGACCGTGGTTTTTAAAGCCGTGGCAAAGTCTTGTTCGGGAACATTATGAGGTGCATTATATTATTTTAAGGGCAAGTAAGGAAGAAACCTTAAAACGAGCTGTTGAACGCTCAAAGTTAGACCGAAAAACAAATATCGAATTGGTAGATACAATGTGGGAACAATTTTGCAATCTGGGAATATATGAATCGAATGTTGTAGATACGACCACTTATTCCATTCAAGAAACTGTTTCCGCAGTACAAGAAAAAATTGTAAGTGGGACAGCGTTGTTATCTTAGGTTGTTTTGGTGTAATTCCCATTTGTTGAGCAGACCACCAGCCCCACAACTGAATATAAACCCACAGAGCAGCTATTTTCGCACAGAAAACGGCTGCTCTTTTCTTTTGCCCATGAGCAGAAAGGAGCGACCAGCCATGACGAAACCAAGAGAGAAAACCCGCGAGGAAGTGACCGCCGAGATTGAGGACGGGAAGAAGAAAATCCGGCAGCTTGAAAACCGGGAAAAGGTGTTGCGGCAAATTGTACGCTCTATGCACTGTAGTCGGTGTATTCTGTTACAAGTAACGCCTCTTCCTGTGAACCCCCTTTGCACAAAGTGAACCCCCTGACGCCCAAAGGGGGTTCATTTGTATCACAATTAGGGTTATTTGCCAAAAGAAACAGGCACCCTTTTGGGTGCCTGTTTTCTGTTAAGAGGAGATTCGCAAAATAGAATGCAGCAGTCCGGCGGACTGCTGCCTGCCGCCGGCTGGACGGCGGCAGCACCACAATTTTCTTTCCCCAGGAAAGGAAATGCAGCGAATCTCCTCGGGTCCACCAAAAGAAACAGGCACTCCTTCGGGGTGCCTGTTTTCTGTAAGAAGAGTTTATCTGCTGCTCAGAACAACTATTTAAACCGGCGGGCATATCCGCATTTGCGGCAGAGCTCTTCCGCCGCCGTTTTGTTTCCGAATCCCTGGAAGATGGCGCTTGCCCGGGGAGCGTCCAGAATCTCATCCAAAGGCGTCTCAAACAGGTTTCCCAAAGCCAAATCTCCCTCATGATCCAAACAGCAGGGGACCACTGTCCCATCTGCCAGTACCCCGATCTGGTCCCGCAGACCATAGCAGAAAACACGCCCGCTGCCCTCCGGTGCAGTCAGGTTCGGCCAGTCAAACCGGTCCCCGTATTCCAGAAACACCCGGTTGCCGATTCGGGTCCCCCGGGGCTGGACGTCCCAGGGCTTTGGAAAAGCAGATTCCAGCGCCTGAAGGATTTCCTGATTGCGGCTGTCCGCTCCGCCTTGGTTCCAGAGCCGATAAACAACCAGCTTTTTCCCCTGCGCGGCCTGGCCGAAGGAAAGGCATTGCGCCAGATAAGCGGAAAAGGGGAGGGACAGCTCATTCGCCTCAAAGGCGTGGAGGGAGATGTTGACCTTGTGCAGGGCAGGGGAGTTCAGAAGCATTTGTCCAAATTGGCTGAGCAGGGTGCCGTTGGTGGTCAGAATGACCCGAAAGCCTGCTTTCCCTGCCAGCCGGAGAAAGGACTCCAACTGGGGGTGGCACAAGGGCTCCCCCATAACGTGAAAATACAGAAAGTCTGTCCAGGGACGCAGAATATCCAGCGCCGCGGCAAATTCTTTTTCATTCATTTGACGGGGAAGCCGCCTGGTGCCGGGACAAAATCGGCAGTTTAAATTGCAGATATTGGATATTTCCAGATAGATTTTCCGAAATCGTTTCATGCCCGTTCCTCACACAGTGTTTGCTACACTATACCATAGATAGATCAACTTCGCAACCATTGAGAAATATTCCGGAAATAGCCTTCCATTCCGGCAGAAGCCGACAGGTTCGATGTGATAAACTGCAATCAGAGCAGAACGGTATCTGCCGCAGGTGATCGAGGAATTGGGAGGAACAGCGTATGAGAAGAGCGAAGGGATATTTTGCAGTGATTTTGGCGTGCATACTGGTTTTGGCAGGATTCTGGGGAGGAAAAAGGATTTACCAGGGAGCGTTCACGGATGATATACAGCCACGCAGCAACGAACGCACCGTGATCTCGAAGCAAGAGGGCGATGCATCTGCGGAAGGCTGGCTGAATGGCCTTCTGATGCTCCAGGTTACCATCCCCACCTGCCTGACGGCCGGATTTCTTACAGCGGAAGAAATCCGGGAAAAATGGATGGAGCACCAGCGGTCTCCCCATTAAAAAACAGGGACTTCATAACGAAGTCCCTGTTTTTTAAAACATCAGTCAAGATTTACATAGTCCATGGAAATCCAACCGTTCTTGATATTGCCCCAGGTGGTATCGCCCACCTTCACCTGATAGAGGATGGTGACAACCTCTCCGGAGTTAAGGGTGCCCACGGAATTATATCCGGTGCCCGGGCCGCTGCGGATGTTCAGGTTATCTCCGGTAATGGTTCCGTGCTTGTCGTTGCCGGTACCGGTGCCATCGATGTAGACGTACTGCAGGCTGATCCAGCCGTTCTTGATGCAGCCCCAGGTGGTGCCGTTGTAAGTAAACTGCTCCAGAATGTTCACACGGTCACCTGCGTTCAGGCTGCCGACGGAGCCGTACCCGGTGCCCGGGCCGCTGCGGATATTCAGCTGATTGCCGGTGACAATGCCGTTGGCGGTCTTGGAACCGGTGGTGCCGTCCTGATAGACATACTGCAGACTGATCCAGCCGTCCTTGGTCCGGCCCCAGTCGCCGCTCTTCTCCAGGATCTCAACCCGCGCGCCATAGGAGAGACTGCCCACCCGGGTGCCTTCGGTGCTGGCGGTGCTGCGAATATTCAGCTCGGAAGCGGTAACAATTCCCTTAAACTGCACGGTGGTGCTGCCGTTGCCGGTGCTGGTTCCCGTATTCGTACCGGTGTTGGTGCCGGTATTGGTACCGGTGCTGGTTCCGCTGGTGCTGACGTACTGCATGCTGATCCAGCCCTTGTTGGTCCGGCCCCAGCCGTCCTTGGTCTCCAGAATGGTGACCTTGTCACCCTTGGAATAAGAGCCTTGGACTTTTCCGCTTGTACTGGGTTCACTGCGGATGTACAGAGCGCTGGCGGTGATGGTCCCGGCGATGTTAGTGGTTGTCCCACTGCCGGTATTGGTCCCGGTCCCGGTATTGGTGCTGCCCTGGGTGGGTTCTGTGACGGTGCCATTGCCGGCAGGCGTGCTGGTATCGGAACCGCCTTCGCCCTCAGGCTCAATGTCCATCTTTACATAGTCCATCATAATCCAGCCGGACATGGGGGAGATGATGTAGGCCCAATCAATGTTGGTTACTTCCTCACGGCGGTTAATCTCAACCCGGTCGCCGGCATAGAGGGTCCCGACGATGAAGGCGTCGGCGCTGGGGTTGCTGCGAACCGTTAGCTCGCTGAGGATGGTCGCCGTATTTTCGTTGATCTCAACCGCCTCGGTCTCGGCAGGAACCGTGGTGTTGACGGCGGGATCGGTGGGGTCAGACAGATTGATGTTCAAACCGGAGGTCTCCCCCGTGGTTTCGCCCGCATCGGATGAACCGAAGCAGCCGGTCAGTGCAGTGGCAGCCAGAGTGACAACCAGAATCAGACTCAGAATTTTTCTGAGTGAATGTTGCATGGAGAAATTCATGGCGTTACCTCACTTTCGTCTCATTTCTCAACCGTATTATAACGGGAAAGGGGGGGCGTTGTCAATAGTGTAAGAATTTCTTAATAAATTTCCATGGAAGATCGTGGAAATTTTCCTGAAAAGCCTTGACAAGGCCATGGATTGAGTGCTAAAATATGCGGAAAAGCCATATCGCTGTGAACGGAAATAGTACCATTTGCCGATCTCCAGAGAGCACGGGCCATTGGCTGTAAGCCCGTGCAGAATCCGGCGGTGGGAATGTGCGTCCGGGAGCGAGGCAATCCATACTTGAGTGAAAAATGAGAGTGGAACCGCGGACATTGGCCGCCTCTTGTACCGATAGTGCAAGGGGCGTTTTATTTTTGTATCGGAGGTAAGATTTATGTACTTGTATAATTCGCTGTCCCATAAAAAGGAGCTGTTTGTCCCCAATGACCCGAACCTTGTCAAAATGTATACCTGCGGCCCGACGGTGTACCATTATGCCCATATCGGCAATCTGCGTACCTACATTATGGAGGATGTGCTGGAAAAGTCCCTGCGCTACCTGGGCTATCCGGTAAAGCGGGTCATGAATATTACGGACGTAGGCCATCTGGCCTCCGATGCGGATACCGGTGAGGACAAAATGCTCAAGGGTGCCAAGCGGGAGCACAAGTCCGTGATGGAGATTGCCAAGTTCTACACCGATGCCTTTTTCAGCGACTGCGACAAATTGAACATCAAGCGTCCGGACGTGGTGGAGCCTGCCACCAACTGCATTGATGAATACATTCATATGGTGCAGACGCTGCTGGATAAAGGAAAGGCCTATCTGGCCGGGGGCAATGTGTATTTCGACACCTCCACCCTGGAAAAATATTATGTGTTCAATGACCATGATGAAGAGGACCTGGCGGTGGGCGTCCGGGAAGGCGTGGAGGAGGACACCAACAAGAAAAATAAAAATGACTTCGTCCTCTGGTTCACCAAGTCCAAATTTGAGGATCAGGCTCTGAAGTGGGATTCTCCCTGGGGCGTGGGTTACCCCGGCTGGCACATTGAGTGCTCCTGCATTTCCATGAAGCACCTGGGGGAGGATCTGGACATCCATGCCGGCGGCATTGACAACGCATTCCCCCACCACACCAATGAAATCGCCCAGTCGGAGAGCTACCTGGGGCATAAGTGGTGCAATTACTGGTTCCATGTTCACCATCTGAATACGGACACCGGAAAAATGAGCAAGTCCAAAGGTGAATTCCTGACGGTTTCTCTGCTGGAGCAGAAGGGATACGACCCCATGGCCTACCGGCTGTTCTGCCTGCAGAGCCATTACCGCCGGAATCTGGTGTTCTCCTGGGAGAACCTGGACAACGCTGCCATGACCTATGAAAAGCTGATTGCCCGGATTGCGGGCCTGAAGTCCGAGGGAAGTGTGGACGAAGAAGCCTTCCAGCAGCTGAAGCAGCGGTTTGTAGGGGCGCTGAACGGTGACCTGAATACCTCTGTTGCGGTGACAGCTGTTTATGATGTGCTGAAGGCAAAATGCTCCGATGCCACCAAACTGGCCCTGATTCAGGACTTTGACCAGGTGCTGTCGCTGAATCTGCTCCAGGCTGCCCAGGCCCTGCGGGAAAAACAGGCAGCGGAAGCGGAGGCCCAGGCAGACCCGGAAATTGATGCGCTGGTTGCTGCCCGTACTGCGGCGAAGAAGGCGAAGAACTTCGGGGAGGCAGACCGGATTCGGGACGAACTGAAAGCCCGGGGCATCGAGATCATTGACACGCCCCAGGGAAGCAAGTGGAGAAGAGTATGAAGCTTTTGATTCTGGACGGAAACAGCGTCATCAACCGGGCCTATTTCGGGGTCAAGCCCCTGACCACCCGGGATGGCCTGTATACCCATGCCATTTACGGTTTCCTGAACATTCTGGAGCGGATGGAGAAGGAAGAGCAGCCGGAGGCGGTGTGCGTTGCCTTTGACCTTCATGGCCCTACCTTCCGGCACCTGAAGTACGACGGATACAAGGCAACCCGGCATGGAATGGCGGAAGAGCTGGCCATGCAGATGCCGGTGATGAAGGATGTTCTGCGGGCCATGAACATTCCCATCTACGAGTGCCAGGGCTGGGAAGCGGACGATGTGATCGGTACGGTGGGGAAGATCTGCGCCCAGGAGGACTGGGAGTGCGTGATTGTGACAGGGGACCGGGACTCCCTGCAGCTGATTGACGATCATGTCCATGTGAAGCTGGTGATTTCAAAACCCGGCAGCACCAGCGCAACCCTGTATACCCCGGAAAAATTCCGTGAAGAATACGGCTTTGAGCCAAAACGGCTGATTGACCTGAAAGCGCTGATGGGAGATTCCTCTGACAATATCCCCGGCGTTGCGGGGGTGGGGCCCAAAACCGCCACGGATCTGCTTCTGAAATTCGGCAGCCTGGACGGGGTCTATGACCATCTGGATGATGCCGGCATTCGTCCCAAGCTGCGGGAGAAGCTGGAAGCGGGGCGGGAGAACGCCTACCTGTCCTACGATCTGGCGACGATCCGCCCGGAAGCGCCCATTGACTTTACGCCCATGGATGCGGTTGTCCAGCCCTATAACCGCCCTGAATTGTACCGGCTGTTTCAAAAACTTGAGTTTGTGCGGCTGATTGATAAATATGGCCTGCGGGGTGCAGATCAGGAAATGGAAGTTCCAGAAACGACTGCTGCCCCAGCGCTGCCCAGGGTGGAAGCGGTGCCGGAATCTGTTCAGAAATGTGCGGTCTACGTTGCCCCGGATGGAGGAATGGGCGTTGCCTGGGAAACCGGCGTCTGTGCGTTCACGCCCATGGAAATTTCTATGGGGAAATGGGATTTCTCAGACAAAGCGCTGATCCTCCACGATAGCAGGGAAACCTTCCATCAGCTGGACCGGCTGGGGATTCCCTGGACATCCTGCATCTTCGATACTGCCCTGGCCGCTTATGATCTGAACCCCTCTCAGTCCGATTATCCGCTGTCGAAGCTTGCCACCAATTTTCTGGGAACGACGGTAGAGGACGGGGATGCGGCCGGCTGCGCTGAGGCAATGTGGAACCTGTATCCCGTTTTGCGGCAGGAGCTGGAAAAAAATGGGATGGAGAAACTGTATCAGCAGATAGAGCTGCCCTTGTGCCCGGTGCTGTACCGGATGGAAAAACGGGGAATCTGTGTGGACCGCAGTCTGCTGGAAGCCTTCGGTGAGATGCTGTCGCAGCGGATCGAGGACTGCGAGACGGTGATCTTCGACTATGCCGGGGAGAAATTCAACATCAATTCTCCCAAGCAGCTGGGCCAGCTCCTGTTTGAGACCCTGGGCCTTCCGGTGGTCAAAAAGACCAAGACCGGCTACTCCACCAATGTGGACGTCCTGGAAAAGCTGAAGGGAAAGCACCCCATCATCCCTGCCATCATGGATTACCGGATGCTGACCAAGCTGAAATCCACCTATGCCGACGGACTGATCCGGGAAATCCGGGAGGACGGCCGGGTGCATACCACCTTCCAGAACCTGGTCACCGCCACCGGCAGACTGTCCTCCACGGAACCGAACCTGCAGAACATTCCGGTCCGGACGGATCTGGGGGCGGAAATCCGGAAAATGTTTGTGCCCAAGCCGGGATGCGTCCTGGTGGATGCGGATTACAGCCAGATTGAGCTGCGGGTGCTGGCCCATATCGCCGGAGATGAAACCATGCAGGAGGCATTCCGCAGCGGCAGTGACATTCATACGGCGACGGCGGCTCAGGTATTCGCTGTTCCCAAAGAGCAGGTGACACCCCTGCAGCGCCGGCACGCCAAGGCGGTAAACTTCGGTATTGTTTACGGCATCAGCGAGTTTTCCCTGGCGGAGGACATCGGAGTCAGCCGGTATGAGGCGAAAGCCTACATTGACAGCTACCTGAACCACTATCATGGGGTAAAAGCCTATATGCACCAGGTTGTGGCCGATGCCCGGGAGCGGGGATATACCGAGACCCTGTTTGGCCGCAGGCGTTATATTCCAGAACTGACCAGCAGCAATTTCAATGTTCGCAGCGGGGCGGAGCGGATTGCCCTGAATACTCCCATCCAGGGAACGGCGGCGGATATTATCAAGCTGGCAATGATTCGGGTGGAGGACGCCCTGAACCGGAACTATCCCCAGGCCAAGCTGCTGCTGCAGGTTCACGACGAACTGATTGTGGAGTGCCCGGAGGAAATCGCCTTGGAAGTCTCTCGGCTGGTCAGCCAGGAGATGGAATCGGTAGTTCAGCTGACGGTACCCCTGACAGCGGAAGCAAAATACGGAAAGAGCTGGTATGAGGCGAAATGAACATTGTCAAAATGACGGCAGAGCATGTTGACCAGATTGCCCAACTGGAGAAGGAATGCTTTTCGGACCCCTGGAGCCCCAAAAGCATCGCTTCTGAGCTGGAAAATTCGCTGTCCTGCTGGTTGGTTGCCCTGGAGGGGGCAACGGTGGCTGGCTATGTCGGCTCCCAGACGGTGCTGGGGGAGACGGATATGATGAACCTGGCGGTGCATCCTTCGTTCCGACGCAGAGGCATCGCCTCTGCGCTGGTTAAAGCGCTGGTGGAAGCGCTGAAGGAGCGGGGAAGTCACAGCCTGACCCTGGAGGTCCGGGTTTCCAACGAGCCCGCCCGGGAGTTGTACGAAAGGCTGGGATTTGTTCAAGTGGGAAGGCGGCCTAACTACTATCAGCATCCCCGGGAGGATGGGCTGATTCTGCGAAAGGAGTGGGAAATTTGAATATTCTGGCAGTGGAATCCTCCTGTGATGAAACCGCCGTGGCCATTGTCCGGGATGGGCGGCAGGTGCTCTGCGACTGCATTGCATCCCAGGTTGATTTGCATAAAATCTACGGCGGCGTGGTGCCGGAAATCGCTTCCCGCAAGCATATGGAGGCAATTTATGCCCTGGCGGATCAGGCATTGGCCCAAACAGGGCTGACCCGGAAAGAACTTGATGCGGTGGCGGTGACCTACGCCCCAGGATTGATCGGGGCAGTTCTGGTTGGCGTTAATTTCGCCAAAGCAGCGGCGCTGGCATTGGGGAAGCCCCTGATTCCGGTACACCATATCCGGGGACACATTGCGGCGAACTATCTGGCCTACCCCGAGCTGGAACCGCCCTTTCTGTGCCTGGTGGTGTCCGGCGGGCACACCATGATTGTGGATGTGAAGGACTATACCAAAATGGAAATCCTGGGCACCACCCTGGACGATGCGGCAGGGGAGTGCTTCGATAAAGTTGCCCGGGTATTGGGAATGCCTTACCCCGGGGGAGCGGCGCTGGACCGGCAGTCCCAGACGGGGGATCCCCGGAAATATGTGCTGCCCAGGAGCAAGCCGGGGGAAAATCCCTACAACATGAGCTTTTCCGGCCTGAAAACGGCGGCGCTGAATCTGATTCACCATGCCCAGCAGGTGGGGGAGGAATTGGATGTCCCCAGCCTGTGTGCCTCCTTCTCGGAGGCGGTGGCGGATACGCTGGTGCCCCGCGTCACCCTGGCGCTGCAGCAGACCGGCAGCCGGAAGGTGGCTGTGGCCGGCGGCGTGGCGGCCAATTCCAGAATTCGCCGGGGCATCCTGGAGGCGGCGGAAGGCTGCGGCGCCCAGGTGTTTATGCCGCCCCTGAGTCTGTGCGGAGATAACGGCGCCATGATCGGCGCCCAGGCGTACTATGAGTTTTTGGCAGGAAATGTGGCAGATATGAGCCTGAACGCTTATGCAACGAAGTCGATTTTGGGGGAATCCTTGTCCTGATTTTCAACGGCTGGCTGACGGAGCCAGCCGTTTTCCTGGGCAAGGGAGTGAAGAAAGGGGGGAGTGACGACGGATAAACGGGAGTTACTTCAGCGTGTTTTTGGATATACCCGGTTCCGGCCGGGCCAGGAAGCCTTGATTGACGGCGTTCTGGCCGGGCGGGATGTGTTCGGAATTCTTCCCACCGGCGGCGGGAAAAGCATCTGCTATCAGATTCCGGCGCTTCTCCTTCCGGGGCTGACGGTTGTGATTTCACCCTTGATTTCACTGATGCAGGATCAGGTGATGGCACTGAAAGCAGCGGGTGTTCCGGCGGCGTATCTGAACCGGTCGCTGAACCCGGAGCAGATTCGGCTGGTCTACCGCAATTTGCTGGCGGGGCGGTACAAGATGCTCTATGTGTCGCCGGAGCGGCTGGACTATGAAGGCTTTGGCAATGTAGTCAGACAACTGCAAATCTCCTTCGTGGCGGTGGACGAGGCCCACTGCATTTCTCAATGGGGACAGGATTTTCGACCGAGTTATCTGCGGATTGTCCAGTTTCTGAGAACCTTGGAACGGCGACCTGTGGTGGGAGCTTTTACCGCCACTGCGACCCAGCAGGTCCGGCAGGATGTGGAACGGATTCTGGGACTCCATCATCCGGTGCGCCGGGTTACCGGGTTTGACCGTCCTAACCTCTCTTTTGAAGTGCTGCACCCGGATCGGAAAGATGATGCACTCAGAGGACTGCTTGCCGCCCGAAATGGGAAGAGCGGAATCATCTACTGCGCAACCAGGCGAAAGGTGGAGACGGTCTGTCAGATGCTCCGGGATTTGGGATACCCGGCGACCCAATACCATGCCGGGCTGCCGGAGGAAGAGCGGCAGCGGAATCAGGAGGACTTCCTGCATGATCGCTGCACCATCATGGTTGCCACCAATGCCTTCGGCATGGGTATCGACAAGTCCAATGTACGCTATGTCATTCATTACAACATGCCCAAAAGCCTGGAAGCCTACTATCAAGAGGCGGGCCGTGCAGGCCGGGATGGAACGGATGGGGAGTGCATTCTGCTTTACAGCGGCGCCGACGTGCATACCGCCCGGTATCTGATTCAGAACGGCGCTGAAAATGAGGAGCTGGAACCGGAACAGCAGCAGAGCATCCGGCGGCAGGATCTGGACCGACTGGAAGCCATGGCAGGCTACTGCAAAACAAACGGCTGCCTGCGGGGCTACATTCTGGAGTATTTCGGGCAGCGGCATTTGGAGCTGTGCGGAAATTGCGGCAACTGCAAGGGGCGGTTCCACGACGAGGAAATGACAGTGCAGGCTCAGATGATTCTGTCCTGTGTCCGCCGGATTTTTGACCTGACAGGCGCATGGCCTGACCGGGGACGGCTCCTGAAGGTTCTGCAGGGAGCGCAGGAAGAATCCGCCTTTGCGGAGCGTTTGGCTCAACTGCCGACCTTTGGAATCCTGAAAGAAGCCGGTACCGGAGAACTGAATGCCATGGTGGATCAGCTGGCATCCCAGGGATATCTGTACGAGGATGAAATCCAGACGGGAATCGAATTGACGGACCTTGCGCCCCAGGTGCTGTTTCGGGGCAAGGCGGTTTACCGCAAAGTGCCGGGAACCGGCAGAGAAAAGCAGACCTTGTTATCAGGGAAAAAATTATCTGCGGATGAAACGCAGCTTTTGGAAATTCTTTTGTCGATCCGCCGCAGTCTGGCCAGAAGCAGCGCCATTGCGCCCCACGCTGTTTTTTCCGACGCGACTCTGGAAGATATGGCAAGAAAAAAGCCGAAAACCTTTCTGCAGCTGCGAAGGGTTTCCGGTGTAGGGGAACTGAAGGCTCGCTGGTACGGCGGAGCGTTCCTGGAGGGAATTCAGGAATACCTGCGTTCCGCCAATCACATATAACATATAAAATCTGCCGGGATCTACATCCCGGCAGATTTGGCGCTTTACAGGCTGCTCAGTTCTTTTGCCAATGCGGCGATCTGCGCCTTGCTGTCCGGGCTGAGTGCGGACAGCACCTTCACAGTGGTTTCGGTGAAGGTCAGATTCTTACTGCATTCCAGCATCTTGGCCATGACCTTGGCGGCAGTGGGAGCCCAGGTGCCGTTTTCCACAAAGGCAACGGTGCGGTTCTGGAAGTTCCGCTCCGTCAGGTGGTGAATAAATTCCTTCATGAAGGGGAAAATATCTGCGTTATAGGTAGTGGTGGCCAGCACCAGCTTGTCGTAGCGGAAAGCGTCTGCCACAGCCTGGGCCATATCGCAGCGGGCCAGGTCGTAAACCACAACATTGGCGCACCCGGAATTCTTCAGCTCCTGGGTCAGCAGCAAAGCGGCTGCCTTGGTGTTGCCGTAGACGGAGGTATACGCCACCACGACGCCCTTCTCCTCCGGCTGATAGGAGGACCAGAGGTTATACAGGTTCAGGTAGTGCCCCAGATTCTCCGTCAGCACCGGGCCGTGCAGGGGGCAGATGGTGCTGATCTCCAGCCCGGCAGCCTTCTTCAGCAGCGCCTGGACCTGGGGGCCGTACTTGCCCACGATGCCGATGTAATAGCGGCGGGCCTCGTCATCCCACTCCTCGGATACATCCAGAGCGCCGAACTTGCCGAAGCCGTCGGCGGAGAACAGCACCTTGTCCAGGGAATCATAGGTTACAATCACCTCCGGCCAGTGCACCATGGGGGCGGTAACAAAGGTCAGGGTGTGGCTGCCCAGGCACAGGGTGCTGCCTTCACCCACCACCATGCGGTTCGGGGCGACGTCCGGGCCGAAGAAATTACCCATCATGGTAAAGGCTTTGGCGGAAGAGACCACTGTGGCATCCGGATATACGTCCAGAAACTTGGCAATATTGGCGGAGTGATCCGGCTCCATATGCTGGATGATCAGATAGTCCGGCTTGCGGCCATCCAGAACAGCGTTGATGTTCTCCAGCCACTGTGATGCGAAGTTCCGGTCCACGGTATCAAAAATCGCGACCTTTTCATCCATCACGGCGTAGGAATTGTAAGACATACCGTTGGGAACCACATACTGCCCCTCAAACAGGTCCACCTGATGGTCATTGACGCCGATGTAGCGAATATCCTTTGTAATGGTCATATATCTTTCTCCTTATCTATCAGTTTCGGACATACAAAAAAATACGGCAAACCGTGACTTGGTCACGGAATTTCCTATGGCAGCGCAGTAGAATAAAAGAAAAAACAGGAGGTAACTGCAATGTCGGTACTGCATATTACAAAACAGAATTTCACTCAGGAAGTAATCAACAGTGAGAAACCGGTTCTGCTGGACTTCTGGGCTCCCTGGTGCGGCCCCTGCCGGATGGTCGGCCCCATCCTGGACGAGATTGCCGCCGAGCGCCCGGACATCAAAGTCTGCAAGGTAAATGTGGACGAAGAAGTGGAACTGGCCGCCACCTTCAAGGTAGCGAGCATTCCCACGCTTCTGGTCGTGAAAGACGGCAAGATTGTCAATCAGTCCATCGGCGCCCGCCCCAAGCAGCAGATTCTGGCGCTGCTGGGATAAGGATATATTTGAAAGCGGGGAGAGCTTCGGCTCTCTCCTTTTTTATGAGCGCAGCTCCTGCAGTGCTTTCGGGTTCAGAATTTCCACGGTGCCCCTGGTCAGATGCACCAGGTTCTCGCTCTGGAAGTAGCGCAGCATTCGGGTGACAACCTCCCGGGCGGTGCCCATATGGTTGGCTATTTTTTCGTGGGTAATTTTCAGAACGGCTGTATTTTCCAGTTGGCTTTCGTCCAGCAAGAAACCTGCCAGCCGCTTGTCAAAGCTTTTCCACATAATCTGTTCCATCAGCCACATCACTTCCGAGAACCGACTGCTGATAAGCTGATTCGCATAATTGGCGACGACAGCGGACTGCTCCATCATCTGTTTGAACAGGCCGGAGGGAAGCACCCACATCTGGCTGTCCTTTTCCGCCTCCACAATCACCTCGAACTGAATGTTGGTCATCACACAGGAGGCGGAGAACAGACAAATATCCTGATCGAACAGCCGGTAGAGGGTTAC
Source organism: uncultured Eubacteriales bacterium (assembly GCA_949296115.1). Lineage (GTDB taxonomy): Bacteria > Bacillota > Clostridia > Oscillospirales > Oscillospiraceae > Faecousia. The sequence goes on along the minus strand of CASFNR010000001.1, from coordinate 143,850 downwards.
TTCTCTGCCTTCTTCAGACAATGTATATACCCGCAGCTGACCGGAGCAGATCACCAGCAACCCCAGGCAGTCCATGTCTCCGTTGTGCAGAACGGTTCCGGCCTTGACGCTGCGAAGCTCCGCACGCTGTGATAATTGCGCCTGCTCAGACGGTGTCAGCTTGTCCCAAATGGGAAAGCAGCTTGCAAAATCCACACCTTCGCCCCCTTTTCTACACAGTATAATCCCAATTTCATGTCCTGTCAATTTTATTTTTGTTGACATATGTCAATAATGAGTTATACTATAGTTGGATTTCAAGATGAAGGGTCAGGTGAATCGGATGGCGAGACCCAGAAAAATGCGCCGGGTATGTACGTTCCCCGAAGTGAGACGGTTTGCACCTGCCGGATCGGAACAGCAAACTAATCCCATCGTCATGACGGTGGATGAATACGAGACCGTCCGACTGATTGACCGGGAATCGCTGTCCCAGGAGGACTGCGCCCGCCGTATGGGTGTGGCCCGTACAACGGTTCAGCTGATCTACGCATCTGCCAGACGCAAGCTGGCGGATATGCTGGTGGAGGGCGCCCCTTTGATGATTCAGGGGGGAGAGTACCACCTGTGCGACGGCGGGGCAGCGTGCGGCGACAGCGGCTGCCTTTTGCGGGAAATCCAGACACGTTTTCAGAAACCGAAAGGAGAATGTACCATGAGAATTGCGGTAACTTACGAAAATGGAGAAATTTTTCAGCACTTTGGTCATACCCAGCAGTTCAAGGTGTATGATGTTCAGAATGGAGCAATCGTGTCCAGCGAAATCGTGGATACCAATGGCAGCGGACATGGCGCCCTGGCCGGCGTGCTGGGGGCGCTGAACGTGGACGCCCTGATCTGCGGCGGAATCGGAGGCGGCGCACAGATGGCACTGGCAGAGGCGGGAATCCGGCTTTATGGCGGCGTATCCGGCAGTGCGGATGAAGCGGCGCAGGCTTTGGCTGCGGGAACGCTGGCCTTCAACCCGGATGTGAAGTGCGACCATCATGGAGAGCACCACCACGGCGAAGGACACTCCTGCGGTGAGCACGGCTGCGGCAGCCATGGCTGCGGACAGCACTGATATAGTGTGACTTTGTCACGGTAATTATTTTGAAAATGGGGTATCCTAGCTTCACCCCAAAGGATAATGGAATTTGAAAGGAGTCTATCACTTATGAAATATGTATGCGACGTTTGCGGCTGGACTTACGACGAGACAGAGGGCTATCCCGAAGGCGGCATTGCGCCCGGTACCAAGTGGGAGGATGTGCCCGAGGATTTTGAGTGCCCCCTCTGCTCTGTGGGCAAGGACCAGTTCTCTGCGGAATAAGATGAACTTGAGAGGCGCAGCCAGACGGCTGCGCCTTTTTTCGTCTGAAATGAGGTGAAACGTCGATTTAAGCCAAATAGGCTTGAAAAGACCAGTCTGATGTGCTATGATGGCGCCAGAATCGATGATTTTACCATGGATAAAGGATGTGCCGAACAAAAATGAAGAAACTGAGCCGTGGCGCCTATGAGGATATGAAAGGGTTTGTCAGGGTGGCGGAAACGCTCTTGGAGATTCTTCTGCTGACGATTCTCTACTATGTGGCATGGATGAAAGGATATACGCTTGCCTATTTTGCCTATAAGGGCAAGTATGTCCTGATGGGCGTCTATGCTGTCTTGATGTATGTTTTTTTTCAGAATTCCGACTGTACCAAATTTGGGCAGCTGCATCGGGTTGACTTGATGATTGGTCAGGTGATCTCGTTGATTCTGGTGAATGCCATAACCTATTTCCAGCTTTGCCTGATTGCAAACAGCATGCTGTCCCCCTCGCCCATTGCGGTCCTGACGTTGGCAGAGATTGTGATTGCCATCGTGCTGGTACTGCTGTATACCGGGCTGTATCACAAGCTGTACGCACCCCATGAAATGCTTTTGATTTACGGAAACCGGCGCGGCGTTTCTCTGAAGATTAAAATGGACTCCCGCCGGGATAAATACAACATCAGCAAGCTGATTTCCATTGATGAGGGGCAGGAGGCAATCTGCAAGGAAATTCCCAAATATGACGCAGTGATTCTCAGCGATGTTCCCGCCCAGGTTCGGAATGACATTTTGAAATTCTGTTACCGTTACCGGGTTCGGACGTATATTTCTCCGAAACTGACCGATATTATGGTGCGAGGCGCCAAGGATATTACGCTTTTTGATACGCCGCTGCTGCTGGTGAAGGGGACAGGACTGACGCCCGCTCAACGGGTCGCCAAGCGGGGAATGGACATTGTACTGTCCTCCATTGCGCTGCTGATTTCTTCCCCGGTATTTCTGGCGGTGGCGCTGGCCATCAAGCTGGAGGACGGGGGCCCGGTTTTCTTTAAACAGAAACGGCTGACCCGCAATGGCCGGGAATTTGAGATTCTGAAATTCCGCAGCATGATTGTGGATGCGGAAAAGTACGCCGGCGCCGTTCTGGCGACAGAGAATGATCCCCGGATTACCAGAACAGGCAAGGTCATCCGTGCCACCCGATTGGACGAGCTGCCCCAGATTCTCAACATTCTGAAAGGGGACATGAGTATTGTGGGACCTCGTCCGGAGCGGAAGGTGATTGCGGATGAATATTGCGAAACCATACCGGAGTTTGCCTATCGGCTGAAGGTTCGGGGCGGTTTGACGGGTTATGCGCAGATTTATGGAAAATACAATACCAGCGCATATGACAAGCTTCGTCTGGATTTGATGTATATCGAAAATTACTCCTTCCTACTGGATATCAAGCTGATTATCCTGACGCTGCGGATCATTTTCAGCAAAGAGAGCACGGAGGGAATCGACAAGGCGGAGGAAAACCAGAAGCGTGCGGACGAACTCTTACGGGATATAGATCAGGAGCAGCGTTGACTGACCCATCTTCACCCGCATACCGCAAAAACGGTATGCGGGTGATGCCATGTCCGGACGCGGAACGGAAATGATGCTTGCAAAAAAGCCGGACATGGTATACTATAAAAAATACACTTTAGCTGAATCAGCCGAAGGAGGCAATCTATGTCATTTCGTGCAAGATTGTTTGCATTTTGGATGAAAAAGAGACCCAAAAGCCTGAGCCCCGCCAAAGTGATTGCGGTGGCGTTTGCAGGAATTATTCTGGCTGGCGCCTGCCTGCTGACACTGCCGGCGGCTTCCCGTGACGGTTCGTCCTGCGGATTCCTGACGGCACTGTTTACGGCAACGTCTGCTACCTGCGTCACCGGATTGATCATGCAGGATACCTGGCTGCAATGGAGCGGCTTCGGTCAGGTGGTCATTCTATGCCTGATCCAGATTGGCGGTCTGGGATTTATGTCGGCAGCAACGCTGCTGGTGTTTCTGCTGCGCAAGCGAATTGGATTGAAGCAGCGTTTGGTCATGGCACAGGCACTGAGCGTCAACGATATGGATGGTGTGGTACGACTGCAAAGAACGGTCCTGGTCGGAAGCTTTGGGGTGGAGGGAATTGGCGCACTGATTTTGTTTCTGCGTTTTCTGCCGGAATATGGGTTTTTAAACGCAATTCGCTGGGGAATCTTTCATTCCGTTTCCGGGTTCTGCAATGCGGGATTCGACATCTTCGGCGTGATAAAGCCGGACGCAAGCCTGATGGAATTTCAGTCCGATCCTGTGGTTCTTCTGACCATCGGAGTCTTGATTGTAATCGGCGGACTGGGCTTCCTGGTCTGGCAGGATGTGGTTCAAAAGCGCCGGTTCAAACGGCTGACCATTTATACCAGATTGGTCCTGCTGACAACGGCAGCACTGCTTGTGGCCGGCTGGTTCCTGATTTGTCTGCTGGAATGGGACAATCCGGCCACCCTGGGACCGATGCCTGTGGGGGAGAAACTCCTCAATGGACTGTTCCAATCCATAACACTGCGGACAGCCGGCTTTGCTTCCATCGATCAGGCGGCGCTGTCCGAGGGAGGGAAGGCGGTCTCAATTGTTCTGATGCTGATTGGCGGGTCCTCCGGTTCCACAGCCGGCGGATTGAAAACCGTCTCCTTTATTGCGCTGGTGCTGTTTATGGTGGCCAGAGCCCGAGGCCGGGAGTCGGTGTGCGTTTTCCGCCGCACCATTCCTCAGGGACAGGTGCTGGATGCGATGACCATTGCCTTTATTTTAATCTTCCTGGCTGTGTTTGGAGGTGCGTTTATCAGCGTTACGTCGCCGGTGGGCTTCACGGACGGCCTGTTTGAGTCGGTTTCCGCCCTTGCAACCGTTGGACTGACAGCGGGTGCGACCCGGATTCTCAGCGTTCCTGCCAAGCTCCTGATGATTCTGCATATGTATTTCGGACGGGTGGGCGTTCTGACCATCAGCCTGGGATTCCTGGCAGGAAATCGTGCAGAAGAACGGTTCCGCTATGCGGAGACAAAGCTTTTGATTGGGTAAGGAGAATTTTGTTATGAAATCCTATCTGGTAATTGGACTGGGGCTGTTTGGACAGGCCCTCGCCCGGCAGCTGTGCAAATTAGGGGCAGATGTGCTGGCCATGGATGTATCCAGTCATCTGGTGCAGCAGGTCGCCTCTGATGTCACCCATGCGGTTGTGGGTGACGCAAAGGACAAGGAAGTCCTGCGGGCTCTGGGAGCAAAGGAATTTGACTGCGCCGTGATTGCCATCGGAAATGATCTTGCGGCCTCTGTGCTGGTTGCCATGAACCTGATGGAACTTGGAGTTCCATACATTGTTTGTAAGGCTCACGATGAGACACATCGGAAGGTGCTGGAAAAGCTGGGGGTCAACCGTGTTGTTATTCCGGAGCAGGAAAATGCCCAGCGTCTGGGTCGAAGCCTCCACAGCCACAATGTGCTGGAGTATATTGAACTATCTGAGGAGTATGGCATTCTCGAAGTCCCTGCACCAAAGGGATGGACGGGAAAAAGCATCCGGGATTTGAACATTCGGGCCAGGCTGGGCATCAACATCATTGCGGTGGAGAGCGGCAGAAAGACCAATGTGTCCCCTTCGGCAGAATATGTCATACAGGCGGAGGATATTTTGGTGGTCTTGGGTGACACCTACTCCCTGGAGGAATTGCAGAAACTATGATGGAACAGCGGATCACATCCCGGAAGAATTCCCAGATCCAGATGATCAGAAAACTGCTTTCCTCCAGAAAGTATCGGGAGGAAATGGGACTGTTTGTGGGAGACGGCACGAAGCTTCTGCAAGAGGCTGTCCGGCACTGCGCCGGACTTGAGACTGTGGTTTTGTCCGACGGCGTTCAGGCGGACTTTCCGGATTCCATAAATCTGATCCGGGTGCCGGCAGATGTGATGGAATCCATTTCTCCCATGGCCAGTCCCCAGGGGGCGTTGTTTGTCTGCAAAATGCCGCCAAGCCCTGCTTTTGTGCCGGTGGGCGGGATGCTGCTGCTGGACGGCATTCAGGACCCGGGAAATTTGGGGACGATTCTGCGCACCGCAGATGCGCTGGATGTTCCGGTGGTTTTGATGGAAGGATGCGCCGATCCCTACAGCCACAAGGTGGTCCGTGCCAGCATGGGGGCGGTTTTCCGCCGGGATACGGTCCAGGCCGGCTGGAAAGAGGTTTATGCCGCATGTCAGAAACGGGGTATCCCCATCGGTGTTACGGCGTTGAGTGACCGGGCGGAGGATCTGCGCCGGGCACCGCTGCATACCATGGCGGTGGTAATCGGCAGCGAGGGGCAGGGGGTCCGCCCTGAAATTCTGGATTCGGCAGACCGGGAATTGATTATTCCCATGAATTCCCACTGCGAGTCCCTGAATGCGGCCATTGCCGCCGCAATCGTGATGTGGCAGATAAAAGGTTCTGGGGATTAAATTGAAACGGGGGAAATATTATGCTGCTGCACTGGATATGGCTGGCCCACCGGCCGGGCCTGAGTGACCGGGGAAAGGCGTCGCTGCTGCAGCATTTTTCTGACCCGGAGGAGATATACTTTGCTGACCCGAAATCCTACGAAGGGATTGAAAATGTATCCCCAACAGGAAAGGAAGGGCTTTTGGACAAATCCCTGACCCAGGCCCAGGAAATTCTGGACGCCTGCCGGGAAAAGAATATCCGGATTGTCACGTTTCAGGATGCGGCTTATCCCCGCAGACTGAAGCACATTGCGGACCCGCCAGTGGTCCTCTATTACAAAGGACGGATTCCGGATCTGGAAAGCCATCCGGCGATTGCGGTGGTGGGGACGCGGAAGGCGTCCGCTTACGGCCTGACCACGGCCAAACGGATGGGCTATCAGATCGCCGATTGCGGCGGCATTGTGGTGTCCGGCATGGCATACGGGATTGACGGCATGGCCATGTCAGGGGCTTTGACCGCCGGGCGGCCGGTGATTGGCGTTTTGGGCTGCGGCGCAGACATTGTTTACCCCGTCTCGAACCAGTCATTGTTCCGGGATGTGGAGAAGTACGGCTGTATATTCAGCGAATTTCCCCCGGGGACGATGCCCGCCCGATGGACCTTCCCGAAGCGGAACCGCATTATCAGCGGCTTAAGCAATGGCGTTCTGGTGATAGAGGCCCCCGAGAAAAGCGGCGCGCTGATTACGGCCCGCCAGGGGGCGGATCAGGGACGGGATGTGTTCGTGGTTCCCGGGAATATTGATCTGCCCTCCTTCCAGGGGAGCAACCAGCTCCTGCGGGACGGCGCTGCTATGGCTTCCTGCGGATGGGACGTGGTGGGAGAATATGCGTATCTGTACCCTGGAAAACTGCACCCCGGAAGCAAAGGGAAATCCCTCACCGCATACCCCGCAGAAATCGGACAGACCATTGAACAGGAAGCCAGCCTGGTGGCCGAGAGGGGCCGTTTGCCGGGATCAAAGCAGGAGCTTAAGAAAAAATTAGACAAGAAAGACATTGACAAGCAGGCTTCCACGCCGTATAGTGGCGTAAAAACCAAATTGCCGCCGCTGTCTCCTGAGGAAGAAACCATCGTCGCAGCGCTGGAGACGGGGGAACGGCTGGTAGATGACGTGATTGCGGATACCGGTCTGCCCACGGGCAAATTGCTGTCCGCGCTGACCATGCTGGAACTGAAAGGTGTGATCCGTCGTCTGCCAGGAAAACGCATTGCGCTGCGCAGCCGCTGACTATCCGGCTGAAATTGTCAAAGGAGAGCATTACACATGGCAAAAGCAAGCAATCTTGTGATTGTGGAGTCTCCCTCCAAAGCCAAAACCATTGGGCGGTATCTTGGCCCTGATTATATTGTAAAGGCCAGCATGGGCCACCTCCGGGACCTTCCCAAGAGCAAAATGGGCGTGGACCTGGAGCACGATTTTACACCCCAGTATATCCCGGTGCGGGGAAAAGAATCCCTGATTAAAGAACTGAAAACCGAAGCGGGCAAGGCAGACACCGTCTACCTCGCAACGGACCCGGACCGGGAAGGGGAGGCCATTTCCTGGCATCTGAAAGAGCTGCTGAACCTGCCCGATGAAAAGGCGCGCAGAGTGACCTTTAACGAAATCACCCAGAAGGTGGTCCGGGAAGCAATTCAGCATCCCAGAGAAATCGACTATAATCTGGTGGACGCCCAGCAGGCCCGTCGGATTCTGGACCGGATTGTGGGCTATCAGCTTTCTCCGCTGCTGTGGAAGAAGGTGCGCCGGGGTCTGTCCGCCGGCCGTGTCCAGAGCGTTGCCACCCGGATGGTGGTGGACCGGGAGCAGGAGATCCGGAATTTCCAGCCCCGGGAATATTGGACCATTGACGTTACGCTGAACCGGATTGGAAAACCGGGCAGCTTTGTGGCGCATTATTACGGAAGTCCCAAGAAGCAGGAACTGGAGAGTGAATCCCAGGCACAGGATGTTCTGACACAGATTGATGGAAAACCATTCAATGTGAACAATGTGAAGAAGTCCGAAAAAAAGCGAACCAGCCCTCCTCCATTCACCACCTCCACGCTGCAGCAGGAGGCTTCCCGAAAATTGGGATTTACCCCGAAAAAAACCATGATGGTTGCCCAGCAGCTGTATGAGGGCGTGGAAATTGCCGGGGAAGGTACCACCGGCCTGATTACCTATATGCGTACGGACTCCCTGCGTTTGTCTGATGAGGCAATGGGGGAAGCGGCGCAGTTTATTAAGGCGCGTTATGGCGCAGCGTATTACTATGGTTCATTCCACACCTACAAAACGAAATCCGGCGCACAGGACGCCCACGAAGCAATCCGTCCCACCCATGTGGAGCTGGAGCCGGAACGGGTGCGGGGCAGCCTGACTCCGGATCAGTTCAAGCTTTACAAGCTGGTCTGGAGCCGGTTCCTGGCAACCCAGATGGCAAATGCGGTGTTTGATACCGTATCCATTGATACCGAATGCGCTGGGCATGTGTTCCGGGCCAGCCATCAAAGCATGCGTTTCCCGGGCTTTATGTCGGTGTACGAAGAGGGGAAAGACGACGAGACCGAGCAGATCGGCTCAGCGCTCCCGGACCTCGGGGTCGGGGAACAGGTCGCTTTGGCAAACGCCCAGAAGGAGCAGCATTTTACCCAACCGCCTGCCCGCTATACGGAGGCCACCCTGGTGAAAGCCATGGAAGAAAAGGGGGTCGGCCGCCCATCCACCTATGCTGCAACCATTTCCACCATTGAGGACCGGGAATATGTGGTAAAGCAGGATAAGCGGCTTGCGCCCACCCCCCTGGGCGAGATTGTCACAGGACTGATGATGGAGCGGTTCAACGACATCATCGATGTGGCCTTTACGGCAAACATGGAGTCCCGCCTGGATGCTGTTGAGGAAGGAAAGCAGCCCTGGAAGGAGCTTTTGGCGGATTTTTACCGGGATTTCAGCAAAGAGCTTCAGGATGCGGAAACCGCACTGGAGGGAGTTCGGCTGAAGGTTCCGGAGGAGGAAACCGACGAGGTCTGCGAGCTTTGCGGCCGGAAAATGGTGATTAAAACCGGCCGATTCGGAAGATTCCTCGCCTGCCCCGGCTTCCCGGAGTGCAAGAACACCAAGCCTCTGGTTGAAAAAATGCCGGGACGCTGCCCCAAGTGCGGCAGTGCCATCCTGAAACGGAAATCCAAGAAGGGATATGCCTACTATGCCTGTGAAAAGGGGGCGGAGTGCGGTTTTATGACTTGGGATGTCCCCACGGCGGAGGACTGCCCGGAATGCGGCCACACCCTGTTCAAGAAATCCGGCAAGGGCCGGATGAAGCCGTTCTGCATTAACGAATCCTGCAGCCGCTTCCTGCCGGAGGATCAGCGGGGGTATTACAAGAAGAAAGCTGCTGCTCAGGATGGGACGGATGCGCCGGCGGCGGAAGAAAAACCAAAAGCCAAAGCTGGGACAAAAGCGGCGGGAAAATCCACTGGCAGCAAAAAAACGACAGCCGCAAAGAAAAAGGAGGCCTGAGCGTGACAGTGAAGGTAATCGGAGCCGGTCTGGCAGGCTCAGAGGCTGCCTGGCAGCTGGCGAACCGTGGAATTTCCGTGGAACTTTACGAGATGAAACCGGAGAAAATGACCCCGGCCCATCACAGTCCGGATTTTGCGGAGCTGGTTTGCTCCAACTCCCTCCGGGGAGACCGCCTGGAGAACGCCGTGGGGCTGCTGAAGGAAGAGCTGCGCCGCTGCGGCAGCCTGATCCTTGCCTGTGCAGAGGAGACCCGGGTGGAGGCCGGCGGCTGCCTGGCGGTAGACCGGCAGGGCTTTGCCAAATTGGTCACGCAGAGAATTGAAAGCCATCCCAATATTCGAGTGATTCATCAGGAGGTAACCGACGTGCCCCAAGGCCCGGTGATTATTGCAACCGGACCGCTGACCTCGGACAGCCTCTCAAAGGCTATTTCCGAATATTTTGGAGAAACAGGGTATCTGCATTTCTTTGATGCCGCTGCGCCGCTGGTAACGGCGGAATCCATTGATATGGACCTGGCCTGGTGGCAGTCCCGGTATGACCGGGGGACCCCGGACTATATCAACTGCGCCATGGACAAGGAGCAGTATGAGGCATTTGTCCGGGAATTGATTTCGGCGGAAGAAGCAGAGGTCCACGGCTTCGAGGATCGGAACGTATTTGAGGGCTGTATGCCGGTAGAGGTGATGGCCCGGCGTGGACCGGATACCCTGCGCTTCGGGCCGCTGAAACCAGTGGGGCTGACCGACCCCAGAACGGGAAAGGAGCCCTATGCCGTGGTGCAGCTCCGGCAGGACAACGCGGCCAAGAGCGTATTTAATCTGGTCGGATTCCAAACACACCTGAAATTCGGAGAACAGAAACGGGTCTTTTCCATGATTCCCGGGCTGCAGCAAGCGGAGTTTGTCCGTTATGGCGTCATGCACCAGAATACCTTCCTGCAGTCTCCCAAATTGCTGGACCGGTATTATGCGGACCGGCGGGATCCGCTGGTCGCATTTGCCGGGCAGATGACCGGTGTGGAAGGCTATGTGGAATCCACCGCCTCCGGCTATCTGGCGGCGGTTGCAATGGCGGCAAAGGTTCAGGGGCGGACGCTTCCCGAATTCCCCAAATCCACCGCCATTGGCGCCCTTGGATTGTATATCAGCGATGAAAGCGTTGAAAATTTCCAGCCCATGAATATCAATTTCAGCATTATCCAGCCGCTGGAAAAACGTATTCGCAAAAAAGCGGAAAAAAATCTGGCCATTTCCATGCGTTCTTTGGAAATCATTGACGGTCTGACGGCCAGGGGAATATAAAAAGAAAGAGGTGGCGCAATTGAAGATTATACTCGATGCAATGGGCGGCGATCACGCCCCGGAAGCCCCGGTAATGGGCGCGATTGATGCGGTGAAAGACTTCGGCATTGAAGTGGTGCTGGTTGGACGGGGGGAAGAAATCCTGGAGGTCCTGAAAAAGCACGGCATTGAGAATCTTCCCAACGGCATGGAGATTGCCCATGCGGAGGACGTGGTGGACATGCACGATGATCCCGGCTCCGTGATTCACAAGCGGAAGAATTCTTCTATGATTATCGGGCTTAAAATGCTGTCGGAAGGGAAGGGCGATGCCTTTGTCTCCGCCGGATCTACCGGCGCCCTGCTGACCGGCGCAACGCTGCTTGTGAAACGGGTGAAGGGCATTCGGCGGGCCTCCCTGGCCCCTGCGATTCCCACAAAGGGAGGCGGCAGCGTCATCATCTGCGATTGCGGCGCCAACGTGGAGTGTACGCCGGAATTCTTGCTGCAATTCGGCCTGGTTGCCTCCGAGTATGTCCGGAATGTAATGGGCGTACAGAACCCGAGAGTCGGCTTGCTGAACAATGGAACAGAGGACAGCAAGGGAACCCCTCTGCAGAAGGAAGCCTATGCCCTGCTGAAGGATGCGGGCGAGAAGGGGCTGCTGAACTTCGTGGGCAATGTGGAGGCGCGGGCCGTTCCCCTGGGGGAAGTGGATGTGATTGTCTGCGACGGCTTCAGCGGAAATGTGCTGCTGAAGTCCATCGAGGGAACCGCAATGTTCATGGGCAGCATGATGAAAAAAATGTTCAAGAAAAACGTTTTTTCCAAGTTGGGCTACCTGCTGTGCAAGTCCGGCGTGTCGGATATCGTGAAGATTCTGGATTACAGGGAAATTGGCGGAACCCAGCTCCTGGGCATCAAGAAGCCGGTGGTCAAGGCCCATGGCTCCTCCGACCCGCTGGCGTTCCATAGTGCCATTCGGCAGGCAATTGCCGCCGCAGATGGGAATTTCACGGCCCAGCTGGAGCAGCGGCTTGCTGCCATGAAGGAGACGGAAGCATGATTAAGGACCTGGAAACCGCAATCGGATATCATTTTCATAATATTTCGCTGCTTCAGAATGCCCTGACCCATTCTTCCTATGCCAATGAGCGTTGGCATAATGGGCTGCTGAGCAATGAGCGCCTGGAATTCCTGGGGGACAGCGTGCTGGGAATGCTGGTGGCGGAATACCTGTATCGGAATTTCCCGGACCGCCCGGAGGGCGAGCTCACCCGGATGCGGGCGGACATGGTTTGCGAGGGAACGCTTTCGGCAACAGCACGCCGCATTGACCTTGGAAAACATCTCCTGCTGGGACATGGCGAAGAGCAGGGGGGCGGCCGGAGCCGTGATTCCATTCTGGCAGATGCCATGGAGTCGGTGATTGCAGCATGCTTTTTGGATGGCGGCCTGGAGGCGGCGCTTCAGATTGTAAAGAAATTCATCCTGGTGGAAGTCCCGGTATCCAAGCTGCATAATGTAGACTACAAGACCCTGCTTCAGGAACTGGTTCAGCAGAAAAAGAATCAGACGCTGACCTACGCACTGATTGGGGAAAGCGGTCCGGATCATGACAAACATTTTGACGTTTCTGTTTCTCTCAATGGCACCGTGGTTGGCACTGGGTCCGGCAGCAGCAAAAAGCGGGCGGAACAAATGGCCGCATGTTCCGCCGTGGAGAATTTGTTCCCGGATTGTGTGAAGTAATGCAAGCTTTTTCCCTACAGGGATCCCCTGGGGGGAGGGAAGCCTTTTATTGACAAAGAGGGATAAATGGGGTAGAATGGGGAAACCGGAATGATGAGGCGCCCCATTTTCCGGTTTGGGAGGAAGATGTTATGGACTTGTATCAGAAGCTGCTGGAAGTATGCAGGGGATTTCGTATTGACTATGAATATGTGGGATTTGAGACCATCCAGATGGGAAACGTTAATCATACTTACAAGGTTAACTTCCTGCTCCCGGATGGAACCCCAAAATCCTTCCTGGTGCAGAATGTCAATACGTACGCCTTTCGCAATCCGGTTGGCCTGATGGATAACATTGACAAGGTGACGGAGCATATTCGGGCAAAGAAACCGAATCAGCTTACGCTGCACTTTCATCATACTCCCGACCGAAAGACCTACATCGTGGACGGGGACAACTTCTGGAGAATGACCAATTATGTTCCGTCTGTCACGTTCAATTCGGTTACGGATTTGAATGTGGTTCGCAATGCAGGCAAAGCCTTCGGTGAATTCCAGATGGATCTGGCGGACTTTGATATTACCAGGCTGACGGAGACCATCCCGGCTTTTCACAATACCAGAAAACGGTTTGAAAACCTGAGGCAGTCCATTGCCCAGGACCGTGTTGGGCGTGTTTCTTCTGTACGGGAGGAAATCGACTATCTGCTGTCCGTGGAGGACCTTGCGTGTACCTTGACAGATTTGCAGCAGAAGGGCGAGCTTCCGCTGCGTGTGACCCACAATGACACGAAGATCAACAACGTCCTGTTCCGCCCGGAGGACTGTGCGGCCATGATCGTCATTGATCTGGACACGGTGATGCCGGGGCTGATGGGCCACGACTTTGGGGATGCAATCCGGTTTGCTGCGAATTATGTGGAGGAGGACTGCCCGGCGTTTGAAAAGGCCGGCGTCAACCTGGATGTGTTCCGTGCGTTTGCGGAGGGGTTTCTCTCCATGACCGCAAAGACGATGAGCCGGAAAGAGGTTGAGACTCTCGCGCTGAGCTGCTTTGTTCTCACTGTGGAGTTGGCTACACGTTTCCTGGCGGACTATCTGGATGGAGATCTCTATTTCAAAACAAAGTCGGCAGAGCACAACCTGGTGCGTACCCGCTGCCAGATTGCGCTGGCAAAGGACATGCAGAAACATATGGATGAGATGAATCAGATCGTCTTTGACTGTGTTTCTGAGGCTATGAAGTGAGACGCCGGAATGGGAGATAAAGTAAAAAGGAGCCTGCGAAAGCAGACTCCTTTTATTCCGTCTATGTAGGTTAGTGAGTTTCAATCCATTCGTTGACCTTGGTCTTGGCAATCCGCTTAATATCCGCGCTGGGATACTGGGAAGCCTCACCGCCGCAAACATAGATGAAGTACAGGCCTTCGGGGGTCTGATACAGGCTTTCTTCATAGCCGGCCGGATCGCCGAAGCTGCCGTTGACGGTACGCTTGATCAGGGTGGCAGTCTCGGTGTCGTACTCCTTCTTGCAGATGATCTTCTTCATTGGATGAACCTCCTTTCTTTGCAATCATGTTTTCCACAGCCTATTATACATATTTTAATGTGGAAATCAATACCTAAACAAGAAAAACCACAACATTTTGAAAAAGATTGGACGATGAATCAATTTCTTTGGTACATTTTTTAGGGAGTTTGTGTACATTTTGCACAATTCTTTCGAAAAATAGGTGGATGATCGGTTTGTAACCGAACGACAGTTTTGAAAAAGAGGTTTTCTATGCGGGATTTTCCCTTTTTCTCAACAGAATACGGCGTAGCGAGCATTACATTGCGTGAAATCCCTTATACGAGGCAGGGATATATCTGGGTGCAGACCGTGCAGAAAGGAAGCCTCCTCTGCCATCTCAAGGAATGTGCGCAATTTTGCCGGGCTGCGGGCGCCGAACGGGTCTTTGCGGCCAACCATCCCGGATTGAAGCAATTCAAGTCCTATTTCACGCTGCTTCGGATGGAGGGGGAGAACAAAGCTGCGGCTTTGGAACCGGAGGTTTTCCTGGTCCCGGTCGGCGCAGAGAATGTTGGGCAATGGCGTGAATGGTACAATCAAAAAATGGCAATGGTGGACGGAGCCTCTGCCTTGACTTTTGGGGATGAGAGCCGGATTCTGTCTTTGGGGGGCGGCTGGTTCATCCATCGGCGGGATACCTTGATTGGTCTGGGGTGGCTTGCCGGGAAAACCATTTATGCGGTTGCGTCCCTGGTGCCGGGGGAAGGCAGAACGGTTCTGTGTCACCTGATGGCCACGGCAGCTTTGGGACAGAGGCTGTCTCTGGAGGTGGCCTCAACCAATGAAAGAGCGATCAGACTCTACAGGGATTTTGGTTTCTCTGTCACGGAGGAACTGGTCACCTGGTATGAACTGCCCGACTCGTTTGCATAGAATGACCAAATTTCGGTGATGAATTTTTACCTGTACGGTAAAAACACTTGACATCATGGCACATGTATGCTATAATCCACCCGGTGTTAAGCAAGGTTACTTTACAGGAGGACAGGGAATGGAGACGTTGGAACTGGTTCTTCTGTACGACTACTACGGCAGTTTGCTGACCCCTCGTATGCAGGAATGCTTTGATATGCGGTATAACCAGGATCTGTCTCTTGGCGAGATCGGTGAGATTCTGGGCATCAGCCGACAGGGCGTCCATGACAATCTGAGCCGTGCCGAGGCGCTGCTTCGGAACATGGAAGAAAAGACCGGCTGCGCCCGGCGGGACCAAAACTGCCGCAGAGCCGCCAGGGAAATCCTGGAACTGACCAGTCGTCTCCGGTCTGATCCGAAGGCGGATATGCCGTCCCTGACGGAGCGTATTATGGAAATTGCCCGGGAACTTGAGGAGTAGCTATGGCATTTGAAGGATTAACTGAAAAGATTTCCGCAACCTTCAAAAAGCTTCGCGGCAAAGGACGTCTGAAAGAGGCCGATGTAAAGGAGGCTATGCGGGAAATTCGCATGGCGCTGCTGGAGGCAGACGTCAGTTACAAGGTCGTGAAGGACTTTATTAAATCTGTCACGGAGCGGTGCGTCGGTGCGGACGTTCTGGAGTCCCTGACGCCGGCCCAGATGATTGTAAAAATCGTCAATGAAGAGCTGTGCAAGCTGATGGGCAACGAGACCAGGCATCTGACCATCAACCCCAACGGACCGACGGTTGTGATGCTGGTTGGCCTGCAGGGCGCCGGTAAGACCACCAACGGCTCCAAGCTGGCAGGACTGCAGAAGAGGCAGGGGAAGAACCCGCTGCTGGTGGCCTGCGATATTTACCGGCCTGCCGCCATTGAGCAGCTGAAGGTCTGCGGCCAGAAGCTGAATATTCCCGTATTTGAAAAAGGAACCCAGAATCCGGTCCAGACAGCGAAGGAAGCGGTGCTCTATGCCCGGCAGCATGGTCACGACATGGTGTTCCTGGACACTGCCGGCCGTCTGCACATTGACGAAGCATTGATGAATGAGCTGAAGGAAATCAAGGCTGCGGTCAAGCCGGATGAAATCATGTTGGTCGTGGATGCCATGACCGGACAGGATGCGGTGAATGCCGCTCAGAGCTTCAACGAGTGGCTGGACATTGATTCCGTCATGCTCAGTAAACTGGATGGCGACGCCCGGGGCGGTGCGGCCCTTTCCGTAAAGGCGATTACCGGCAAACCAATCAAATTTGCTGGTACCGGTGAAAAACTGGAGGACATCGAGCCCTTCCATCCGGACCGGATGGCCAGCCGGATTCTCGGTATGGGGGATGTGCTGTCCCTGATTGAGAAGGCGGAAAAGGCCTACGATGCCAAGAAGGCCGCCGAGATGGAGGAAAAGCTGAAATCCAACCGCTTCACCCTCCAGGACTTCTACGATCAGATGGTCCAGATGAAGTCCATGGGTTCCATGGAGGAGATTTTGGCCCAGATGCCCGGCGGTGCAAACCTGAAGGGCGTGAAGCTGGATGAGAAGGCCATGGCCCATACGGAGGCAATTATTCTTTCCATGACCCCCAAGGAGCGGGAGAAGCCGGAGATCATCGGCGCCAGCCGGAAGAAGCGGATTGCCGCCGGCGCCGGGGTCCGGGTGGAGGATGTGAACAAGCTCCTGAAATCCTTTGAGCAGATGCGCAAGCTGATCAAGCAGTTCTCCGGCCCGGGCATGGGACGGAAGATGAAGCGCATGCGGGGCCTGGGCGGCCTCGGCGGGGGATTCCCCGGTTTTTAACAGGTTCGCTGAAAGCAATTTGCTTTGCGATATAGAATCAGATTTTTGGAGGTGAAACTCTCATGGTTAAGATCAGACTGAGAAGAATGGGCGCCAAGAAGGCTCCTTACTACCGGATTGTGGTTGCGGATGCTCGTTCTCCCCGTGATGGCCGCTGCATTGAGGAGATTGGCACTTACAATCCCCTGACCCAGCCCGCTACCATTACGGTGGATGCTGAGAAGGCTCAGACTTGGATCAAGAACGGCGCACAGCCCACTGATACCGTTCGCGGCCTGCTGAAGAGCGCTGGCGTTCTGTAAGATCCCAAAAGGAGAATTCCGCAATGAAAGAACTTTTGCTGTATATGGCAAAAAATCTGGTGGATGATCCTGAGTCCGTTACCGTAACCGAAATCGAAGAAGAGGACGGCAAGGTTCTGGAGCTGCGTGTCGCCGAAGGGGACATGGGCAAGGTGATCGGCCGCCAGGGACGGATCGCCAAAGAGATCCGCACCATTATTAAGACTGTTGCCCAGCGCACTGGCGAAAAGGTCACGGTCGAAATCGTGGATTGAGCGATGATGCGTGACGAGTTCGTCACGCATTTTTCGCATTTGTATAACGATCGATTAGGAGTATATGAAATGAGACTTCCCTTGATTGAAGCCGGCGAAATTGTAACCACCCACGGAGTCCGTGGCGAGATAAAACTGCTGTGCTTTTTGGACGACCCTTCCATGCTGTGTGATTTTGACCGGTGCAGCATCAATGGAACGGAATATGTGATGGAGTCTGTCCGGGTACAGAAAACCTGCAACCTGGTCAAGCTCCGGGGGGTGGATTCCATGGAGACTGCGCAGGGGCTCCGGGGGAAAATCTTGAGCCTTTACCGGGAGGATATGGACCCGGACGTGATTTTTGCTGCGGAGTTAACCGGCGTGGAAGTGTTTGCCGGAGAAGAGAAGATCGGGGTAATTACCGATGTACTGGACTATCCGGGAAACAGCGTCTATGTAGTGAAAGGGCAGTATGAATACATGATCCCTGCCGTAAAGCAGTTCATCCTATCCACGGATCTGGATGCCAACCGGATGGAGGTCAAACTGCTGGAGGGAATGCGCACGGATGAGAATTGATATTTTGACACTGTTTCCGGAAACCCTGGGAGATGTATTGTCCGAGAGCATCCTTGGCCGGGCGCAGGAACGAGGCTACATTCAGATCGAAGCCCGCCAGATACGGGACTATACCTCCAGCAAGCAGAATCAGGTGGATGATTATCCTTACGGTGGAGGGCGGGGGGCCATCATGCAGGCAGACCCGCTGTACCGTTGCTGGGAGGCCGCCTGTGACGAGGCCGGGGGGCCGGTGCATACGATATATCTTTCGCCGTGCGGCCATACATTCACTCAGGCAGATGCAATCCGGCTGAGCAGGCTGGAAAATCTGATTCTGGTGTGCGGCCATTATGAGGGGATTGACCAGCGGTTCATTGACGAGTGTGTGGACGAAGAAATTTCTCTGGGTGATTTTGTATTGACCGGAGGCGAAATTGCCGCCATGGCGGTTACAGACGCCGTATGCCGGATGGTTCCCGGGGTACTGGCAGACCCGGAGTGCTTTGAGGATGAGAGCCACTTCAACGGGCTTCTGGAATATCCCCAGTACAGCCGCCCGGCTGTCTGGCATGGCAGAGCGGTGCCGGATATTCTGTTGTCCGGCAACCATGAGAAGGTGCGGCAGTGGCGCCGGAAACAGGCGCTGCGCCGGACCCGGCAGCGCCGGCCGGATATGTACGCAAAATTGGATTTGAGCAGCAAACAGGACCGGAAACTGCTCAAGGAAATGGAGGCGGAGGACCATGAACAATCTGGAAACTCTGAAACAGTGGGTTGAGGAAAGCAGGCACATTGTTTTTTTCGGCGGCGCAGGCGTGAGTACGGAGTCCGGGATTCCGGATTTTCGGAGTGTGGATGGACTCTACAGCCAGAAATTTGAGTACCCGCCGGAGGTTATTATCAGCCATAGTTTCTATGAACGCAATCCGGAATACTTTTTCCGGTTTTACCGGGAAAAGATGCTCCCCCTCGGATTTGAACCGAATGTGACCCATCGGCGTCTGGCTCAGTGGGAACAGGAGGGGAAACTGGATGCGGTGATTACCCAGAATATTGACGGGCTTCACCAAAAGGCAGGCAGCAAGCGGGTATATGAACTCCATGGGTCTGTCCTTCGGAATTACTGCACCCGCTGCCGGAAATTCTACAGTGCCGAATGGCTTAAGGAAAGCAAGGGTGTTCCCCGGTGCTCCTGCGGCGGAATTGTGAAGCCGGATGTGGTGCTGTATGAGGAAGGTTTGGATCAGGATACCCTGATGAAAAGCGTCATGGCCATCCGCAGAGCCGATCTGCTGATTGTAGCCGGCACCAGTTTGACGGTATATCCCGCAGCGGGGTTGATCAACTACTATCAGGGAAATCGGCTGGTTCTGATCAACCGGGATGAGACGCCTTATGACAGCCAGGCGGATCTGGTTTTTCATGAAAGCCTTGGCTCTATTTTTTCTCAACTTCCATAAGAACGGAATATATAAATTCTCCCCTCAGCCACATGCTGAGGGGAGAAAAACTATATTCTGCGGGCTCTAAGGTAAGAATACATCCGGAATACCGTGGAACCTAAGAGAATGCCCATTGCCATTACCCCGGCGATGGCGGCAGTGTGCATGCCCTGGGACGCAAACAACTCCATTTCGCCCCGAACAGCGTAATTCATTGTGTAGTACACGCCGGCGCCTGGGATGATGGGGAAAATAGAAACAACCAGGTAGGAAATTGCCGGATATTTCCGTATTCTTGCCATAATCTCAGAATAGACGGAAGAAAAAAGTGCTGAGAAGAAGTATGCCAGGATGTCTGTTCCTCCAAATTTTTCCACCAGTCCATAGACGGCCCAGGCCAACAGTCCACCCAATGCACAGAGGATGCCGCCGGGACCGTGTATATTGAACAGAATGGAGAATCCCACGCAGCCAATCAGGGAGAAGAAACAGGCGGCTCCCAAGGAGTAAACGATGGGGTCCGCTGAGACTGGACTGTTCCAGAGAGCGGCGGCCAATCGCCAGGCTCCGGCGGTTCCCAGGGCAATGGCAACTGCAACCAAAAATACCTGAACGATGCGGTTGATGCCGGAATTGGTATCACCGTAAATAATATCCCGCATGGCGTTGGTGAACAGCAGACCGGGGACCAGCTGCATCAGGGCACCGATGGTGACGGCATCCGGGTTCTGAATGATTCCAAAGGCGCCCATGGCATAGGCAGCGATGGCCAGCAGAAAGGAAGAACAGATGGTGCGGAAAAAGGGGTTTGCCTTGCTGGCATCCAGCAAATGCCCGGCATAGGCTGCAAGCACGCCGCAAAGTCCGGCGCAGAACCCTTCCAGCCAGTTTCCCCCAAAAAACAGGCCGAACCCGGCAGCTCCCAAGAAGTGCCCCAGGTAGTGGGCGGATTTGGAATAGGAAATCAATCCGGAACGGACGGAGTCCAGCCAGGTTTGGGCTTCCTCCGGGGAGGGAGTGCGGCTGCACAGCGCCCGGCTCAGATTGCTGTATTTTTCCACAGCGTCCAGATCATTCCCGTGGTCGCCGATCCGACGCATCCGGGTAATGGGGTGCCCCTCTTTGGTCAGGATGCTGACAATGAGAAAGTTCGGAATCGCAAAGACTTCGGCGTGGATGCCATAGGCAGCCAAAACTCTGCTGACGCTTTCCTCAATCCGGAAAGTTTCCGCACCGCTCATCGCCAGTTCATATCCCAGATCCGTGGCCAGATCCAGCAAAACATTATAATCCATGATTGGCACCTCGAAAAAGCATTACCGTGACAGTATATCAGATTTTCCTGGAAATTCAAGAAAAATCGCCGGATTTCCGGCGATTTTTCAAATTTACTTCCGCAGGAAAATAATGCCCAGGGTACCGGGACCACAGTGGCAGGAAACCGTGCATCCGGCGGTGGCCTCTTGGATCTGCCGGAAGCTGCCAAAGGTGTGAATGGCTTCCACGACTGCTTGATAGCTTTCCTCCGGTACAATCGTCTGTACCAGGAAAACGCAGTCTGTGTCAATGTCCTCCCGACCGGACAGCCGGTCCCGGATGTAAGAGGCAAGACACTTGCTCAAACTTCCACGGTACTTTTTGCCCACCGTCAGCTTGTTATTGACCAGCTCAATGCAGGGCTTCAGACTCAGCAGATTTGCCCCCAGAGCCGCGACGGAAGAGCAGCGGCCGCCTTTGGCCAGATAGTCCAGCTTGTCCACTACAAAACTGGTTTCAACCAAGCCGACCAATGCTTCTACCTGCTGCGCAAGCTGATCCAGAGACTGGGCGGTTTTGGCGAACTCGCAGGCCTTCAGAGCCAGAAAACCCTGGCCCAATGTCAGATTCTGGGAGTCGATTACCCGGACATTGGGATAGTCCTGGGCGGCCAGACAGGCGTTCTGATAGCTGGCAGAAAAGCCAGACCCAATGCAGATCTGTAGCACGCCGTCACAGCCCTGACTGTATTTTCCAAAGAAATCCTGATACTCTCCCACACTGACTGCGGAAGTAGAACATAGACTGCCGCCGGCAGCAACGTGGGCAAAAATTTCGCTTGGGGTGATGGTGACGCCATCTTTGAATTCCTCTCCGTCCTTCACTACCGTCAGGGGAACGAGGGTAATCTTGTTTTCTTCCACAAGGGCTTTGGGCAGATCGCAGGTGCTGTCTGTCAGAATCTTGAAGTTCATATCCGTTTCTCCTTTTTATCGCTTCAATTGGTATGGGACAGGGGGTCTGTGGTCATCATATAACAGCTTGGAACCTCATCCTTGCTGCGAAGATATTTTGCGCCCCAGTCCCGCATGGCTACCAGAATGGGCAGCAGACTTTTCCCTGTTTCCGTCAGGGAATATTCGACCTTGGGCGGGATGACCGGAAAGACCTTCCGATTAATCAGCTGCTGGGCTTCCAGCTCCCGCAGCTGCTGTGTCAGCATTTTAGGCGTGGCACTGATTACCTTGCGCAGCTCTGAGAATCGCAGTGTCCCACTGGACAGATGCCATAGAATCAACGCTTTGTATTTCCCGCCGATCAAATCCAGAGTTGCTTCCACCGGGCAGTTTTGTTTCTCTTCCAACAGAATCCCTCCATGGTATCCAAAAGGGTAGTATGGTACAAAATAGTGCATACTTGTGTTTTCGGCCACACATGGTAGAATAGTACCATATATTATGCCATGCGTCAATGAAAAGAATTGTCGAAATTCGGTTGATTTTTTGGCGGATGTGTTTGATAATGAGAGGAGAGAATGGGATGAAACTGAAGTTCACGGTCACAGGGATGACCTGTGCCGCTTGTTCAGCCCGGGTGGAAAAGGTAACACGCCAGGTGACTGGTGTGCGGCAGGCGGATGTGAACCTGCTGGCCGGAACCATGCAGGTTGAGGCGGATGGCCCTGAGACAGCGCAAATGATTATACAGGCTGTGGAAAAAGCAGGATACCGGGCTGCGCTTGACGGGGAAAAGTCGGAGAAAAAGGAAAACGCAGAATCCCAGGAAGAAAAGTGGATGCGTACGCGAATTCTGGGTTCCGCCGCTTGCCTGATTGTTCTGATGTACTTTACCATGGGACACATGATCGGGCTTCCGGCTCCCGGCTGGTACCATGGGACAGAAAATGCCATGGTAGCGGCGCTGCTGCAGTTTTTCCTGACGCTGCCCCCTGTGTACCTGAACCGGGTCTACTATACCCGGGGGTTGAAGGCACTGTGGAACCGGGGACCGAATATGGATTCCCTGATTGCGGTGGGCTCTTTGGCAGCTTTGATTTATGGCTCGGCAGCCTTGTTCCGGATGGCCTGGGGAATGGGCCATGGAGATTGGGAACTGGTAAAGCAGTACAGCGAAAATCTCTATTTTGAGTCCGCTGCCATGATTCTCACGTTGATTACCTTGGGCAAATACCTGGAAGCCAGGGCAAAAGGGCGTACCGGTGATGCGGTTCGGGCTTTGATGGATCTGCGTCCCCAGACTGCGGTAGTCCGTCGGGATGGGACGGAGCAGGAAATTCCGGTGGAGCAGGTTCAGGTGGGAGATGTGGTGATTGTCCGCTCCGGCGGCAGTATTCCCGTGGACGGTACTGTGCTGGAAGGAAGAGGCGCAGTCGACCAGAGTGCGCTCACCGGTGAGAGTGTCCCCGTGGACAAGGGGCCGGGAGACACCGTTGCGGCGGCCACCATCAACACCGAAGGCTACCTGGAGTTCCGGGCGGAAAAGGTGGGGCAGGATACCACGCTGGCGCAGGTGATTCGGCTGGTGGAGGAGGCCGGCGGTTCCAAGGCGCCCATTGCCCGGCTGGCGGATAAAATTGCAGGTATCTTTGTCCCTGTGGTGATGACCATTGCCGCCGTTACATTCCTTGTCTGGATGCTGCTTGGGCAGAGCCTGGAATTCAGCCTGACCTGCGCCATTTCCGTGCTGGTGATTTCCTGCCCCTGCGCCCTTGGCCTTGCCACCCCGGTTGCCATTATGGTGGGGACCGGGCGGGGGGCCCAGATGGGCGTGCTGTTCAAGAATGCAGAAGCGCTGGAGAATCTGCATCATGTGGATACCATTGTCCTGGACAAGACCGGGACCCTGACCACAGGCAAGCCGGAAGTGACGGATGTTTTCCCAGGAAGCGTTTCCACGGATGTCCTGCTTCAAACGGCTGCGGCGCTGGAAAGCCGGTCAGAGCATCCCTTCGCAAAGGCAATTCTTCGGCGGATGGAAGGCAAACCGTTCCCGGAAGCGGTGGATTTCAAGACCCTTCCCGGCAAGGGAGTGACCGGTGTGATCCAAGGCACTCGGTATTATGGCGGCAACAGCCGGCTGATGGCGGAGCATGGGATTTCCGTGCCTGACTACCCGGGACTGGCTCAGCAAGGAAAGACGCCGCTCTATTTCGGTGATGAAAATGGAACATATCTGGGTACCATTGCGGCGGCGGATGTGCTGAAGCCGGACTCCCGGACTGCCGTTGCCGCACTGCTGGAACGCAAGCTGGATGTGGTGATGCTGACAGGCGACAATGCGTCTACCGCCAAAGCAATTGCGGACGACGCCGGAATTGCCCATGTCATTTCCGATGTCTTGCCGGGGGATAAGGCCGGAGCCGTCCGGCAGCTTCAGGCAAAAGGACGGAAGGTCCTGATGGTCGGTGACGGAATCAACGACGCCCCGGCGCTGGTGACAGCGGACGTGGGCATGGCCATTGGAGCGGGAACCGATATTGCCATGGAGTCGGCGGACATTGTGCTGATGAGTCAGTCCCTGACGGCAGTCAGCGGCGCAGTGGCGCTGAGTAAGGCAACCATCCGGAATATCCGGGAAAATTTGTTCTGGGCATTTTTCTATAACTGCCTGGGAATTCCCATTGCCGCTGGTGTGCTGTATCCGGCTTTCGGCCTGCAGCTGAGCCCTATGCTGGGTGCGGCGGCAATGAGTATGAGCAGTGTATTCGTGGTGTCCAACGCCCTGCGTCTGCGGTGGTTCCAGAGCAAAGGGCACAAGGCAAAGGAGCAGGAGGCGGCATGCGGTTGTTCGCAGGCTTGCCCTGTTGATAAGAATCAGAATCAGGAGGAAACAAATATGGAAACGGTTATTCGTGTAAATGGTATGATGTGCGGTCACTGCAAGGCGGCGGTGGAAAAGGCCTGTAAAGCGGTCCCTGGGACCCAGGATGCGGTGGTGAGCCTGGAGGAGAAAACGGTTACGGTTACCGGCAGCGCTCCGGTTGCTGATCTGAAGAAAGCCATTGCAGACGCCGGATACGAAGTGGAGGGATGAGCCAAATGCGCCGGGACTTCTGGTATGATTCCCATGGAATTGGTAAAATTCATGGATGCCGTTGGTCACCGGAAGGAACGCCCAAAGCGGTCTGTCAGATCGTACACGGGATTGCGGAGTATGTGGAACGCTACGACGGATTCGCCGCGTTTCTGGCAAGTCAGGGTTTCCTGGTGGTGGCGGAAGACCACATGGGCCATGGCCAGTCGGTGAATGGCGGGGGAATCCGGGGTTATTTCCACGGCGGGTGGTTTACGGCGGTTCAGGACAGTTACCAGCTGCTCCAGGATACCCAAAAAGAGTTTCCGGATCTGCCGTATGTGCTGTTTGGTCATTCCATGGGTTCCTTTATGGCAAGAACGATGCTGATCCAGCACCCGGACAGTGGGATTGACGCTGCGGTGATCTGCGGAACCGGCTGGATCCCGGAGACGGTGATCACCATTGCCCACGGGGTCCTGGAGAAGGTGTGCAGCCGGCGGGATACCACCGGCCCCAGCCCGCTCTTACAGCGGCTGATGTTTGCCGGGTATAATCAGAAGGCCGAGCATAAACGAACGGCTTACGACTGGCTGACCCGGGACAGCGCAGTAGTGGATGCCTATATTGCCAATCCGCTTTGCGGATTCACAGCCAGCGCCGGGCTGATACGGGATATGCTGGAAGGAATTGAATTCATCCAGAAAAAAGAAAATTTGGAGAACATGAATCGGGAACTCCCGATTCTGTTCCTCGCCGGAGGGGATGATCCGGTTGGAAGCTATGGAAAGGGCGTTCAGGAGGCCGCACAGGCGTTTCGGGAAACCGGCGTTTTGGATGTTACTACCAAAATATATCCGCTGTGCCGCCATGAAGTGCTGAACGAGATCAACCGGGATGAAATCTGGACGGATACGCTCCATTGGATGGAAAGCAAACTCTTTGCCTGAAATGAAAATTGCGCGGAGGGAATCAAAAAAGACTTCCCATCCGCGCTTTTTTCTATTATACTGGTTCTGGGTCCATCCCATGGACCGCAATGCGCTTTCGCAGCCAGGTTCCCCGGAAGTAGGCGATGGTAAAGACTGCCGCACACAGCACCCAGCTGAGGGGGTAAGCCAGCGCCAGCATGAAAATCGTGTGCCACCGGCTGACCAGAATCAATATCCACAGAACCCGGAACACGCACACGCAGGTGCAGGTAATTACGGTGGGCATCACGGAATATCCGGTGCCCCGCATGGTTCCGGCAAAGACTTCCACGGGCATGAAAACCGCGTTGAATGGAACAATCCAAAGCATGACTGAGGCGCCCACCTGGATTACCTCCGGGTCTGTGGTATAAATGCCGAGAATGAAGCTGCGGAACGTCAGCACCAGAATGCTGAGGGCAGCGATCAGGGATACACTCATCCCCATACACACCCAGACACCCCTGCGGATGCGGTCATATTTCTGGGCGCCGAAGTTCTGCCCAACAAAAGTGGTAATGGATACGCCGAAAGCACCGGAAATCTGCCAGGTCAGCGCATCGGTCTTGATGTAAGCAGTCCAGGCGGCCACAGTAACGTCGCCGAAGGAATTGATGCCCGACTGGATCAGCACGTTGGCCAGGTCGAAGGTGATGAACTGCAGCCCGGCGGGAACACCCACAAGGAGAATCCGGCGGAGCAGGCTGCCGTGAATCCGAAGGGACTTCCATCTCAGACGGATTTCCTCGGGCTGCTTCCTGAGAACCAGCAGCACAAGGGCGGCACTTACAACCTGGGATGCCACGGTTGCCACGGCTGCGCCGGCGACCCCCATTCCCAGAACCACGACACACAGCAAGTCTGCCAGGATGTTCACGAAACAGGCTGCAATCAGGAATATCAGCGGACGGCGGGAATCGCCCATCGCCCGGAGAATTCCGGAGCCCATGTTATAGATCATGGAAGCCACGGCGCCGCAGAAATAAATCTGAACATACTGTTTGGCATCGGCCATGCAGTTTTCCGGGGTCCCCATCAGCTGCAGTATGGTCGGGCCGGCAAGGATGCCCATCAGGGCGGTGAGAACGCCGAGGACAATGGATAGGGCAATCCCGGTGTGCAGGGCATCGTGTACGCCCTGCCGGTTGCGGGCGCCGTAGGACTGGGAGAGAAGCACGGTTGCCCCGGTGCTCAGTCCGATAAAAAAGCCGTTGATCAGATTGATCAGCGCTGCGGTGGCGCCAACTGCCGCCAGGGCCTGGGTACCCACGGCACGGCCCACGATGATGGTGTCTACTGTGTTGTACATCTGCTGGAAAAAGGTGCCCAGCAGGATGGGGAAAAAGAATTGCAGCAGCTGCTTCCAGATTACCCCTTCGGTGATCTGGGTCAGTGCCGGTTTCTGAGACATATTCCGTCACGTCCTTTCACGTTGCCCCGGTATTCTAGCACGAATCAAGTCGTTCTGTCCAGCGGTATTTTCCATTTTACGGCGCCATTTTTTAAATCTGCGGGAGCAGCCATATATAGTACGGTTTATTGGATATTTAATCTGCTACACTGTCATTACAAAGCAAAGGAAAGGGCGATGACAGATGTTTCAGATGCGGAATGTAGGCGGTCATGTTCAGGTATATGACCTGCGGGGAAATTTCCTGTTCTCTGCGGACACGGAGCAGGAAGCAAGGGAGGAACTGGAAGAATATGAGGAATCTGCGGCTTGATCTTTGCTACGATGGAACAAGGTACCGTGGATGGCAGCGGCTGCCCGGCAAGGAGGATACCATCCAGGGAAAGCTGGAGACTGTGCTGTCCAGAATTCTGGGAGAACCGATCGAGATCACCGGAAGCGGACGCACCGATGCCGGCGTTCATGCCCGGGGGCAGGTTGCCAATTTCCACTGTGAAAACCCCATGGCAGCGGAGACCATTCTGGCGGAACTGCGCAGGTATTTGCCGGAGGACATCGGCATATACTCCTGCAGGGATGTCTCCGAGCGGTTTCATGCCCGGCTGAATGCCAGGGAAAAGACATATTGCTATCGGATCTGGAACAGCCAGAAGCCATGTGTGTTTGAGCGGCGATATGTGGCGGTGATGCCGGAACCGCTGGATATTCCGGCTATGATGCAAGCGGCGGCGCTGTTGGAAGGACAGCACGATTTCTCTGCCTTCTGCGCCAATGCAAAGATGAAGAAGTCTACAGTACGCTTTCTTCGCACGGCCGAAATCAGAGCATCAGGTGAGGAAATCCAATTGTATTTCACAGCCAACGGGTTCCTCCAGAGCATGGTTCGGATTCTGGTGGGGACGCTGATTGAAGTGGGGCGGGGGACACGCTCACCGGAAAGTGTTGCACAATTATTCGGCGGGAAACGGGCAGACGCGGGATTTCTTGCCCCGGCAAAGGGCCTGTGCCTGGAGGAGGTATTCTATTGAACATTCAGATATTCGGAAAATCGAAGTGCTTCGACACAAAGAAAGCGGAGCGTTATTTCAAGGAACGACGGATTCCCTTCCAGTCCATTGACTTGAAGCGATGCGACATGTCCCCGCGGGAATTTGAAAGCGTCCTGCGGGCGGTAGGGGGGATTGACAATCTCATTGACTGGAATGGGAAGGCGCCGGAAATCACCCTGATGCGGTATATGGATGACGTTAGAGCGAAAGAAGACCATGTATTTGAAAACCCCTTGCTGATGAAAACGCCGGTTGTCCGAAACGGCAAGCTTGCTACGGTGGGGTACTGCCCAGAAATCTGGGCTTCCTGGGACTAAAAATCAGCCTAATATCGGATTATACAAAAGCAGTTCCTGAATTCAGGAGCTGTTTTTTTGTTTTTTTCAACTTAAGTATTGCGAAAATTACCAAATAGTGTTATTCTAGGAGGACATCATGGCCAATTGTCTGCGTGTGCTTTATGCCGCCGTCTGGGGTGCGCCTGCATTGATCCTGATTCTGGCGATCGGCATCTATCTTACCGTCCGGCTGCGATTCAATCAGATTACGATGTTCCCCAGGGCGTGGAGGATGTTCTGCCGCCAGCTGTTTCAGGTGTCGGACAGGCAGACGGGAACCTCCGGCTTTCAGGCTCTCTGCACAGCGCTGGCAGGTACTGTTGGAACGGGGAATCTGGTGGGCGTAGCGGGGGCGATCTGCCTGGGCGGCCCTGGAGCGATCTTCTGGATGTGGATCTGCGGAATCCTGGGTATGGCGACAAAATTCGCAGAGGTTACACTGGCTGTCCGCTACCGGATCCCAGGACCCGACGGATATGCCGGCGGCCCGATGTATGTGATTGCCAACGGGCTGGGAAGCCGGTTCCGCTGGCTCAGCGTTTTCTACTGTTTGTGTGGAGTGACGGCGGCCTTCGGCGTTGGAAATGCAGCTCAGATCAACAGTGTGGTCAGCAGTGTGAATCATTTGCTGAGAAGCGGCGGTTTCCAGGTTACCTTTTGGAGTAATCTTCTGATTGGTGTGATTCTGGCCGGCGTGGTCGGCACGCTTCTGCTCGGCGGGGCCAGAAGAATCGGGGCGGCGGCCCAACGGATTGTGCCGATAACGGCTGGCGTGTATATTCTGCTTTGCGTTGTGGTTCTCATTGTCCGGGCGGATGCGATTGCGGATGCCTTCCGGCAGATTGTCAGCGGCGCTTTTTCGCCCAAAGCGGTGACCGGCGGTGCTCTGGGGTCTGCCTTCCAGACGTTGCGGGTCGGATGCAGCAGAGGCGTCTTTACCAACGAAGCTGGAATGGGAACGGCAGCCATTGCCCATGCCGGTGCGGAGGTCGATCACCCGGTTTCTCAGGGCCTGATGGGCATGATTGAAGTCTTTCTGGACACCATTGTTATCTGCAGTCTCACCGCCTTTGTGATCCTGGTAAGCGGCGTGCCGATTGCCTACGGCGTTGATTCCGGACCGGAGCTGACAACCCAGGCCTTTGAGACGGTCTACGGGGGAGCGGCAGGGTTTTTCCTGACCGGGGCGCTCTGCAGTTTTGCCATTGCCACGGTTCTGGGATGGGGACTCTATGGAGCCCGGTGTGCGGATTTCCTGTTCGGAAAAGGCACCTGGAAGAAATTCGCTCTGATTCAGACGGCGGCCATCCTGTTCAGCGCCGTGATGGACACCGGCACGGTCTGGCAAATTGCGGAATTGGTCAACGGAGTGATGGTGATTCCAAATCTGATTGCAGTTTTTTCCTTGTCTTCAGAAGTGGTTCGCCTTACAAAAGAATATAAAATCTGACACGTTTTGTGTCAGTGGAGGTAATTATGAAGATATCTATCAATGCAAACCGTTGTGAACCTTCTCCCATGCGGAAGTTTCATCCTTTGGCGGTTGCCGCCCAGAAGGAGGGCAAACGGATTTTCCATCTGAATATTGGTCAGCCGGACTTGCCGACCCCCCAGGCGTTTTACGATGCGGTGCGGGAGTTCCGGGAGAAGACCCTGGAATATGAGGCGTCTCCCGGCATGCCCATTCTGATCGATGCCATTCAGAAATATTATAAGACTTTGAATGTGGACCTGGATGCCGATGATATTCTGGTTACCACCGGAGGAAGCGAGGCGCTGCTCCTGACCTGCCTGAGCATTCTTGACCCCTATACGGAGGTAATCATTCCGGAGCCTTACTATCCCAACTACACCACCTTCGTTCATGCGGCCGGCGGCGTGATCCGCGCCCTGCCCACCAATCCCTGGGAGGGCTACCGCTACGCTTACCGGGACCGGATTGAGAGCCTGATTACCAAGAATACCCGGGCCATTCTGGTGACCAATCCCGGCAATCCCACGGGTGTGGTACTGAATGAATCGGAAATGCGGATGATTGCGGACGTAGCGAAGGAACGGGACCTGTTCCTGATTTGCGATGAGGTTTACCGGGAATTCTGCTATGACGAAAAGTTTGGCGTCCCAACCATGGCAAAGTTCCGGGACATTGACGAAAACCTGGTGCTGATTGACTCGGTTTCCAAGCGGTTCTCCGCCTGCGGCGCCCGGGTAGGCTGCGTTGTCACCAGGAACAAGGAACTGCAGCAGGCGCTGCTGAAGTTCTGCCAGTCCCGGCTGGCGGTTGCCACCATTGACCAGTTTGGCGCAGCGGCGCTGTATAATGTGGACAGCGGCTTCTTCCAGAAGTCCAAGGAGGAATATCGCCTGCGCCGGGATACGGTCATCCGGAAGCTGCGGATGATTCCCGGTGTGGTGGTGGAGGAGCCCATGGGTGCCTTCTATGTGATGGCAAGCCTGCCGGTGGACGACGCCGACAAGTTCCAGCGCTGGCTGCTGGAGAAGTTCAACGACCATGGCGACACGGTGATGTTTGCCCCCGGCGCACCCTTCTACGAAACCCCCGGCAAGGGCATCAATGAGGTGCGGATTGCCTACGTTCTGAAACAGCAGGATCTGGAGCGGGCAATGGATGTATTGGCACGGGGAATCTCCGTGTATCAGCGCCAAGTGATGCACATTCAGACGGAACCTGTGAAATAAAATGGACCTGTGAAATAATATTTTGAGCCGCGGCGCATTTCTGCCGCGGCTCATGCTCTCTTCGACGGAATCTTTTCCTCAAAGCCGATATAATACAGGAGCTGATTACGAAAGGGGAGAGGCAAATGATGAAACATTTATCCTTGTTATGCTGTGTGACGGTTCTTGTCCTGGGGATGGCAATACCGGCGGCTGCTTCGGGAGACACCGGCTCTATGCGGGTGGTGCTGGACGCCGGAGAATTGCCGGTAACCAGCGGCGCAGTTACGCTCTACCAGGTGGGAGATGCGGCGCTGGAGGGCTTCCAGCTCAGAACCGAATACGGCGGCGGATTTGTCCGGCAGTCGGATGCGATTTCCCAGGAACTGGCCAGCTGGCTCCTGGAAATTGCCGTGCAGACCAACGGACTGACCCAGGAACTGGATGTGGATGGCTGTACAGAATTTTACGGATTGTCCGATGGACTCTATTTGCTGGTTCAACAGGAGACAATTGAAGGATTTTATCCCTTCCGGCCTATTTTAATTACACTTCCCATGGACACGGAGCGAAATATCCAGGTTTACCCCACGATTTATCCCATTGTGTCGGAGCCGCCCGCAACCGGCCAGCAGGCCGCTCCCTTTTGGGGCGCTATCGGGATGCTGCTCTCCGGCCTGGGAGTGATTTTCTGCTTGAAATTTGGAAAAAAATATGTGTATTGACGGGAAAAAGGGGCTGATGTTCAGCCCCTTTTTTATTCTGTTTTTGTTTTGGATTCGTCGCCGTACAGGAGAATTTCTTTTGCAAGATAAACCGGACGATTTTTGCTCTGCTCGAAGGTCCTGCCCACATACTCTCCAATGATTCCGGTGCAGAACAGCTGGACGGAACCAAAGAACAGGATCAGAACGATAATGGTTGCATACCCGGGGACATCAATTCCACGGAAAATCTTCTCCAGCAATACGGAAATCAGGTACAAAACCGCACCGACGCCGGAGACGCAGCCAAGGACGGTCGCCAGACGGAGCGGCGCGGTGGAATAGCCGATAATCCCCTCAATGGCGTACTCCGTCAGTTTCCAGAAATTCCATTTGGAAGTGCCGGAGGCCCGTTCGCAGGCAGTGTAGGGGATGAAGCAGGTATCGTATCCCACCCAGGCGAAAATTCCTTTGGAGAACCGGTGATATTCCGTCAGCTCCAGGATGCTGTCCCGCACGCTTCTGCGGAAGGTCCGGAAATCGCTGGCGTCTGCCTGCAAGGTAACGTCGGACAGCCGATTGATGATCCAGTAAAAGCTCTTTTTGAAGAAGGAGAGCACCTTTCCTTCTCCCCGCCGGTCCTGGTAGGCTGCCACAACATCATATTGCGGCTGGGTATCCAGAATTTCTACCATATTCCGAACGATTTCCGGCCGCTGCTGCAAATCGGCGTCAATCAGGGCAATATAGTCTCCGTCCGCATACTGAAGTCCGGCGTAAAGCCCCGCCTCTTTCCCAAAGTTCCTGGAAAAAGAGATTACCTTGACCGGGCATTTTTGGGCGGCGTAAAGCTTTTTTAGGTTGTGCAGGGTGGCATCGCGGCTTCCATCATTGATGAAAATCAGCTCGTAGTCGTAGCCGCAGCCCTGAAAGGCCTGCATGACGGCCTCCTGAAAAGGGCCGACATTTTCCCCTTCATTGTAACAGGGAACAATCAGGGACAATTTCATGGCAATTCACTTCCATTCAGGCAATATCCCATATTATAGAAAATTTTCCCCCATGCGTCAAGTCAATATTCTGTGAAGAGAATTTGATGGCAGAAAACAGGGGGCAAATTTGCTTCCTTTTGTTGACATGCTGAAAAAAATGTGATAGATTACAGGGGTAAACGCATGGATGGGGAGGTTTCACTTCCTGTGCTTTTCAGAGAGTACCCGGCTGGTGGGAGGGTATGGGCGCAGTGGTGAATGGTCGCCCCGGAGCGGATTGCCTGAAGGTGGAGTAGGGCACTACGGGAAAGCCCGTTACAGCTTTTGAGTGCCCGAAAGGGAATTCAGGTGGTACCGCGGAAAATGTATGTTTTCGCCCTGAACGCTTCAGCGTTCAGGGCTTTTTTCATGGAAAAGGAGCGTAGGATATGAAAAAAGAATTACCCAAGGTGTACGAACCCCAGCAGGTGGAGTCCCAGATCTACCAGATGTGGCAGGACGGGGGATATTTCCACGCAGAGCGGGACGAGAGCAAGAAGCCCTTCACCATTGTCATGCCGCCACCCAACGTCACCGGTCAGCTGCACATGGGTCACGCCATGGACGAAACTTTGCCGGATACGCTGATTCGGTTCAAGCGGATGCAGGGATACAACGCCCTGTGGCTGCCCGGCGTTGACCATGCCGGCATTGCCACTCAGATCAAGGTGGAGGAAGAACTGCGCAAAGAGGGCCTGACCCGCTACGACCTGGGCCGGGAAAAGTTCCTGGAGCGGGTCTGGGACTGGAAAAACAAGTACGGCAACCGGATTGTGGAGCAGCAGAAAAAGCTGGGCGCCTCCTGCGACTGGGACCGTGCCCGCTTCACCATGGACGAAGGCTGCTCCAAGGCCGTCCGGGAGGTGTTTGTCTCTCTGTATGAGAAGGGCCTGATTTACAAGGGCAGCCGGATTATCAACTGGTGCCCCCACTGTGTCACCGCCCTGTCCGATGCAGAAGTGGAATATGTGGATAAGCCCGGCCACCTGTGGCATATCCGTTATCCTCTGGCGGATGGTTCCGGGGAGGTGGTGGTTGCCACTACCCGGCCGGAGACCATGCTGGGCGATACCGGCGTGTGCGTCAATCCCAACGATGAGCGCTACAAGGACATTGTGGGCAAGAAGGTCATTCTGCCCCTGGTAAACAAGGAAATCCCCGTGGTAGCCGACGACTATGCGGAGATGGAATTCGGCACCGGCTGCGTGAAGATGACCCCTGCCCATGACCCCAACGACTTTGAAGTGGGCCTGCGGCACAACCTGGAAATAATCCGGGTGCTGGATGACAACGGCAAGGTCAACGAACTGGGTGGCAAGTATGAAGGAATGGACCGCTACGATGCCCGGAAGGCCATTGTGGCCGACCTGGAGGCCGGCGGCTATCTGGTGAAGGTGGAGGACTACAGCCACAACGTGGGCACCTGCTACCGCTGCCACAAAGACGTGGAGCCGATCATCTCCGCCCAGTGGTTTGTGAAGATGAAGCCCCTGGCGGAGGAAGCCATTCGGGTGGTCAAGGAAAATGAAACCAAGTTCGTTCCCGAGCGTTTCAGCAAGACTTACCTGAACTGGATGGAAAATGTCCGGGACTGGTGCATCTCCCGTCAGCTGTGGTGGGGCCACCAGATTCCTGCCTGGACCTGCGCCGACTGCGGTCACATCACCGTCTCCCGGGAGGATGCCTGCAAGTGCGAAAAGTGCGGCAGCACCAACATTGAGCGGGACCCGGATGTGCTGGACACCTGGTTCAGCTCCGCTCTGTGGCCCTTTGAAACCCTGGGCTGGCCGGAAAAAACACCGGATTACGACTATTTCTATCCCACGGATGTGCTGGTCACCGGTTACGACATTATTTTCTTCTGGGTTGCCAGAATGATTTTCTCCGGCTGCGAACACACGGGAAAGACGCCCTTCCACACCGTTCTGATTCATGGCCTGGTGCGGGACAATCAGGGCCGGAAGATGTCCAAGTCCCTGGGCAACGGCATCGACCCCCTGGAAATGATCGAGAAATACGGCTGCGACGCCCTGCGGATGAATATGGTCACCGGCAACTCTCCCGGAAACGACATGCGCTTCTATGTGGAGCGGTGCGAGGCCATGCGCAACTTTGCGAATAAGCTGTGGAACGCATCCCGGTATGTCATGATGAATCTGACGGATTCGGATGTGCTGGGACTGCCTGCGGTGTCTCAGTTGGAAATCCCGGACAAGTGGGTCCTCAGCAAACTGAACACCCTGATTACGGAAGTGACCGAGAACCTGGAGCACTACGAGCTGGGTGTGGCAGTTCAGAAGGTGTACGATTTTATCTGGGATACCTACTGTGACTGGTATATTGAGCTGACTAAGGCCAGACTCTACTCCGAGGATGCCGGTCGGAAACAGACTGCCATGGCGGTGCTGGTCTATGTCCTGGACCAGGTTCTTCGGCTGCTGCATCCCTTCATGCCCTTCATCACCGAGGAAATCTGGCAGAGCCTGCCCCACGACGGCCCTGCGCTGATTGTGGCCAAGTGGCCTCAGTACCGGGAAGAATTGGCGTTTAAGACGGAGGAGAGCCACATGGAATCCGTGATGAACGCCATCCGTGCCATCCGGAATCGCCGGACAGAGATGAACGTGCCCCCCAGCAAGAAGGCGGCATTGTATGTGCTGACATCCAAGCGCGCTGTGTTCCAGGAGGGCGAGGGATTCATTCAGCGGCTGGCGTATGCCGACCAAGTTGTGATGCTGGACCGGGAGCCGGAGAATCTGGATGGAATGGTAACCTGCGCCACCGCCGACGCCAAGCTGTATATTCCCATGGGACAGCTGGTGGATGTGGCAAAGGAACTGGAGCGGATTGAGAAGGAACTGGAGAAGGCCAGAAAGAATCTGGCGTCTCTGGAGGGTAAACTCAGCAATGAGAAATTTGTCGCCCGTGCGCCCGAAGCGGTGGTAAACGCCGAGCGGGAGAAAGCCCAGAAAGCCCGGGACCTGATTGCCGGTCTGGAGCAGAGTTTGGCTGCGATGAGCAAACTGAAATAATCTTATTTGCAGGGTGCAAACCAACGGTTTGCACCCTGCAGTTATTTTTGTACAATCCCGTTTCCGACTGCAAATTCGGAGACGGGATTTTATACTGTCTACAGACACCAAAGCAAGGAGGCAATTTATGCATTTTACAAGTTTTTTGGAGGAGGGGCGGCTGACGGTTGCCCTTACCGGGGAAATTGACCATCATTGTGCGAAGTCGTACATTCAGGCCATTGCAGCAAAAATCGAAGCCTACACACCCAGCGTCTGTGTCCTGGATTTCCAGGACGTGTCCTTTGTGGATTCATCCGGGATTGCGGTGGTGATCAACGCGCTGCGGAATATGACCCAGATTGAGGGGCGGCTTCTTTTGACCGGCATTGCCCCCCAGCCGATGCGGGTGTTCCGGGCGTCGGGGATTGATAAACTGGTGGAAATCAAGGAGGCGGTATCATGAAATTTGACAACTACATGATCTTGGACTTTCCCAGCAAGTCTGCCAACGAGGCCTTTGCCCGGTCTGCGGTGGCCTGCTTTGCGGCCCAGATGGACCCGACGCTGGAGGAACTGGGGGATATTCGCACAGCGGTTTCAGAGGCGGTAACCAACTGCATTGTTCACGCCTACCCGGAGCGGCTGGGAAACATTACCCTGCGGTGCCGGATTCTCAAGGACAACGTGCTGGACATTGTGGTAAAGGACAAGGGAGTTGGAATTGCGGATGTGGAGCAGGCCAGAAGGCCATCCTATACCACGGGGGGAAATGAACGCAGCGGCATGGGCTTCACCATTATGGAGAGCTTTATGACCAATCTGGAGATTCTGTCAAAACCGGGGAAGGGGACCACCGTACATATGCGCCGGAAGCTGCTCAGACGGCAATGAGTACGCAGGAAGAACTGATCAGACGGTCGCAGGCGGGGGATAGAGGCGCAACAGAACAGCTGGTGGAGGACAACTCCGGTTTGATCTGGTCCGTGGTACGCCGCTTTATGGGGCGGGGGACAGAGCCGGACGATCTGTATCAGCTTGGCTGTCTGGGCCTCCTGAAGGCAGTAGAGGGCTTTGACCTGGAATATGGAACCCAGTTTTCCACATACGCCGTGCCCAAAATTGCGGGAGAAATCCGGCGGTTCCTGCGGGACGATGGGGCGGTGAAAGTATCAAGAAGCCTGAAGGAGCAATCCGCTTCCATTAAGGTGGCCCGGAACCGGCTTACCACGGCCTTGGGACGGGAACCGACCATCCAGGAAATCTCCAGGCAGACGGGCCTTTCTCCGGAGGACATTGCGTTGGCGGAGACCGCAACAGCCGCCACGGAATCCATTCAGCGGCAGACGGGGGAGGAAGGGTTTTCCCTGGAAAACGTCCTGACGGATACGGAATCCGAAGAAGGCCTGGTTGAGAAAATTGCCTTGCGTCAGGCCATTGAAGCCCTTCCGGACCGGGAGAAACAGGTGATTCAGCTGCGGTATTTTCACTGCCTGACCCAGCAGCGGGTTGCCAAGGTCCTGAATGTCAGCCAGGTGCAGGTGTCCCGGATTGAAAAGAAGGCGCTGGGGATGCTGAAGGAACTGATGGCGTAAATTTACATCTTTACCTTTCGGACAAAATGCGGTAGAATAGTTGCATTATGGACAATGGACAGGTGCGACTATGACACATGAATTGGAAGAACGTTTTCTGGCGGCACGCCAGACATACATAAGCCGGCAGTTCGCCCAGCTGAACCCCATGCAGCAGGAAGCAGTCCGGACAACCCAGGGCCCTCTGCTTTTGCTGGCGGGGGCTGGAAGCGGAAAAACCACGGTGCTGATCAACCGGATTGCCAACCTGATGCGTTTTGGTCGGGGCAGCGATTCTCTGGAAATCCCGGATGGAGTGGAGCCGGAGGATGTGGCGTTCCTGGAATCTCTGGGAGAAAATCCCGCTGAAGATGACGTTATCCGGGCGGACCGCCTGTGTGCGGTGGAGCCGGCAGCGCCATGGAGCATTATGGCAATCACATTTACCAACAAAGCGGCAAACGAGATGAAGGAACGGCTTGCCGTGCTCCTGGGTCCCCAGGCCCAGGACATCTGGGCCATGACCTTCCATGCTGCCTGCTGCCGGATTCTTCGCCGGGATATTGAGAAAATGGGGTATAGCAGGAGTTTCACCATTTACGATTCCTCCGACTCCGAACGAATTATGAAGGAGATTGTCCAGGACATGGGACTGGACGACAAGACTTTCCCCGCCAAATATGTTTTGGGGGCCATCAGCCGGGAAAAGGACAAAATGATTTCGCCCTGGGAGATGCTGGAACGGGCTGAAAACCAGGTAGATTTGCGGGCAATTCAAATTGCCAAGGCCTATTCCCAGTACCAGGCCCGGCTGAAGGATAACAATGCCCTGGATTTCGATGATATCATCTATGTGACGGTGCAGCTGCTGCAGCAATACGAGGATGTGAGAGCCTTTTATCAGCGGAAGTTCCGGTATATTTTGGTGGATGAGTATCAGGATACCAATCATATGCAGTATCTGCTCACGTCGTTGCTGGCGGCGGGGCATCGGAACATCTGCGTTGTGGGAGATGATGACCAGAGCATTTACCGGTTCCGGGGGGCGACCATTGAGAATATCCTGAATTTTGAATCCCAGTACAAAGGAACCAGAACCATCCGGCTGGAGCAGAATTATCGCTCCACCCAATCCATCCTGAATGCTGCCAACGCCG
Organism: uncultured Eubacteriales bacterium; assembly: GCA_949296115.1. Classification (GTDB taxonomy): domain Bacteria; phylum Bacillota; class Clostridia; order Oscillospirales; family Oscillospiraceae; genus Faecousia. The sequence goes on along the minus strand of CASFNR010000001.1, from coordinate 105,402 downwards.
TGATTTCCCACAATCTCGGCCGGAAGGGCAAACGGCTCTGGACGGATAACGGGCAGGGAGAACCAATTACCGTATATGAAGCCAGTGACGAGGGAACAGAGGGGAATTTTGTGGCGGGGCAGATTCTGGCCGGGTCCCACGGAAAATCTTTCCGGGACTATGCCATTCTCTATCGGACAAATGCCCAGTCCAACGCATTGGAATATGCCCTGAAGCGCAATGGAATTCCTTACCGGGTGATTGGCGGTACCCGCTTCTTTGACCGGGCCGAGGTGAAAGACATGCTGGCCTATCTGTGCGTCATTAACAACCGGTCTGATGATCTGCGCCTGAAACGGATCATCAACAATCCGCCCCGGGGCATCGGCGCCAAGACCATTGAGACGGCGTCCCGTCTGGCGGAGGCGGAGCACAAGCCGCTCTATGCCGTTATCTCCCAGTCGGGAGAATACGGCCCTCTGGAAAAATCCGCCGGGAAGCTGAGGCAGTTTTCGGAACTGATTGAATCCCTGGCACAGCTGCTGGACGAGGGAATGAGTTTGCCGGAGTTCTATGATATTCTTCTCCAGCGTACCGGATATGAGGATATGCTGAAGGGAAAGGATACCGAGGAAAATAAAACCCGTCTGGAGAACGTCAGAGAACTGAAATCCAGCATCCACTCCTATCTCCAGAATGCGGATATCCCTACATTGGCTGGGTTCCTGGAGGAAATTGCTTTGTACACCGACCTGGAGCAGTACCATGAAGGGGACGAAGCGGTGGTGATGATGACCATGCACTCGGCAAAGGGCCTGGAATTCCCCAGCGTGTTTCTGGTCGGCTTTGAGGACGGCCTCTTTCCTGGGATGCGTGCCATCGGAGATGCGGAGGAAATGGAGGAGGAGCGGCGGCTGTGCTATGTGGCGATTACCCGGGCCAAAGAGCACCTGACAATTTCCTACGCCCGGCAGCGAATGATTTATGGCCGGACTTCCGCATCCCTGCCTTCCCGATTCCTGAAGGAGATCCCGGAAAGCTGCATTGTAAAAAAAGGCGGTTATCGGGTCTCGGCGGAATCCGGATATTCCGGCCAGCGCCAGATCCGTGGAACGGGCACCGCCCCGGCGAAAAAGGTTCAGACCGGCTTCTCCCTTGGGGCCACGGCTCCAGCTGCAATGCTGGATTTGAATCAGGGCGATATGATCCAGCATGCGGCCTTCGGTAAGGGCATGGTGCTCTCCGTCCGGAAAATGGGGGGCGATGCGCTGCTGGAAATTGCCTTTGACGACATCGGCACCAAAAAGCTCATGGCGAAAACAGCGTCGGCACATATGAAAAAGTTGTCATAATCGTCTTTTCCAGCCCATAGACTGTCCCGGGAGGGGATGCTTATGGCACGGCGGCTGCGGCGGATGATTCGACTGCTCTTGATACTTGTATTGGCAGCCGTACTGCTGTTTCTGATGTTTCGGAGCAGGTACCGGGGAATCATTCAGGAGTTGGCAGAAACCCAGGTGAAGAATACCACCTCTGACCTGACCAACGATGCCATTGCCAAGCAGATTGCACAGGGCGTTATCCAATACGACCGGATTGTCTATTTCGAAAAGGATCTGGACGGCCGGATTACGGCCTTAAAAACCAATATGAGCGAAATCAATCGGCTGAAAACCGATATTTTGAACATCATCAACGATGAGATTCTGGCGTTGGATACGTCGGATATCGGGATTCCCCTCGGGAGCCTGTTCCTGCCGGAGTTTTTGTCCGGCAGGGGACCGGCTATTCCGGTGCATATTCTGTCCATCCGAAATTCTGACGCTACGTTTTCCAGCAGTTTTTCCCAGGCCGGGATCAATCAGACGCTGCACCAGCTGACCATGGTGGTCAGTGTGGATGTGGCTGTCCTTGTTTTGGGAGAAACTGACAGCTTTACCATCAACAGCGAGGTTGTGGTGGCACAGACCGTGATTGTGGGAGATGTGCCGAACACCTTCCTGAATACCGGAGGAACATATGGATCCTAAACAGAGAGTTGCCCAGCTGCGGGAGATTCTGACGCAGGCAAATTATCAGTACTATGTGCTGGACCAACCGTCCATGCAGGATTTTGAATATGACCAGCTGATGCGGGAGCTGGAGATGCTGGAAGTCCAGCATCCGGAACTGGCATCGGCTGATTCCCCGACTCAACGGGTGGGGGGAGAGGCGGTCAGCCAGTTTGAGAAGGTCACACATCCGGTGCCGCTGATGAGCCTGCAGGATGTATTCAGCCTGGAAGAACTCCATGATTTCCTGAATAAAATTGATTCGGAGCAGCCGGAATCCGCTTTTTCGGTGGAACCGAAAATCGACGGATTGTCCGTTGCGCTGGAGTACGTCGATGGACGATTCGTCCGAGGCGCAACCCGCGGAGACGGCCTGGTTGGGGAGGATGTGACGGAAAATCTGAAAACCATCCGCTCCATTCCCATGGTGCTGGAGGATGCTCCCCGGCGGCTGATTGTGCGCGGCGAGGTGTTCATGCCGAAGAAAAGTTTCGAGCGGCTGAACGCCCGTCAGGAGGAACTTGGAAAGCCGCTGTTCGCCAATCCCCGCAATGCTGCGGCTGGATCGCTGCGGCAGCTGGATCCAAAGATTGCCGCAAAACGTGGGCTGGACATCTATATATTCAATATCCAATTGGCGGAAGGGGTAGAATTTGAAAGCCATTGTCAATCTCTGGAATATTTGAAGAATCTGAAATTCAAAGTCATTCCCTATGAAAAGCTTACGTCTCTTTCGGACATTGACAGGCAGATTCGCTCCATTGATGAGAACCGGGAAAATCTGATCTGTGATATTGATGGCGCCGTGGTCAAACTGGATGACCTGGCGCAGCGGGAGCGCTTGGGGGCGACGGCCAAATTCCCCCGCTGGGCCGCCGCATACAAATATCCGCCGGAAGTAAAACCCACGGTGATTGAGGACATTGTGGTTCAGGTTGGCAGAACCGGCGTGCTGACCCCCAAGGCAGTGGTGCGCCCTGTCCGGCTGGCGGGTACCACTGTAACAAGCGCCACCCTGCACAACCAGGATTTTATTTCCCAGCGGGATATTCGCATTGGCGACACGGTACGCATCCGCAAGGCAGGGGAGATTATCCCCGAGATTCTGGAAGTGGATCTGTCCAAGCGGCCCTCGGAGTCCCAGCCGTATTTTTTGCCAGCCAATTGTCCCGTCTGCGGTGCGCCGGTGGTGAAGGACGAGGAAGGCGCATTTCTGCGCTGCACCGGAGCGGAGTGTCCGGCACAGCTGAGCCGGAACATTGCCCATTTTGTCAGCCGGGATGCAATGGATATTGAAGGGCTGGGCGAGTCGATTGTGGAGAACCTGATTGGCAGGGGACTGATTCACTCTGCGGCAGATATTTATTATCTGACGATGGAGGATCTCTCATCCCTCTGGAAGTCCGGCACCACCGCTGCGAAAAAGCTGCTCTCCGCCATTGAGGCAAGCAAGCAGCAGGATTTGAGCCGACTGATTTACGCACTGGGAATTCGACAGGTCGGAACCAAAACCGGCAAGGTTCTGGCATCCACATTCGGAAATCTGGATGCGCTGATGGAATCCAGCCTGGAGGAACTGGTTGCGGTTCCGGACGTGGGGGAAATCACGGCGCAGAGCATCCATGATTGGTTCAGTCAGCCACAGTCCCAACATCTGATTGAACGACTGCGCCAGGCTGGTGTCAATTTTACCAGCCTTCGGACGGTGACGGATACACGCTTTGCAGGGATGACGTTTGTGCTGACCGGAGCCTTGAGCCGATTCACCCGGGAGGAGGCTGCTGCCTGCATTGAAAATTTCGGAGGAAAATCGTCCGGCTCTGTTTCGAAAAAGACAACTTATGTGGTGGTAGGAGAGAATGCGGGTTCCAAGGAGCGCAAGGCAAGGGAACTGGGAATCCCTATTCTAACAGAAGAGGAATTTTGGAATATGCTGCAATAAGCAAACAGCCGTTCCATGGGCATCCATGGAACGGCTGTTTTTTGCAAAAATTTCCCCGCCTTCCCAGAAGGCGGGGAAATATACATTAACCTGCGGTGCTCAGCGTAAGATCAGTACGGATGTAGCTGAAATCGCCATCGGTAACCGTGACAGCGTTCACGGTTTCGTCATACCAAGTATCGACATCTTCTGTGCGCAGCTGGGACTCAATCATGTAATCACGGTAAGTGTAGTCGGTTTCGCCTACAAAGTACATCACATGATAACCATACTCCGTCTCGATAATGCCGGTATCCCCGCTCTGATGATCCGCAAGGGCCCAATCCTTGAAGTTGGTCACATACTGAGAATCGGGAGAAATGTTTTCATACAGGCCGCCGGTGGTTCCGTCTCCGTCGTCGGACTTGGTGTTTGCCAACTCAGCAAAGCTCTCCTCGGTTGCGTCGCCTGCTTCCCACTCAGCGAGGATTTCCTCCGCTTCAGCCTTTGCAGCGGCCTTTTCCTCATCGGAGTAGGTGGTGATTCCCGTTGTCTCGTCGGTGGTGCCGCCCTCGAAGGAAACCAGGATGTGACGAATATTGGACAGGGGGAAATTGTTGTCGGTGGTGCCGACGTAATAAACCACATAGTAACCGCTTACCGTGGTCACTTCTTCACCGTCTTCGTTGGTCGTGGTGGAGGCGCTTTCAAAGTAGGCCGTGTCTCCTTCAACCCGGGACGCATCCGCCAGCCAATCAGCGTACAGGCTGCTCACGGAGCTGTAAAGGGTATTCGTATAGGCTGTACTGCCAGTTTCGCTCTCCGCATTGATGGGAAGGGAAGCGATAGCGGCATCAAAGGCTTCCACGGAGTCAACCTCGGTTCCAACCAGCTGCTCAGCGGCTTCCTTTGCCGCCGCAACGGAAGCATCGGTCTCTTCCTGGGTGTAGGTGGTATTTCCGTCCTCATCGGTGGTGCCGCCGGTCAGGAAACGGCTGGCCGCCAGATAATAAGTCTGATAAGTATAGGAGGAGTAGGATTCGGGGCTTTCTGCCTCAGCGGCCCGCAGGTCACTGTCGGAATAGGTCAGAGAATCCGAATAGGCTTCCACATATGCCTGGGCCAGTGTGGTCAGCTCACAGTAACGCTTGTAGCTGTCCATCGTGGCACCCTGGCCGTATACTACTTTCAGATAGTCCTCCGCATCGGAATAGCCATACAGGGTGGCGTACAGCTCCAGATTGGAAATTGCGGTTGCGACGGTATCTTGGCCTTCCTCCGGCAGGGAGAAGCCGGCTGCTGCGGCAGCATCGGCCAATGCGTAGACATCCTGTGCGCTGGCCTTGGCAGAATCCAGGAAATCATCTGCCCAGGTAGCGCCGGTCTCCTCATTGGAAATCTGCTCATCCAGAGGCTTTGTAACGTCCAAGCCGAACAGGGAGGCGTAGCTGCCATAGGTAGAATAGAAATTGTTTACCGCATCCATGAAAAAGTAATTCATTTCTGCATTGCTGATTTCATGGTCGCCCACGGTAAAGGCCACGGTATTCTTTTCCCGGATACCGCTGTTGACAATGGTCTGCCGCACACCGACCCCAATTGCCACGATCAGAAGCATCGCCAATACCACCACAAAGGCGGCAGTGTATGCTTTGACTTTTTTTGCTTCCTTCTGAGCAGACAGCTGCTTTTCTGTCAACTTGGCAGCGTCCTGTTCCTTCCGGAGCTTTTTCTTGCTGGATGCACTCATGTGATCATATCCTCTCGTTTGTCTCAATGGTGTTCTTTGCGCTGAAATTGCATAGACTTCGCTATTATACCCCATCGACCTTCAGGTTTCAAGGGGTATTTTGTTAGGAAATTCGTAATAATATGATTTTTTTAGGTGCAAAATAAAAAACCTGGAGAGCCGAAGCTCTCCAGGCACCCGCTTTAGCCGTAACGCATCCAATTATGACCTGCACGAAAAGGCAGGTGGGGTGCCGCTCCAGACCGTTACTGCTCCCAACGTCCATCTGCCGTCCAGCAGCAGACGGGAGGTCTGCAAACAGGCCGGGAAGTCTAACGCCCCTATTTTAAAATGTGGGTCCAAAAGGACACGCTACGCACCAAGCAGGAAATGAACAAAGTTAAAAATCAGACATCTTCGTCCTCATACAGGGAATCCATCACCAGATTATAGACCGACTCAAGCTCTGCTTCGTCCTCCACAGTGCAAAGCAAAGGCTCGCCGTCTTCCTCGACAGACTTCAATATGCTGACCTCCAGCTGAAGAGAATCCTGTTCCTCCGCTGCCGGAATCACAGCCAGATAGGTGTTCCCCTCATACTCCAGGGTAGACAAGACTTCCAACTCGTACTCCGCACCATCCTCATCGGTTATGGTGATAAAGTCCGACCCATACTGATCCACCGGAAATCACCCCCTGTTTCATGCCTTTATTCTAATGCCTTGCATAAAGAAAATCAAGAGGCAAATTTGAATAGAATTGCCCCGCCCTTTTTATGACAGATAATCCTCCAAAAGCTGCTGCATCTGTTCCTCCGTCCGCACATATATTCCTCCATTTAACGCATCCTGATCGGCCTGGGGAAGGGATGCGACCATATTGGGGAATATCTGCCGCGGCTCTTCATTCTCGCCTTCAAAGATTGCGACATATCCTTTCCAGGCGCCAAGCACCAGGTACAGCAGCGTTGCAGCGCAGACGATTTTTGACTTTTTGCAGATCATTTTTTCCCTCTCCTCCCGGGTTTATTGTCTCCCAGATTTTAATCTTTATTAATAAATTGGGTCTTTCGTTTTTGAAATGGGTATGCTATAATCATATTCGTATTGCTATGTCAATCATCTTTTTTTGCTTTTTCCGTTGGCTGCCAAACGGCTTTTTTACCGTTTGGCGCAGTCACGACAGCTTTTTTGGAGGTTTCCCTATGGCAAATGAAAAAAAGATCAAGCGGAGAATGCGCAAGCCGCGCCAGAAGTGGGATCCGCATTGGCTGATCAAGCTGGTGTATACGGTTTTCTCAGGCGTGCTTTCCGTGCTGAAAATTGCAATCGGTGCGGCGGCAACCGTTTTGCTGATTGTCCTGATCTGCGGTACCGTGTTTGTCGGCACGCTGGGAGACTATCTGCAGGACGACATTCTGACGGATGCCTCGGACTGGTCCCTGGAGGATTATGACCTGGAACGGACCTCCTTTATTTACTATGTGGACAGCAACGGAGATATTCAGCAGCTGCAGCAGATTTACACCACCACGGACCGGCAGTGGGCCTCGCTGGACGAAATTCCCCAGGCCTTGGTTGATGCCGCCGTGGCTATTGAGGATAAGCGGTTCTATGAGCACCAGGGCGTGGACTGGATTACGACGATCAAAGCCTGCCTGAATATGTTTTTTGGCGGTGACGAGCAGTTCGGCGGCTCTACCATTACCCAGCAGTTTATCAAGAACCATACCGGAGAAAAAAGCGTCACGGTTCAGCGAAAAGTCATGGAGATTTTCCGTGCGCAGCTGTTCGAACGGGAGTACGACAAAGATCTGATTATGGAGTACTACCTGAACGAAATATACTTGGGCAGGGGCTGCTACGGCGTCAAGAGTGCGGCGGCGGAGTATTTTGGAAAGGAACTGCAAAGCCTGACCGTTGCGGAGTGTGCCAGCCTGATCAGCATTACCAACAACCCGTCCTTGTTCAACCCCTATTCCATCAATGTTTTCATGTACAAGGGAGAAGAGCGGGATGGTGCGGGGCGGAACCGCTACCGTCAGCTGAATGTGCTCAGCGAGATGCACAATCAGGGATACCTGACCGACGAGGAATACGAAGAAGCGGTTGCCCAGGATATGGTATTCAAAGAGGGCATTGCCGATGAGGACCGCTGGACCGTCTGCGAAAACGAGACCTGCGGCTATGAAGGCATCCGCAGCACCTTTACCGGCGGGGACGGCGCCTATTACTGCCCGGTATGCGGCACCCTGACTTCTGTAACCACCAATGCCTCCCAGCATATTTACAGCTGGTTTGTGGATGCGGTTCTGATTGACTTTGCCTCTTATCTGGCAGAGCAGGATGGAAAGAACTGGGATGACCTGGAAGAGCAGGCCCGGAATGTCTACCTGGAGCGGATTCAGAAGGGCGGCTATCACATCTACACCACCCTGGATATGGATGTTCAGAATCAGGTGGACGCCATTTACGGCAATCTGGACAGCATCCCCAGTACGAACAGCGCACAGCAGCTGCAGTCTGCCATTGTGGTCATTGATAATACCACCGGCGACGTGGTTGCGCTGGCCGGCGGCGTCGGGGAGAAGGACACCTTCCTGGGTTACAACCGGGCGACTCAGGCGAAGCTCCAGACCGGTTCTGCGCAGAAGCCTCTTTCTGTTTATGCGCCTGCCTTTGAGTCCGGAAATGTGACCCCGGCTACGGTGTTCAAGGATCTGCCGGTGTCCTACACCGATGGAAACTGGCCCAAGAACGACAACCGGCAGTACCAGTACGCCCGGACGGTGTATCAGGGCATTGTCTCCTCGGTAAACACCATTTCTGTGCGGACTTTGAACTATATTGGCGCAGAATATGCCTACAGCTTTGCCAAGTATAATTTCGGCCAGAACCATCTGGTGGAATCCTATCTGGCGGCGGATGGTGAGACCAAGTCTGACGTCGGCCCTGCGCCGCTGGCTTTGGGAGCGCTCACCATCGGCTCGACCGTTCAGGAAATGGCCTCCGCATATGCCACCTTCGCAAACAACGGCATTTATCGGGAGGCGCGGCTGTATACCAAGGTGTATAACAGCGACGGCGTGCTGGTTGTGGATAACACGCAGCAGTCCCAGCAGATCCTTCATGAAAAGGCGCTGAACTATATCAACTACTGCCTGTACAGCGCCGCCAACTACGGTACCGGCGGAGCGGCAATTTTCCAGGGACAGAGCATTGCCGGCAAGACAGGCACCACGTCCTCCAATCGTGACAGATGGTTCTGCGGCTATACCAGCCACTACACTGCTGCGGTCTGGGTCGGTTATGATCAGCCGGAGCAGATTCACCTGGGAACCAACCCGGCTGCACAGATGTGGCGTAAAGTGATGCAGCCCATTCACCAGGGATTGTCCAATGACGCACTGTATGACGGCAGCGTATTTCGTTCGGTGTCCATTTGCCTGGATTCCGGCTTGCTGGCCACAGAAGCCTGCCGGGCGGATGTCCGGGGAGGCGACCGGGTTGTAACGGTGAATGTGTACCCGGAGGATGTGCCCACCCAGTCCTGTGATAAGCATGTCCAGGTTGATTACTGTGTCACAGGAGGCGGCGTCGCCACGGAGTATTGCTACCTCTTCCCGGATGCCAATATTCAGACCCGTTCCCTGGTCCGGCTCGACAGCGAGGAAGTAGAGGAAATCCGCAGCGCCGCCGGTGTTGGCCTGAATACGCTGTACACCGGAGACGTATATGTGTACTATGAGGACGGCGCCTGGCATGGATTCAACAACAATGCCAATAATGGCGTTGAGGAGCCTTACCTGGTCTGCCCGCTGCATAATGAAAATTCCTGGCTTGAATTTGAGACAACACAGCCGTCGGATGAAAATGTGGGAGAAGGAGAACTTCCCAACGGCGGAAGCAGCAGCGGTGAGGACAACTGGGTTGACGACAGCATCGACTGGTAAGCTGCGGAATGGAAGAAGAGAAAAAGGAGGACGCCCAATGCTTTGGATATCCGATGAATGGAAAGATTACGAGGTTCTCGACGCCTCTGACGGGGAACGGCTGGAGCGCTGGGGAAAGTATTTTTTGGTACGTCCTGATCCCCAGGTGATCTGGAAAACCCCGTATTCACACCCCCAGTGGAAAAAGTATGACGCCCGTTATATCCGTTCCAACACCGGCGGCGGGCATTGGTCGGAGCACCATCTGCCGGAACGCTGGCAAATCCGTTATAAGGATTATCTGACCTTCAATGTCAAGCCAATGAACTTCAAGCATACCGGCGTTTTTCCGGAGCAGGCTGCGAACTGGGACTTCATCCGGGAGAAGGTCGCCTCTGCCGGGCGGCCTGTCCGGGTGCTGAACCTGTTTGCCTATTCCGGGGGCGCAACGCTGGCAGCGGCTGCCGGCGGGGCAGAGGTGTTCCATGTTGACGCCTCCAAGGGAATGGTAGCCTGGGCGAAAGAAAATGCAATTGCTTCCGGGCTGGACCAGTGTCCCATCCATTGGATGGTGGATGACTGCGCCAAGTTCATTCAGCGGGAAATTCGCAGAGGGCGTCGCTACGATGGAATTATTATGGATCCTCCCAGCTACGGCCGGGGGCCGGGTGGGGAGATCTGGAAGATGGAAACCAGCTTTTATCCATTCCTCCAGGAAACAGCCAAAGTGCTGTCTGATGACCCGCTGTTTGTCATCATCAATTCCTATACAACGGGACTGGCGCCTTCTGCAGTGGCCTATGCGGCGGATGTGGTATTTGGAAAAGGAACCCAGGCGGGAGAGCTTGGCCTCCCGGTGAAGCAGTCGGGGCTGATTTTGCCCTGCGGGGCCACCGGCCGCTGGACGCCGTAATGGAGGGATGCAATTTGGCAGAGATCATTTCTGTGGAGCACCTGGCTTACACTTACCCGGGCGTAGAGGATGCGCCCGGGGTGCCGGTTTTTTCCGACTTGAACTTAAAAATCGAAGAAGGCAGCTTTGTGGCGATCCTCGGCACAAATGGCTGCGGCAAGTCCACCCTTGCGAAGCATTTCAATTCAATCCTCCTTCCCAGCGGCGGAAAGGTCTATGTCTGCGGGATTGATACCTCCAACGAGGGCAGGATTATGAGTGTGCGCAGAAATGTGGGGATGGTTTTTCAGAACCCGGACAATCAGATTGTTGCAAATGTGGTGGAAGAGGATGTAGCGTTTGGACCGGAAAATCTGGGAATTGCCAGCCCCGAGATTCGGAATCGTGTGGACCGGGCGCTGAAGCAGGTGGACATGTATGAGTATCGTACCCATTCCCCCAGTCTGTTGTCCGGCGGACAGAAACAGCGGATTGCCATTGCCGGTGTGATCGCCATGGAGCCGAAGTGCATTGTGCTGGACGAGCCCACGGCGATGCTGGATCCCCGGGGACGCCAGGAGGTAATGGACACCATCACCCGCCTGAACCAGGAAAAAAAGATTACGGTTGTTCTGATTACCCACCATATGGATGAGGCCGCCAGATGTCAGCGTGTTGTGGTTCTGAACAAGGGCGTAGTGGCAGCCGACGGTACGCCGCAGGAAGTGTTCTCTCAGGTTCCTTTGCTGCATGCATTGGGCCTTGCGGCACCGGAGACGGTGGAGCTGTGCTGGGCGCTGAACCAGCAGGGATTTGACCTGCCGTTGGACCGCCTGGACCCTGCGGCATGCGCCCAGGCAATCTTCCACGAGGTAACGGTCTGACCGGCGAGGAGGCGTTTTTTTGAAGCCCATTCTTGAGATTGATAATCTGACATATACCTATAGCATTGGGACCCCCTTTGAACACACCGCCCTGGACCAGGTGTCTTTTCAGGTGCAGCGCGGAGAATTTATCGGAATTATCGGACATACCGGTTCCGGAAAGTCCACCCTGATGCAGCAGCTGAATGGCTTGCTGAAACCCACGTCCGGTACGGTTTTGCTGGATGGAAAGGATATCTGGTCAGATAAAAAGTTGACACGGGAGGCCAGATTCCGGGTTGGGTTGGTATTTCAGTATCCGGAATACCAGCTTTTTGAAGAAACGGTATATAAGGACATTGCCTTTGGCCCCCGGAATATGGGACTTTCCAATGAGGAGGTTGACCGGCGGGTCCGGGAGGCGGCTGGATTTGTAGGACTGACAGAGCAGCAGCTGGAGGTTTCACCCTTTGATTTGTCCGGCGGCCAAAAGCGGCGTGTGGCGATTGCCGGTGTAATTGCCATGGAGCCGGAGGTGCTGATTCTGGATGAACCCACTGCCGGCCTGGATCCGGAGGGCAGGGCGGAGATACTGGGAAACATTCAGGCATACCGCAGCGCCAAGAATGCGACCATCATGATGGTCTCCCATTCCATGGAGGATGTGGCCCGGCTGACGGACCGTCTCCTGGTGCTGAATGGTTCCAGGCTTGCGATGGAGGGAACGCCGGCGGAAGTGTTCCGTCATGCGGAGCAGCTCCAGCAGATGGGGCTGAATATTCCCCAGGTTACCCAGGTGTTTCTGCATCTTCGCAGGCTCGGATTGGATGTAAAACCGGTCTATACCATCGAGCAGGCAGCCGACGCATTGAAAAAGATGAAAGGCGAGGTGTCCACATGCTGAGAGACATTACGCTGGGGCAGTATTTCCCGGGTAATTCCCCAATTCACCGACTGGATCCCCGCACCAAATTGATTGTGCTGGTGGTGTACATTGTAACGCTGTTTCTGGCGCAGAGCTGGATCTCTTACGGGATTCTGTTCTTGTTTCTGGCGTTTACCATCCGGATTTCTACCATTCCGCTGAAGGCAATTGTCAAGGGGATGAAGCCGCTGGTGATGATTCTGCTGTTTACCGGTATTCTGAACCTTTTTTTCACCCGTGAGGGGGAGGTATTGGTCTCATTCTGGGGGCTTGTTATCACGGTGGATGGCGTTCAGCGGGCGATTCTGATGATGGCCCGCATTCTGATGCTGATTACCTGTACGTTCCTTTTAACGTATACCACGTCTCCCATTGCACTGACGGATGGGCTGGAGTCGCTGATGGGTCCGCTGAAGAAAATCGGCGTACCGGTGCATGAACTGTCCATGATGATGTGCATTGCGCTCCGCTTCATCCCAACCTTGATTGAGGAAACCGATAAAATCATGTGTGCCCAGAAGGCGAGAGGCGCTGACTTCGAAAACGGGTCGCTGATGGAACGGGCAAAAGCACTGATTCCCATTCTGGTTCCGCTCTTTGTCAGTGCGTTCCGACGGGCAGATGAGCTGGCCACCGCAATGGAGTGCCGCTGCTATCAGGGCGGGCAGGGGAGAACCAAGATGAAGATTCTCCGCTACCACCGCAATGATATGACGGCTTTTGGCATTGGCGCTGCCCTTGCCGCTGTGGTTGTTGTGTTGGGCAGCTTTGGGCTGTGAGGGGCTGTATGCGGAATATTGCATTGTTTCTGACGTATCTGGGCACCAATTACCATGGGTGGCAGGTTCAAAAGAATCTATCCACCGTTGCGGAAACCATGGAAAAGGCAGCGGCAATGATTGTGGGACATCCGGTGCATATGACAGGCTGCGGACGGACGGATGCGGGGGTGCATGCCCGCTGCTATGTGGCGAATTTCCGCACCACTTCCACCATACCGGCCCAGCGGCTGCCCTACGCCATGAACACCCATCTGCCCAATGACATTGTGGTTACCAAAGCGTTTGATGTTCACGAAAACTTCAATGCCATTGGTTCCTGTGTCCGCAAGGAGTATACCTACCAGATTTACAATTCCAGGCTGAAGGACCCTTTTTATGTCAATCGGGCCTGGTTTTATCCAAGACATCTGGACGAGCGGATTATGCAGGAGGCGGCAGACCAGTTCGTGGGCACCCACGATTTTGCAGCAGTCAGAAGTGTGGGAACTGACGTCAAATCTACGGTGCGCACCGTGTACTATTATCGTGTGGAGCGACAGGGGAACCTCATTACGCTGAAGGTCTGCGCCAATGGATTTTTATACAACATGGCAAGGGCTATGGCGGGAACCGTGGTGTATGCCGCCGAGGGGAAGATCCAGCCCCGTCAGATCGGAGAGATTCTTGAAGCCGGGAATCGTACCGCTGCAGGCCCCACGGTGCCGCCGGGAGGCCTGTATATGACCCACCTGTGGTACGACGATGGAATTGAAAAATTTGAATGCGGAAGCGATTGGACGGAGTAGGGAATACCTCCCGTCCAAATGTTTATAATTTGTTTTTTCTTTTTCCTCTGCGGTGTGCTATACTCCACCGTAAAGGAATGAATCCTTGAAAAAAGGAGTGAGCGAAAATGCAGCCGAAAATGTGCAGCAAATGCAGGAAAAATATTGCTGTGGTGTTTATTACGAAGGTTGAAAACGGCGTCACCATGAATGAGGGCTATTGCCTGAAGTGTGCCAGAAGCCTGGGTATCCCGCAGATTGACCAGGCGGTCAAACAGATGGGAATTTCTGACGAGGATCTCGACCTGCTCAGTGATGAAATGAGCAGTGTCTTTGGACAGCGGGACAACAGCGATGACCATGACGACGATGAGATTGACAGCCAGACTGCAACCTTTCCCCTGCTGAACCAGCTGTTTGGAAACAGCGGGAACCTTCCGGTTCAGCCGCCCAAGCCCGGGAAGAAGGAGGAACAGCAGCAGGAGGATGGTCCAGCCAAGAAAAAAGGGAAAAAGCATAAGTTCCTGGACAGCTACTGCATGGACCTGACCGGACGTGCCAGGGCGGGGAAGCTGGATCGCGTGATTGGCCGGGATGTGGAAACAGAGCGGGTTATCCAGATTCTGAACCGGCGGCAAAAGAACAACCCCTGCCTGATCGGTGAACCGGGCGTCGGCAAGACAGCCATCGCAGAAGGGCTGGCTCAGAGAATTGCAGCGGGCAATGTTCCGTATAAACTGCGGGACAAAGAAGTGTTCCTGCTGGACCTGACCGCCTTGGTCGCCGGAACCCAGTTTCGTGGTCAGTTTGAAAGCCGGATGAAGAGCCTGATTGGTGAAATTAAGGAATGCGGCAATATCATTCTGGTGATTGACGAGGTTCATAATTTGGTTGGGGCTGGGGATGCGGAAGGCTCTATGAATGCGGCCAATATTCTCAAGCCGGCGCTGTCCCGGGGTGAAATCCAGGTAATCGGCGCCACCACTTTTTCAGAATACCGCAAATACATCGAGAAGGATGCGGCTCTGGAACGTCGGTTCCAGCCGGTGACCGTGGCTGAACCCACCATTGCCGAGGCAAGTCAGATCATGCAGGGGATTTCCAAGGCATACGCCGAGTACCATGGGGTGGAAATCTCGCCGGAAATTGCCCATCAGTGCGTGGTTCTTTCGGAACGATACATTACCGATCGGTTCCTGCCGGACAAAGCAATCGACCTGCTGGACGAAGCATGTTCGGATGTCAATCTTCAGTGCAAGGAGATTTCTCAGCTTGCGGAGCTGAAAAAGGAGCGGGACGATTACGAACTGGAGCTTCGGATGCTCAATGAGGACACCGAGAACCAGAACTATGAACGGATTGCCATGCTTCGCAGCCGTCTATGCCAGCTGGCGGGAAAAATTGAAGAGCTGGAGACCCTGCCGAAACCCGCAGTCACCATGGAGAACCTGGCCCGGATTATCGAATTGTGGACCAAGATTCCCGCCTCCAAGATCAAGGCGCAGGAGTACCAGCAGCTGAAGGGGCTGTCCGACCGCCTGAAGGAGCATATCGTGGGCCAGGATGAAGCGGTTGAGGCCGTCTCCCGCGCCATTCGGCGGGGACGGGTGGGCATTTCCCCGAAGAAACGCCCGGTTTCCTTCATCTTTGTTGGTCCCACCGGTGTGGGTAAGACAGAACTGGTCAAGCAGTTGGCGAACGATTTGTTTGATGACGTGGATGCTCTGATTCGCCTGGATATGTCCGAGTATATGGAGAAGCATACCGTATCCAAACTGATCGGCTCTCCTCCTGGCTATGTGGGCTATGATGAAGCAGGCCAGCTGACGGAAAAAATTCGGCGCCGCCCCTACAGTGTGGTGCTCTTTGACGAAATTGAAAAAGCACATCCCGATGTTCTGAATGTTCTTCTCCAGGTCCTGGATGACGGCAGAATCACCGACGCCCAGGGAAGGGTCGTGAATTTTGAAAATACGGTGATTGTCATGACCTCCAATGCCGGCTCCGAAGGACGGGTTGGCGGGGTCGGCTTTGGCCGCACGGACCAGGATATGGTCAAGGAAAAGACGATGAAGGCATTGCGGGAGTTCCTCCGGCCGGAGTTCCTGAACCGGGTGGATGAGATTATCACCTTTAACCACCTGACGGAGGAAAACTTCCTGGGTATTGCGGATATTATGCTCAAAGAGCTTCAGGACAGCCTGAAAGCCCGGGGATTGAGTCTGACCTGGGAGGACAGCGTACGACGGCTTCTGGTGAAAAAAGCCTATTCGCTGACCTACGGCGCCAGAAATCTTCGCCGTACCATTCAGCGGGATTTGGAGGATCCTATTTCCGAGGCAATCATCGACAGCTTTGAACATCCCATTTCCGCCATCCATATCCGGACGGAAGAAGATATGATTCGGCTTGATATTTCCTGAATTTCAAAGCATCCCGGAGGCATATCCTCCGGGATGTTTTTTGTTTGACTTACAGATCCATGCTGTCCATTTTGTTGGAAATGGTATCGGAAACCTTCCAGGCCACGTCCTCCATTTTGTTGGCGGCTTTTGCCGCAAGACGCCGTGTGGGGTTGGTTCTCGGCATCATCAGAACGGCAACAGCACCTGCGGCGGCACCGATTCCGGCAGTAATTGCCCATCCTTTGACTTGCATCACAATCCCTCCTTTCTGTTTCCTTAGTATGCCCATCTTGAAAAAAATCATTTCCGGTGGAATTGTGTCTTTTCAGGGTGTTGGAATTATGCTATACTGAATACATGAAAAATCCAAATTCGGAGGAGGGCGTCCGGCATGGCTGTGGATATGCTTCAGGAAAAGATTCGAAAGAAAAAGAATCCTTCTGTTTTGGAACTGAATCTGGCTCCATCCGACTTGCCGCCGGATGATTCCGCCGGGCGGACCCTTGCTGCGGCATATGGAGGCTATTGCGAAAGGCTGCTCCTGTCCCTGAAGAGCGTTTTTCCGGCCGTGCGTGTGGGTTTTGCTTCCTTTGCGCTGCTAGGTCCGGAAGGACTGGAACAGCTGACGCAGGTTCTTCAGGCTGCTTCCAATGCGGGATATTATGTCCTTCTGGATGCCCCGGAGATTTGGTCTCCTGACGCTGCGGAAAATGCAGCGGAACGGATTCTGGGGGAGCGGACATTGTTTCCCTGTGACGGGGTACTGGTTGGAAGCTACCTGGGCAGTGACTGCTATAGGCCGTTTTTGCCTTACTGCCGGGAGAAAAAGAAGGACTTGTTTGTGACTGTCCGGACAGCAAACAAATCCGCACCGGAGATTCAGGACCTGCTGGCCGGTTCCCGGCTGGTGCATACAGCCGCAGCAGATCATGTGAACCGCTATGCCGGTGACTTGGTTGGAAAGTGGGGATATTCCCGCATTGGAATTGCGGCAGGGGCGAGCGCATCGGAAAGCCTGAGAAACCTTCGAAAAAAATATCCGAAGCTGTTTTTACTTCTGGACGGGTATGATTATCCCAATTCCAACGCAAAAAACTGTTCCTTTGCCTTCGATCAATTCGGCCATGGGGCAGCGGTCTGCAGCGGAAAGGGAATTGCCGCTGCCTGGAAGCGGGCAGGGAATGTGGATGTTCTGACAGCTGCAATGGAGGCGGCAGAACGGATGAAGCGGAACTTAACCCGCTATACTACCATTTTATAAGGAGCGTTATTGTGCTGAAGATTTATGGAAGCAGGCTCTGCAAGGACTGCTGGGCGTGTATGGAGGAGTTTGACCGTGACGGTGTCTCCTATGTGTTCCTGGACTTTGGAGATGACCTGCAGAATCTAAAGGATTTTCTGAAAATCCGGGATCAATGGGACGTATTTCGTTCGGCAAAGGCTGACGGACAGATTGGCATTCCCTGTATTGTGCGGGAGGATGGCTCCGTCACGCTGGACTTGGAGTCGTTGCTTTCCCATCAAGAATGAAAAAGATTCAATACCGGGGTGTATCCAGCGCACCCCGGTATTGTGCATTCCGTGTCAGCCGATCATTCCCTGACGGGCCCGGTTTTCTGCGGTTCCATCTGTCGCAGAAGTGGGTTCTTCCAGCGGGCCGTTGCCGTGGTCAATGGTTGCCTCTGTTGTTTCTGAGGAACTGGGGATGGTCGCCGCAGTGGTGACGGGTACGGTGGATGCGGTGGTGGCATGGGTTTCGTCCCAGACTTCCTCATTGGTGGGCAGGACTGTGGGGGCAGAGGTTGCGCCCATGTCCGTTCTTGTGCAGCCACAGCCGGCGAAAGCGGCAGTGCACAGAAGCATTGTCAAAGCAAAAACAAAGATTTTTTTCATTTTGTTACCTCCCATTTGATTGTACCGATTCTATTATTTCCACGTTAAATTGGATTAACCCCGTCTGATACTGGAATATTCAGACAGGAAACGGGAAAAGAACAATACAAGAAATATTTCTCGTAGTTTTTGGTTGCATTTTATCGATACCGAATGTATAATAAAGGGGACAACATCAATAAAGGGGAGTTTTCAACTATGAAAAAGCTCGCTGTAAAAAAAGATGCCGAATGTATGGCCTGTCTGCAGTGTGTCAGTGCCTGCTCGGAAGCATTCTACAAGGAATTTGACGAAGCCCTGTCCTGCATTCGGATTGTAGCAAAGGGAACCGGTGCAAAACCCCAGACCTGCATCCAGTGCGGCAAGTGTATGCGCACCTGCGAACACGAGGCGATTACCCAGAATCCCAAAACCGGCGTGTACATGATCAACAAGAAGAAATGTGTTGGCTGCGGCAAGTGCGTAGAGGCGTGCCCCATGCATGTCATGGTCCTGAAGCCTGAGAATCCCGCATCCAAGTGCATCGCCTGCGGCATCTGCGTCAAGGCATGTCCCATGGAAATTCTGGAGATTGTGGAAAAATAAGTTCTAAAAAATGGGCAGCTGCGGCTGCCCATTTTTTAGTTCCGTTTTGTTGATACTTGCAGTAATTTGTATTTTATGATACAATAACGAGGCTTATAACCATAAATGGAGGTGCAACATGGCAAAGGGCGGACGATATTTAAAAAAGACAAAAAAGCGGGGATGGAAAATTGCCCTGGGAATTCTTCTCGTTTTCATTTTGCTCATTGGGGGCGCGGCCTTTGCGGGGATGCGCTACTATCAGTCCATGCTGGATAAAATTCCCCGTGCGGAAATTATTGAGCAGAGCGTATCATTCGAAGACATTCAGGCAATTTTGGATTATAACCCGGATAAGCCCACGGACGAGGATGCGTTGACGGAGCAAGCGCAGATGGAAACAGACGGGACAGCTTCAGAGGAATCCGCTCCCGCGGAGACACAGACGGGTACGGAGGCAGGCGGATAAAGGAAATTTGTTTCTCAAAAGACAAAATTTCCTTAAAATTGAGCGGAATACTTGCTTTTTTTCGCTTTTTATGGTACACTGAGCCGCAGACTTCAAAAGGCTTATTGAATCGGGAGGAACACACATGAGCAATAATGGACGTTATCATGGACGTCCCGCAAAAAAGAGGAAAAGCGGAGCAGTGATAGTGATGACAGTGATTGCTGCGTTGCTGGTTTTGGTTGTTGCAGGAATGGCAGGTGTTATTATTTACAATAACTATCTTCAGCCTGAGCAGCCGGTAATGCAGACAGAGCCAGCTGTTGTCCAGGCTGTTGACCAAACGTCTGCCAGTGAAGTGACGCTGGCAACAACGGAGCCCACAACCGTACCCACGACCCTTCCTTACAAGGAATCAGGGAAAGATATTATCAACATCTTGATTGTCGGACAGGCTGCAAGAGATGGCGAAGAGTCCCGGATTGCGGATACCATGATTCTGGCTACCGTAAATAAAAATACAAAGGTGCTGACATTGACCTCTTTCCTTCGGGATACTTATGTGAAACTGCCGGACTATGTGGATCCCTCTGGGACCAAGCATACTTGCGGCAAACAAAGAATCAATTTGGCCTACCACCTTGGATGGACTTGGGGAGACACTGGCGGAGCAATGGAAATGACGAACCAGTGCCTGTACGAGAACTTTGGCATCGAGGTGGACTATGATGTGGAAGTGGACTTCCGGGCATTCATTGATGTAATCAATTTGCTGGGCGGCGTTACCATAGATCTGACTGAGGCAGAGGCCGACTACCTGAATGCAGATGGCAAGGTCTGGCAGGAGGTAGAGGCTGGAGAGTTCTGGATGGACGGAGATACGGCGCTTGCGTATGCCCGGATGCGGAAAGCGGAAGGGGATTCCGACAGTGATATTAAGCGCACCGTCCGGCAGCGCACGGTAATTCAGCAGGTTTTGAACCAGGTGAAGAATCTGGGCTTCAGCAAACTCCAGGAGTTGGTGAACACGGTACTTCCCAGCGTTACGACAAACATGACGGATGAGGAAATTACAACGTGTATCTGGGAAATTCTTCCTTTGCTTCCTCAGCTGACGGTGGAAACCGGCACTTGTCCGGTGGAAAAGACCTACTGGGGAGAAATTATTGAGTTGGGTGGTTACCCTGCCAGCGTTCTGTTCTTTGATGAGGGGCAGAATCGGAAACTGATGACCGCCATTACAGAAGGAACCGAATAAGCTTGGTTCGCAGGACCTCCGCCGCATAAAACGCAGCGGAGGTCCTTTCTGTCATAAAATTTAACAGTTATATAATTGCATCTGTAATCAGAATGTGTTATACTGTAACCAATCATACACCCGGAGGCGTTTATGAGTGAATTAACTGATTTTCAGAAGAAAATGCAAACTTTCCTTCCTGAAATGGAGCTCCGTTTTGAAGAACCGATGCACAAGCATACTTCTCTGCGCATCGGGGGGAATGCGGAAGTGATGGCATTTCCCCAAGATACAGAGCAGTTGCAAAAACTGATAAAAGTATCCGCTTTATTGGACACAAAACCTGCTATTCTGGGTGCCGGAACCAATATTCTGGCGCCGGATGGAGGAATCCGGGGACTCGTGATCTGTCTAAAAGACGCACTGGACGGAATGGAGCAGCTGGATGCAGGAACAATTCGCTGCATGGCGGGCGTCACCATGGCCAGGGCCGCTGTGTTTGCGGCAAACCTTGGCTTGACCGGACTGGAATTTGCCCATGGAATTCCAGGAACTGTGGGCGGCGGAGTGTATATGAACGCAGGGGCCTATGGCGGCGAGATTGGTGCGGTCTGCGCCCGGGTAGAAGTGATGGATGAAACGGGAGATGTTCGTACATTGTCCCGGGAGGAACTGGAATTCTCCTATCGAAGCAGCGCCCTCCAGCGCAGCAGCGATATTGTATTATCGGCATCTTTCACTTTACAGACTGGAAAACCGGAGGAAATATGGGAGAAAATGCGGGACTTGATTGCCCGGAGAACTGCCTCCCAGCCGCTGAATCTGCCCTCGGCCGGCTCTGCGTTCAAACGGCCCGCCAATGGTTATGCAGCCGCATTGATTGAACAGGCGGGATTAAAGGGCTTTCGTATTGGAAATGCCGCAATTTCCGAGAAACATGCGGGTTTTGCGGTAAACCTGGGCGGCGCAACGGCGGCCGATATGCGTCAGCTCCTGAAAACAGTGTCTGATCGGGTCTTTTTTGACTCCGGAATCAGACTGGAGCCTGAGATTCGTATTTGGTAACCCGGTATTCGATAGAGAGAAGGAGGAGTGGATCGTGACGGTATCCTTTTCCGGCACAGCAAAGGCTGAAATATGCCGGGCGTTTCCTCAAAAATACTGCTGCGCTTTGGCTGAATGCTTTGGAATCCTGCTCTACTGCAACAGTTTTCATTCGCAGGGAATAAAGATCATTACAGAGAGCCGGGATTTTGCCTGGATTCTTCCCAAGCTTTTTAAAAAGGCGTTCAACCTGGAATTTGACAGCTATCCCAGTCTGGAAGCGCCGGGCAAGCTGGTGTTTCAAATCCGGGAACCGGAAAAAATTGAAACCGTTATGAACAGCTTTGGTTTTGATGTCCGGGATACCCTTGCACTCCATGTGAATCTTCCAATCGTAGAGGAAGATTGCTGTAAGGCTGCTTTTTTGCGGGGCGCCTTTTTGGCGGGAGGCAGCGTAACTGACCCGGAAAAAGGATATCACATGGAGCTGACCACTACCCATCAGTTTGTTGCCAGGGAGACGCACGCCCTGATGAGGGAGACGCTGGGTTTTTCCCCAAAGCTAACGGCCCGTGGCGGGGGACAGGTCCTGTACGTAAAGCAGAGCGAACAGATTTCGGATTTCCTTACCTTCTTGGGCGCACGGGTTGCCGCAATGGGGATCATGGAGACGAAACTGGAAAAAGATCTGAACAACAAAGTGAACCGCCGCTGCAACTGTGACGATGCCAATACGTCCAAGGTTGTAGAAGCCGCACAGGAGCAGCTTTCGGCGATTCGGAGACTGCGGGAGCAGGGAATTCTGGAGAAGTTACCTTGGAAATTAAACCAGGCAGCCCGTGCCAGAATGGATAATCCCTCTGCGTCTCTGTCAGAATTGGCCTCCATGATGGAACCTCCCATTACAAAACCGGCGATGAACAACCGGATGAAAAAATTGATTCTGCTTTCAAAGGAGACGGAAGTATGAGCTTTGTCCACTTGCATCTGCATACAGAATACAGTCTCCTGGACGGCGCCTGCCGGATTGACCAGCTGATGGACCGGGTGAAGGAATTGGAACAGACTGCCGTGGCCATTACCGACCACGGGGTGATGTATGGCTGCATTGACTTCTACAAGGCCGCAAAAGCGGCCGGGGTTAAGCCAATTATCGGCTGCGAAGTGTATGTTTCCCGGCGAAGGATGACGGATCGCGTGTTTGGCGTGGATAAAGATCCCTACCATCTGGTGCTGCTGTGTAAGGACCGAACCGGTTATGAAAATCTGTGCTACCTGGTGTCCCAGGCCTTTATTGAGGGATTCTATGGAAAGCCGAGAATTGACCTGGAACTGCTGGAGCAGTACCATGAGGGCCTGATTGCACTGTCCGCCTGCCTGGCGGGGGGTGTTGCCCAATTCTTGATGGAGGAGAATTACAGCGCCGCAAAGGACTATGCCCTGAACCTATCCCGCATTTTTGGTCCCGGTAATTTTTACCTGGAATTGCAGGACCACGGGATTGAGGTGCAGCGCCCGGTCAATCAGGGCGTACAGCGCATCGCCAGGGAGACGGGACTTCCCCTGGTGGTGACCAATGATGCCCATTATTTGCGCCGGGAAGACGCCAAGATGCAGGATGTGCTGCTGTGCATTCAAACGGGGAAAACGGTGGATGAAA
This sequence comes from uncultured Eubacteriales bacterium, assembly GCA_949296115.1. Taxonomy (GTDB): domain Bacteria; phylum Bacillota; class Clostridia; order Oscillospirales; family Oscillospiraceae; genus Faecousia. Next base: position 82,314 of record CASFNR010000001.1, on the reverse strand, counting down.
CAAATCGCATGAAGTTCCAGACAGAGGAGTTCTATCTGAAGAGCGAGGAGGAACTGCGCGCCTTATTTCCCAATGTGGATGAGGCGTTTGAGAATACCAGTAAAATTGCGGATGCCTGCAACCTGGAATTCACTTTCCATGAGTACCACCTTCCCAGCTTTCCCATTCCGGAAGGATACACAAATGAATCTTATTTCCGGCATCTGTGTTATGAGGGATTCAAAAAAAGGTATCCCGAGCAGCCCAAAGCCTACCAGGAACGGCTGGAATATGAAATCGACGTCATCAGCCGGATGGGATATGTCAACTATTACCTGATTGTATGGGATTTTATCCGATATGCAAAGGAGCAGGGGATTCCGGTGGGGCCTGGCAGAGGCTCCGGTGCAGCGTCCATTGCCGCTTACTGCCTGCACATTACAGAAGTGGATCCCATGAAATATGCGCTGATCTTTGAGCGGTTCCTGAACCCGGAGCGGGTCAGCATGCCGGACTTTGATACGGATTTCTGCCAGGAGCGCCGGGGCGAGGTCATTGAGTACGTCATGCGGAAATATGGCGCAGACCATGTTGCCCAGATTGCGACTTTTGGCACCATGGCAGCCCGGGGCGCCATCCGGGATGTGGGCAGAGCACTGAATTTCAGCTATGCAGAGACGGACATTGTAGCGAAATTGGTTCCCGCTGCACCCCACATTACACTGGAAGAGGCGTTGAAGGTCAGTCCTCAGCTGAAAGAAATGTACGATGGGGATTCCCGTGTCCGGACGCTCATCGACACGGCCAGGAGCCTGGAGGGAATGCCTCGGAATGCATCGACCCACGCTGCCGGTGTGGTGATTACGGCGAACCCGGTGTACAGCTATGTCCCGCTGTCCCGAAATGATGACACCATTGTGACCCAGTACACCATGACGACCATTGAGGAACTGGGCCTGCTGAAAATGGACTTCCTTGGCCTGCGAAACCTGACGGTTATTGCGGATGCGGAACGGGAGATCCGGAAACTGGAACCTGATTTTGAAATGGACAAAGTCCCGGATGATGACCAGGAAACCTTCGCAATGCTCACCGAGGGCAAAACCCAGGGGGTATTCCAGTTGGAATCAGCCGGGATGACCGGTGTGTGTGTCAGCATGAAGGCCAGCTCCATCGAAGATATTACGGCCATTGTCGCCCTGTACCGCCCCGGCCCCATGGACTCCATTCCCAGATTTATTGCAAATAAACTGGATTCCAGAAAAGTAACCTACAAGACGCCGCTGCTGGAACCAATCCTCAAGGTGACCTATGGATGTATTGTCTACCAGGAGCAGGTGATTGAAATTTTCCGTTCTTTGGGCGGATATACCATGGGTCAGGCAGACAACATCCGCCGGGCAATCTCCAAGAAGAAAATGAAGGTTATTGAGGCAGAGCGAAAGGTGTTCGTCTACGGAGATCAGGAGCAGGGGATTACGGGCTGCATTGGCAATGGAGTACCGGAAACGGTTGCCCAGTCTATCTATGACGAAATCGTGGATTTTGCAAATTATGCGTTTAACAAGGCCCATGCTGTCTGCTATGCCGTTGTGGCTTACCAGACGGCCTATCTGAAATGTCATTATCCCAGGCAGTACATGGCTGCACTGATGACCTCGGTCCTGGATTCCGCAACGAAAGTGTCCGGGTATATCTCGGAATGTAAGGAACTGGGAATTCCGGTACTGCCGCCGGATCTCAACCATTCGGAGGATCACTTCACAGTGGAAGGTGAAGCCATTCGGTTTGGCCTGGGGGCTGTAAAGAACATTGGCCGGGGACTGATTCGTTCCGTGGTTCGGAAACGGGAGGAAGATGGTCCATTCCAGTCATTGGAGGATTTCATTCAGAGAATGGGAGAAGGCGAACTGAACAAACGTGCAGTGGAAAACCTGATCAAATGTGGTGCAGCGGATGGGTTCGGCTACCATCGGAGTGAACTGCTGGCTGTTTACGAGCAGATGATGGATTCCATTGCATCTTCCAGAAAGCGGAACCTGGAAGGGCAGATGGGACTGTTCTCCATGCTGGAGGAATCAGACGCTGCGGCCAGAATTCCAATTCCCAAACGGGATGAGTTGAGCAAGGCGGATTTGCTGGCCATGGAAAAGGAAACCACGGGGATTTATATTTCCGGGCATCCCATGGACGATTACCGCCCGTTCCTGCGCAATACCCATGTGATTCACATTGACCGCCTGATGGAGGAAGAAAGCCCGTTTGAGGACGATCAGATCATCAGCATTGCCGGAATTGTGCAGGCTGTCAAAATGAAAACTACACGCAACAATTCCATGATGGCCTATGTTACGGTGGAAGATGATACGGCGGCCATTGAATTGCTTGCGTTCTCCAATGTCATGAGTCAATACGGGGGTTACCTCCGGGAAGGCAGTCCTGTGGTTGTCACGGGAAGACTCTCCCTGCGGGACAATAAGGAGCCGCAGATCGTGGTGAACCGGGTCCGTCCGCTTTCTGATTTTTCCGACGGGTCTGTGGAGGTCACGCCGACGGATGCACCGGCAGTACAGACCAATGGGACGCTGTACCTGCGCCTTCCAACAGAATCCGGCGCACTGTTCCCTAAAATCCGGGCTATTCTGAATATGTTCCCCGGACAGAACACGGTTGTGCTCTATTTTGCGGACACCAGGCTGCGGCGCGGCACCCGATGCGCCTTGTTTGATTCCATGCTTCAGGAGCTTCGACGGGTACTGGGTGGAGAAAATGTTGTTTTAAAATAGCTTTTCTTTTGCAAATGTTTGTGCTATAATCGACCAAGGCGAATGTTTGCAGTTTTGAGAGAATGGAACCAGAAATAAGAGAAAGGGGCCGATGCCATGAGGAAATGGTTCTGTCTGAGCTTGTTGTGGATCACATTGATCCTGTCGGGCTGCGCCATGCGAACGGCTGAGGAATTATATGCCCTCCCCAAACGGTCTCAGGAATACGCCCAGCTGCAGACGGCGATTGATTCCGCCATGTATGGAATGACCTATTGTGCGCCACGCTCCGGAGAGAATCAGCAGACTGTTCAAATGGCAGACCTGGACGGAGACGGCATGGATGAATATCTGGTTTTTGCCAAGGGCGCATCGGAAAAGCCCCTGCAGATTTTAATTTTCAAGATGAACCCGGACGGCAGCGTCTATACGATGGAGACCATCGGGAGCAACGGCTTGGCGTTTGAGCAGGTGGAGTATGTCAACTTTGACGAAAAGCCGGGACTGGAGCTTGTAATTGGCCAGCAGGTCAGCGATCAGGTGTTAAGGAGCGTCGCCGTTTACAGTTTTTCCAGCGGGGATGCGGAACTCCTGCTGATGAACAGCTATTCCAAATTTCTTACCTATGATCTGGACCAGAATGGACTGAGCGAATTGATGGTTATCCGTCCCGGCGAGGCAGAATCCGGGCGAGGACTGGCCGTTCTGTATAGTGTGCAAAATGGGCAGATCTATCGCTCCATGGAGACGGAGATGTCTGTGGACCCATCCCAGATCCGCAGAATCACCCCGGGCAAGCTCCAAGGCGGCACCCCTGCGGTGTATGTGGCCAGCACGGCGGAGGAGAATACCATTGTGACGGACGTCTTTGCTATGAAAGAGGGGATTTTCACCAATATCTCCTTTATGAGCGAAGCCAATACCAGTATCCGAACACTGCGGAATTACTACGTCTATGCCTGCGACATTGACGATGACGGCATCCTGGAATTACCGTCTTTGATCACAATGAAGTCTGTCACCGGTTGGGCGGAGGAGGACCAGAAATTCCTCCTGCGGTGGTTCTCCTTGGATGAAAACAGCTGGGAAATTGATAAGTTGTTCACATATCACAACTATGACGGCGGCTGGTATCTGGAGCTGGACAGCGCCTGGGCAAGCCGGGTGACAGTAGAGCAGGGAGAAGACGCATATACCTTTTACCTGTGGGATGAATCATATCAGCAAACAGAAATACTGTTCAAGCTGTATGTATTAACGGGAAGCAACCGGGACAAAGAAGCGGTGGAGGGTGATCGATTTGCCCTGTACCGGGCCGAGGGTGTTGCCTATGCGGCAGAGTTGGGCCCCGGCGCAGCAGACCATCAAATTACAGAGCAATCATTAACCGAATCCTTCAAACTCATCCGAGCGGATTGGGAAACGGCTTAGAATTGAGAGGTATGTTATGAAAAAAGTATTGATCATGGAAGATGAGCTGAATATCCGGAGTTTTGTGGTAATCAATCTGAAACGGGCGGGTTATGATGTCATTGAGGCCGGGGACGGTCAGGAAGCCCTGGATGCCATCGCGGCGAACCCGGACATCGGCGTCGCAATTCTGGACATTATGGTGCCTGGGATTGACGGATTTGAAGTATGCCGGAGAATCCGGGCCACCAACAAGCAGATGGGAATTGTAATGCTCACAGCCCGAACCCAGGAAATGGACAAGGTTACCGGCCTGATGACGGGAGCGGATGACTACGTCACAAAGCCTTTCTCTCCGGCGGAGTTAACGGCGAGAATCGATGCCCTCTACCGCCGGATCGGGGGAGACAGCAGCGCAACCTCGGAACTGCTGACCCAGGGACCGTTTGTGATGAACACCCGCAACCATACCCTGGAAAAAAACGGGAACCGGATCAAGCTGACCCAGGTGGAGTACGCAATCTTGAAGCTGTTTATGCAGAATCCTGGAAGAGCATTGTCCCGGGAGGATATTCTCTCTGCGGTATGGGGACGGGACTATGAGGGTGAATTGAAAATTGTGGATGTCAACATCCGCCGCCTCCGCATCAAGATTGAGGATGACACCTCCAATCCCACCTATATCACCACGGTCTGGGGCCTGGGCTATAAGTGGGGCGCATAATGGCAAAAAAATCAGTGCTGAACTTTGGCGGGCTGCAAAAACGATGGCTGCGCAATACGGCCAGTGTGGTTTTGGCCCTCGGCCTGGTATGCGTGCTGGGGATTACAGCCTCTTTTGCGGCATACTACTATTCCAAAATGCAGACCGATCTGGTAGGACGTGCCACGGCCACCATGGATTTTTTCTCCAATTATCTGAATCAGACGTTTGACGGCTACTATCAGTCCTGTGTCACCTATGCCCAGACTTATGAAGGCAAGGATAAGATTGAACTGCAGTTCCTGGACAACCAAGGAAATTTGATCGCTTCATCTTATGGTTCCTGGCCGGGAGAATCACCCGGTACGCCGGAGATCCAAGAGGCGCTGGCATCCAGAACGGTGCAGCCGTTCGTGGGAAGTGATCCCACCACAGGGGAGCGAATTATGGCTGTGTCCGCCCCCATTGTCTCTTCCAGCGGTGAGGTGGTTGGCGTACTTCGGTTTGTTACCTCCACCCGGCTGGTGGATGGGCAGGTTTTCCTGGTTGTGCTGACCAGCGGTGTGGTTCTGATGGCGGTTATGGCGGTGGTTTTGGTCAGCAGTAACTATTATCTGCATTCTATCATGACCCCGGTTGCGGAGATCACCGAGAAAGCAAAACGGATTGCCACTGGCAGCTACGGTGTGCAGATCAATACCCACTACAAAGATGAGATTGGGGAGCTGGCGGACACCATCAATGAAATGTCCAACAAAATTGCGCAGAATGAAAAGATGCAGGCGGAGTTTATTTCCCAGCTGTCTCATGAACTGCGCACGCCGCTTACGGTGATCAACGGATGGAGTGAAACACTTCTGGCAGATGAAAATATGGATGCCGATACCAGACAGGGGTTGAAGATCATTTCCAGCGAGGCGAAGCGGCTGACGGAGATGGTGATGGAACTTCTGGACTTTACCCGTATGCAGGACGGCCGCATGACCCTGGCGGTGGAATCAACCGATATCCGTGGAGAATTTGAGGATACGGTTTATATGTACGGTGCGCGCCTTGCCCAGGAGGGAATCCAGCTGAATTATCTGGATAATGATGAGGATATTCCCGATATCCCCTGCGATCCCAAGCGGCTGCGTCAGGTGTTCCTGAATATTTTGGACAACGCCAGCAAGCACGGCGGTGAGGGAAAGCAGATTGACGCCAGCATTCAATGTGAGGAGGACTGGGTGGTGATCCGCATTCGGGATTACGGTCCAGGAATTCCGGAAGACGAACTTCCGCTGGTGAAAAAGAAATTCTACAAAGGAAGTTCCAGCGTCCGGGGAAGTGGCATCGGTCTGGCTGTCTGCGACGAAATCGTGGAAATGCATGGCGGAACGCTCACGCTGGAGAATGCGGAGGGCGGCGGAACCCTGGTTACCATTCGTCTGCCGATGGCCCACTAAGGAGATATTGTACTATGGCAAAGAAACAAACGCCGGACTGTTGTCAGTCTTTTAAGACCATGATTGGCGGTCAGGCGCTGATTGAAGGGATCATGATGCGCGGTCCGGAAAAGGATGCCGTCGTGATCCGGGGGAGCAATGGGCTTTCGGTGGAAGTCAAGGCGAGGAAGGTCCCGCCCGCTTCCTCCTGGAAGCAGCTCCCGTTTATTCGGGGTGTTTTTAACTTTTTTGATGCTCAGGTTGTGGGTGTGAAGGCGCTTCTGCGCTCAGCGGATCTTGCCCCGGAAGAAATGCAGGAGGCCCCTTCAAAGCTGGATATTTGGCTGGAAAAAAAGCTTGGAAATGAGACGTTTCAAAAGGCAGTTGTCGGCATTGCAGTGGCCGCTGGGCTAGCGCTTTCCGTTGGGCTATTTTTTTTGCTTCCAATGGTTATCGCCGGCTTCTTTGACCGATGGATCACTGGGAGCCTGATGCTGAACCTGGTGGAAGGCATCATCCGGATGGCTATTTTCTTCGGCTATATGTTCCTGGTGTCCCGGATGAAGGAGATGAAGCGTGTTTTTTCCTACCACGGGGCAGAACATAAAACCATTCGCTGCTATGAAGCAGGGCTTCCCCTGACCGTGGAAAATGTGCGAAAGCAGACGAGGCTGCATCCACGCTGCGGCACCAGCTTCCTTTTGGTCGTCATGGTGATCTCTATTCTGGTGTTCTCCATTGCCTCGGCAGCCCTTCTGCGCATTGCTCCCGGCCTGGAACAACTCCGGGGAACCTTCGGATACAGGGTGATCATGATTGTGTTTAAGCTGCTCCTGCTGCCAATTATTGTAGGGATTACTTATGAAATTAACCGCTGGGCGGGCAGACATGACAATGGTTTTACCCGTATTTTGACAGCTCCGGGCATGTGGATGCAAAATTTTACCACCAATGAGCCGGATGACTCCATGATCGAAGTGGGAATCGCTGCCGTGGAAGCGGTTCTTCCGGAGGAGAAGGGGGCAGACCGATGGTAAAACAGTATGGTGAACTGTATCAGGATACCCGGCGGGCACTTTTGGAAACGGAGTCTGCTCAGGACGCAGGAGTCTTGGCCAGAATGCTGATCTGTCACGTTTCAGGGAAAGACCAGGCTCAGTTCCTGGCAGAACGGGACTTATACGCCCCAGAGGAAATTGTGGAGGAGGTCTCAGCCGGACTGTCCCGCCTTTTGAAGGGAGAACCAATGGCCTATATATTGGGTCAATGGGAGTTCTATGGACTGCCCTTGCGTATTACACCGGACGTGCTGATCCCCCGGGACGATACCTGCGCAGTTGCGGAACTGGCAATCCGTCAAGCGCTGTTTCTGAAGCAGAATCCGAGAATTCTGGATTTATGCTGCGGCAGCGGCTGTATCGGTCTTGCCATTGCAAAGCGAGTCCGGGATGCCAAGGTAACGCTTGCAGACCTGAGCCAGAAGGCCCTGGCGGTTGCCAGAGAAAATACTGCGATGCACAAGCTGGGCGCACGGGTGCACTGCATTCGGGTGGATGCCATGCAGCCTGCTTCGTCCTTCCTGGGGAAGTTTGACTTGATTGTATCAAATCCCCCTTATGTGACCAAAAAAGAAATGGAGGAACTCCCGTCCAGCGTTCGGGACTATGAACCTTCCATGGCGCTCTATGGTGGGGAAGATGGACTGGATTTCTACCGTTCCATTGCAGATCATTTTACGCGCGCTCTTCGGCCGGGGGGATACTTGTGCCTGGAATTTGGAATGGGGCAAGGGGATGCGGTTTGCGGCATTCTGGAGGAGCACGGTTATTCCATTTTGGAACGTGCCAAGGATTTCAATGAGAGAGAACGAGCCGTACTGGCACAGTACGGCAGGAAGGAAGAATAAACATGGCAACAAAAAAGGCACCTTATGAAGCCCCGACACCGGCTTCGGATAAGAAAAAAGCACTGCAGACCGCACTGGCACAGATTGACAAGAACTTTGGCAAGGGCACCGTCATGCGATTGGGTGACCGCCCGGAAATGAATGTGGAGGCCATTCCCACGGGCTCTCTGGCGCTGGATGCCGCTCTGGGAATTGGCGGCGTGCCCAAGGGTAGAATCATTGAAATTTATGGACCGGAATCCTCCGGTAAAACAACCCTGGCGCTGCATATCCTCGCAGAAGCCCAAAAACGGGGCGGCGAGGTTGCCTTTGTGGATGCGGAACATGCGTTGGATCCGGTGTATGCAGCTGCTTTGGGCGTGGATACGGATAATCTGCTGATTTCTCAGCCGGATACCGGTGAACAGGCCCTGGAAATCACCGATGCGCTGGTACGATCCGGCGCCGTTGACGCAGTTGTGGTGGACTCCGTTGCCGCACTGGTTCCCAAGCAGGAAATCGAGGGGGAGATGGGAGACACCTTTGTGGGCCTGCAGGCTCGTCTGATGTCCCAGGCGCTCCGGAAACTGGCGGGTACCATCGCCAAGACAAACTGCGTTGTTATTTTCATCAATCAGCTTCGGATGAAGATTGGCGTGATGTATGGAAATCCCGAAACCACAACCGGCGGCAATGCCCTGAAATTCTATGCGTCTGTTCGTCTTGACGTACGCCGGGTGGAGGCCATCAAAGAAGGCGGCAATGTAATCGGAAACAAAACCCGGGTAAAGGTGGTCAAGAACAAAGTCGCTCCTCCGTTCCGGGAGGCGGTATTTGAAATTATGTACGGTCAGGGCATCTCCAAGTGGGGAGAATTGGTGGATCTGGCGGTACAGATGGACATCATTCAGAAGAGCGGCAGCTGGTTCTCCATGGGAGAGGAGCGCATCGGACAGGGCTCCAATTCGGTAAAGGAATATCTGATGAACAATCCCGAAATTGCCCAGAAGGTTGAAGAACAGGTTCGGGAAAACCTCTGGAAGCTGAACGGCAGTGCTCCTAAGGCACCTGCGAAACCTGCGGAAAAGGCGGTCGCCGTAAGTGCGGATGATTTCAATGACGAGGATTGAGTCCTTGAAGCAAACACCGGATCGGGCGGGGCGTTACTGGCTGTGTTTTGACAACGGAAAGAAACTGGGTTTGTACCGGCAGACGGTTGAGGAGTTCGGCCTGTATGCGGGAAAAGAGCTGACGCAGGAGGAACTGGACCAACTGCAGACTGCGGCCGGGCAGATGTCGGCAAAAATGCGGGCAGTGCGCATTGTATCAGCATCCAATGTGTCCCGGCGGGATTTGCAGGAGCGGCTGGTGCGGAAGGGGGAAAGCCCCGACCAGGCGCAGCAGGCGGTTGCCTGGATGGAAGAACTGCGTCTGGTGGACGATAAAAAGACTGCAGAGGCAATTGTGCATTCCTGCATTTCAAAAGGCTATGGCGTGGCCCGGGCAAAACAGGCACTGTACGAGAAGCGAATTCCCAAAGAATACTGGGAAGAGGCGCTTTTGGACTACCCGGAGCAGCTGGACAGAATTGCGGAATTTCTCCGTTCCAGACTGGACGGAAATTCGGACCAGAAGCAGGTCCGCCGGGCTGTGGATGCCCTGATACGGAAGGGACACAGTTATGGCAAAATCAGGCAGGTACTCCAAAGCCTGTCCTTTGATACAGAAGATTTCCGGGAGGAAGAATAAACTATGGCAAATATTGGCTTTATTTCCTTGGGCTGTGCCAAAAATCAGGTGGACTGCGAACGAATGATGTATCGTGTGCGGGAAGCCGGACATACCGTGAAGGAAGACATCACCGGCAGTGATGTGGTGGTCATCAATACCTGCGGATTCATAGATTCCGCAAAGGCGGAGGCCATTGACTATATCCTGCGGACGGCTGCACTTAAGTCGGATGGACAGGTCGGAAAAATACTGGTTACCGGGTGCTTATCCCAACGCTACCAGCAGGAGATCCTGAAGGAGATGCCGGAGGTAGACGGTATATTGGGAACGGGGAGCTATACAGAAATTGTTCCTGCCATTGAAAAGCTGCTGTCCGGAGAAGGGGTGGAGGAATTTGGCTCCATCGATGCGCCGGAACAGGAGACAGGCCGGATCGTAACCACGCCGGAGCATTACGCCTTCATCAAGATTGCGGAAGGATGTGACAACCGGTGTGCCTACTGTATCATCCCGTACCTTCGTGGAAAATACCGCAGCCGTCAACTGGACGATGTCCTGTACGAGGCGCGGGTGCTGGCTGACAGCGGGGTCAAGGAATTGATTGTGGTTGCCCAGGACACCAGCCGGTATGGAACGGATCTGCCCGGGCATCAGCGGCTGCTGCCGGAACTTCTGGAGAGGCTATGTGAAATTGAGGGGCTGCACTGGATCCGAGTGCATTATGTTTACCCGGACGAAATTGACGACCGCCTGATTGATGTCATGGCGTCCCAGCCGAAGATTGTAAAGTATCTGGACATTCCCATTCAGCACTGCAACAGTGAAATCCTGAAGCGGATGAACCGTCGTGGTGACGGAACGTTCCTCCGGGAATTGTTTGCCAAACTCCGCAGCCGGATTCCAGGACTGGTGATCCGGACAAGTCTGATAACCGGGCTTCCTGGAGAGGGAGAAGAAGAATTCCAGGAACTGTGCGATTTCCTCCGGGAGGAAAGACTGGAACGGGTGGGGGCCTTTGCATTTTCTCCGGAGGAAGGAACCCCTGCGTCTCAGATGGAATATGTGGACAATGAAATTGCGCAGCAGCGTGCCCAGACCATTGAACTGATTCAATCCCAGATTATGGATGAATTCAATGCATCCTTGATTGGAAAGGAACTGGAAGTCCTTGTTGATGGATTTGACCCGGAGCTGGAACAATTCTACGGCAGAACCTACGCTGATTCACCGGATATTGACGGGCGGGTGTGGATTGCCAGTGACGAGCCCTTGCAGGAAGGGACCTTCATCACTGTCAAAATTGATGGATGTATTGAAGGCGATCTGTCCGGATATGCAGCAGAGGAGGCAATGGCATGACGACCGCAAGCAAAATCACCCTGGTTCGGGTGGTAATGATTCCGCTGTATCTGATTTGCATGTATCTGTCTGAGGGAAACGCTGGCTTTTGGATGTATTTTGCCCTTGCGGTATTTATCATTGCCAGCGTAACAGACTGCATTGACGGATACATCGCCAGACATTACAACCAGACCACAGACTTTGGAAAATTCCTGGATCCATTGGCCGACAAGCTGCTGACCATTGCCGCAATGTCCATGTTCTGCGAGTGGGGCGTCTTTCCCGCTTGGGCGTTAATGATTGTTTTGACCCGGGAATTTGGCGTGACAGGTCTGCGGCTGATTGCGGCGCAGAAGGGGACTGTGATTGCTGCAGGATGGAGCGGCAAGGTGAAAACAGCCAGTACCATGGTGGGACTATGCTTCATGATGGCGCTGCCTGGAATTGAGATCCTGAACTGGGTCGTTATTGCATTAATTGTTGTTACGACGCTCTATTCCGGCGTGGAATATTTTGTTCAGAACTGGAAATGTCTCCAGACGTAACCAAAGAGAAAAACAAGAAGCTTCGGTCGTGCCTTTTACCAAGACACCGGCCGAAGCTTCTTTCGTCCAATTCAATACAGCTGCAGTTTAAAGCGAAAAATCCTCCTGATCGTATCGTGTCACATCCATAGGCTTTGGCTTTGCGGGAACCCGTTTGCAGGGATCATACCGGAAACGGCGGCATTTCTCACTTTGGCTTCGAATCCCCTTCTTCGCACATAAGATATGACCTGATTCCAGTGACGTACCATGGGCACAGTAAGCGCACATCGGGTCTATTTTTTTTCGGAACAGCATGTTGTTTCCCCCAAAATTCGGATAATACGATTATACACCAAGCATCCTCGGATTGCCACTGTATTTTTTTCGCATTGTCCAAACAAAAGAGAGGACGAGAAGAGCGGCCAGGCAGGGAATCCCAATTCCGTTAATTATGGCGAGGCAAAGCAGAAGGCTGAATAAGGTCTGCATGGCTTTCCCCAGAAGGTACCCCCGAAGGGACAGGCTGCCGATGATGCTTGCAGTCTGCATGGTCACGCACAATCCGCCGCATCCTAAAAAGACGGAGCAGAGTAAGAAGCGAAGGGATTCCGACGGAATGTCTTTCAATGCAAGACAGCCGTTGGACAATTCCAGCAGCCCGGTTAACGCAACCCGAACCTCAGCTGAAAAGAACCATAAAATCCAACGGTCTAAAAAACAGATCAGAATCCGAAAGAGGATGACCCAACCGCAGATCGACGCTGTGATGGTTACGGCGCTGGCTACCGCCTCAGACCAGGAGGAATTCGTTTCGGACTTGACCGGCCTGCTATTGGGCTCTGGATAGCCAGGAATCCACATCGCTGTCAATACTGCGGAGACGATATGAATCCCCCATAAGCACCAAACGATTCGCCAATCGGAAAACAAAGAAGCTGTCATCCCAAAAAGAAACGCCGGTCCAGCGTTGCTGCAAAAGGAGAGCATTCTCTGGGCGTTTTGGCGGGAAAGCTGTCCCTGCCGATAGAAAGCAGACACAGCCTGCGCACCAACAGGATACCCGCCTAAAAATGCCGGAATCAACAAGAATTCCATGTTTCTGGGCACATTTAACAGTCTGGCGAATAAAGTCAGACCGGGTAGTTGTTCCCCTGCCAACGCTCCATTGAACACAATGGACAGCACGAAAAAAGGAAACAGAGAAGGAATAATCGCCTGAATACACAATGAGACGCCATTCTGCGCACCTTCCAGTGCAGTTTTGGCATCGAGAATCAGCATCATCATTCCCAATCCGGCGCAAAGGCCGGTCCAGAAACCTCTCCGGTTCACATCGCTCACCTCACAAGAATCTATGCAACTATCCGGCAAAGGATTCATATGGTTAACCCAAAGGGGGGTGCTGTATGGCCCACAGCCTATGGAACCGTTTCTCGGAAGAGGCGGATTTGCTGGCGGAACCATTTCCGGGGCAGCCAATTGTGGAAATCGCGGGGGATCAGCAAGTGCTGATTGAAAACCACGCAGGTGTTACAGCATACAGCCGCGAGTCCATTCAGGTGAAAGTCAAATTCGGCTGCATATGCATCTGCGGCTGCGGCCTGGAGATGATACGAATGACCAAGGACCAGCTGGTGATCCGAGGAAAGATTGAAGGTGTGACGTTGCAGCGGAGGGGATCGGCATGAACTTGTGGAATTCTATGGCAGGTATGCTGGAATTGGAACTGACCTGCGCGGAGCCGGAGCAGACATGGATGGCTATGGCAGAGCAAGGAGTGGAACTTTTTGATACAAAACCAATTTCGTATCTGACATGCCGGGTTCGTATCCGTCGGAAAGACTATCGGAAAGTTGCTTCAATTGTGGAAAAACGGGGCGGAAGCAGTATCATAACCAGACATCTGGGATGGTTTTGGAGGGGAAAGGCGCTTTTGCATCGCCCGGTCTTGATCCTGGGAGGAGCCGTTTTACTGGCTGCAGCGGTGTATCTTCCAAGCAGAGTGCTGTTTGTCCAAGTGGACGGCAATCATATTGTCTCCAAAACCGAAATACTGGACGCAGCGGAAGCTTGCGGCATTTCCTTCGGCGCTTCCAGAAGAGAAGTGCGCAGTGAAAAGGTAAAAAATGCGCTGCTTGACAAGCTGCCTCAATTGCAATGGGCCGGCATCAACACGGCTGGATGCGTTGCCACAATTTCGGTTCGAGAGCGTGCCCTATCGCCGGAGGTTGATCTGGAACATATTGTAAGCAGTCTGGTGGCTGCCCGGGATGGTTATATCCTTTCCATAACCGCAACCGGAGGGACGCCGCAAGTCCGTGCAGGACAGTCCGTCACAGAGGGGCAAACTTTGATCTCGGGTTATACAGACTGCGGGAATCGGATTGTGGCAGGCAGAGCCACCGGAGAAATTTATGCGCAGACCCAGCGCAACTTCTCCGCCGTTACACCGGATTACAGGATGGAGAAATCAGCCTTACAAAAAAATATGTATCAAATCGGGCTGCGCATCGGAAAAAAATACATAAAATTATGGAAAGACAGTGGAATTTCCCATGACACTTGTGGTAGAATGTATTCGGAATACTGCGTGACGCTGCCGGGCGGATTTCAGCTTCCGGTTGCGCTGTGCGTGGACGTTTACACGGACTGCGATTTTACCACGCAGAATACCGCTCCGGGGGAAGCCGCATCTGCCTTGCGCCGGTTTTCCCAGGCGTGTGTTCTGGACCAGATGATTGCTGGCGAAATCACACAGTCCCAGGGAGATATAACACAGGAAAACGGCGTATATCACTATGCCGGCAGCTATATCTGCACAGAAATGATTGGCAGAGAGAAACAGGAACAGATAGGAGACACAGATGGGGAAGGAAATTGAGAGAATTGTAAATGCGGAGCGGGTGGAAGACCTGATTGCCGTATTCGGCTCTTTTGATGAAAATATCAAGCGGATTGAAGAAGCGCTGAATGTCCAGGTGGTGAATCGTGGAACGGATCTGCGGATTTCCGGAGATGAGGAGCGGGTGGATAAGGCAGCCCGGACATTGGAGGGGCTGCTCCTTCTGGCCTCCAAAGGAGAACAGATTGACGAGCAGCGCGTGCGCTACCTGATTACCCTGGTTAATGAGGGCAATGACCAGCAGGTGACGCAAATGACCAAAGATGTGGTCTGCATCACTGCAAAGGGAAAACCAATCAAAGCAAAAACCGTGGGACAGCAGCAATATATGCGTGCCATCGGCAAGAACACGGTCACCATTGGCGTTGGACCCGCAGGAACGGGTAAAACTTATCTGGCCGTGGCTGCCGCAGTCGCTGCGTTTCGAGAGCGGACGGTTAACCGGATTATCCTGACCAGACCGGCAGTGGAAGCAGGGGAACGGTTGGGATTCCTTCCAGGAGATTTGCAGAACAAGGTGGACCCTTACCTGCGTCCGCTGTACGATGCGCTGTATGACATGCTGGGAGCAGAGACCTTCCAAAAGTATCAGGAACGTGGCTCCATTGAAGTGGCGCCTTTGGCATATATGCGGGGCAGAACCCTGGACGATAGCTTCATTATCCTGGACGAAGCCCAAAATACAACCCGGGAGCAGATGAAGATGTTTCTGACCCGCCTTGGCTTCGGGTCGAAAATTGTTATAACGGGGGACATTACCCAGATCGACCTGCCGGATGACAAAGTATCCGGGCTGAAAGACGCCATTCGGGTCTTGGATGGTGTGAAAGACATTGCCATCTGTCGGTTGACCTCCGCAGATGTGGTGCGGCACGCTTTGGTTCAGGAAATCATCAATGCCTACGAAAAAGCAAATCAGAAGCAGGAGCATAAGGACAATTTCCGCCCCATCAAAGGACGGTATAAGAGGAAAGTATGACATGAAACATAAAATCAATTTGGTTTTTGAGCAGCTGAGTTTGCAGCGCTTTGCCATCCGTGCCAATATATGCAAGTGCATTCAGCGGACATTGGCGGCCGAAGGCGTCACGGCACGCTGCGAGATCAATGTCCTGATTACAGATGACGCCGGCATCCAGACGATTAACCGGGAAAGCCGTCACCTGGACAAACCTACAGATGTGCTGAGCTTTCCCATGTTCCAGCTTACCGCCGGAGAGCCGCCCCGGGATTGGACGGAATATCAGGACCCGGAAACCGGGCTGGTTCCTCTGGGGGATATGTGTATCAGTCTGGAACGAGCAAAGGAGCAGGCGCAGGCCTATGGCCATTCTCTGCGCCGGGAGGTCGGCTACCTGACCATCCATTCCATGCTGCATCTGCTGGGCTATGACCACCTGGATGAGGGGGAGCAGAAGCGCCGGATGCGGCAGCGGGAGGAGGCAATCGCCGCCTCGATTCCCGGTATGTCCAGAGATTAAAGTCTTTTCAGTGCACAGAAAATAGGGAGTATACTATGAATACAAAGACCGCTATTATTACCATCGCCGGCCGGCCCAATGTGGGAAAATCCACCCTGATCAATCATTTGGTAGGGGAGAAAATCGCAATCGTATCTAACAAGCCCCAGACGACCCGGAACCGAATTTGCGGAATCCGCACCCAGAACCATCTGCAATATGTTTTTGTGGATACGCCGGGCTACCACCGGGCCCGTACCAAGTTGGGAGATTATATGGTCAATACCGTCCGGGAATCCATTGCCGACGTGGACGCCACGCTGCTGGTGGTGGAGCCGATTGCCAACGTTGGCGCACAGGAACAGGCTTTGATTGAAAAAATTCGGGCAAGCCGTTGCCCCTGCATTCTGGTCATCAACAAAATTGATACAATTGAGAAGGACAAGCTGCTGGAAGTGATTGCAGTGTATTCCAGCACAGGAGCGTTTGACGCAATCATTCCCGTCTGCGCCAAAACGGGAGACGGAATCGACATTCTGCTTAAAGAGTGTGAAAAATATGCAGTGGAGGGCCCGTTCCTGTTCCCGGATGACGTTACTACAGACCAGCCGGAGCGGCAGGTCATGGCGGAAATTATCCGGGAAAAACTTCTGTGGTGCCTGGAGCGGGAGGTGCCCCACGGAACCGCCGTAGAGATTACCACCTTTTCTGAGCGGGACAATGGGATTATTGACATTGATGCCACCATTTACTGCGAAAAAGCCAGCCATAAAGGAATCATCATCGGCAAGCAGGGAGCCATGCTGAAAAAGATCTCCTCCCTGGCTAGAGCGGACTGCGAACGGTTTATGGGAACCAAAGTTTACCTGACAACCTGGGTAAAGGTCAAGGAAAACTGGCGGGACAGTGATTTCCTGGTGCGTAATTTCGGCTATAGCGAATAATTTCCAGAAGTAAACCTCCGATCTGCGGGAAATCCTATGGACATAATCATCGCCGCACAGGGATCAGGAGGGATTGCAATGAACGCAGGAGATTATTGGCAGCTGTTTGTGGAAACCGGCGCACCGGAGGCGTACTTGATGTACAGCAGACAGCTGAAAACGGAGGAAAACAATGTACTTGAAAACCCAGGGGATCGTCCTGCGTGTTACCGATTACAATGACCGGGACGCATTGCTGACGCTGCTTACTACCAGCCAGGGAAAGCTCACAGTGAAGGCCAGGGGGCTGCGGAAAAAGAACAGCCCCTTGATTGCGCCCTGCCAGCTCCTGGCTTACGGGGAGTATACCCTGTTTGAGTACCGGGGCCATTACACCATCAATGAGGCTGCTCCCATTGCGCTGTTTTTGCCTCTGCGCAGAGATCTGGAACGCTTGTCATTGGGCACTTACTTTGCCCAGGTAGCCGAGGTCGTTTCTCAGGAGGATTTGCCAAACCCGGAGCTTCAGTCGCTGTTACTGAACTGCCTGTACGCCCTGTCGGAGCTTGGACTGCCCCAGACGCAGGTGAAGGCAGTGTTTGAGCTTCGGGCAGCCTGTTTGGCGGGCTACGCACCGGACTTGTTTGGCTGTCACGTCTGCGGAAGCCAGATGCCACAGCGTTTTGATTTATCGGCAGGGCATCTGGAATGCGTGGCCTGCCGGGATCCGGATTCATCTGGAATTCGGATGCCTGTGACGGCATCGGTTCTGGACACCATGCGCTTCATCTGCTTATGTGAACCGAAGCGTCTGTTTTCATTTCGGTCTGGAGCTGAGACAATAGAACTGCTTTCCAGCCTGACGGAAGCGTACTTATGCACCCAATTGGAACGCAGCTTTTCCGCATTGGATTTTTACAAATCGTTAGGAGTAAAAAATGACAGAATTATATGAAAAATCTTTGCTTAAGTTGGAACTGGACGCAGTTTTGCAGCTTTTGGCAGAGTGTGCCGGCAGCGCCGGCGGCAAAGAAGCCTGCCTGGCGCTGCGTCCCACCTCCGATTTGGAGGACGTGGAGCAGATGCTGCAGCAGACAACTGCGGCAGCAGAGCTGTGCACGAAGAAGGGGAATCCGGTCTTTGGGGATGTAACGGATGTCAGCGCCTCGCTGGAGCGGGCTGATCGAGGTGGAAGCCTTCAGCCCAAAGAACTGCTGCGCATTGCAGGCATTCTCCGCTGCGCCAGAACCATCAAGGGGTATGTGGCAGAGGACGAGGAGAAAACCATACTGGATCCATTGTTCCAAGGACTGACTCCAAACAAATATCTGGAAGATAAGATTTTCGGTGCGATCTTGTCGGAGGAGGAGATTGCAGACAACGCCTCCCCGGCGCTGGCGGAGATCCGCCGCCATATGCGTGTTCAGTCCGCTAAAATTCGGGATAGTCTGCAAAAGGTAATTTCCTCTCCGGCCTATTCCAAATTTCTCCGGGAGCCGATTATCACCATCCGCCAGGGGCGTTATGTGGTTCCGGTCAAAAGCGAATGTAAAAACGATGTTCCGGGTCTGGTACATGATGTTTCCGCTACTGGTTCGACCTATTTCGTGGAACCTATGTCTGCGGTTAACGCGAACAATGCGCTGCGAGAACTGGAACTGAAGGAAAAGAAGGAAATTGAGCGGATTCTGGCGGAGCTTTCCGCAGAGGCAGCCGCCTACCGGGAGGCAATTGGCGAGGATTATCGGTTGCTGGTTCAGTTGGATGTGATTTTCGCAAAAGCCAGGCTGGCCTACCGGATGCGTGCCTGGGCCCCGATTATGAATGACCAGGGCAAGGTAGACCTGCGGAAAGCCAGACACCCCTTGATTGACCCGAAGATGGTGGTGCCGATTTCGGTGCGCCTTGGTACGGATTTTGACAGTATGATTATCACCGGTCCCAATACCGGCGGTAAGACTGTGACCCTGAAAACCATCGGTTTGCTGACGCTGATGGCGGAGTGCGGGCTTCATATCCCAGCGGGGGATGGGAGCACACTGTCTACCTTCGATTTGATTTTGGCGGATATCGGCGATGAGCAGTCCATTGCCCAGAGCCTTTCCACCTTCTCCAGCCATATGCGTACCATTGTGGATGTGGTGGCCCAATGCGACGATCGGACGCTGGTACTTTTTGATGAGCTGGGCGCCGGAACGGACCCGGCTGAAGGCGCTGCCCTTGCCACGGCGATTATCGAATTTTGCAGAAAGATGGGCAGTCGGGTTGTCGCCACGACGCACTATGCCGAGCTGAAGCTGTATGCCATGCGTACAAAAGGCGTAATCAATGCATCCTGCGAGTTTGATGTGGAAACCCTGCGGCCTACTTACCGGCTGCTGATTGGCATTCCTGGCAAATCCAATGCTTTTGCGATTTCCCGGAAGCTGGGCCTTCCGGAGGAAATTTTGAAGGAAGCCGACAGCCTGGTGGACAAGAGTGATAAAGATTTTGAGGATGTTCTGTCTCAGCTGGAGCAGCAGCGGCAGCAGATGGAATCCGCCCGCCAGGAAGCGGAACGACTGAAACAGGAAACGGCAAAAATCAAGCAGCAAAGCGAGGAATACAACGAGCAGCTGCGCAAAGAGCGGGAGAAGGCCATGGAGTCTGCCCGGAAGGAAGCCCAGTACATTATTGAGGAAGCCCGTACTGCAGCCAACCTGGCCTCTGAGGAGCTGAGAGCGCTTCGCAAACAACTCACAGAAAATGCGGATGCCTCCGGCATTAACCAACGTCAAACAGAAATTCGCCGAAGCCTGAACGAAGCGGAGGAGAAGCTACGTGCCTCCCAGCCTCGAAAAGAGCGTCCGAAGCCGACCCGTGGAATCCTGGTTGGCGATACGGTGGAACTTTTGAAATTGGGAACAAAAGCCAATGTAATTGGGATCAACAAGGATGGAAGCTACCAGCTCCAGGCGGGTATTCTGAAAATGACGGCCAAGCCGGAAGAAGTGTATCTTCTGGAGCAGGAAAATCCTTACCAGGAAAAAGGGGGCCGTCCGAAGCATTCCGGAAGGGAGATGAAGCTGTCGGCCACGCCCACAGAGGTGGATCTGCGTGGAATGGATGCCGTGGAGGCAGTGTGTGTGCTGGAGCGATACCTGGATGAAGCGATGCGCAGCAACCTGCCTCAGGTGCGGATTATCCATGGAAAGGGGACGGGTACGCTGCGGGCGGCTGTCCACCAGGCGCTGAAACGAAACAAATATATCAAAAAATTCCGGCTTGGCCTGTTTGGTGAGGGTGAGGACGGCGTGACAATTGCGGAATTTGTCTGATTTGCGCTTTTTTTCGGTCATTTGGATGTAGACTGTTCTGGATTATGTGGCGGTTGTGTAAACGGGCTGAAAATTAGTTGACTTTTTCGGTAAAAATGCTATGATATATCCAGACCCGTCGTACATGAGTATATACGGCGAAAAGGAGTGTATGATATGTTCAATAAAGAAGTCGTTGTACGCTGTGAATCCGGACTGCACAACAAGCAGGCCACCTATTTCGTGCAGAAGGCCAATGAGTTTGAGAGCAGCATCTGGGTGGAGTCTGGCAGCCGCAAGATGAACGCCAAAAGCCTGCTGGGTATTATGTCCCTTGGAATTATCACAGGAACCACTGTGACCTTAAGTGCTGTTGGCCCGGATGCGGAGGCCGCTGTGAACGCACTGGATGCGCTGCTCCAGCGGGACGTCTACTAGAACCTGTTGTACTTAACCGCCTCAATGCCAGTCCAATGCATTGGGGCGGTGTTTTTTAAGGGTGATTGAAATGACGTTTGATGAGTTGAAAGCCAAAGCCCTGACTCTTCCCTTTGCGCCGGGGGTGTACATCATGCGCGACAGCACAGACCAGGTGATATATGTTGGGAAGGCAAAAAAATTGAAGAATCGGGTCAGCCAATATTTTCAGGATACTGCTTCCCACACCCCCAAAACCCGCATGATGGTCAGCAAAATTCACCATTTTGACGTCATTGTCGCTGCCAGTGAGTTCGAGGCGCTGGTACTGGAGTGCTCCCTGATCAAACGCTATATGCCGAAGTACAACATTCTGCTGAAGGATGACAAGGGATATCCCTATCTGCGGCTGGATATGCGGGAAATCTATCCGGTTATTACCATGGTAAGCAAACTGGCAGATGATGGAGCAGACTATTTTGGTCCCTACGGCGCAAGAAGCGCAACCCATGCCGTCCTGGAAGCAATCCAGACAACTTTGAAGCTTCCAACTTGCCACAGACAGTTTCCGAGAGACATTGGAAAGGATCGTCCCTGCCTGAATTACCACATGAATCTGTGTGCAGGATGGTGCCAGCCGGAGAAAAGCTGTACAGAATACCGTGAAACAATGCTGCAGGCCAGGCAGCTGCTTCAGGGCAATTATAAAGCGGTGGCGGAAGAGATTCGGAAGCAGATGCTGCAGGCAGCAGAAAATTTGAAATTTGAAACGGCTGCAACCCTGCGGGACCGCTTAAACGCCGTAGAGAATCTGGGACAGAAACAGCTGGTTACGGCCGGCACTCTGGCTGATACGGATGTGATCGGATATGGGGAAACAGAAGCCAAAGCGTGTTTCGCAGTGCTCCACTTTTCCGGGGGGAATCTGCTGGATAAGGATTACGAGCTGTTTGCCAGGCCGGACGAAAAGACAGAAGCAGTGTCCAGCCTGCTGAAGCAGTACTATCTCAGCCGAGGGCTGGCTCCCAGACGGGTTTTACTTCCCTTTGAAATAGATGACAGTGACTTGTTTTCCCAGCTGCTGGAGCAGCAGTATGGCCGCCGTCCGAAGCTTCATGTTCCACAGCGCGGAGATAATATCCGGCTGGTAGAGCTTGCCTGTAAAAATGCCTTTGAGGAGGCGCAGCGCGTGACAGGCAAGGAAGAACGAACAAATGCGACGCTGACCCTTCTGGGAAAAATGCTGGCGATAGAGCCGCCGCAGCGAATTGAGTCCTATGATATTTCCAATATTTCCGGAACGGATATTGTGGCAAGCATGGTTGTATTTGCCCAGGGGAAACCCAGGAAAAGCGATTATAAGCGCTTCAAACTGGAAGGAATGACCAATCAGGACGACTATGCATCCATGGAGCAGGTTCTGAGACGCCGTTTTACTCACTTCATAGCCAAAGACAGGGGCTTTGAGCAAGCCCCGGATTTGCTGCTGATTGACGGCGGCATTGCACATGCAAGGGTTGCCCAAAACCTTCTGGATGAGCTGGAGCTGCATTTCCCGATTTTCGGAATGGTCAAGGACGACAGACACCGTACCCGTGCGCTGGTTACACCAGGGGGAGAGGAAATCCGCATTGACAACAATCAGGCGGTATTTTCACTGATTGGAACCATTCAGGAAGAGACACACCGATTTGCGATCACCTACCATCGGCAGCTTCGCAGCAAGCGGCTGCGGTATTCTGAACTTGACGGTATCGATGGAATCGGGCCGAAACGAAAGCAGGAATTGCTCCGCCAATTCAAGTCCATTACGGCAATTGGCCAAGCTACACTTCCGGAACTGGAGCGGATACTGCCGCGGGATGCGGCAGCCGCAGTTTACCATCACTTTCACGACCAAAGTAAAACCTAGGAGGAATTTATGCGGGTAATAGCGGGAAAGGCCCGGGGAACACTCTTGAAAACGCCGGATGGGATGCTTACCCGGCCGACTGCGGATCGGGTCAAGGAGGCCATGTTCAGCATCATTCAGTTTGAACTTCCCGGTGCGGACGTGCTGGATTTGTTTGGAGGAACCGGGCAGCTGGGAATTGAGGCTTTGAGCCGGGGCGCAAAAAGCGCAACCTTCGTGGACGCAAGGGCGGAAGCCTGCGGGTTGATTCGGGAAAACCTGAAGCGGGCCAAAATGAGCGGAGAGGGCGAAGTTGTCCAGGCTGACTATCTGGACTTTCTAACCCGTTGCCAAAAACAATACAATATCATCCTGCTTGACCCTCCTTACGCAGAAGTTTTTTTAGAAAACGCATTAAAACGAATTGCGGAAATTGACATTTTACATTCCGATGGTATAATAGTCACAGAGCGGCCTCTGGGCAAAGAATTGAGCTGGGACTGCCCTGGATTTTCCAGATCCAAAGATTATAAGTATGGAAAGACGGTCCTGACGATTTTTCGCAGGGACTCGTGCGGGAGACTATGAAGGTTGCGATTTACCCGGGAAGCTTTGACCCGGTTACCAGCGGCCACCTGAATATCATTCAGCGTGCCGCCAATATTTTTGACAGGCTGATTGTCTGCGTCATGGTGAACGCCGGAAAGAACCCAATGTTTACATTGGAAGAGCGAGTGGAATTGATTCGGCGGGTTACCCGGGATTTGCCGAATGTGGAAGTGGACGGCTCAAACGAACTTCTGGCAGAGTACGCAAAACGGCGTGGAAGCTGTGTCGTGGTAAAGGGGCTGCGAGCGGGCTCAGACTTTGAAAACGAGTTTCAGATGGCTTTGATTAACCATAAGATTAACCCCCATTTGGACACCATGTTCCTTACCGCCGAAAGTCGGTATATGTACCTCAGCTCCAGCCTGGTGAAGGAGCTTGCAGGCTATGGGGTTGATCTGTCCGACTTTTTGCCAAGTGAAATTATTCCGGAATTTCAGGAAAGAATAGAGAAAAGAAAAATACAATCCAAGGAGGTAAAATGAACATGAGTGACCGTAATACCGAAGACATCATTGGCGCATTGTATGACATGGTTCAGGACGCCCGTTCTATGCCGCTGGCAGCCGATAAATGCATTCTGGAGCGGGATAAGGTGCTGGATATGCTGGATGAGATTATTGCACAGCTGCCTGGTGAGCTGAAGCAGTCCAGAACGATTGTAGAGTCTAGGAATGAACTCATCAGCCAGGCCAGAAGGGAAGCGGATAACATCCTCCGTGAGGCGCAGGACAAGGCCAAGCAGATGGTCACCCGGGAGGCAATTTACGCAGAAGCAAAGAAACGCAGCGAAGAACTGGTTGGACAAACACAGACCCGGATCAATCAGCTGCAGAAGGCTGGAAACGATTATATGGATGAGTCTTTGCGTCAGACTGAAGAAGCGATTTCCAAGGCGCTTGCCGAGGTTCGGGACACCCGGATGAAGTTCCGCACCGTGACAGAAGCGCAGGAGAAGCGGAAAGCTGCAAACGTGGATATCGAAGTGTAAAAATATGGCGTTATAAGCCGCAAATAGACCTGGACGGGAATTGTTCCGTCCAGGTCTTTTTTATTTTCAGGCCAATACACTGTAGGGAAAGGGGAGGACGACTATGGATTATCATAAACGTACCATGTCCGGCAGGGCACTTTCTACTCCAATGGGTCTGCTGTATGGGACCGCAGTGAGTATGCTCATAACGCTGCTCGGAGCCGTCGTATTGGCATGGCTGGTCAACCTGGAGAAATTACAATGGGAAAAAATTGGATACGGAATTATGGTTCTTCTTTTGATGGCATCGTTTTGTGGGGCATTGGCAGCTTATCATAAGATCAAACGGCAGAGAATGATGGTTTGTATAATGGCGGGACTTCTTTATCTGGCTGTTCTTGCCAGTTTGACTGCACTCTTCTTCGGCGGTCAGTATGAGGGTGTGGGGGTCAGCGGATGCCTGATTGCTGCCGGAAGCTGCGCAGCGGGAATATTAGGACTGCAAGCTGAGAGCAGAGGAGGAGCTGGAAAACGACGTCACCGTTAAATTGTACAAAAAATACAAGAGAGTAAATTACATTTACCTTCTTTTTACTTGTGCAGGAGAAAATTCATGGCCAATATTTAGTGCACAAAAGGAGAAACTAGCCCAAGATGTGGTTAAATAGTTGAAAATGATAAAGAATGACGGGGTTATTTGAGAATAGGTTTACATAAAAATGCAAACATAAATATTGGCATAATCTACAAAAAAACGTGATTTTGGCTAAAAAGCTTGAATTTTCAATAAAAATGGAGTATAGTATAGGCGTATTAAATTTCGGATACAGTTCTCTCGATTTTTCAACGCCATTACTATTCCATAAGGCAGCGATGTTCCGTTGTTGGTTACGAGGGGGGATTGTCCTGCTCCGTACTGTGTTGGAAAGAAAATGTGGCGTTCTCCGCAGAAATCATCGTTTCCTTCTTGCATTCTGCTGGATACTTGGAATTGCTTGCGGATGCTGTGTTTTTGCCAGCGGAGAGGATTATTTGTGTGTTTTGATGCGCAGGGTTGCCTTCGGTCCTGTGTCGATCGTCTCGCTGATTGTTGTTTCTGCAGTTCCTTTTCTGATATTTGCACTGTGTGCGACATTCTCGCTGCCAGTTTTGTGCTATGCGGTTTGCTTTGCAAAGGCAGTTTCCTTTTCACTTGTCTCTCTTGGAATCCTGGTTTGCTTCGGCTCTGCCGGGTGGCTTTGCAGATATTTGTTGCTGTTCAGCGGCTGCGCTGGCGCTGTCTTGGTATATTTGTATTGGCTGCGCCATGTATCAGACAGGCACCCGTTGGTGAGGTTTTGTTGGCTCTTCGCCTACGTCACACTCCAGGGTTTGCTTTGCTTGGCAAGTTACTATTTTGTTTTGCCGCTGTGGGCAGATTTAATATTATTTTGGAAAGGGTAATTGGGTAAACAGATTCATGTTGGACTTGATTCAGGCCTATGAAAATTACCTGACAAAGGTAAAACAGGCATCAGCGAACACCGTTTCATCCTATCTGCGGGATCTCAGGCAGTTTACCGCATGGCTGGATGAAAACGGAAAAGCGGATATTTTGACTGTAACACAGCAGGATATCCGTGAATATCTGGACTGCCTGCATCTGGGAGGGAAGTCTGGCGCAACTGTTTCTCGCTCTCTTGCAAGCTTGCGGAGTTTTTATGCCTACTTGCAGACGACTGGCTTCCTGGAGGAATCGCCCATTACGGCAGATATTCACGTGGACAGGGGAGAGAAGAAGCTGCCCCAGATTTTGAGCGGAAAAGAGGTAGAACTTCTGCTTTCTCAGCCGTCTGGCACAGATCCAAAAGGGCTGCGGGATAAGGCGATGCTCGAATTGATGTACGCCACCGGAATTCGGGTAACAGAGCTTATCAACCTGAATGTGGATGATGTTAATCTGGAACTGGGAGCCGTGAAGTGCAATAGTGGTAAAAAGGCCCGCACCATTCCGCTGTATCCCGCCGCCTTGCGTGCGCTTGCGATTTACATAAAGGACGCCCGGTTTCTGATGGTAGAAGATCCAAAGGAGAAGGCGCTGTTCGTCAATGTAGGCGGAGCCCGGATGAGCCGACAGGGTTTCTGGAAACTCCTAAAGTTCTATCAAAGTAAGGCGGGTATCGAAAAGGAGATTACGCCTCATACACTTCGCCATAGCTTTGCGGTGCATCTTCTGGAGAATGGAGCGGATTTGAATTCTCTGCAGGAATTGATGGGACACAGTGACATCTCCTCCACCCAGTTGTATGCCCACATGGTCAATCAGAAATTGAAATCGGTCTACGATAAATGCCATCCAAAAGCATAAAGCCCACCGAAACCGGTGGGCTTTACGACTTTAAATTATCAATTTGTTCATACTTTTGTGGTACACTGTTCCGGGAAGGGGCGTGACGTGTAAATGAGAAGAACAACAAAGATTTGGATACTTCTATTTAGCCTTTTGCTCATTTTTGCACTGGTGTTTGCCTTTTGGGATACATTGGTTATGCTCATTGCCCCCAAAGCCGTGCTTTCTGCGGCTATTCAGCAGGCGATTTCTGACCTGGAAGGGCGGTGGAATGAAAGCCCATTTGCTGTAATTGCAGCAGGATACGACAGGGAAGGGAAGAACAATGTCGATCTTGACCTGTCCGTGAGTGGAGATCTTTTCGGGACAAGAACATACCGCCTTCAGGTCCTTACAGACATTCCTCATAATCTGATACAGGCGAGCGGCACCGTTGAGGGAGAGAGCCTGTCTCTTGAGGATATAACATTGTATGCCGACAGTGCATTCATTGCGCTGTCTTCAGAGGAGCTTTTGGGAGATGCGTATTACGGAATCACATATTCCACATTTTCCCAGGATTTGAATCAGATTCCGCTGCTTTCTTTCCTGGTTCCCAATGAAACGAGGGAGAAGTGGGCTGAACGAATCGGCTCTATCCAGGATTTTATGAACCAGGATCGAAAGTACCCTGTCATCCCGGAAATCTCAAGAAAAGAACTTCAGTATTTGACCCTGGGAATCATGGCCCTGAAATGCGACATTTCCAAAGAGAACTGTATTGTTGACGGTACAGATGTTTCCTGCCGAAAATTTGTGTACCAGGCAAGCGGAAGTCAGGTGGCTCCTTTGGCTGAAGCACTTTTAGGGACTTCAAACTTGGAAACAGGAAGCATTCAGGCAACCTTTTTCCTTTACGGAAAGAATTTGGTTCGAACGGAGTTATGGGCGGCTTCAGGGGAGGACAGCATTAGCTATATCCTGGAGTTAAGCGAGAATCTATCCAGTGGAAGACTCTCTCTTGGAATGAGCAAAATTGAAAATGGAATCAGTGAAACATTTTCTGCCGCATTGGTTCCTCAGGGAGAAGGGGAGAGCAGGGCAGAGGCGGTTAGCATCAATGACTTTTGCTTTTCCTATATCTGGGAACCGGAATCCGGGAAATTACAGTTGTCCATTCCGGATCGAGATGAAATAACATTATATCTTCATCACGGGGATGATGGAGTTTTGATTGAAACGCAGGACCTCCCAGCCATTCTGAATGTTCCAAAAGGCGAAAAAACCTATGAATGCAGCATGATGATAGGCAAGGGGGCAGAAATCTCGGCCCCTGCCTATAAAAACCTTGACGATTGGTCTCTTCAAGATCTTCTGATTCTGCTTAATGGAGTGGGCTCTGTTTTAGGCTTGTTCGACTAAAGTAAAGAAGCGCCGCAGGAAGCGGCGCTTCTTTATTAAATTCCGGTCATGGCAGCCAGGACATCGACTTCCATTTGCTGAATGCTCTTTTTCATGGAAAGACCTTCTGCAATATCCACATCCGTAAAGCCGCCTTCATGGGTGCATACAATCCGGTTGCTCTTTCCCTTCAGAAGCAGTTCAACAGCCAGATAGCCCATCTTTGTAGCATTGACACGATCTCTGCCTGTCGGCGTGCCACCTCTTTGGATATGTCCAAGCACGGTAACCCGTGGATCGAGATCAATTGCTTCTTTGATCCTCTGTGCAATGTCTGCAGCAGAGCCTGCACCTTCCGCAACCACGATCATATAATGTGTGAAGCCATTGAAACGAGCCTGGCGGATTTTTTCAATCACATCCCGCTCAAAGTCAATGGGCTCTTCGGGAACCAGAACTGCAGTTGCGCCAACTGCGAGACCGACGTACATGGCAAGATACCCGGCATTGCGCCCCATTACTTCCACAACGGAGCAGCGCTCATGGGACTGCATGGTGTCACGGAGTTTGTCGATACACTCAATGGCAGTGTTGGCAGCAGTATCAAATCCGATACAGTAGTTGGTACAACTGATATCGTTATCAATGGTTCCGGGGATGCCGATGACATTGATGCCATACTTGCTGAGGGCCATTGCGCCACGGAAGGTACCATCGCCGCCAATGGCAATGATACTGTCCAGGCCAAGGAATTTGCAAGTAGATACCGCTTTACGCTGGCCTTCCTCGGTCATAAACTCCTTGCTGCGGGCGGTATAAAGGATGGTGCCTCCGCGGTTGATGGTGTGGGAAACGCTTTTCTCGTCCAGCCGTACAACGTCGCCTGTGATCAAGCCGTTCCAGCCGCGCCGAATCCCATAGCACTCCAGGCCATGGTAGAGGGCAGTACGGACAACTGCACGGACACAGGGGTTCATACCTGGGGCGTCTCCGCCGCTGGTGAGAACTCCAATTCTCTTGACGTTCATATTGCAAACCTCCATCGTCACAAATTCTGATTTCATTTTACCGATAAAACCCCAAAATGTAAAGCTATATTTCAAGGTTCTTTTTGTGATTTTCTCCTGTATAGAGGGGGAGAACTAACAAGAAAAAACGTATGGGATTTTTCGGGGCCGGGAGGCCCGTATGCGTTCGCCGGGGCCAGCGCTCCGGCGCTGATTCAGACCCGACGAACGCAACAAAATAAAAATTTTGTTGCGTTTGAGACGCAGATGTGTTATAATCCGGATGATGGCATCAAGTATGCCTCAGGAACCAATCTCAGCTGGAGGAAATCTGTCCCATGAAACGATACGCAGACTGTCCGCAGGTATTGCGGGAATTTCTAATCTATCATGAAAATATCAAAGGCCAATCGCAGCTCACGATTTCAGAATACTATCTGGATTTGCGTATGTTTCTGCGTTTTATTAAGCTGATGCGCAATGACATGCCCATCCAAACGAGACTTGATGAAATTGACATCCGTGACATTAATTTGGAATTTATCCGTGGAATAGATACAACAGATGTATTTGATTTTCTGTCGTATCTTGCCAATGATCGCATTGCACGCCCGGATGAAGTTTCCCCCGACCAAGGAATTGCCCCGTCGTCCAGAGCCCGCAAGCTTTCCGCAATCAAATCATTTTACAAATATCTGACTGTGCGTACCAAACAATTGGACGAAAATCCTGTGGCAGATCTGGAGTACCCCAAGCTGCGCA
This sequence comes from uncultured Eubacteriales bacterium, assembly GCA_949296115.1. Lineage (GTDB taxonomy): Bacteria > Bacillota > Clostridia > Oscillospirales > Oscillospiraceae > Faecousia. Next base: position 52,603 of record CASFNR010000001.1, on the reverse strand, counting down.
AGAGCCTGCCTAAATATTTGACCATGGACCAGTCTGCTGCTCTTTTACAGGCTGTCTCAGGGCAAAATGAAAAACGGGATTACGCAATCCTGATGCTCTTCTTAAACTGTGGAATTCGCCGCAGCGAACTGGTCGGATTGAATATAACCGACGTCTATGAAGATAGAATCCGCGTCGTTGGAAAAGGAAATAAAGAGCGCTTCGTCTATTTTGGTTCAGCCTGCCGGAAGGCAATTGACGCCTATCTGGTGGAGCGAAATCAAAAGATTCTCACGGACAATCGGGCCCTGTTTGGCTCCAGGGATGGCAATCGAATCAGTGTAACCGCTGTCCACCGTTTGGTGAAAAAAGCTCTCCTCCAGGCGGGATTGGATGCTACACAGTTCTCAGCCCATAAACTTCGGCATACTGCGGCAACGATGATGTTGTCTGGCGGTGTGGATGTGAAAACCGTTCAGGAAGTCCTTGGCCATGAAAATCTGAATACCACGCAAATATACACACACATTGAAAATACGGAATTGAAGATTGCTGCAGAAGCAAATCCCCTGTCGAAACTTGACTTTTCAGAAAAAATGTGATTAAATGATAAATGCAATCAATAGTTGCTACAAATTTGAAGGGATTTGGGAATATGTCGGTAGGTGAGCGCATTTCCCTTCTTCGGAAGGAACAGAAGATTTCCCAGGGACAACTTGCGGACACTCTGGGCATTTCCCGTCAGGCTGTCAGCAAATGGGAAAATGGTCAGAGCAGCCCGGATACATTGAACTTGATCCGTTTGGCAGAAGCTTTGAATACAGAAGTGGAATACCTTGCCACCGGGCGAAAACCCACATATGATGAGCCCCAGATTGTTCTGAATATTGATAAAGTCGTTGAAAAAGTGGTTGAAAAGCCTGTGATCAAGAGAAGAACGCGTGTCGTATATAAGCGTAACATCTTAGAGTATATGGCCACCGGCATTATCTGTTTTATCCTGGGCATCTTACTTGGGATTATATTGTAGGCCTCCTCTCCCCTTTTATACAAACATCCCGTGCGCTCCTGTTCAAGGAGTGCGTGGGATGTTTCATTATTTATAGAGCCACCTCAATCGCTTCACGGAGATTTTTGACGCGAAAAACTGTCAATCCTTCGGGTATTTCTAACTTTTCAGACCCGCTTTTGGGAACCAGGCACTTGTGAAATCCCAAGCGGGTTAATTCTGCCAGCCGCTGATTCATGTGGGACACAGACCGTATCTCCCCTGTCAGTCCTACCTCCCCGATGGCCGCCAAATCATCCGCAATGGGTACATCCCGATAAGAGGAGGCAACTGCCAAAATCACAGGCAAATCGGCCCCCGGCTCGTCCAGCCGAAGCCCGCCGATGACATTGATATAAGCGTCAAAGAGGCTCAGCTTCATCCCCGCCCGTTTTTCCGCTACCGCCATCAGAAGGACAGCCCGGTTAAAATCAAATCCATCGGCAGTGCGTCTTGGGACATTAAATGTTGTCTTGGCCACCAGAGCCTGGACTTCTGCCAGTAAGGGGCGAGTTCCTTCCATGACGCATGCAACGCAGGTCCCGCTTGCCCCATTAGGACGGCCTTCCAGAAGCATTTGCGACGGGTTCGGCACCTCCGCCAATCCTGATTCCGTCATATCAAATACACCGATTTCGTTTGTTGAGCCGAATCTGTTTTTCGCAGCGCGGAGCAGCCGGTAAGAGGTATTGGCGTCGCCTTCAAAATACAGGACACAGTCTACCATGTGCTCCAAAACCTTTGGGCCGGCAATATTTCCGTCCTTATTGATATGTCCAACGACAAAGACTGTGATGCCCTGAGACTTTGATAGCTGCATCAGTGCCATTGTACATTCTTTGACCTGGGAGACGCTTCCGGGTGAAGATTCATTGTCTTCTTTATAGAGTGTCTGAATGGAATCAACGATCAGGATGTCCGGTTTTGTCTGCTCTACGGCATCCAGGATATCTGACAGCCGGATTTCAGAGTAGATCAGCAGCTGTTCCGAGGAAACATCCAAACGTTCCGCCCGAAGCTTCAATTGCTGTTCACTTTCCTCGCCGGAAACATACAGCACCCGACGGTTCTGGCACATACGGCTGCAAATTTGCAGCAACAGTGTCGATTTCCCAATTCCTGGGGCACCACCAACCAGCACCAAAGAGCCGGAAACAGCACCACCTCCCAAAACTCGATCCAATTCCCCCATTCCCGTTGAGAAACGCAGTTCTCCACCACCGGACACATGGACAATGGGCTGCGGAATGCGGCTTTGCCCAACAGGTGCAGTCCTTCCCCTCCCTGCAGGCATTGCTTTTTCCACGTGTTCTTCCATGGTATTGAATGCACCGCAGCTGGGACATCTTCCCATCCATTTCAAGGTTTCATTGCCACAATTGGTGCAGTAAAAAATAGTCTTTGTCTTTGCCATTGCGCCATCCTCCCGGATCTTTGTGGTGCAATTATAACAGGTTCAGGCAATCCGGTCAAGTGTTCGAGAGAGATTGACTGATGGATGAGGCAATCACGCAGGCAAGTTTTTTTTGATACTCCGGGTCCCGAAGCTGTGCTTCCTCAGCGGGATTAGAAAGAAAACCGCACTCAATCAGAATTCCGGGGCGCTGGATATGTTCCATCAGATAAATCCCTGTGCTCTTTTTTATTGACCGATGGCTCTGGGGATTTAACTGTGCTTTCAATGCGGTTTGCATCTGTTCCGCCGCTTCCTTGCTGTATTCGGTGGCCGCATAGAAAACTTGGGCGCCGCTGGATTGGCTGTCTGAGAAGTTATTCTGGTGGATGCTGACCAGAAAACCGTTGTCAGTCTCATTCACGATCCGCACCCGCTCCTTTAAATCAGACATCTTTTTTTGCGAGAGCGACTGCCCTGTGGTATAAATGGAAGTATCTTTAGTCCGGGTCATCTTTGTCTGGTATCCAAGTAAGTGGAACAGATCATTGACTCGGAGGGAAATTTGCAGATTGTATGTGCTTTCCACCAATCCAGTACACGAAATTGCCCCTCCATCCTCCCCGCCATGACCCGGATCAATGATGATACAGTGGTTCCGGGGCATCGGCTGATTTTCTGCAGCAACTGTAACGGCTTTGCTCCCCCAATCAGCGGCCAGCAGAACCAACGCAATGGTCAGAGCATAAAACCAGACCCATCTTCCTCCTCTTCTCATTGGCAACACCTCTGTTAAGGATATGCTGCTCGTCCTATTATCTGAACACATTCTCAAAATGACGCATAGGATGACACGGAACGACGGTTCTCAACTTATTCAAGTCTTAAGGAGGAATGAACGTTGGATCGAAATAAAAAAGAGGGCTTGGAAGGGCGTCTGCCTGCCATGGCGCCCCTGGCAAACCCCTATGTACCATTTCAAATGGAGAATCCGCCCAAATATGAGGCAAGGAAAGGACTGGTACGGGGAACCTTATTCCCCGGTCTGGACCTTCCTTTCATGGGGATGGTCAATAAGAATGAAAAGCCTGTAACCCCCTTGTCGGAGCTGCAAGCTCTGTGCTTTGCAGTGCAGGAACTGGCCCTTTACTTGGACACACATCGGGATGACCAGGAAGCACTGGAAATTTACCGCAACTACCAGAAAATGCTGCAGCATTGCCAGGAAGAATATTTAAAAAAACATGGGCCGACAAATCATGGTCAAATCTCAGATTCAGAAAACTATGACTGGCTGGACGATCCCTGGCCCTGGGAATACAGCAAGAACAAGGAGGCGTAACCCATGTTTGTGTATGATAAGAAGCTGCAATACCCGGTAAAAATCGAGAAACCCAATCCCAAACTGGCTTCCATCATCATTTCCCAATACGGTGGCCCGGACGGAGAATTGGGAGCCTCCCTGCGTTACCTTTCGCAGCGGTACTCCATGCCTTTTGATGAACTGAAGGGGCTGCTCACCGACATTGGTACAGAAGGGGCAAAATGGCACCATTTTTCCGGAAATAGATGATGAAATCCGAAGTCACTTCCCTTCCCTGGCGGCAGTTATATAGTCCCGTTCCGACAGTGCCTTTCTCGGAATACCAGCGGCGGGGATCTTCAAATGCCCGCAAATGCACAATTCCATCCGCATACGATTTCCGGCATCATTCTCTTTTTTACAGTCACAAAATGGAGCTTGGAAATATAATGGGTGTAGGAGGTGCAACATGGGTAATTATCTGACAATGGCACTTGTGGCCACACTGGGAACCTGGTTCATAACAGCACTGGGGGCGGCCACGGTCATCTTTTTTACATCCCCCGATCCCAAAGGGCTGAACATCATGCTTGGATTTGCTTCCGGCGTCATGATCGCGGCCAGCTTCTGGTCTTTGCTTCAGCCAGCAATCGAACGTGCGGAGGCAGCATCCGGCTTGCCTGCATATCTGGTGGCAACAGCAGGCTTTTTATTTGGCGCCCTGTTTATGTGGGCCTCTGATAAAATTGTATCCTTTGCGAGGAGAGAAGCTGACAGCACGCAGGGAAAGCCAAATGAGCGCCTGCACCGCATTGTCATGCTGATTCTTTCCATCACCCTGCACAACATCCCGGAGGGCCTGGCAGTGGGCGTGGCATTTGGCGCCTTGCAAGGTAGCGACTGTACTGCGGAAAGCCTGATGGGAGCCATTTCCGTGGCAGTGGGAATCGGTTTGCAGAACTTCCCTGAAGGTGCGGCAGTTTCGGTTCCTCTCCGGAGAGAGGGATTTTCAAGAAGGAGAAGCTTTCTGATCGGTCAAGCTTCCGGCCTTGTAGAACCGATTGCCGGCGTGATAGGGGCATTGCTGGTGGTTTATGTAGAAACGATTCTTCCATACGCATTGTCCTTTGCGGCCGGAGCGATGATCCTGGTCGCCGTCCACGAGTTGATTCCGGAATGCCAGAGAAATCAGCAGAACCAGCCGTATTTCGCCACCATGGGAATCGTTCTGGGATTCGCTGTTATGATGCTGCTGGACGTGATGCTGGGGTAGTTCGGAAGGCAGGCATGTTTCACAAGCGGGCAAGAATCCAGAACATCCTGGAATCGAGCATGATTCCAGGATGTTCTGCTGCAATTTCCAATCACAGGAGCGTGCGTTTACTCCGCAGGCGGGACGTCGATCTCCATATCCCCCATGGGATAGGCGACGCAGGGATGAATAAATCCGAACTTCCGGTCCGCTTCCCGGCGGCCATCCCGTTTCTCGGCCACCTGATAATCTCCGGAAATCCATTTGCTGTGACAGTAACCGCAGCCACCGGCCCGGCATTTGTTAGGAGCGGGAATTCCGGCCCGCTCCATTGCTGTCAGCAGGGTTTCGTTCTCCTTGGCATCAATGGTGTGGACCTGGTCCCGAATCCGAACCGTCAGCCGGAACGTCCTGGGATTCTCCAAAGGCAAATCCAGACAGCAGGTGGCATCCTTGCGGACAGCCTTTACGGGCAAATTCAGAGGCTGTAATTCCTTCTCCAGGAAAGCGTACATTGCCGCAGGACCGCAGAGGAAGAAGGTCACTTGCTTCAAATCTACATATTTCGTCATCAAATCTGCCGAAATAAAGCCGTGGGCATAGCCAGATTTTTCTTCATCGCTGAGGACGTAGACAACCTTCAGTCCTTTCTGCCCAAGGGCATCCAGCTCTGTCTTATAGGCGATGTGCGCTTCGTCTCTGGCACCGTAGAAGAGAACCATGTCATAGGACTCATCCTGCTCTACCATGCTTTTTGCCATGGACAGGAACGGGGTGATGCCAGAGCCGCCAGCGATACAGACAATCTGCTTTGCATCCCGGAGGGCTTCATAGTGAAATTCTCCGCTGGGCTCCGTCATGGTAAACCGGTCCCCTACCTTTGCCTGTGTGTTCAGGTAGTGAGAAAAGAATCCCGCATCCTCCACGCCCAGGGTCAGCTTATTTTCCAGTGCTTCCCGGGGGCTGGAGGAAATGGAATAGGGACGGCTGACCAGGCTATCGCCGACCTTTGTCCGGATGGAAACATACTGTCCGGCACGGAAGAACGGGAAAGCCACATCATCCACCCGGCGGAAGGTCAATTCCTTCATCCGATCCGTCAAATCCCGGATGGCGGTCAATTCCACTTCCATAGAGCCAGGGTGGAGTTTCTTTGCCAGAACATTTGTCCGGTACTCCTGGGGAATGGGCGTATTGGCGCCGTTTGCCAGTGCTTCCCGCCGCTTGGGTACAATCTTCTTGAACCGGAGCATATCCATAAATCCAAAGATCTGTCTTTTGAATTTCATATCACTTCACCTCCGCTTTCAGGTCGCCAACCGTCTGCCGCCCGGAAATGTCGCCGGAGACGTAGGCGCTGGAATATCCGCTGGAACGCATGGCGTAGCCTCCCACAAACCGCAGGCCCGGGAAGAGCCTGGCATCCTCTTTCATCATCATCAGACGGGGCATCAGGCTGTCCCAATCCGCCGTGAGGTAACCGTAAATGCTGCCTTCCGGATGTCCACAGTAGCGGGCATAAGTTGTGGGACTGGCAACGCTGATTTCTTCAATGTGGTCGTGCAGATTGCAGCCGGTCTCCCGCTCGAAAACCCGGATCATATCCGCCGCAACCCGATCTTTCGCTCTGAAATAGTCTGTCTCGGTTACATTTCCCCAGTCATCGGACATGAACATGGTGGTAAAGTACATCATGCAGGTTCCTCGGGGAGAGCATTCCGGAAACGCATTGTTCAGGCACACAGTGGCCTGGACGTGGTTGGTATCCACCTTCCGCATCATGTCAAACTGCTTGGCAGAGTCAGCGGTGTCATAGATGAAGTAGTTGTGGCTCTTAATGCCAAGCTCTTCAGCGGACTTGTTCAGTCCCAGGAACATGGTAAAACCCCGTCCGGAGAACTCCCGGGCATTGGTTGCCCGGACGACCTGCTCGCTGACAGCGGAAGCGGGCAGCATTTTCCCGAAAACCAGATGCGGCGAGCAGTTGGCAATCACATGATGGGTTGCCACAACAGTGCCGTCCTTCAGTTCCACACCGGTGATCTTCCCTGCTGCATCGGTGTGAATTTTACTTGCCTCAGAATGGTACCAAACATCGCCGCCCAGTTCCCGAATCCGGCTTTCCAACGCCAGACTGATTTCGTGGGAACGCATTTTGGGCATCCAGGCATCCCGGGTGATGTAGCGGATGACCATGGAGCCGTAGTGCAGAAAGCTGAGCCGGTCACAATCCACGCCCAGATAGCACCAGTAGGCATTCAGAATATCCCGGGCAGCCTGGGGCATCTTCAGCGAATCCAGGACATCATTGACACTGTAGCTGCCGGCTTTTACGAAGTTGGGAAAATGGGACTTCATATAGGAAGAATCCGTGTTTCCGTTGACCGAGGTCGAGTATGCCTGTGCATCCCGCACTTCCTCGCACAGTTCAAAAAATGCAGTCATGGATTTTCGGGAGCCGGGGACATACTGCTCCATTTTGTCGATGAACGCTTCTGCCCCAAAGGGCATTTCGCAGTCATACTTCTTGTCCGTGGTGATCAGATGGTAAGCTTCCGGTATGCGAATCCAGTCCACTTTCTCCTCCACGCCCAATTCCCGGAACAGTGTGCGGATGTCCCCTGGTGCCTCCGGGGAGCCGAAGTCATTCAGCTCGTGCAGGCTGGCTTCAAACTCAAACCGTCCCCGTTTGAAGCTGGTAGCAAATCCACCGGGCAGATTGTGCTTTTCCAGGAGCAGGCAAGAATAGCCTCCCTGAAGCACACGGATTGCGGCTGTCAATCCACCGTTTCCGGCACCAATGACAACCACGTCGTATTGTCTTGTACCTTTGTTTTCCATGGTAACCTCCTAAGCGGCTTAATAAATGAGATTTCGTGAGCTCTGCAGCCAGTATTCCAGCTCCTCTTCGCTGGTAATTCCCTTATAATGGCGCAGAATGATGCGAAAAAAATCCGTCAGTTCCTGGTCAATCTGTTCCTGTGTCATGCTCTGGTAGCCGATTGCCAGCATAACGCCCAGTCCATAGCAGCGGAACTGCATTTGCCGGTGCATTTCCCTGGCTGTTTCCATGGGCATTTCCAGATTTTTTGCCAGCAGGGAGATCAGCATTTCCCAATTCAGATCATCCAGCAGATCTTGACTTGGCTGCCGCCGCTGCAGATACAGGAAACGGAATAATTCCTTTTCCCTCATGGCAAAGGACAGGAAGCTCTGTCCGAAGGCCTTATAGCTGTCGCTATGAAATTTCAGAAAATGTTCCCGAATATAGTCATATAATGCATCTTTCAGGTCCTGAATATTCTCAAATTCATAATACAGCGGCTGGGTTGAGCAGCCCAGGGTTTTGGCGATGTGCCGAACGGTGAGTGCCTCTGGCCCCCCACTCTGGATCGTTTGGGTTGCGGCTTGCAGAATGTTTTCTCTGGTGATTCTCTTTTCAGATGCCATAGACTTCCGCCTATCCATTCTATTCGAATAATATGGGTTGCCTCTATTATAACATCTGTTATATTAATTGACAACCAGTTTTTTCACGCAACACCCAATGTGAGAAAACCAACCAGAAAAGCGTGACAAGAAATTGACCCTTATTTCCAAATGCTATATGCTCTGGAAGTAATATCATGATTTTTCTAATCTTTTTGCAAGCAGCGTTGATTTTAAGGTAGTAGAATAATAAAGGGAAATAAAAGAGGAGGTGAGTATGTGGAGGATTCAGAAATTGTAACACGATTCTGGAACCGGGAGGAATCCGCCATTGTCCTATGTGAAAAGAACTACGGAAACTACTGCCGCTCTATTGCCATGCGAATTCTGGAGGATGCACTGGATGCTGAAGAATGTGTTAACGACACCTATCAGGCAGCCTGGGACAGCATTCCTCCCAACAAACCGGCAATGCTATCTGCATACCTTGGAAAGCTCACGCGAAGAATCAGCCTGAAACGGCTCCGCAGCCGGGATGCACAGAAACGTGGAGGCGGTCAAGTCGCCCTCTCTCTGGAAGAGCTGGCGGAATGTATTCCAGGTGAACACAGTACAGAAACACAGCTGGAGTATCAGGAATTGGTCGGTATCCTCAACCAGTTCCTGTCTGCCCTGCCCCAGGAGGAACGCCGGGTGTTTCTGCGCCGGTATTGGCATGCCATGTCCATCCGGGAGATTTGCGACCAGTTTCATTTTTCCAAAAGTAAGGTAGAATCCATGCTCCACCGCACACGAAAGAAGCTGCGCAGACACCTGGAAAAGGAGGGATACGGACTATGAACGAAGAATTGCTCTATGATGCCATTGGAGATGTTCGGGATGATTGGGTGCTGGATGCAGAGCAACCTGCAGGAAAGCGGTCCCAGCGGCGTTGGATCCGTTTTCTTGCGGCATGTCTGGTTTTGGCGCTTCTGGCGCTGCCTGTCCATGCGGAATATGACAATGGATATGTCAGCAATCTGCTGGCTCCCCTCTTCGGCTATGCGCAGACGGAATTGGTAGACAGCATTGGTGTTCCCGTCAACGCTTCCGTGGAAATAGGCGCATATCAGTTGAAGGCAGAAGCCGTCATCGGTGATCGCTACCATGTTGCGATTGTATACGCATTGACCCGGCAGGATGGTGGAGTCGTCCCTGAGGGTCTGCGGTTTTCTGATTGGCAAATGTATCATCCTTTCGGCAACGGCGGCGGTTCTCTCAGCTATCAGAGAAGTGAGGATGGAAAAACCATTCATATCATCGAAGAATACACAGGGGGCGGTTGGTCATCTTGGCTTTACCCATTGTTTTTCAATCGAAAAGTAACTGTTGAATTTGGCGACCTGGTTCAGGATTTGGGGACTGAGCAGGAGAAAAGAATGGTTCTGGAAGGAGAATGGAGTCTTTCTTTCACTCTGCGTTATCGGGACACCACCCAGAAAATTCACTTCCGCCCCATGGAGGTGACAGATCGTGAAGGAAATTCCTATATTCTGAAAAAAGGGTACGTCTCCCCTATTGGGATTCACTTGGATCTGACTTCTCCCAATCTATGGAAAGATTATTCGGCCAATGAATCCATCCTCGTACAAGCTTTCTGTGAATCCGTCTACCTGGTGCTGAAAGATGGAAGTCAGATTCCTTTGGAAAATTGGAATTTCAATGCCAGCGCCAAGGAAAGCGAAGATACCGCAGATGCAAACTACGGCGCCATGTTCCCGACGCCCATCCCTCTTGATTCCATGGAAGCATTGATTATATGCGATGTGACAATCCCGCTGGAAGTGGAATAACGGAATATAAATGGCAGCTACGCTGGACCAGCTGCACCTCATTTTTCTGGGAAGTACGAGTATTTGCTTGTTCCAAAGAAATGGGGTGCAGTTATTTTGTCGTTCCATTGCATAAACTGGACGCATCGGTGTTTTCTGCCGGGTTTTCTGCTTTAAAAACATCTCCCTGAATTGTACGTTTTCATTTTGCAAAATAATTGCTAAAATAGATGTAACCTTTCCCGCTCGGATTCTTACTAACAGGGTGAGGAGCACATTGAGAAAGGAGTGAGCCCAAGTGGAAGATGCGAAAATCATCGCATTATACTGGGAGAGAAATGAGCAGGCAGTAAAAGAAACAGACAATGCTTACGGCAGGAAACTGTTTATGCTTTCCCATAACATTCTTAACAATCGGGAGGATGCAGAAGAACAGGTAAGCGATACCTATATGGCAGCCTGGAAGTCCATTCCTCCCAAGCGTCCCAGGTATTTTTATGCTTTCCTGGCGTCCATATGCCGCAATTTGTCCTTTAACTGTCTGGACTGGAAATTGGCTGCCAAGCGTAAAGCCGAGGTCGTGGCGCTGACACAGGAGATGGAAAACTGTATTCCCGACAGTAGGCAGGATTTCCAGATGGAGGGAAAGGAACTCAAACGGGTGTTGGAGGCGTTCCTGGATACTTTGCCGCAAGAAAGCCGCTTAATCTTCCTCCGCCGATATCTGTATGTGGAGACGGTTGCTGAAATCGCATCCCGATATGGCATCAGCCAGAGCAAGGTCAAGACGCAGCTGCATCGGACAAGGGCAAAACTGTACACCTATCTTGCGAAGGAGGGAATTTCTGTATGACCGGGAAAGATTTACTGATTGAACTGGGAAATATCAACCCCCAATATTATGACGAAGCAGAGAGGGGCCTAATCTGTGCGGAAAAAAGTCGCCGGGCATTGCGCAGGCCCCTTCTGATTGCAGCCATTGTTGCCATTACGCTCTTGCTGGTTGGCTGTGCTGTGGTGTATACCCTTCGGCTGCAGGATATGTCCGTGGGTAAAGAAACTTATACCAAGACCTTTGACGATTCCGGGAAAGCTATCGAGCCGGTTGAAAAGGAATGGGATGTGCTGACGCCGTTTGGTCATAGTGGAGATCCCATTCAACTGGCAACGAAAGAATGGTCCGATTTCCTGGAAACCTATGACCCAGATGGAGCGCTTATGGACAACAATCCAGACCATCCAGAAATCCCCAATCAGTATGAATACACCTACTCCTGTTATACCCAGGAAATGGTGGAAATGGTGGACGAGATTGCTCAAAAATACGACCTGAAGTTATTGGGAGAATGGATTACTTTCCAGGGATGGCAAAGTGAAATTTTCCTGGAGGAATCCGGAGTCGGCTCTCTGATACTGCCGGATAGTGGCGCAGAAATGATTGGTCTTTCCGGTCTGCTTTATCCACCACATAATTTGCGGCTGGAAATAAGTGTGAAATTAAAGGAGATTGACACGAAACTGTGGGCCAAAGTCCTCTATGCCCGAAAAGACTATTTTCCTGGAAATACTTTGTGGGGGATGGATTTGAGCCTCTTTCAGCAGTGGAACTACACAACCCGTGATGGAACAGTACTTTTACTTGCGCTCGATCACAAAGGTAATTGCTATATTATTGCGGACCTTTCCGAGGCCGTTATGGTTCTTCTTGTTGACGGAAATTTTTCCGGCAGTGCCTACCCCACAGCAGAGGAAATCATGACAAAAGAGCAGTTGGAAATGGTGGCGGATGTGTTTGACTATTCCATACAGCCCCAGATTCTGGACCGGGAGGCTGTGATGGAAAAGCTGGCGGAATCCGATGCTGCCCATGATGCGGAAACAGCTTATGAGCCGGAAACTTACACGAATTTCAGTGAGGTATTAATAAGCCGATACGTCCTCCCGAATAATAGGGCGCAGTATACGTTTTTCGATTTAACCGGCGATGGAGTTGAGGAACTGCTGCTGGATGAGGATAGTGATGGAGCCATTGATGAGTGGCACACGATTCAAGATGGCGAAGTTCAGTGGTTCTGGGGGAATAATACCTTTTTGTGTGAAGGGCATGTGCTGGAACGTTATCATACTGACCCGGAACTGGATGATCGTGCACAACATTATTATCTGAAAGCGGACAGTGATACAGCCTGGATGGATTTGGATTACGAATCCATGGGAGAATGGATTGGCGGGCTGAGCCTGATAGGTGGTAAGTGGAGCTTTATGCCGGAATTTAACAGCCTGGATGCCGAAGAAGTGACTGCGGAGGAAGCACTGTCCTTTATGGCCCAGTATCCCAGAATTTCCCTGGACTGGAAGAGCGTGATGAACTATCCTCTGTCCGAAGATCAGACGCTCTCAGACTATTTGAACGAAAAGGATGTGCGGGTTTCCGATGCAGAGCTGCTGGACATTTACAAAACGTACTTGAATGAGCGGGAAAATATGCACTACAGCCACTACCGGATTCTGGACATTAACGGGGACGGTGTGGACGATTTGCTCCTGAAGAGGGAAAATGATTCTCTCCTGGGCAACACGGACTACTACTGCTTGGCTCTGACCTATCGTTATGGTATCGTGACAGGATTTGCCTCCGACTTCTATCTCTGTGAGGATGGTGTATTGGAGCATGTGGATACACGCCACGCTGGGGGTTTTGGGGTAGAAAAGGATGGGCATGAATTCCTGCGGTGCGATGGACTGGAAACGGAAGTCCTGGACTTCGTAGTTTACAACAAATCCAACGCCTCCTGGTATGGAGACTGGTGGGATGAGGTTCCCATTACTGAGGAAGAAGCCAACGCAATTCTGGCAAAGTATCCCCGCATCGACCAGGGAATGCTGCCGATTTCCGACCTTCTGAACTGATTCAAACATTTGAAAATACACCGAAAGGAATGCAAGAATTGGGAGGATTGCCAGCAAAGCGGCAATCCTCCCAACAATGTTCAGGTATAGCAGAACAAAGCCCATTTGAATCTTAAAGTCTTATTGGCGAATTCCTAAGATTATCCTAAGTCCGGGCGTCCCTGCAATCCATATCTCTATCATTCCCCTGTTGATCGGACATCAAGCAAGGAAGCGGGCCTGTCTCAAAGGAAACAGACCCGCTCTTGCTTTATGAAATCGGGTGATTTCTTCGGCGGCGGGATTTCCCACATAGCGGTAATGCCATGGTTCGTTGGTGATGCCGGTGATTTCGGATTTGCCCTCCGGGTACCGCTGAATAAAGCCGTATTCCCAGGCGTTTTCCTCCAACCAGGTATAGACCTGGGAAGCGGTGGAGCGAGTGCCCTCCTGGTTGATGTCCACCGCCAGTCCCAGCTGGTGCTCGCTGGTCCCAGGCTTGGCCACCCGGAGCAAAGCAGCTTCCTTGGCCGATTTCCGGGAGTATCCCGCATCCCGGTATTCCTGAATTCTTTCGTCCAGCAGTTCCTGCTGCTCTTCTGCTGTCCGGTAACCGGAAGCCACGACGGGATAGACGCCATCTGCCCGCATGGCGTCAAACATCTGCTGAAGGGCCGGGTACATCCGGCTGTCAACCTGCTCGCCGTTGGATAGTTCGGTCAGTCCCACCGGATAATCCTCCGGCAGCCGGTATTCGTAGTTTACCAGAATCAGTTTCCAGTCCCCACTGACATCTGCTGTCTTCCCCAGAAACGGCAGCACATCCATCCAGGAAATGCTCAGAGGATTGACCAGCAAAAACCAGACCGCCAGAATGGCCAGCACCCAGCCGGTAACCCCGAAGTGTTTCTTTCTGCTCTTTGCCCTTCGGGCATGCCGCTGGGCCAGGGTAGGCTCTTCCTCCGCAGATGGCACCGGGAATTGCGCATTCTCTTCCATGAGTGGTTACTCCGCAAGGTAGAGATTGATGGTCTTCATGGCATTCTGGGCTGCTTGCTCCGGGGTGATTTCCTTGAGCAGGCAGGCGGTCATCTGATCCAGCACGGTGCTGCGGATGATGAAGTCCGTGGAGGCCGGGGTGGTCAGGTTATCCACCCAGGTTCTCAGATTTTCCCGGTCCTGGGCATCCGGGTACTGGGCCTGGACGCCAATTTTGTTGCCATCGGCATCGGTAAAGCTCATGTAGCTATCAACAATTCGCTCCTCGGTGGTTTCCTGGTCGAAAACCGCCTGGTTCACCGGGAAGCAGTAGCTCAGATCCTTGGACTGAACCTCCTGGCTGAGCATGAACTGCAGGAAGGACCCAGCCGCCTGGGGATGTTCGCTGGTGGTCAGGATGCCCATGATTCCCTTGGGCACAAAGACGCCGCTGTCTCCCAGCTCCAACAAAGCCGTCTGGTAGTCATCCAGATATTGATCAGCTGCAAGGGAATCCGCCCATACCCGCATTCCATTCAAAGTACCGAAACCGATACAATAATTCCCCATGGACAAAGAGCCAAGAAATCCCGTGTATTCGCCAGGGTAAAACGAAGGCTCCTCATAAATACGGTCCGCCCACACCTCCTGGAGTTCTGCGTCCAGGTCGTAGACTCTCTGCATATTAGCGTAGAATTCCGTCAGTTTTTCCTCATTCACCGTTCCATCCGGGTTAATCCAGGCAGAGGAATAACTGTCATAGAACTCATCCGCAGTGGTTACCGGCTGAAAGGCTGCCAGAACGCCAAAAGAATCCGGCCGCTCCGCCTTGGCCTGCCCGACGGCAGCCACCAGGGAATCCCAGTCGTGAATCTGGGAGACAATGTGGCTGGGTCCGTACATGGCAGGCAGAATGAAGCCGGTGGGAACGGCGTAGATTTTGCCGTCCTGTTCAAAGCACCGGGTCACCTGGGTGAGCGTGGGTTCCGACTGGCTGAGAATTTCGCTGACATCTGCCAGCAAGCCCTTTTCCTGGTAAGTATTCAGGTTAAATCCGTCCAGGCAGATCAGGTCCGGGCCTTTGCCCGCCAGAATTTCCGTGTTCAGGGTGCGGATGGCATCGCTGACGGTGATGCCGTCCTCCCCGGTCATGCCGATTTCCAGCTCCACCATCACCTCCGGATGGGCCACCTGGTACTGGGAGATCATCTGAGGCAGGTCTTCGCTCTCATACAGGCTGTAGATGGTCAGCTGGGTATCCGACACGGTGGGGATTTCCGTATCATAGGTGTAGTGCAGCAGCATGGCTCCCGTGTCACCCCGGCTGCCCAGCACATAAAAGGTGTCATCCTCCGCTCCGGTCATGGCCACAGGCAGAAATCTGGTGTCGCCCAGGGTAGTCCGGGAGCCGTCGATCAGTTCCTCCACCACGCTGCCCCCGGGCACAAAGCTATATAGGCCCATCTGGGTGATGAAGAACAGATAGCCCTCCGAATTTTCCCAGAATGCGATTTTGGGGGTGTTGCCCTCGTTGTCCCGGAGGGCATCCACAATCTGCTGGCCCATG
Source organism: uncultured Eubacteriales bacterium (assembly GCA_949296115.1). Taxonomy (GTDB): domain Bacteria; phylum Bacillota; class Clostridia; order Oscillospirales; family Oscillospiraceae; genus Faecousia. The sequence goes on along the minus strand of CASFNR010000001.1, from coordinate 36,954 downwards.
GCGTTGTCCAGAGCGGCGGTTTCGCCGTCGATGTTGGCGCTGACGGTATCCCAGCCCATAATGTATGTATTCTCGCCGCCGCAGCCCATTTTGAGAACCCTGGGTTCCACTTCATTGAGGTTCTCGCCCACAGCACCGGTTTCCAGATCGAGCTGGCAGACCTCATCCTGCTGAAGCTCCATCATCAGCTTTCCGCTGTTGGTAAAGTCACAGTCGGGAATCAGGTAGCCCATGGTATAATCTACATCCGGGTAAGAAATGGGAAGCTCCCGATAACTTCTATCTGATTCGATCACCCAGAAATGGTAGCCATAATTTCCCTGTTCATCTGCATCCTTCCAGGTATGGCAGAACATTTTCCCATCCGGAGAGAGTGTCAGCTTGGACACAGAACCTGTAGCCAGAATTTCTTCCGGGACTCCCCAGGTGTCCTCCCAGGCAGAACGGTCCGCCCCGGTGGTGCAGACGATGGCAGAATTGTCCTCCAGAATCAGGGACACCCGGAGTCTGCCGTCCTCTAGCATAACCAGATCCTTGGCATACTGGCACTCCGGCAAGGGGATGGACTGCTCCACATAGCGGCCCATGGCGCCGCTGCTCTGGGTGGGGACAGCCTCGGTAACGATGGCTTCCTCTTTTTGACAGCCGGAGAAGCAGCCCGCCAGGCACAGAGCTGCCAGCATCCAGCACAACATTTGTTTGATTGGTTTCATATTCTTTCCTCCTTCGGTAAGATACCCAAAGGATAACACAGGAGTCTCTAACCCATCTCTAAATCACCGGGGCAGTTCCAGGACAAATTCAGCCCCGCCCAGACGTCCGTCCTGAACCCAGATTTTCCCTCCGTGAAGGTTCACAATCTGCGCCGCAATACTCAGGCCCAGACCGAAGTGGCTTCTGTCCGTCCTGTCTCTCCGGCCCCGGTGGAATCGCTGAAAAATATCCTTCCGTTCCCCCTCCGGCACCCCTGGCCCCGTGTCGGATACAAAAAACCGAATGTTCCGCTGCCCTGCCTCCAGTCCCAGCAAAACCCGCCCCGGCGCCGGGGTATAGGCCAGAGCATTGTCCATGAGAATATTCAATACCTGGCAAATTCGCTCCCGATCCATGGAAATCTCCGGAATCTGCTCCTGAGGCACACAGATTTCCAGGGCAAGACCGGCCTTCTTTGCCAGAGGCAGGTAGCGCTCATAGATTTCCAGCAGCACCATGTCCGGGTCCGCCGGGGACCTGTGGATTTCCCAGTTCTGGCTGTCTCCGCTGCTCAAGGTGAGCAGGTCCCCGATCAGCCGGGACATCCGCTGGCCCTCCCCCTGGATTTGTTGAAGAAAATAACTGTGCTGGGCGTCCTCCGCCTGGTCCATGGCGGAGGCGGCAGAGAGGATGGCCGCCAAAGGGGTCCGCAGTTCATGGGAGGCGGCTGCGGTAAACTCAATCTGCCGCTGGCGGCTCTCCCGGATGGGCTGGAGCATCCGCCCGGTAAAATGCCAGGAAAACAGCCACAGTACCCCCAAAGCCAGAGCCACCCCCAGGAACACCACTGTTCTCTGCCGGACAATGCCCTGCTGCATCTCTTCCAGGGGAAACAGCAGCATCAGCTCCATTACAGAGTTTTCCTTGGACACCACCGCAAGGCCCCCGATATAATCCGCCCCGTTTTCACCTTCCATCACGAAGGAGCAGCTCTTCCCGGCACAGGACTTGTCCGCATACAGATCGTAATCCGCTTCTGCCCGGCTTCGCACCTGCTGAAACTGCCCGGACAGCTCCCCCTGCCCATGGCGCAGGGAGAACAGGGGTTTGCCGTTGTCGGAAATGGAAATGGCCACATTTCCTGTCCCCTCCACCTGCCTGAGCCACTGGGAGGACATGGTATCCTGGCTGGTGAGATAGGAGGTCAGGGTGTTCAGGTAGTTGTGGAAGTTTTGCAGGGTTTGCTGCCGGGTGTCCTGCTCGGAAACGAACAGGCACAGTAATGTCATGGCCAGCAGAATCACCGCTGTGACGGCGGTATTAAAGGCGGTCAATTTTCCCCGAACCGAACCAATCATGGCCTGTCCTCCATGCGGTAGCCAACCCCACGGATTGTGGCAAGGTGCAAGCGGCTGCCGATTTTTCCCAAGCTCCGGCGCAGGAAGTAGATATAGTTGTCCAGATTTCCGTCCTCCACGTCATAATCCATTCCCCAGACCCGCAGAAGAATGGTCTCCCGCATCAGAGTCTGGCCGGGATTGCGCAGAAACAGCTCCAGCAATTCCCCCAGCTTTTTCGACAAAATAATGGACCGGTCCCCGCAGCGGGCCGTCAGCGCCTGGGGTTCATAAACCACATCCCCCAACTGAAGGCGTTCCGTCAGCTGGATGGTTCCCGGGCGGCGCAGAACGCACCGAATCCGGGCCAGCAGTTCTTCAAATACAAAGGGTTTGACGATATAGTCATCCGCGCCCTGATTTAACCCTTCCGTCCGGTCCTGAACCTGACCCAGAGCCGTCAGAAATATCACCGGAACAGAAATTCCCTCCCGGCGCAGCCGGGTCAGAATCTCCATGCCGTCTATTCCTGGCAGCATCCGGTCCAGCAGAATCAGGTCGTGTCCACCCTGGCAGGCAAGGAACAGCCCCTCTTCCCCGTCCCGGCTGACATCCACGCCGAATCCCTCCTTGGACAGCTGGAAGGAGATGGATTCACACAGGCTTTCCTCGTCCTCAATCAGTAAAATTCGCATTCTGTCTCTCCTTTATCGGCCAAAGCACAGCCAGGCACGCTCCGGTATTTGCTGCCATTGATTGTATCATATTCCCCAGCATTTGCAACCGTCCATCGTCCATGGGCGTCATCAGCAGCGTCAGCATCGTATCCCGTTCCTCAGCCCACCAGTTCTGCCAGAAGGAAAAATCTGACCACTTGGTGGGAATCATGCTGGCGGGAATGGTCACCCGGCGGAGCAGCAGCCAGAAGCCTCCCAGCAAAAGCACACCGGCAAGCAGAATCCTGCCCAAGCGGTGCCAGTTCCTTTCCCGGAGCAGTCTGCCAAACTCCCGCCAGCCCGTTGCCAGGAAGGAACAGACCTGAACGCAGAGAATTCCCGGAAACAGCAGCAGGAAATTCTGCACCAGGCTCCAAAGAAAGACTGGATTCAGGATTTTCCCCTGCAGCTCCCAGCGAAGCAGGCACTGAGAAGCCGCCGCTGCGCCCGCTTCCCCGGATACAGCCAGGGTAAGATGGTCCAATCCTTCTTCCCCTTCCGCCATCCGGGCCATGGTTGGGCGGATGGTTTCTATGATTCCCAAAACCGGATAAGCTTTTTCCCCCGCCCAGAGAACTTGCCCGCCCGCCTGGGTTGTTCCGAACAGGGCGTAGGCAGTCTGAGTATCCACCAGACAGCCACTTTGCCAGGCAAGGGAGGCTGCCTCCATCAGTTCGGGATTCCCCGCCAGGAGTATTTGGTTCACCTGCGCGCTTTTTCCGGTTTCCTGGCAGGAAACGGTTTGCTGTGTGGTTTCTCCCCAGAAGCAGAATCCAACAGGGTTTTCTTCCGCCTGTTCCTGGTCCTGAAGCTGTTCTGCCTTTTCGGCAGAAATACTGCGGTCCAGCACAACTTGAGTCACTTCCAGGGATTCCTCTGCCAGTTCCGCAGCGTGAAACGACAGCAGGTAAAGCAAGGCTCCCAGCAGCAGCTGAAACAGACGAATTCTTTTTCTGCGGTTCATATTATTCCACCCGCACCCGGCTGCCCGGTTCCACCATCTTGTCTGAGGAGACGATGATTTTATCCTGGGGTCCTATGCTGCCTTCAGCCAGAGCCGCCGTTGTCTCATTCCGGTCCAGGACCGTGACCAAGACCTTCTGGGCCTGGAGCTGGGTTCCCAGGACGGTATTGACCTCGGTTACCGTCAGGACGTAGGGCTGGTTCTGTCCATCCAGGTGCAGCGCAGAAATGGGCACGCAGCAGGCGTAGGGCTGGGACTTTCGGGTGAATTGAAGCTGAGCCGCAGCGCCCAGCGGCAGCGTTCCCTCCGGAAGCTGAACGGTAATCCGGTATTCTCCTTCTTCCTCTGCAACGGAAAGAGTAGTAACCGGCAAATCCTCATAGACCTTCCCGCTGCTTTCCGCCTGAATGATCACCTTATCCCCCACTCCGATGTATTGGCTCTGTTCCTCCGATACCACGCCGGAAAATTTGCATCCCTGGCTTAAATTCGCCAGTAGAATAGCGGTGGTATCCGTGGTTTTACTTCCCGTTTTGAGGTAGCTCTCCGTTACGACCCCATCCACCGGAGCTAAGATTTTTCCTTCCGCCTCTTGCAACACCTCCAGCTTCTCCAAGGTCAGAGCCATCTGGTCATAGGTGATCTGACCGATCTGGGCGGAGCTGTTGGAGGCGCTGGGCAGCCCGGCGGATTCCACAGCACGGCCATAGACCGTTTCCGCTTCTTCCAATGCGGTCTGGGCATCCTCGTAATTTTCCTGGGCTTTCTCCAGGTTATCCAGCAAATCCTGTTCTGACAATCCTTCAGTGCGGCTCTGCTCCCGGCGGAATGCCTCCAGTGCCCCGTTGGCGTCCTCCATGGCACTCTGCGCCTGCTGAACAGCCGATTCCGCCTCCGTGAGCCGTCCAGCATAATGCGTCCGGATGGATTGGGCAATCTGGTCCTTTTCCGCCTGGGTCAGCGTCCGTGACTCCGGTATCTGCGCCTGAGGCAGTTCAGCTGTCTCGGAACCCTCCGGGTCGGTCGTGTCGGTCTGCTGCAGGATGGGCTCCGTGGGTATCTCGGATGGCTCCGGCTGCGCCTGCTCCGCCTGGGCAATTGCATTCTGTATTTCCGTTTCAATCTCCTGGTTCAACTTCTCCCGTGCAGTAACCGCAGCATCATAGGCCGCTTTTGCAGTCTGGCAGGATGCCGTCAGGGCGTTCTCCTCCGCCTGATCGGCAGAAGTACCGTTGTAGTAGGCATCCAGTGCAGCCTGAACCCGGTCCAAGTCCCGCTTTGCCCGGTCCAATACAGTCTGGGCCTGGGAGACAGCGGATTGGTAATTTTCCTCCGCCTGGGCCTGGGCATTGCTGCGCTGCTGGGCACTGGCGTTGCTTTGGCTCCATGCGTCCTGAATGGACAGCTTCTGCTTCTGCATCTCCTGCTCCTGGGTTGTGATGGTTTCCTCCAGGTAATCCAAATCCAGCGTAAACAGTACATCTCCCTGCTTTACCTGCTGTCCTTCGCTGACTTGAACGCTGGCAATTCGGAGCCCTGCCACAGTGGTCACCGCCAGCTCCTGGTTTTGGACTGCCTTTCCACTGACCTGCACCCGGTGAGCGATGCTTCCGTTGCCCGGAATGGTTGTGGTAACCACGGCGATGCTGCTTTGATAAAACACCCGGGACAGTACCGTAAAGACAATCATGGCGGCAAAGAAAATTCCCGTCCACTTCCAGGGCCGCCCTGTTCCGTTCCGAATATTCATTTACTCTTTCCCTCCCGACAAGGCGATGCCCCGCTCCAAATATTCCTGACAGTTCCAAAACAGCAGCAGTGCCGGAATCAGCATCAGCAGTGCTGCTGCAAATCCCATTCCCATATCCGGCAAGGTAATCTCCGGCAAAAACAGGGACAGAGGCCACAGAGATTTTGTTTTCAGATAGGTCATAGGCTGTTCAATCAAATTCCAGGAATCCAAAAATGTCAGAATCGCCACGGACAGGACCCCTGGTGCTCCCAGAGGCAGGCCAATCCACAGAAAAATGCGCCCCTCTCCTGCCCCATCCAGCCTGGCTGCCTCAATTATTTCCTGGGGAATTGCCTGAAAAAACCGGTGCAGCATAAATACCGGGAAGGTTGAAAAAACTGCGGGCAGAATGACCGCCCACAACGTATCCAGCAGATGCAGATCATCCAACATCAGGTATTGGGGGAACATCATCACCTGAAAAGGCATGAGCATCAGGACAATATAAGCAGTGAGGATAACCTTCTTCCCCGGAATCGGGAGTCTGGCCAGGGCCCAGGCAGCAGGAATGTCCACCAGCAGCTGCCCCAGCAGAATACCGGCGGAGATTGCCACGGAATTCCAGAACATTGGAAAAAATCCCGGACTGTCCAGCAGCACCTCCACCAGGGACCGCAGGGTGGGTGCCTCCGGCAGAAGGGGCCAGGCGGCCATTTCCTGCCCACTGGAGAACAGGGGTGACAGATTTTTTTCCAATTCCCACCGGGAAGAAAAGGCCCCTGTTACCGCAAACCAGATGGGATAGAAAACAAACCCCGCCAGAAGCACCAGCACACCCAAAACCAGGCACCTTTTCATCGCACTCATAGATTGTCCTCCCTGTCCCAGGCCCGGCGGAGCATCCCGATCAGCAGGAAAATCACCAGTGAGCACATCACGCCAGCCGCCGCAATCTTATCGAAGTCCAGTTCCCGAAACCAGTTATTATACAGGTGCTGCAGCAGGTACATACTTTGGTCCGGATAGTCCCCCGCCACCAGCCACGCCTCTCGGAAAACCTTGAAGGAATTCAGCACCGACAGCACCACCAGAATGTAGGCGGTTCCCTTCAGATTCGGCAGCGTGATCCGAAAGAATATCTGACGGGAGGTGGCTCCGTCTACCTGGGCCGCCTCGTAACAGCTTTTGGGGATGGCTGACAAACCTGCCGCCCACAGCACCATGGTGTAGCCCAGGTTTTTCCAAAGGTAGCTGATCACCAGCATCCAAAACGCCGCACCGGAGTCCATCCAGGGGATGGCGTCTGCCCCCATGTCCAGGAGGACGTGGTTCAGCAGTCCGCTGTCGTGGAACAGCGCTTTCCATACCAGAACCACGGAAGCCGCCGGTATGGCCATGGGCATGAGAAAGATCGACCGAATGTGTTTGCCCACAACGGGAATGGACTGTACCGCCACCGTCAGAATCAAAGACATCACAACCAGGATGGGAACACACACCAGAATGAACCTGGCCGTATTGGACACCGCAAGGCGAAATGCGGTGTTGTTCCACACCATCAGGTAGTTTTTAAGTCCCACCCAACTTCCGCCTACTGCACTCTGGAAGGACCGCACCAGCACCCGCACCATGGGCAGCAGCGCAAAGCAGAGCACTCCCGCCATATGGGGCAGGAGGAACACCGCCACGCTCCACCGGATACCGAGATGGGATCGTTTCCTATTTTTCATCCTTTGCTTTTCCCTTCTATGGTGTGTGGTGCTCAGTGTACCAGCTCCATCTCTAAGGAATCTCTAAACAGCCTCCATGGGGACATTGGATTCCAAAGCAGTGCAAAAAGGGCCTGAAAACTGTTATGCACAGATCTCAGGCCCTTTCTCCTCCGTCGTTGTTTAGTTGTAGAGTTCGCTGATCGGGCGCATTTCCTGGTCAATGCGAGGGTACTTTGCCAGAATTGCGTTGGCTTCTTCTTCGCTAATTTGTGTCTCGTCCAGATACCAGGTATCTGTGCCCTGGTAATAAATCAGCGGTTCCAGGATCTCCTTTTCTTCACCTTCCAACTTGACAAAGGTATGGTAGATTTTCCGTCCGTTTTCCGCCATCGCCAAGCCGTAATCTTCCAGCACATTGTCTTCACAGAGATAGAAATCGGAAACAGGGAATTTCAGCAGCGTGCCATATCGATAGGTGTAGGCGCTCCAATAGAAATTTCCGGAGTCAGGGTTTATATCTGTCATCGAATCGCTGGTCAACAATAGATCCAGAACACCGTCCCCGTTAATATCCATCAAATTGAACCGGCAGTATTCATAGAAATCGATGATTTCTTTTGTAAGTTCCTGATATTTTTTGATCAGTTCCTCTTCCGGCAACCGCACATCAATTTCGTTCAGGTAATCCCCAACTGTCTCTCCGGTGTCCAAAACATACTCCAAAACAGGGGTCCAATCCAATTCCACCACCGGATACTCCGCCCGCAGTGCCAGGGCATCCTCTTCGGAAATCGGTGTTTCTTCCGGCATCCCGTCTGCACCTGTTTTACAATAGCACAGCCCATCGTTTAAATAGAGCAAGCTGAAACGATGTTCCCCATAATTTGATTCTTCCTCGTTCTGTGAAAGATGCAGATACTGGCCATCTCCCACAGGCTCATAATAAATGGCATGATTGGATCCTCTTTCTCCCGTCATCGTTCCGCCGTTTTCCAGCAGCCAGGTATTTCCCAGATAGAACGGCACCATACCTTCTTCCCTTTCTGCAACACAGATGGAAATACCATTTTCTGCATCCCCGATCAGCAGGTCCTGTTTGCCGTCTCCATCCACATCGAAGAAGGTATATCCCTGCTTCCGTATCTCCACGGCATTTTCCTGAAAATAGCTGCTGAATCCATCATAACTGGCAACTGCCGTGGGTTTCTGCTGTTCCCAGTACGCCTCGTCCAGTTCTTCCAGCTGGGTTTTCATGGCAGTGTAATCCGAAACAGACGGTGCTATCTGGTAGTCAAAGGCTTCCGCCAGCTGCTCAACTGCTTCTTTCGTCGGTGCAGCGCCATTTTCCGACATCAGATGGTTGGCGCTGATGGTCAGACTGATTCCGATCACCGCATCCTCCCGCTCTGTGATGAGCAAGGCGCCTCCCCGGTTGCCCAAAGCCAACAGCAGCTGGGTACCGTCGGATGTGGTATAGGTCCACTGCTCATAATCCTCCAAGTCCGTGGGAAGATAAGACAGGGGAACCATGTAATCTTTTCGGCTGTAATAAACCCTGCCGCTGACGGGCGTCTGCCAGGCAGCACTTTCATCCGTCAGCTGGAATTGAACATCAAAGAAAAAGTTTCCCGGGGAATAGTACATTCCGGACATGTGCTTGACTTCTGCGGTATCCTGAAGCAGACTGTCAAGGCCCATAAACTCCAACGCCGCCTGGGATTGCCACTGCTGTATAGCAATGTTGTCATCCAGCAGATTCAGATTATATTTCTCCGCAATTTCATCCAGTTTATCTACCATTTCCTGGGTATAACAACTGTAAATGTATTCATAATTGTTTGGAATATCTGGCAAATCGGATTCGTTCCCCAGCAATTCCCCATTTGGATCGTAGCTTTCGCAGAACGCATACCACTCCTGCAGCGCCATCTGCACCGGGCTGCCGCTGAAAGAGGTAAGCGTCAGAATATCCTGAAGCTTTTCCGTCGGCTCCACAAGCTGGCCATACTCATCCGTTTTTGGTACATAGGTTTCCTGCCCAATGGACAAATCCCGCAATGTCATGCACATCGCCACACATCCCACCAGCAAGAGCAGAATCGCAACAATGGCTGCAATCAGCATTGTCCTTTTCATGGAGATCCGTCTGGTTTTCCTTGCTGCGGCGCCTCTGGTCTCCAGTGCCTCCCGGACATACGCATCTCTCGCATCGGAGATGATGTCCAGCAAATCAAGTTTGGTCATACAAAGTCCTCCTGTGCAAACTGCGCTCGGAGTTTTGTCCTGATCCGATGCAGCATGGATTTTACTTTGCCTTGGGTAAAGCCAAATGATTTTGCAATATCAGCGATGGAATCAAGAAACCAATATCTCCGTAAAAAGACATTCCGTTCTACTGGAGACAACGTATCCAAAAAGCAATTGAATGCAGCAACCGCTTCTTTTCGAATATAGGCGGACTCGATGTTTTGCCGACCTGCAACACAGTCACCAAGCTCTTCCAAAGCAAGCACAATTTCTCCGCCGCCGCGCTTATGGGCGCTGCGGGTTCTCCACTTGCTGATGGAGATGTTACGGGTGATTCTCCCAAGGAAAGTTGCAAGGACCGAAGGGCGATGGGGCGGGAGCTGATTCCACGCCGCCAGATAGGTATCATTGACACTTTCCTCGGCATCCTCGTTGCTTGCCAGGACATTGTAAGCAATGCTGTAGCAGTAGCCGCCGTACTTTGTTTGTGTTTCCAAGATGGCATTCTCAGATCTTTGCCAATACAGGTCCACGATGCTCTTATCGTCCATGCAAACACCTCCTTTGTCGTTTTTGAAAGGCCCTTCACCTATATGCTCGCAAAGCAAGGAATTTGGTTCTGCAATTCAGAAAAAAGTTTGGATTGTTTAAAAGGAAAAGGTACTACCCCCTGTGTGCGCTTACGCATCATTCCTCCCCTGCAGAATCAATTTAGGCCTGGATTTGGGAGACTTCCGCCCGGGTCAGGGGCCTTGGCCGGGAAAATACCGCAGCACCGTATGCACGGTTGCACGTTTTCATTCCAGTTCCTGACCAGCCAGCTTCACCAATGTGGAAGAGGTTACCGGGTCATTTTCCCAGATGATGTCCGCAAAGCATGGTTCTACAGCACCCAGCCGTAGTTTCATTGTACTGCACCTCCATCAAAGAGATTGCTTCTCATATAGCCTATTCTACCCAGGCGTTTCTGTCAAGTTTCTCTTCAGCCTAAATTGTGAGCAAGGTGCCATATGCTGCAAACAGCGGCAAATGTTTTCCAGTCCTACTGTCCGAAAAATCCCTCCTTACCCCGGGAAAATGTGGGATAAGGAGGGATCAGCACCATATACAGTTACAAACAGAATTTGATATTCGCCCCTCAGCGGCATCCCCTGAACCCTTGTCACACGGGTGCCATACTCGGTCTCTCCGCTCTCGTTACTCAAATTTTCTATCGTAGAGCAAGGCAGCAATCAGCACAACGAAACAGGAACCTGCGTTGTGTACAAGCGCCCCGGTGGTGGGGTTTAGTATCTGCAGGAGAGACAGCACAATAGCAGTAAAATTGATGCACATAGACAATGCAATGCTGAACTGAATCGTGGCAACCGTCGCATTGGACAGCCGTTTCAAATACGGGATTTTGGAAAGATCATCGCTCATCAGCGCAACATCGGCAGCGTCGATTGCGATATCACTTCCCATATGGCCCATAGCCACGCTCACATCCGCAGTTTTAAGAGCCGGTGCGTCATTCACGCCATCGCCAATCATGCAGACTTTACGCTTTTCTCTCTGCAGCCGCACAATATTCTGAACTTTTTCTTCCGGCAGCAGCTCTGAGCGCACCTGGGATATTCCAGCCTGCTCTGCAAAGTAATTGGCAGTCTGGTCATGGTCCCCCGTTAAAAGTACCGTGTGGGTACGCATAGCATGCAACTGAGATATCATGTCCCTGGCTTCCGGGCGCAGCACATCGGATAATGCAATCGTTCCAATGCACTTGCTCCCGCTTGAAACAAGGATAGATGCCTTTCCCTGCAAACGCAGTTCATTCAGGACAGACTGAATTGCAGGGCCAATGGAGGCACCGTTTTCCACCAGGAATTTTTCGCTGCCGCACAGCAGTCTTTTCCCCGAAACCTCTGCGGATACACCTTTTCCCGCAACCATTTTGAAGTCGGAGGATTCCGCCAGAGGCAATCCCTTTTTCTTGGCGCAGGACACAATCGCTTTTCCCAAGGGGTGTTCACTTTTGGCTTCCACAGAAGCAGCTAAAGCCAACAGCGACACCTCATTCAGATCTGCCTCAAAAGAGAAAATATCGCTGACATCCAGGCGGCCATAAGTCAAGGTGCCCGTCTTGTCAAAGGCAATTGTATCCACCTTCCCCATTTTCTCAAGAGCTTCGCCGGACTTTATGACAACACCATGTTTTGTGGCCTGGCCGATGGCTGCCATGACGGCGGTTGGTGTCGCCAGGACAAGTGCGCAGGGACAGAATACCACCAGAACAGTAACTGCGGTTACCATATTTCCAGTTCCGATGTAGGCACCGATTGCAATCAGGAGTGCGACGGGAACAAGCCAGCTTGCCGCCTTGTCGGCAATTCTCTGCATGGGAGCCTGTTTGTTTTCCGCATCCTGCACCATATGAATCAGTTTCTGTAAGGTACTGTCCTCGCCGACTTTTGCAGCCGCAATGTCAATGGCACCAAATCGATTGATCGTTCCGCAGAACACCTCATCTCCCGGGGCCTTGTCGACAGGAAGGGATTCTCCCGTCATTACAGACTGGTCTACAGAGGTTTCCCCGGAAATGATTTTCCCATCGACGGGAATGGTTTCACCGGGGAGAATCCGGAGAATATCGCCCTGCCGGATTTCCCCTGCCGGAATCATTTCCTCCCTGCCATCGCTCAATCTGCGCCCCTGCGTTGGTGCAAGATCAATCAGCTTCTTCAGCCCTTTTTTTGCTCGATTGGTTGTCATTTCTTCCAGAATCGCACCAATTGCCATAATAAAGGCAACTTCACCTGCCGCAAACAAATCGCCAATTGCAATTGCTGCGAACATGGCGATTGTGATTAACAGAGCAGAAGAAATTTTGCTGATGCCAGGATTATGAATCAGTCTCCATACGGCCAGATAAAGAAGCGGAATTCCGCTGATGATGACCGTCACCCACGCCGGATCAAAGGGTAAAAATGCCAACCGTATTGACACGCCGCAGAACTCCTGGGCAAAATGAGGGACGAAATCCAGCAGCAAAAATACGCCCGCCACGATGGTCATGGGCAGCCCGGCAAGAAATTCGTTTGTCTTCTTTAACATCGTTCCTTCCTCCAATCCCCGCGGCCATTTTCGCCGCCGTCCACTTCTTGACAGCGTCCGGTTATTACCGTACAATAAATTTGATAGCAAACACTTTGTTCTCTTTTATTGTAGGAAAACGAAGTCTGAAAAACAACGGATAATTCTATTTGGGTGTTCGATACGGAACAGTTTTCATATTTTGTACGGGAGGAGATTGGATGGACAGACGCCAGCAGAAGACCAGAACAGCCATTTTTTCCGCTTTTACTTCCCTTCTGGCAAAAAAATCATACAGCAAGATCACAGTCCAGGAAATAATTGATTCCGCCAATGTGGGACGGACCACATTCTACGCACATTTTGAAACCAAAGACGATCTGCTGAAGGAATTATGCGAAGAGCTTTTCGGCCATATCATCAGCAGCACATTGGACTGCACACATACCCACGGATTGTATTCCGATGGAAATGTTCCGGAATCGGTATTTTGTCATCTGCTCCAGCATTTGCAGGAGAACGACAATAATATCATCGGCCTGCTTTCCTGCGAGAGCAGTGAAATTTTTCTGCGATTCTTCAAGGACAGTCTGAATGGTCTGGTAAGCTCCCAGTTTATAAGCCAGAACAGGAAAACAAATACCCACATTCCACAGGACTTTCTAATCAACCACATTTCAGGCAGTTTTGTGGAAATGGTACTGTGGTGGATTAAGGGCCGCATGAAAGAAACGCCGGAAGAATTGGACCAATACCTCCGGGCCGTCATTGAGCCGGTCCTGTAGATGGTTTCCCGGAATTCGGCAAATTGACAATCTTATTTCGGAGGCATATAAGCCCATTTCGTTCTGACAGTGTTGCCAAAGCTGCATATCATGGCCGCCGGATCTGAGAATAGGCTCGGGTCCGGCTTTTCCCAGGAAATTTATTTTGATGATGTGCGGTTTCTCATCCGAAAACCGTTTATTAGGGTGAGGAACCCATTACACAAGCGAGGTGAAGCAAAGTGGAAGACAGTAAAATACTCGAACTGTTCTTTGCCAGGAATGAAGATGCCATCAAACATACGGATGAAACCTATGGACGACGGCTTTACCATCTGGCGGACAACATTGTCCAGAATGGTCAGGATGCGGAAGAAAGTGTCAGTGATACCTATTTCAAGGCGTGGGACTCCATTCCTCCCCACAGGCCCCAATATTTCTTTGCATACATCGCAAGAATTTGCAGAAATTTTGCCCTGGACAAGCTGGACTGGAAAAATGCCGCAAAACGGAAAGCGGAGATCGTCAGCTTAACGCAGGAAATGGAATGCTGCATTCCGGATGTCCAGCGGGACAGGACCATGGAGGGAAAGGAACTGGGCATGATTCTGGACGGGTTTTTGAGGACATTAAGCGCAGAGAACCGGATGATATTCATGCGGCGCTACTGGTATGTGGATACCCTTGCGGAAATCGCCATGCGGTATGGAATCAGTGAAAGTGCCGTAAGGATGCGGCTGAACCGAACCAGAGACAAGCTGGCAGGCTATTTGAAACAGGAGGGGGTACATTTATGAATGGAAAAGATCTGTTCCTTGGGCTAAAGTATGTGGGAGAAGACCTGATTGACGAAGCGGAAAATCAGCCGTTTCCCAGCCGGGCGGTCAGAGCCGAAGCACCCCGAAAGCGCCGCAGACCGCTGCTGATTGCTGCCCTGATTGCGCTGATGCTTTTGCTGGTGGGCTGCGGGGTGGTATATGTCCTGAAAATGCAGGATTTAAAACTGGGTGAAGCCCAGGTTACGGAAGATCGCTGGGATAATGAGCAGCACACCCTGGTATCTCAGACACTCTCCCAGCAGACTCTGACCCTGAGCGGTCTGAAAGGTACTCCCAGCTATCAGGCGGCTCAGGCGTGGTACGAGTTTGAACAGACCTATGACCCGGATCATAACATCATCAATTCAATATGGGGCAATGTACCAGAGTTCCCGGAGCAATATGCATTTTACAACCCCTATTCCCAGGAAATGGTGGATAAGATTGAAGAAATCTGCAGTGAATATGATTTAAAGCTTATTGGCGCTCCAGTAAAGGCGCAAAGCGCCAAGGCTCTGCTGGAATACCTGGACATTAGCAGCATTTTGCTGCCGGATGCGCCGGCGAAAGCGTCTCTCGACACTGCCAGCTATTATGAAGGGGGCTATTTCCGTGCAGATGTCACCTTCCGGATGACAGACGGGACGGATATCTGGCCATACCAGTCCATGCTCAGCTTTCTCTACAGTCCCAAGGACTGCTTTAACAATGACCTGTTTGACCTGACGGGAGACGACTGGCAGGAACGAAACTACACCACCGCCAGCGGTCAGGACGTTCTGATTCTCCGCTCTCCCTCGGTATGGTCCAGCGGAGTATTCTGTGATCTGGAAGATGCCACGGTCGCTCTCCGGATAGAAACCATTCACCAGGTTGGCACCGATGAAAACGGTTATCAGGAAGTAATTGAAACATCCATGACCGATGAACAGCTGAATCAGATTCTGGATACGATAAACTTTGACCTGAAACCGATTCCCGGTGATCCTGCCATTCTGGAGGGGCAGAAACCCAGCACCGATTTGACCCAAACCCAGAGCGGGTATACCGTAGAGGTAAAACAGGTTATCTCCGATGGAACGAAAGTATCGATTACCCTTGGGGTTACAGCTCCGGAAGATGTAGATCTGGAACAATATTTGGCAAAGGACAATTTTTATACAGGAAGCCTTTCTTTTAACTCCTTGCGTTTCACAACCTCCCAGGTGCCAGGAGCGGGGGCCAGCTACCGTGCCACAGCGGACAATGACGGCAAGATTAACACTGTTAACTTTTCTGTAGACATTCAGGAATACGCCGAAGAAGGTGTTCCATTCTCGAAAGGTGCAGCCTGCAATCTATACCTACAGGACTTGCGTGTGGATGCCTGGAATGAAGAGTTATGCCAATTCGATACGCTCTGGTCCATGGATGGGATATGGAATTTCGACATTACCCTGGAAGACGGAGAGTGGCGGGAAATCGAGTTTATCGGTGAACCCATCACCACAAAAGCTTCTACAGGCTGGGACATGAATGGCAACGATGTGTTTGAAGACGTAACCCTTACTTCCCTGAAGCTCCGGGGATTCGGCGGTTCCTTTACATCCACCTGGGAAGACGGCGGCTTGGACCTGGCCGATTACCGTGGAGGGAAGTTCCCCACGGTGGTACTGAAAGATGGAACGGAAATCCAGTTAAATGGCAGCCTTGGGTTCTACGACTCCAAAGACTACGGAACAATGATTCCTCTGGACGAGGTAGACCATCTGGTGCTGATGGACGGAACGGTCCTGTACCCGGTAACAGAGTAACATCCCATATTAGAAACGGCAGGGCCCCCAAAGCGGGCCCTGCCATTCTGCTGAAACGGGTCTTATATGCTCGGCCAGACATCCGTATCTCAAGTCCATTGGCTTCAGCCAGCAAACCGAAATACCATAGGCAAATCCTTCAGTCTCAGTTCCAGATGTCGATCCGGAAACACGGTGAGACTGCTTAAGAGGGTTTTGCAAAGCACCTCACTTTCCACCTGGCAGCTCAATAAATCTGCCACCTCCGCCTGAATGGTCCGCTTCATTGCCAGAGAGTCACCGGGATTCTCCTGCTTCGCCTCCGCTTTTTCCAGCCGCTCCCTATAGGAATTGATCTGATTTTCATACCGGCTTTTCATGGCCTCCATATCCTCTTTTGAAATATCCCCGGAAATATAGTGGTCCAATACCGCCTCTTTTTTCCGCTGAAGGCGGTCCAGCTCGAACCGCAGCCGCTCCGGGTCATCCCGGGTTCCGCTGTTGCCGGCACGTATGGCTTCCAGAGCCAGCGCCGTCACATTGTCCATAATGGGCTTGGCATCCATTGGAAGGCTCTGGATAGCGAGCTTCAGCATATGCATGGCGTCATCGTCCCGAACCAGCTTGCCAATCTGACAGCCGTCTGTGCCCTCCCGCACCGCCGTACCGCAGCTCCAGCGGCGAACCCTGGTACCATCCCGCAAGGTTCGCATCCGTCCGACAAAATTAGCGCCGCAGAGGGCGCATTTGATTTTGCCGGAGAATACATAGCGGTTGGAATGACCGTTCTCCCCTGCTCCATGCTTGTTGTTCTGCTCCAGCCGTTTCCGGGCAAGGTGCCAGACTTCCCGGCTGATAATGGGCACATGATGATTCTCAATGCGGATTTGGGGCACCTGGCCCCGGTTGGGTCGCTTCTCATGGGTCAGATAATCGGGGGTATAGGTCTTTTTCTGCACCAAATCCCCCACATACTTCTCATTTTTCAGAATTTTGATTATTGCACTGGATTTCCATTTCCCTCCGTGATAAGTACGGTATCCCTCCCGGTTGAGAATGCGGGCAATCTCTGCAGTCCCCACCTGCTCTACTGCGTATTTCTGGAAAATCAGACGTACAATCTCTGCCCCATCCGGTTCGATGGACAACTTCCCATCCTTCACATCGTAGCCCAAAAGAGAACGGCCAAATACGATCCCCTTTTCCATCTGCCGGGTCTGGCCCCAGACCACCCGATTGGAGGTTTTCCGGCTTTCATCCTGGGCCATGGTCGCCATGATAGACAGCCGCAGTTCTCCGTCGCCGTCCATGGTGTTGATATGGTCGGTCACAAACTCCACCGCAACCCCAATTCGCTTCAGTTCCCGGGTGTAGCTCAGGGTGTCTACAATGTTCCTAGAAAACCGGCTAACCTCCTTGGTCAGAATCAACTGGAATTTTCCTGCATGGGCATCCTGAATCATCCGGTTAAACTGCGCACGCTTCCTGGTGCTGGTTCCGGAAGTCCCTTCATCGGCGTAAATGGCATACAGCTCCCAATCAGGATTCTGAGCAATATATTCCTGAAAATATCGCTGCTGAGATTCAAAAGAGTTCGCCTGGTCCTCCTTGTCCGTAGATACCCGGCAATAGCTCGCTACTTTCATTCTGTTCCCTCCCCTTTCTGTCCCTGTTTCTGAACCCATTCCAGGTGCTGCCGGTCCAGACGATCTTGAGCATGGCGGTACTGCATTTCGTTGAGCTGTCCCTGCTCTTTGAGGGCCAGCAGCAGGCCGCTTTGGAGACGATGCAGAAACAGCGCATCCTGTTCTTTGGTAATCCGTCGATTATGTTCGATTTTTTCCAGGGACGCATACCGCCTTGCCATTGCCCAGCCCTCCTTTCACTGAAATTATATGCCGGGCCGGGAAATGGATGACCCTTTGCCTCCCATCATGCTTTATGACAGAAAGGATAAAGAAAAAAACAGGTGAAGGATTTTTCCTTCACCTGTCTGCAGGAGCGGGCACCGCCCTTCTCTATTCCTTTTCCCCGATTGGAATTGTTTCAATCGGGCGCATATCCAGCCACTGCGGACACAGGAAACAGCCTTCGGCCAACTCTTCGTGTTCCCCGCATATCTTCCACTCTTCCGTTTCCAGGACAATGCCGATGTCGGCGCATACCAGACTTTTCAGGTATCGTGCGGCATTGGGCGCAATCAACCCACGCTTGACATAACCAATGGTGACGGTCAGGTCGGAACATACCGCCAGATCTGCCTCCCCGGTATCTCCGTTCATGCCGCTGTTGATATCTACGCTGACAACAAAAGCGTTGGATGCGTTAATGGCCGCAATCGCAGCACGGTAGTTCTCCCGGAGCTGTCCCTGGAAGCCGGTTCCCAGCAGGCAGTCAACCACGATTCCGTAACCGGCAAGGCACTCCGCTTCAAAGGGATAAATCAAGACCCCAGCGGAGGCGGCTTTCTCCGCATAGTACCGGCTGTCCTGCGACAGATGATTGCTGACGGTGAATATCGTGCAGTCATGGTGGTGTTCCTTCAAAATCCAGGCCAGGGCAAAGCCGTCTCCGCCGTTATTGCCAGATCCGACCACAATTGCGGTGCGCCCCTGCCAGGTTCCTGCCAGAAAAACACCATACGCTGCCCGATACATCAGCTCCAGGCTTGACACATAGTTTGAAATGGTATAGGCGTCACTCCGCCGCATATTTTCCACGGAAATACAGTCAATCATGGGTGTTTTTCTCCTTCTTTTGCAGAAAAAAAGAACGCTCCATCGGACTGGGAAATCAGACGGTCAAAGCCGCAATTCCAGTTTCTTCTTTCCCACTTCCAACACCGAGCCTCCTCCTTTGTGAAACAAATCATCGTAATGAATCATAGCAGAAAGACAGCATATTTTCAAGGGTCGGCGGAGGGAGAAGTGTGGTAGTCTGCGTCCCAACGGTGCCGCTGGTTTGCGTATGATTAAAGAGCGGACAAATCCAGTGCATTTCATCCCGGACCTGATTGAAAAGCACGCATACTTCCTTGATTTTCTTTACTTTTCAGCATCAAACTGGTATAGTGGTGCATATACAAGCGCATCATCTGCAATCGGTTGTACAGATACGGCTCTCTTGCTTTGGATGCCAAAACAACTGGAGGAAACTGGATGGAAAACAAACTGAGGAGCTGTCAGCTATATCCATTGTCAAGAAAATATGCCCTTCAAATTGCACAGTGGGAATATGCCCCACCCTATGCGGAATATAGCTTCAGGGGTTATCCGGATGAATGGCTGATGGATGAATCTACCTGGGGGGTCGAACAATTTTGTCTGGCAGACGGCGACTATGTAATAGCCCAGGTTGCCTGCCAATTTGAAGGAAATGACCTATGGGTTGGCTGGTCACTTGCCCCGGACCTGTGCGGGAAGGGAAACGGTTCGGAATTTGTAAGTCTCTGTGTAGCGTACCTGGCAGAATTAAAGAAACCAGCAGGCCGCATTCTGCTTCGTGTGGCAGCCAGAAATAAACGGGCGATCAAGGCTTACCAAAAAGCGGGATTTGTGTATTTGGAAACAATCCAGGATGAAATTGCCTATACAAACCATATAGAGGACTTTTGGGTAATGGGCTGGTTCAACGCCTGAAAAAACAATTCAGAAGGAGCGTAAAGTATGGCTTTTGACTTCAAAAAAGAATACAAGGAGTTTTATCTTCCGAAGAACAAACCCCAGATAATAACGGTTCCGCCCGCAAATTATATTGCTGTCCGGGGAACGGGTGACCCAAACGAAGAAGGCGGCGCTTACAAGGCTTCCATTGCCGTGCTGTATGCAATTGCCTACACCATCAAAATGAGCAAGCTGGGAGATCATCGGATTGACGGCTACTACGATTTTGTGGTACCGCCTTTGGAGGGCTTCTGGTGGCAGGATGGGATTCAAGGCGTGGATTATACCAACAAGGCCGCTTTCCATTGGATCAGCGTCATCCGCCTGCCGGACTTTATCACCCAGGAAGATTTTGACTGGGCAGTCGCAGAAGCCACCCGGAAGAAAAAGCTGGATTGCTCCATGGGGGAGTTTCTGACCATAGATGAGGGCGAGTGTGTCCAGATTATGCATATTGGCCCTTATGACAACGAGCCTGCCACGGTGGCGGTTATGAACCAATACTTAGCGGAAAATGGTTATGAAAACGACTTCTCCGATACCCGGATGCACCATGAAATCTACCTGAGCGATGCCCGGAAAGTCGCACCGGAAAAATGGAAAACGGTAATCCGGCATCCGGTGAGGAAAGCAGACTAGCCGTCAAAATCTGTGTCGATGGAAATGAAAGAAAACGATTCTATGGAGAAAAACAAAATGGAACCATTCCATAGGAATCCCCGGGTAATGCTGTGCTTTGGAGATTCCAATACCTATGGCTATGACCCAAGGGGCTTTTTCGCAGACCGATACCAAGAGGAGGACAGGTGGCTTGACATCCTGTCCAAGAAAACTGGCTGGACAATCCTGAACGCAGGACAGAACGGCAGGGAAATTCCCCGAACGGTTCTCCAATATCAGCAGGCAGAACAGCTGATTGCCCGAACCTCGCCAAGTCTTATCGCAGTGATGCTGGGAACCAATGATATTCTTCAAGGAGCCACCGCCCAGGAGGCCGCATCCCGAATGGAAGAATTTCTGCGGCACCTCCACCCCCGCTGCCCCCCGATTCTGCTCATCGCCCCGCCTCCTATGCAGTCCGGCACCTGGGTGACCGGGCAGGCGCTTCTGGAGGAATCTCGAATGCTGGCGG
Organism: uncultured Eubacteriales bacterium; assembly: GCA_949296115.1. Classification (GTDB taxonomy): domain Bacteria; phylum Bacillota; class Clostridia; order Oscillospirales; family Oscillospiraceae; genus Faecousia. Next base: position 16,333 of record CASFNR010000001.1, on the reverse strand, counting down.
AGTCATATCAGGATTTGGCCCGAAAGATGCACATCTTCTTCGCAGATGCGGGACTGTGGAACGTATCCCTGGCCTTTGATGGGGTCCACTTCACGGAAGCCGGACACCGCTCTTTTGCGGAAGGGTTATGGCAATATTTACCACGTCAACTGGATGGTGATACTTTAACCTCCATTATGGTTGGGAAAAATGTAACCAATGCCTTTGATCAAATAGCAAAAGAAACTATCGACAATCATTGATTTTCCATCTAAAAGGAAGGTGAAATAAAGAGTATGCATATCAAAAGATTTGAAAAAGAGGACATTTCCAAGGTAATTGCCTTTGAAAAGGCCCTCAGACTACAGGAGCCTGAAACATATTTTTGGAGTATCGACGACGATTACGAAAGGGCATTAATGCGTTCTTTCGATGACCCAACATTTAAGGAAGCCATTACGTATCTTGCGATGGAAGAGGATAACGTCATTGGCAGGATCGATGCTTCGCCGATCATTTCACGATTTGACGGCCAGATAAGTTCAGCTTATTTGGATTGGATCTGTGTTTTAAAAGACCATCGGCACAGAGGTGTGGCCAGAGTCTTGATGAACAAATTAAAAAATGATTTAAAGGAAAAAGGAATCTCATCGCTGATTGTTTTAACCTCCACCAACGAAGAAGCGAAACGTTTTTATGACTCCTTAGAACATGTTTTCAATAACAATGCCGCAATATGGGTAGATATAACACAAATGCGGTAATTGCCCGTGTTGTGCAAGAGGGCCTGCTGCAAAATAGAATTTTGAAAAATCGGGTCAAAGAAAAAGTTAGCGAAAACCGCAAAAACAGTGGTTTTCGCTAACTTTTTTGCATGGATTTCCAGTTTAGTCTGAAAACTGCATTTTGCAACAGAAAATTCAGGTTATTCCGTTATACTCGAGACATTCTTGGAACCAGCATTCATTTTGTGCGCTGGCTGTGGCAAAAAGTAGGGAGAGTAAGCCCTAATGGTCATGCTCCTGTCATATTCCGTTTACCTGCTTCCATTCAACGGTCCAATAAAGATATTTTTCTATGAAATACTGAGCTTTTAAACTTCAGTCTTGATTATGTGTTATTCCGGAAGCCGCAGATATAAAATACTTCCATCCAGGGCATTGAGAATCAAGCGGTTCTGGGTTCCTAGGACGTCTGCATACAAATACTGTCCTTCCGGACCATGAAATTGAAGGTCTCCCCGGAGAATTAGGCAAGGAATGAATTCATAAGTACCCAATTGCTGGTCCATCTCCGACAGGGTGCCGCCCCAGACAATGTCCGTTATTTCCACGGAGTACTCCGCTGTTTTCCCAAAGGTCTGAATTTCCGGATAGGATGCCAGAACCGATTTCGCTCGCTCCATCAGGGCCTCCGGCTCCATCCATTCTGCCCCAGTATTCTCCACAGCTTCCACCACGGAATTACAATACAATTCCACCAGCGTCCCATCCGGCGTGAAATGCAGGGCTGCACCATTTCCTTCCGAAGCCAGTTCCAGCCCATCGAGCAGTAGACTTGCCTGAACAATCAGTCCATACTCCGGGACGTTGACGTCTCCATACTGCACCGCCGTCACACCGGTTACCTTCCACTGACCCATCCCAATGCTGTCCAGAATGCTTTGTGCCTGCGCCATTGCAGATTCCCTTTGCTCCTGGGTTGGCACTTCCCATTGCAGGGGGAGGTTGTCCTTTCGGCGAATAGAGAGATTATCCGGGCTGAGGTGAATATCCGTCGACACATCCGCCGGAAACACAAGTTCCGCAATATCATGGGCCTCTTCTACTGTAAACCCCCTGGTTCTGACTGTGAAGGGTGTGGCTTCCGGCAATTCCGGTACGGAGCCGCTCAAATGAAAAACAGCGGACTTGTCGCCATCTGTAAACTCTGTGATATCGCTGCCGATTCCGGTGCTGATCTGTCCCAATTCCTCCGTGTCGACACGGGTCATGACAGGCTTTCTTCCCTCGCGATAGGCTTCCATATCCGCTGTCACAGCGGATGCTTCCAGGGATTGGATATACATGGTGCGGATTAGTCCAAATTCCCCATAGTATTCATCGGAAAACGCAATTGTCGTGGCAGCGTGAGAAAAGGAGCCATCCATATCGAATGTAAAATCTACGGAATAACCCTCTTCCGTCGCCCAATCGCCTTCCGTGTAAGGTTCCGACATATATAGATGTACGATTCTCTGCTGGGCGGTATCTTCCACGGAAAGCTGGGAGATTTTCTCGTTCGACCATTGGAACGATGCCAGCCATGGTTCTGGAGCTTCACGGCCTTCCTCCGCATTTCTGTTTTCCAAGAGAAGATACCCATTTTCATCAAATCCGAAGGTGGTTTCGTTGTCCCAGTAGCTTCCATCCCAATACAAGTAGGCATAGACGTTGTCCGGTGGAGCGGTTGGAATTCGATTCATTGAGAGCCAATTATCCCCGGATTTCCAGAATCCGGCCATGGAAGTATCGTTCAGCGCCCTCTCTCCCCAGTTTTTCTGATAGGTCAGAATCTGATAGCCTTCACTGGATTGAACCTGTTCCAGTACATCCCGACAGCGGGCCATGGCTTCTTCCTGGGACCACTCTGTCAAGGAAGCAGTATCCGCTGTGGAAAACTCTGGATTCAATCCACAGGCTGCCAGTATGGCCAGCGACAGCACCAGGCACACAATGGCTTGCGCCACCGGGCCAGATTGCGAATCCGGCTGCCGGTATTTCCCTCCCCAAAAGCCAGGGGAGCGCCGTGGAACAGTCGTCCTCCGGAGGCCAGATTCAGCAGGGACTGGGAATAGGCCCTGCGGATGTTTGGTCCCAGACGGCGGATCACGGCCTCATCACAGCTCATCTCCATATCCCGGCCGGACAGGACAAAGGCCAGCCAGACCAGCGGATTAAACCAATGCAGGCACAGCGCCGCAAAAGAAAGCCCGCGGGTCAGAAGGTCCAGCCGTCGAATGTGACAGCGTTCGTGGGCGATGATATAGGCTGCCTGCTCCCGTGGCAGGTCGGAGGGCAGATAGATCCTGGGTCGGAGAATCCCCGCCGCAAATGGGGTATCGATGTGATCCAGCAGGTATACATTTCCCTTCACCTTCCAGGCATAACGCAGTTTCCGGCAGAACCGGAGATAGTTTCCCACTCCCAAAACGCACAGGCCGGCTGCCCCGGCAAGCCAGATCGGGGACAGAACCTCCATCCAGGAAACGGTATGATGGAAAACGGGTTCCAATTCCGAGATAGCTCCCGTACTGTCGCTTTCTTCCGTTGGGAACTGAGTAGCTTCCTGATCCGTGCCCTTCACCGTCTGCAAGGGCGTCTCTGGCTGGAAGTATACCACAGTTGTGATCCTGCTCTCGGACTCCGCTACCGGAGCATCCATCGCTCCCAGCAGGGAAACCGGAGAGGGCAGCGATACGGGGCACAGCAGTCGGAACAGAACCACAGACCACAGGGTGTAGGAATAGATTTTCGGCGCCCGTATCAGCGCCAGCCGGGCCAGGATCACCAGCACAATCATCACGCTGGCAGTGAGGCTCATGTTCAGCACCTGGGAAAATAAGTCCGTCACGTTATCCCTCCTTCATGCCGTCGATGATGGCCTGCAGCTGGTCGATTTCCGCTTTGCTCAGCTTCTTCCGGGATCCAAAGGATAGAACCAACGCCGGAAGAGAACCTCGGAAGATTTCCTCCACGAATTTTTCACTTTGCAGGGCAATGTATTCCTCCTTGGACACCAGCACCGTAACCACGCTATTCTCCATCTTGAAGAACCCCTTTTCGCATAGTTTTTTCAGGATGGAATAGGTGGTTGTACGTTTCCAGTGCAGTTCCTCAGCGCACAGGTCCACCAACTCCTTGGTGGACATAGGTGCTCCTTCCCAGATGAAATCAGCAAACCGTGATTCCACCGGCCCCAGTTTATAATCTTCCATAACGGATGCCTCCATTCTGTCTGTTATCAACCGACAAGTATAGTCTATTCCAAGCAGACAGTTTTGTCAAGCAAATCTATTATAGAATTTATAATCTTAAGAACATATTATACATTTCTGAAAATATTTTCTGGCAATGCAAGGGGGTTGATTCTGGTTCCAAATTGACCTGCAGGTAGGTACAGAAGAATTGGGACATCTGGAGATGGTCGGCGCCATTGTGCACCAGCTCACCCGAAATCTGAAGGATACTCAGATCATGGAATCCGGCTTTGCACCCTACTTTGTGGATCACACAGCGGGCGTTTATCCAAATGCCGCTTCCGGCGCACTGTTCAGCACCGGGATGATGGCAGTCAAAGGTGACCCCATGGCTGATCTGGCAGAGGATTTGGCAGCGGAACAGAAGGCACGTGTAACCTATGACAACATTCTTCGTCTTTCTGACGACCCGGATGTAAACGATGTTATCAAATTCCTGCGAGAGCGGGAAATTGTACACTTCCAAAGATTTGGGGAAGCGGTTCAGCTGCTGCGGGAAAAACTGAATCAGAAAAATGTATACAGTATGAATCCCGCAATAGATCTATGAGAAATATCATTTAGGCTATATAAAATAAGAACCGTTCTCGACCAAATGCATAGTGGTCGGGAACGGTTCTGCACATAGCTGCTCAATCAAAAAATTAAAAACTATTTTAGATAAAAGTTAAGCAACTATTAGTTGCATCTCTTATTCTATGGAATTTATGTAAAATATTCCTCACCCTCACTTCAGGAATACCAATATTCCAAGTCAATATCTGTCTCAGAAATGTTTTCTCCTACGGTAACCATCTCACCATTCACCAGATTCTGCTGGCGGTAAAGTGGAACTCCTCCGTTTGTATACTTCCATGATAAGCTTTCTTGCAAGACAAGCTCTGCTCCAGATAAGGAATAACGATTGATGACATGCAGGGTTGGAGAACTCCACTCCTCGATTACGACTTTGGACTCTTCCGACCAAGTTGGAGAATACAGGCCAGAAAACCCCGGCACTTCTACGAATCCCTTTGAAGGTTCATATACGAAACAGTCGGCAAAGCGAAATTGCTCCATAATCCCCTCTTCAATGACGATGTCAGAATGCCCATCCTGATTAACATCGCAAATCTGGAAGCCGGTTTCCACTGTCTCCGGCCAGAAAATCTCTTCCAAAGGAATTTGAAATACCTGATCTCCGACCGTCAGCTCCGCATAATAGCACTTCGTTCCCACTTCGTAATAGTTCAGCGAAATACTCTGCGGGGAGCCATCAATCACAATGTCTCCGTAAAACTTCTTTACCAAATTTCTTCCATTCTCTATGCTGCTTGGAAGCTGTGCTTTCCTTTCCCTGGCAGGAATCACGTCCTCCTCCATCCACACAACTGTTTCCGCAGGAATTTCCGCAGAAGAAGCTTCTTCATCATGCTGTGATTGCGTGCTCTCTGTCGGCTGTGTAGAGACTTGTGCTACTGTTTCCGTCTCAGTCCATGGCATGGCGGCTGTCGTTTCCGCCGAAGTCCCTTCATTGGCAGTTTGGCAGCCTGTCATCGTCAATGCAATGGTTAAAAATGCAGCCAATCCCATATTTTGATATCGACGCTTCATGTTGCACCTCCTGGTTGATCTGAATATAACTGTCATTACCGAGGCCGCGAGGGTCATCTTCATACGTTCCCTTCTTTTTTTCATAATATCATAGTTACCATTTTTTCGCAATCATTTGCATTGCTGCAAACAAAAATGAGCCGGCAAAAAATCGGCTCACAGGGGGATTCTATTCTCAACTTGGATTCAAAGAACACAGCATCGCATCCCGGTGCCTGCAGGAAAACACCAGGACCTCACAGCATAATCGTCAGCATTGTAACAATAATCACGATGCTGATTACTATGGAAATGGAGTTCATTGCACTGGAAAGCCCCACATTCCCCTTCAGTTCTCCCGTGAACGCAGGAACCGCCGAGCTGATTGGACTCAGCACCAAGATAACCAGTGTCTGCCTGACTTCCTGGGAAAACGGCAGATAAAAATAGAATACCCACGCCAGCACTGCCGCAATTCCATAACGAATTGCCAAAAGGCGAGCCATTGTTCCCAATTGTTCACGGTCTGCCTCTACCTTGAATCCAACACCAATGGTCAGCATGGCCATAAAGGCATTGGCATTTCCGATAATGGTTGCACAGGACATTACAGGCCCAGGAACCGAAATACGCGCCAGGTTCATGGTAAGCATAATGACATAGCACACAAAGGGAGCAGACCGGAGCAGTGACTGGGCAAAGCGTTTCACCGAGAACTTCTGCCCCTCCTGCACCATCCTTGCCAAACTGTAGGCGCCGCCCAGGCAGATCAGCGAATTTCCGGTATCAAAGATGCTGGTCGCAATTACACCGACTGGTCCAAGAAAGCTTTGGGCAAAGGGAATCACAAATGTTCCGATATTATAGCCCGGCAGATTCAGCATTTCAAAGGCCCGCCGTTCCTTCGAGTTCCGCAGATTTCCGAAATATCCAATTCCAAGGTAAATCAAGCCGCACCCGGCAGCCAGCAGCACCAGCATCAGCAGGGAACTGTCAATTTCTTTTCCGCCAAAGCTTACAATAATGGCAGCCGGAAGGGTGATCCGAAGGGTAATACGGGACAGAACAGTAAAATCCTCTTCCCTGAAAAATCCAATTTTTTTCAGAAAATAGCCCAGCACAATGATTGCTACAAAGCAGCCCGCGCGTATCAGAACATCCAGCATTCACTTTTCTCCTTGTTTTGTTCTTCGAAGTTGTTTCAAAAGCGTCTTTTGCTCCGGTGAAATTCGATTGCTTTCCACTGCCTTTTGGATTGCTTTTCTATGAGTCCAGGGTTCCAGACGCCGCTGCTCCAGGTATGGGTAAAATGTGTGAAATTGTTCCGCCAAGCCGGAAGCAAAGTACCATGCGATCATCATTCTCACATAGTATTCTTCGGAATGCACGGACGCAACCAGCTCTGGATATGCTGGTTCGAATTCCGCACACAGAAAATGCACCATCAGCATTTCGATTCCGAAGCGAACCGTATAGGGATGCTCTGACGCAAGCCATTGGTGGATATATGGCAGCAATTTTGCTCGGTATCGAGAGAAAACCCCAGGACGAAGCTGATCGCAGGTCGCCCAATTGTCAACCCATGGCAGGAAGTGATTCACATAGGAAATCACCTCGTCAAAATCCCCTTTTCCTTCCAGAAGAAACGCATGAATTTGATTTTCCTCAAAATAAGTATGGGGAAGTTTCTCTAGAAATACCTCCCCATCCTCTATTTCCCGGGCAATCCGCCGCAGTTGCGGCGTGCGCACGCCCAAAATGGTTTCGGGAGAAACGGTGGGAATTAAACGGGCCATAAAGTTCCCGTAATCCGCATCCCGCTGATCCATCAGCAGAGCGATCAAGTTCTGGCATCTCATACCTATGTACGACGGGCCGTCAGATCCAGCGCCAATTGTTTCAGAAGTTCGGCATCCCCAAATGGCGTCAATGCAGAAATGGCCCGGTTTGTAAAGGTTATGACCAATTCTTCACATTTTTCCAGACCGTAGAGACGGACAAAGGTATTTTTATCCTGATCAGTTCCTACCCCCTTCCCCATCTCTTCCTGGGTGCCGATAACATCCAGCATATCATCCCGAATCTGAAAAGCGAGGCCCAGATCATTTGCAAACTGAGACGCTGCATCGAATTGCGCCTGCGTGGCCCCGCCTGCCATTGCCCCCAGGCAGCAGGCAGCTTTGATCAGCTTTCCGGTTTTTCTGGACTGGATAGCCAGCACCTCTTGTTCGGTCAGTTCCCGTTCCTGGCTCATGATGTCCAGCACCTGTCCCCCGACCATTCCCAGAGACCCGGCACATTCCGCCAGGAGGGAAACGGCATCCGACATGCTCCACGGCTCCGGAATTTCAGCGGAGGATGCCATCAGAAAGGCATCTGTCAGCAAAGCATCCCCGGCAAGAACCGCCATTCCCTCTCCAAACACTTTGTGATTGGTGGGACGTCCCCGGCGAAAATCATCATTATCCATGCATGGCAGGTCATCATGGATCAGGCTGTAGGTATGAATCATTTCTACTCCAGCGGCCAGCGGGGCTGCCAGCTTCCAATCACGGCCGCACAGGCGGCAGAATTCAAAAGCCAGGACCGGACGCAGCCGCTTTCCCCCGGCCAGAAGGCTGTATTCGGCAGCTTCAAACAGCAATTTCTGCGGCTCCCCCCGAAAGCGATCGTAAATAGTTTTCAGGTAAGTTTCCGTGTATGTCCGGTATTCCCGAATCTGTTCCTCAGGCCTCATCCCGAAAATCCTCCTCTACCGGACTTCCATCCTGGGCAGTCATAATCTTTTTTACCTGCAATTGTGCCTCGTCCAGAAGCTTTCCGCACTTTCGGACCAGTTCGGTCCCTTCCTGAAAGAGTTTCAGGCTTTCCTCCAGCGGAGCTTCTCCCCGCTCCATGGTCCGCACAATCTGCTCCAATCTGGCCATGGATTCCTCAAAGGTTGCGTTGCCTGGATTCATGTTATTCCTCCTCCCGTTCCAAAATCCGGGCGATCAGTTTGCCGTCACTCAAACGGACAGAAATCTGCTCTCCCTGCTCCGTCTGGTGGACAGAGCGGATGATTTCCCCGTTTTCCTTTTGGGCCATGGAATAGCCTCGGGTCAGAACCTTCAGCGGGCTCATGGCATCCAGCTTCGACACTGCCGCAATATAGCGTTGGTTATGCTGCGAAACTTGCTTATTCTGCGCCGTAATCATTCGATTCGCCAATAATTCCAGATTTTTTCTTTGCTGTGAGAGATAGCCGGTGGGGTCTCGGAGTACCGGAGACTGGGATAGAATCTGCCAATGCTGCCGTGCGGCCTTCAACTGTCTGGAAAGGGTTCCTGTCATGGTATCAGACATGGCGTCCAAATTCTGGCGAAGGCCGTCTTGATCCGGAACGGCCAGTTCTGCGGCGTTGGAGGGTGTTGCCGCCCGCATATCCGCTACATAGTCCGATATGGTCACATCCGGTTCATGCCCCACAGCGGAAATTACAGGGATCTCGGACTCATAAATGGCATATGCCACAGGCTCCTCGTTGAATGCCCAGAGGTCTTCCATCGAGCCGCCGCCGCGTCCCACGATCAGAACATCCGCCAGTTTATAGTGGTTGGCATATCGAATGGCCGCCGCAATTTCCTGAGACGCACCGGCCCCCTGCACACGCACTGGAAACAATCTGACCTGAGTCAGGGGATAGCGTTTCCCCAGAATCCGCAGCATATCGTGAATGGCTGCGCCGGCGGAACTGGTGACAATTCCAATTGTCCCTGGGTATCTGGGAATCCGTTTTTTGTGCGATGGGTCAAACAGGCCCTGCGCAGCCAGCTTTTTCTTCATCTGCTCAAAGGCGGCATACAAATCACCCACGCCATCGACGGCCAGCGCCGTACAGTAAAGCTGATATGCTCCATCTCTGGGAAAAACGGAGACACGGCCCATGGCAATGATCTTCATCCCATTATCCGGACGAAAACGGAGCCTGGACGCATTTCCCTTGAACAGCACGCAGCGCAGGGCGCTGGCCTCGTCTTTCAGGGTAAAGTAGTGATGCCCAGAGGGATAAAGCTTGTAGTTGCTGATCTCCCCCCGCACCGCAACCTGGGCAAGCAACGGATCTTCGTCCATACGGCCTCGGATGTATTCATTCAGTTGGGTAATCGACAAAATCGCCTGTGCCATCTTATCCCTCCGTCAGCCGCATGGTCAATACTGCAACTCCCATTGCGTTATCCGTTGAATATTCGGCAGGGGCAAAAACAGGTGCAAAACCAGCCATTGACGAACGCAGCATGGAGTTGGATGCAACCCCTCCGGAGAACACCACCGGAAGCCCGGGATACTCTTTTTGCGCCTGCTCCGTGGCTCGAAGAACCGCTGTGCAAACACAGCGCAGCGCGTACGCCGCCGTCTCAGCCGGGGAATTCTCTTTGGCGTGAAACTGCTGCACCTTATTCTGAATCCCAGACAAGGAAAATGACATATTCTGACACTTGACGGGGAATACATCTTTCTTCACGGCCTGGGCGCTGAGTGCGTCCAGATGTTTGCCGGAAGGAAACGGCAGCGCCAGCAGCTGACCGGTGCGGTCAATCAGCTGGCCTGCGGAGATGTCACTGGTTCCACCGATCTTGATGCAGCGCACATTTTTCCCCTCCGGCTCCACCAGCAGAAGTTCCGTTGTTCCGCCGGACAGGTGCCAGGCCAAATGCGGCTGATCCATCAGGTCCATCCGTCTGGCGCCCCACAGCGCTGCCGCCACATGGCCCTGCTGATGGGAGACTGTCACCAGGGGTACATTCAAGGCGTCGCTGAGCAGTTTCCCGTGGGAATAACCCACCATAAAGCAGGGCATGTAACTGCCTTCCACGGCTCTGGGCCGGGTGCTGACACCAACTGCGGAGATTGCGCCATGTGGCATACGGGAAAACAGCCTGCCAGATAGCTCCGGCAGGCTTTTGATATGGGAAAACACTGCGTCCGATTGCCGCAGTCCCAACTCCCCTTCCCTGACAGGCAGCAGCTTTGAGCAATTCTCCGCCTGACTGCCATCCAGAAACGCAATGGAAGTGGTGTAGTTGCTGGTATCAATTCCGATGACGCTCATACGGTTTCCTCGGCTTCCGACGCAGGGAGGCTCCGGACGAAACTGCCCAAAATTCCGTTGACAAAGGAGCCGGTGTCATCTCCATCGTATTTCTTTGCGAGACGCACCGCCTCTGCCACGGCAACCCCCGTGGGGACATCCTCAACATAGAGAATTTCAAAAATTGCCAGCTGCAAAATGCACCGGGTCAGCCGGGAAATCCGGCTCACCTGCCAGCCAATGGAAAACTTGCTGATCTGGCTGTTCAGTTCCTCTTCCCGGTTTGCCACACCCGTTACGACTGTGTCCAGATAACGGATCTGCGCCTTGCTGGGCCGTTCTGCATAAATCTCATTCTCCGCACCCAGTCTGTCATAATACGCCTTCTCCAAACGGGCAGATACAACCTGCTCCGGCTCTTCGCCGGTAAACTCCCGGCTGTAAATCAAATGTACTGCCAGTTCTCTGGCGTTTCCTCTCGTCATATTGGATTCCTTACTTGCGGACAATCCCGCACACCGTGACACTCACATCCGCCACAGTAACGCCGGTGATGGCTTCTACCGCATTGGATATGGCATTCTGCACCTCAGTCGCAACTTTCACAACACTTTCACCATAGCGGATGAGCACATTGCATCCGATTGTCAGGGTATTGTCCTCCGCAATGGCAATGCGCATTCCCTTGCCCCAGCTCTTTTTTCCGACAATCTCGGCGCCGCCCTTCGCGACCCCTTCCACCTCGGTCAATGCATGCTCGGCAATGGTGGCAATGACGTCCTCGGAGATCATAACGGTCCCGTTTTCCTGCTGTTGGGTAATGTACTGCTTATACTCTGCCATAAGCGAACCTCCTCAATGCTGAACGTGGCAAATGCCACGGTATAATTTTGTTTATTATACCACAGTTTCCGGAAAATACAAGGAAAAGATTCCAGCGAAACAGGACGATTGGCGAAAAAAGAGAACCCGCCATAAAAACTGGCGGGTTTGACAGGATATTACTGTACTTCCACAACACGGATATCGTCAAGGCTGTAGTCGGACTGGGCCATCACAATGTCTGCAATGACCGCCACATCTGCATCCTGCAGTCCTCCTTCCGGGGCCGCAACAGCAACAGAGATGCCTTCGGAGGACATATAGGCCACGCAATCTGCATATCCTTTCGCAATCACCAAGCTCTCAATCTGGGCCTCGCTCAGAGCCGTCTGGACAATGTCCTCCAACGCAACGGCTGACTCTACCTCCTTGGTGCTTGTTCCATCACTGTAGGCCATTGCTTCCTGGAGCAGATTGACTGCGCTGTCTCTTGCCTGCTGCCTGGACAGTCGAACTGCCGCAAAATAATCCGAGGCGGTAGTCTGCACATCCTCCCCAGCCGCAAGCGCCGCCATATCCTCCGACAAAACCAGGCTGTCTTCCGACATCACCTTCTCCGCATCCAGCGTGTCAACCAGGCTTGCTGCGGCATTCTGCTCTGTGTACAGCCAATTGACGTAAATTCCTGCGCATACGGTCACCAGAACGGCAGCCGCCACCAGATTCTTTTTCCAGATTTTCATAAAAGAGCCTCCATTCATTTCATTTTCAACACCGTAATGCAGTCAGAGCGCAAACCGGTAGCGCTCATCACCGCTTTCACAATTGAAAGCGTTATATTGGCGTTATCCGCCCCCTGGCATACCACAACCGCCCCCCGGTATACTGGCGGTATCACCTGCTGTATCAGTCCGGATTCTTTTTGGCTCCCTTCAGACACAAGAACAGTATCGGAATGCTGTTCATCAGAAGTGTCGGTTGTGGTTATGTCCTGGTCTGTCTGAAATACGATCCGTTCCTCTTCTGCTTTTGTAAGTAGAACCTCCACTTTGCCTGCGCCAGAGATCTTACTGAGTATTTGTGAAAGGGATTCCTGCAAGTCCTCCTTGGTTGCTTCTGCCGTACTTTGTGTCTGAGGCTTTTCCACGGATTCGGATTCCGGAAGAAGCATCAGAACCATTCCAGCCAGCACCACCAGACAGACGTACCGATATTTTTTTGTAAACTCGGACACTTTTTGTTTCAAGCTTATCCAGTCCATGTCTGATTCTCCTTTGCAATCCCCAGCTCCGATTCCATCAGATCCTCCAGCTGCCTTTTGGCGTAGGGGGACACCGCACCGGATAGGACAACGGATTCCGGAATTGGGGGACTTCCCGGGCTGAGTATGACCTCTGGCTGAACCTGTGCGTTCAGTTCAGCGGCTTTGTCCAAGATATATGCTTGGGTTTCCTGCTTTATGAGTTCCCGCAGCGACTGGTCCGCCATTTCTTCCCCCTGTGTGCAGAAGGCGCTTCCATCCGACTCCAGGGCACGCAGGGCATCCGTCAGGAAATCGGGGTTAAATCCGAGCAGAGGATGCAGCACCACAATCGTAAGAAAACCGCCGCACAGCAGCCGCAGAAGTTTCCGGGTTGTACCCTCTGGAAACAGGCCGGAGAGAATTCCGCAGATAAACGCCCCTGCCACCACGGAAAGCAGATATTCCCGCAGCCCGCCCATTATCCCACCCCCTTCATAAAGCAAACGGTGCTGATCAGAACCAGAAGGCACATTGCCCCCGTCATGCCCAGAAGCATGCCCATGGCGGTGGAGAAATCCTCAATCATCCCGGTTGTGCCCTGCCCTCCAAAAATGGAGCAGATCGCCGCTGTGGCCTTCAGAATCAGGTAGTGCGTGCCAATACGCAGAAACGGCTCTAAAAAAAGAGCCAAAACAGCCAGAATCCCATATATTCCAGCCGCATTTTTCATCACGCCGGCGCTGATCAGAACCGCCTCGGATGCGTCTGACAAAATTCCGCCCACCACCGGGACAACGGACGAAATGGTGACCCGTGTTGCCTTCAGCGCCGCCGCATCCGTGGTTCCGCTTACAACCCCGGTAATGCTCATGTAGGTTGTAAAAACGATGAGCAGCGTTTTCAGGCACCAGCTTACGGCAGACTTTATCAGGTCACGCATTTTCTTCAGCATATCCTCCCCAACCGCACTGTGGGCGGCGCCCAGCGCCAGAAACAGGTATACCGCCGGCACCAGAATTTTCAAAATCAGGCTCCCCAGGACGGCGTCAAAAACTGCGGTTCCGGTATAAAGCGCCGCAGAAGAACTGACACCTCCCTGCGCGGCCACGGCGGCTGTCATTACCGGATAGAGCAGTTTCCCGTAGTCGCTGAGCTGCCGGACTGTCTCCGAGCCCAACCGGATCATGGAATTTGTATTCAGCAGAAGCACCGAGGAGATAACCGCAGTCCCTGCCAGGTTCAATGTTGTCCGCACGCTCCCGGGAAATGTTTGCAGAATGGAGACCAGCATCACCGAGGCCACCACGGATAGGCTTACGGTACAGGCCTCTTTCAGGTCCGGCCGGATGGTCATCAGCGCTTTTTTCAGGACCTCTTGAATGCCATCTGAAAAGGATTGGGTATCCTCCGGCATTTGTTCCTGCGCAGATTCCGGTACTGTGGGCGCTTCCAGGGATAGGGCTGATGCAGGCAGTGCCAGAGTAAAGAAAAGGAGTATCACTACGAAAGTTTTCATACTTGTCCTAAAATCTCCTGTATCAGGCTAAGCAGGGACTGAAACAGCGGAACGGACAGGCAGAGAATCGCCGCTGATCCAAGAAACTGCAGCGTTTTCCCAAGGGAGCCGGCTCCCCCATCGGTGCAGATGATGCTGCTGATTTCCGCCACCGCACCAATTCCTGCCGCCTTCAGCAAAACACTCAGCAGTCCCTGCTCCATCTGTATCATTTCTTCCAACTGCCGGAGCAAGTCCATAACCGGTTCCAGGTAGGTTATTCCCACAGCGGCAATCATACAGCATGCCGCCATCATCAGTGCCAGTGATATGTCCCGTTTCCCAAGGGTCATCACCAAAACCGTGGCAATCAGCCCGGCAGCCGAGGCTTTCCAAAACAAATCCATCAAAATTGAAAAAGTGTCTTAACCAGATCAAACAGCTCGGCAATTTTCTGTGCAAGAATCATCAGTACAACCACCAATCCCGCAAGGCTGGTCATGGTTGCCTGTTCCTCCCGACCGGAACGGGATAGAACTTGATTCAGAATGGACACAATGATGCCGATTGCTGCGATCTTAAAAATCAAATCAATTTCCATATTCATAAAAATAAAATTGCCAGCGCCGCCCCGGCGCACAATCCCAAGGTCTGATAGCTTCGCAGCCGCACCGTTCGGTCCTCCCGCAGACTGTTGCTGGCTGCGATGCAGGCCGAGCAGGTCGCTTGCAATCCCTGCAGCTGTCCTTCCAGGTCAAAGCGTCCCAGCGTCTTTCCCAATTGGTGCAGCAGTCTGCGGCTCCTGGCAGACAGGGTCTGCGTACGCTTCAGGACTGCATCCATGCAGCTTGCCGCATCCGGCTCCGTCTGCCACTCCAGTTCCGCCGCCAGGCCCATCAGCACCTCCTTGATGATCCCCCCGGACGCCTGCCCGGCCAGGCGGCACAATTCCGGCAGCGGCGTCAAACGATATTGCAGTTCACATTGCATCAACTGCAGGGCACGAATCAGTTCCCGCAGCCGCCGCTCCTCCTGCCGGTAATTCGCAGCGACGGAAAATCCGAACCCCCCGCAGCCTGCCACAATGAAAATCGCGCCAATCCATTTGCAGCTCATCACGCCATCCTCTCCACATGATAAGATCTGTCTGGCCGGAGCACAATCAGCCTTTGAAACACGCCCTGGGCAATCAGCTCCCGGTAAACAGGTCTGGCACAAAAATCTTCCTTTGATCCGGCATGGGCGGTTGCCAAGAGTTTAACGCCGCAGTTTGCCGCAGCCGCCAACGCATGGCAGTCCACATCAGCGGTTATTTCATCCACCGCAATGCATCCAGGCCCCATGGTTCGAAGCAGGCGCTCAATTCCGGCCGCTTTGGGACACCCGGTCAATATGTCGGTCCTCTTTCCTCGGGAAAACGCCGGTGGAAACAACTCGCTTCTCTCATCCACAACCCCCACTGCCATCCGCTGAGAATAACTGCGGATCAGACATCGAAGCAGTGTGGTTTTCCCCCACCCAGGTGCTCCGATAATCAGTGCAGACGCATCCAGCCCGTCCAGCTGCTTTCCCATTTCCGGGTAATCCCGGGCAACCCGGATGCACAAGGATTGGATTTCACGAATCCCGGTCACCTCTCCCTGCTGACAAACCACTTGTCCGCAGACACCAATCCGATGCCCTCCCTCCGCAGTCAGAAACCCCTGAGACATCGTTTGCGCAGTCCAGGGAGAATACCGGCTGGCGGTATTGACAATAAAAGACAAATCCTCCTGGGATACATCCCCATTCAGCCACCGGCTGCCTGTCCCCAGGACAAGCTCCGGCGGAGCATGAAGCCGGAGCCGGAGCTCCTGAAGGGAATCTCTTCCCTGGCTGTCCACTTCCCTTCTCAGCTTCTGGGGCAGAATTCCCAGCAGCGCGTTCCATGCGCACATCATTTGCATCACTCCTGGGAAAGACTATGTGCAAGCCCGCCGGGATATCCCCGGCGGGCAGAAAAAACCGACCGCAGAATTTGCGGTCGGCTTTTGGATTTCGTAGAAAGACTACCACCCGCTATGCGGGTGAGGCGGAAAAAGTTATACTTATGCGTAGAAAAAAAGAACCTCCAGTGATAGAGTAGTAGCAGGT